>JAJZAK010000020.1 GCA_021799485.1 bacterium | reverse complement strand
TGGTGCGCCAGCTCCGTGAGCATCGGCAACCCCGCAAACGACGTCGTCACCACTTCTTTCGATTTTTCGACTTTCCAACGGTGCCCGTTCTGAAGTATCATGCTTTCACCTCGCGGGTGAAAAGTTGCCGCTTTTCACCGATTCTTCCCTACCGTCGGGACGCGAGGTATTTTATTTCTTCAGACCTCGGGCTTGCTTGAGGATTTGGGACATGACAATTCCCTTGAATTAGCGTCATAGTTCTGTTACTCTTTCTCATAATGATGAAATTTGACCTCAAGCGAATTGATCCTTATTGGCACACCCATCCGATGATCCCCACTGCGGTTGTCGGCGGCGCGATTCTCGTTTTGATGTCCTGGAGAACAGGCCATGCCCTTGTCGGCATGGGCGGAGGGCTCCTCGCCGCTCTTGCCGTCATTTGGGCCGTTCGCCCGGCGCTCTCGGGGCTTGTGATGGGGCTGGGGCTTTTTGCGGGCATCCTTTATTTCGGCGTCTTGCCCCCGGCGGCGATGGCCGGTTATGGCATTGGATCCCGGCTCATGGCCATCGGTTTTTTCGCGCTTTTCTACATGATCCTCATGGACTCTCTTTTCTTGGTTGTGAGTGTTTGTTACAACTTCCTGGCCGGCGTGACGGACCTGGGCGGGCTGCGGTTTGAATTCGAGCAGGCGGGGGCCGTCGAGGAGGAGGCTTCTGAGCCTCTTTCCTAGGCCGCTCCTGATCTCGCGCCCGTCCGAGGTGGACTCGATTTCGTGAAGACCAACGTCATTTTCGCCTCTCGGGAACC
The DNA here is from genome assembly GCA_021799485.1 of bacterium. GTDB lineage: Bacteria > Elusimicrobiota > Elusimicrobia > UBA1565 > UBA9628 > JAJZAK01. The sequence goes on along the minus strand of JAJZAK010000020.1, from coordinate 39,874 downwards.
AGCTCGAGCCTCGGTCCTGACCGACGCCCTGAAGGCGGGGGGAATGTCCCTCACCATCGCCCAACGGGGCAAGGAGACGCTTGGGTTCCTCTCCAACGGAGGCGCGGATCTCCTCTTGATCGGCCAGAAGCTCGCCGATGAGGATGGCATTGACCTCATTAAATCCATCCGCTCTCGGGGGCCATGCCGCCAAATACCGATAGTCGCTTTAGTGGAGTTCGGCGCGGAGCCGTCGACCAACGGCCAGCAGCCGCGCGCGGCCGCCGAAGCGCCGCGCCAGCCCGCGGCATGGCCGTCGGGCCTCAAGACTCGCCTTGCCCCCGCCTTTGCCGGAACCGGCAATCCTCAAATCCAAGCGGCGCCCATGCCGTCCCCATCGGTGGTATCCGCCCAGTCGCCGGATCGGACGAGCCTGCGGCTCGTTTTCTTCCAGGCCGGGGCCGACGAATGCCTGTCTCTCAACTGGGACGTGGCCGAGTGCCTCGCCCGGATCAAGGCGGTCCTTCGCCGCACGAGACAGGCCGGCGCCGAGGAACTTATCAAGATGGGCGCGATCGAGCTCAACTTGACGAGCTACACCCTTCATGTCAACGGCAAACGGGTGGCTCTGACTTCCAAGGAACTCGACCTTCTTTATGTCTTTCTCAGCTCTCCCAACCGCGTCCTAAGCCGACCCTATCTCATCGAACGCGTATGGGGCTACAATTACTTCGGATCCCCCCGCACGGTTGACGTCCATGTCCGGCGCCTGCGCGAGAAGCTGGGGCCCGCATCGAAGCACGTCACGACGATTCCCTGCGTCGGCTATAAACTCGTCCCGCCGACGCAATCCCGGAGGTAGACCCGATGGCGAGCTTCAACGGCCAAAAACTGCTTATTATCGACGACGACGCCCATTTGCGCGAAAGTCTCGCCGAGGTCCTGGAGCTCGACGGCTACGCCTGCCACCAGGCCGGAACGGCGGAGGAGGGGATTGCCGCCGCGAAAAAGCTCGACCCCGACGCCGTGATCATGGACATTCAGCTTCCGGATTCCTCCGGTTTTCAAATCTGCCAGGAGCTGCGTCGGCGCTCCAAAAGCGTGGTCCTGATCATGATGACCGGGCGCTTCCTTTCTCCCGAGGAAAAAACCCAAGGATTTGAGCTCGGGGCCGATGAATATCTTACGAAGCCGTTCAACCTGGCCGAGTTGTCCGCCCGCATCCGCCAGCTTTTATCGCGCCAGCGAGCGTAAGAGCCGCCACGACAAAAGCGGCCCGCGCGGCAACGGCGGCATGGGCCTATGGCGCTGAAGCGAGGGCATCGTGGGCGGCTCGCCCATTGGCTTCTTTTCTGGTTCCTGCTGGTGTCGGTCGTCCCGGTCGCGGTCGTCTCCCTGTCCCTCATCAAGTATTCCCGCCGCTCCCTTGAGCGAGTGGTTCTGGGCGACGAACGCAACTTGGCCGTCGGCTTCGCCGACACGGCCTCCAAGTACGTCCTAACCTTTCGAGGCGTGCTCTCCGATCTGGCGGGGATCGAGGGATTTTGGTCCCTGGGCCGGGACCGCCAGCGCGCCGAACTGGATAAGGTGATGGCCGCTCATGCCGCGTTCATGCGGGTTTATCTTCTTGACGCCGACGGGAACGTCCTGGCCCGCGCCGAGCGCTATCCCGGAACTTACGTATGGCCGAAGAGCTTCGCGGGGCGGGACTTTTTCAAGATGTCGATCGCGGACGGGCAGTACATGGGAGGCGTTACCCGCATCCACGGGGACCCCTGCAGCACGGTCGCCGTGGCGATCCGGGGCGCGGGCGGAATCGTCGGGGTCCTCGCGGGGGAGGTTTCTCTCGAGGGGGTATCGAAGCTCCTGCGCATGGAATTCCCGCCGCCGCCAAAGGGCCTTAAACGCGCGTGGGTCGTCACTTCCGATGGGGACGCCGTGGCCGCTTCCGACGTGGATTTGGCCTACCAGAAAATGCGCCTCCCGGTCGACAAGGATGTGCTCATCGACATCGCAAGCCAAGCCAGGGAATCCGGCGCCAGGATCATGAAGCTTCAGGACGCCAGGAGCGTCCTGGCCGCCTACGCCTACGTCAGAAATTTGGACTGGATCGTTTATATCGAGGAGCCGATGCGCGCGGTCGATACGCCGGCTCGCGCGATGATGAAGAGCGCGTGGTGGCTTGTCGGCCTCGCCATCATGGGCGCGGCGCTTGTCTCGATCATCCTGGCCGAGTTCATCACCTACCCCATACGGCTCCTGCGCGAGGCGGCCCAGAAGCTGGCGCAAGGGCGTTTCGAGGAGCCTCCGGACCTGGCGCAGGCGAATAATGAAATCGGAGATCTGGGGGAGACCTTCGTCGCGATGAGCGAGTCTCTCCGAGAGAAGACCGCCGAACTCTTGGCCACCAAGGAGGAGCTCGAGGCTGGCTCGAAGGACCTGGAAAAAAAAGTCGCGGCCCGAACGCGCGAGCTGCGCTCGGCTCAGGATGAGTTGATCCGCAAGGAGCGCCTGGCGGCCATCGGGCAGATGGCCTCCGTCGTGGGACATGAAATCCGAAACCCCTTGGCGGTCATCAACAACTCGATCTACCTGATCAAGGCTAGGCTGGGGCCGCAGCTCGATGCCGAGCCCAAGATCGCCAAGCACATCAAGATCATCGAGTCCGAAATCCAGCAGGCGAACGGCATCATCTCCGAGATCCTCAGCTATTCGCGGGAAAGGGAGCTCAAGGCCGAGCGCGTGCCCCTCAACGCCTTCCTCGACGACATCCTTTCCGTTTATCCCTTGCCCCCCCACATCAAAGTCGTCCGGCACTTCCATCCTTCGGATCCCTTTGTCGAAGTGGACAAGGCCTATATGCAGCAGGCGATCCGCAACCTCCTCGGAAACGGCATCGAGGTGATGCCCGGCGGCGGGGCGGTGGGGGTGAAGACATCGGTCGTCGACGGCATGGCGGCGCTTGAGGTCGCCGATACCGGCCCGGGAATGCCGGTGGAGGTGAAAGAGAAGATTTTCACGCCTTTCTTTACGACCAAGGCGCGCGGCACGGGGTTGGGCCTCGCGGTCGTGCGCAAGGTGATCGACTTGCACAAGGGGAAAATAGAGGTCCACAGCATGCCTGGAAAGGGAACATCGTTTCGTCTCCTGTTGCCGCTCGCCAAACCCGCATGACCAACCCCAAGCCCGTCTTCCCGCGCGTCCTGATCGTCGACGACGATGCCGGCATGCGCGAGACGATCGGGGATAATTTCGAGGCCTTGGGTTACGAGCATGGGGAGGCCGCGACGGGAGCCGAGGCCATCGATCGGGCGGCGTACGGCCGCTTTGACGTGATCCTCATGGACTATAACCTGCCGGACACGACCGGCCTTGAGACGATCCGGCGGCTGCGCGCGGCGGGAGCTGCGTCCGAGTTCGTGATGCTCACCGGCCGGGAGGACGCCGAGGTTACGGTCGGGGCGATCGACGAGGCCGCGTGCGCCTTCCTCGTCAAACCCGCCGCCTTCCCTGACGTGCGCCGCGCGGTCGACCGCGCATGGGAAAAAAAGAGGCTGCGCGACGAGAATAAAAGCCTTATCGCCGAGCTTCGCGTCGCCAATCTTCAACTCGCCCAGTTCAACGAGCAGCTTGAGCGCCTCAGCCAGATGAAGTCGCGGTTCCTGGCGATGGCGTCCCACGATCTCGCGAACACCGTCATGGGGCTTCAGGCGGGTTACGAGCTTCTTGTCGCGAGCCTTGGCGGCGACGAGGCCCTCGACGCCGAGCAGAAAAAACGCCTTGCCTACATCGGCGGCGCGATCAAGCAAGTCGGGCATCTCATTCAAGATCTGGTCGACTGGGAGTCGATCGAGCAGGGCAAGCTCCGGGTGTCGCCGGAGCCGATATCGGCGGCGGCGATCATTGAGGAAGCGATGCCCGGTCCCCAGGCGCGGGCGAAGGCGAAGGGGATCGACGTTTCGGTCGAAATCATGCCGGGCCTTTCGCCTATCTTGGGGGACAGAAACCGCCTCCTGCAGGTTCTCAACAACCTTTTGGAGAACGCGATCCGTCATACTACGACGGGAGGCAGGATCACCGTGAGCCTTCGGTCCTTGGGGAGCGAGGTCGTCTTCGCCGTCAAGGATACCGGGGAGGGGTTGCCGGCCGGCGAAGCCGATAAGATTTTCGCCAGTTTCTACCAAGCCGAGAGCCGGGCGGGAGGCGGGCGGATGGGCCTTGGCCTCTCGATCGCGAAGGAGGTCCTGGAAGCGCACCACGGCCGGATATGGGTCGAAAGCGCGGGGCCCGACAAAGGGGCGACGTTCCAATTCGCGGTTCCAGTGGCGCCGGGGCTCGGCAAACCCTAAATGGACAAGGCTCTTTTTCTCTCCCAACTCGAACGCGGCGAGGCGACGTCCGCCCATATGCCCGTCTCGCAGGCGCTCCTGCGCGCTCTCAAGTCCGAGCTCTCGAAAGGGGAGCCTGCTTGGTGGGCTGCCGCGCAGAAGGCCTGGGAGAAAAGACGGTTCGTCGGCTGGATGGAGGCGTGGGCCCTTTTTCTCTCCTGCTTGCATTTCGAGGCCCTCGACGACGCCCAATCTCCCTTCGTTCCTTATTTTCCCTCTTGCGGCGGCACGGATGAAGCCGATCCATCCGCCGCCTTGTCGAGGTTTCTTGCCGGGCCGCCGGCATCCTTCTACGGGAATCTCCAGAAATCGCGGCGGCGTCCGTTCATATGGGCGCGTTCGACTCTTTGGATGCCGCCCGCGATTCTCTACTTCCAGCGCCGGGGGCTCCCGTTCTACGTCGCGCAGGCGGGGGCCGGGGCGGGCCTCGACCTCACCGCGGACAAGACGCTGGGCTTTGTGGGTTTCGACTCGGAGCTTGTTTTGGGGCGCGTCGGCATCGATTCCGCGCCGCTCTCTCTCGATGACATCCGCGATCGGCGATGGCTGACGGCTTGCCTTTTCCCGGACCAGATGCGTCAAATCCGCGTTCTGGATCAGGTCGCGCGCAAGGTTCAGGAACTCAATCAGAGGGAGGCCGGATGGCTTCAGCTTGTGAAATGCCGGGAGAATATGGCGGGGCCGTTCTTGTCCAAGAATCTTCCGGCCGAGGACGACGCCGGAATTCTCCTGTTCAACACGGGAATTTCGGAGCTCATGAGCGACGAAGAATACCGGGATTACCAGGCGCAAGTCGCTCGTATGATGGCGCCGTGGGAGGGCCGGGCCCTATGGGTCGAAGTGGAGCATGTGAGGGGCGAGCTTTATTCCACCACCCTTCAGCTGCGCGCCTGGAAGCTCGTCGACGGCGCTCTTGACGGTCTTGTCATGGCCTCCTTCGACCATGGCGAAGGAAAAATCGAGTTCGACGAAGCAGCGGCCGCGAAGTTTCTCTCCTGAGCATCAATGGCAGCGATCGACAGCGCAAGGCAGCAGAAGGCAGCGGATGCTTGCGGAAAGCATCGAGGAACTCACGGAATTTTTGCGTCATTTCGCTGCCTTGCGCGGCCTTCCGTCGTCATCTTTTGCCTTCCGTGGCTTTGGGTGGCTCCTGCCTTGGCGGCGGGGTTGCCGCCTCCGGATATTCCTTGTCCGTCGGGACAGGGCCGCTGCTACAGCCAGGCTCAACTTGGTCAGGTCGCGGCCGACTTGGCCGCCCAAGACGGCGACGAGAGCCCTTATATTCGTTCGGTTTTCTCGAACCAGAGCGTCCTCGGCGACGGCGACATCACTTCCGCTCAAATGCAGGCCGTTTGGAACTATTTCAACTTGGAGGAAAGCGGCAAGAATCTCGTCCAACAGGACGCGGGGAACTTATCCTCGCAAGATCAGCAGAAAATGGCGTCGATCGTGTCCCAGCTCAAACAGGACATGTACGGGAATCTAATCGAGACGCCGTTCCATGTGGCCATCATGGACAGCGGCGACCCTTGGGCGGACCGCATCATGACTCCCGGGCAATGGCAGCAGGCTCAGCCGGATAATTCCCAGGCTTATACCTACGGCTCCGAGCAGAGCCTTTCGGATGGGGACTACTCCCAGGCGGTATCCCAGGCCCAGCAAGCGCTGAATCTAGATCCTCAAAGCGCCCGGGCCTATTCCTTGAAGGCGCAGGCTGAATACGGAATGGGCAATACGGCGGCGGCGCGGGCCGACGCTCAAAGCGCTCTCGCGATCGATCCCGGCAGCGAGGCCGCGGCCGCGACCCTGGGCGCGATCCGAGCCATTCATACGGCGCAAACAGGCCAAGTCGCCTTTGCCGACATCATTCCAGGGGGATCCGTGGGGCTTGGAAATACTCCATCCTCGGAGGAGGGGAAACTTTCGGGCGTCCTTCGGAACGGAGAAGCCACGGCCCTCGTGGGGCAAGCTCGGGAGGCCATGGGCGCTCTCGATGTCCAGGCGGCTCTTAAGGAATCGGATCAGGCCGTGCGGCTTGATCCGAAGGATCCCCAGGCCTATTTCACACGGGCGGCGGCTTACCTGCGGCTGGGAAGTCCCCGGGCGGCGCTCTCCGATCTGACGCGGGCGATGAAGCTCTCGCCTAAAAACGCCTCGATCGCGGCGCTCAAGTCCTTCGCGCTCGTCAAGGCCAAGCGTTTCAAGGACGCCTTGGCGGCCGCGGGCGCGGCTCTCGCGCTCGATCCCAATAACGCGCACGCCTGGCTTTTCCGGGCGATGGCTCTCGCCGGGCTCGGACGCCGTGAGGAGATGATCGACAGCCTCGAAAACGCGGTGCGCATCAATCCGCGATTCGAGGCGTACCTTCAGAAAGCTCGTCGAAGCGGGCCTGGAGAGGGGGATTTGGCGGCGGTCTTTGACAATAACGCTCTCGCCCAGGCGCCGCCGAACTCGGCCCCGGCTTCGGGGCTCAGCCCCATGCGTCGTTTCGCGATCGACGCCGTACCCGCGCTTGGAGGGTTGCTGCTTCTCTTTGGGCTGTGGCAAGGCGCGAAGGCCTTTAAACGAGGCGGCTCGGAGGCGATGGAGCGTCTTCCGGCTTTCGGGCTTGGCGCCGAGGGATCGTTCATCGACGGCCAGGTCAGGCTCGACCAAGTGTTGGGCTCTGGCGGGATGGGGGTCGTCTACGAAGGGCGCGATCTCCGGCTCGACCGCCGCGTCGCCGTGAAGAAAATGCGCGGCGACGTGAACGCGAGCCCTCGCGTGCGGGATCGTTTCATCGCCGAGGCCAGGATCGTCGCCCGACTTTCCCATCCGAACATCGTCACGATCCACTCCGTGACCGAGTGCGCCGGAGAGATCTATCTCGTTTTTGAATTTGTGGACGGCCGGACGCTCGCGGACTTGGCCTCTCCGCGCCGCCCCTTGGCACTGGACGGCGTTCTCTCCGTTTTGCGAGGCGTGGCGGAAGCCCTGGACTACGCCCATCGCAAGGGGGTGGTTCATCGGGATCTCAAGCCCTCCAATATCATGGTGACGCGGGAGGGTCTCGCGAAAGTCATGGATTTCGGGATCGCGAGCTTCGCCAGCGAGGCGCTCACGAGGCTCACGCAGACGGGAGCCGTCCTCGGCACCCCGGCTTACATGGCTCCGGAGCAGGCGATGGGGCAGCCTGTCCCTCAGTCGGACGTTTATTCCCTGGCGCTGTGCGCTTACGAGGCTCTTTCAGGAAGGCTGCCCTTTGACGGCACCCATGAGGGGATGCTCAAGCGCAAGATCGAGGGGCCTCGCGACCCGCTGAGCCGGCATTACAAGGGCGCTTCAGAACGTCTTGATGCCGTCTTCGCGAAGGCCCTCGACCCAGATCCTCGAAAGCGGCACCAGTCGGCCGGACAGTTCGTCGATGACTTGGCTTGTTAAGCGGAAGTCTGACGCCCTACTTTTTGCGCGCGAGAAAAGGGCCCAGGACGAGGGCGTCCATGCCCGATTTGAGAAAGGTCGCGACCGCCTCCCGGGGCGCGGCGACGATGGGCTCTCCCTTGAGATTGAAGCTCGTGTTGAGGAGCATGGGGATGCCGCTTCGGCGGCCAAAGGCCTTTAAGAGCTCATAGAAGAAACGGTCCCCTTCCTGGGCCTCGGGATAAACGAGCTGGAGCCGCGCCGACTGGTCGGCGTGGACGACGGCGGGGACGCGGCGGGCGGCTTCGGCCTTGACCGGAAGCGTCATCAGCATGAAGCGCAGAGGCTCCGCTCCCGCGGCCTTTCCGAGATCAAAGTAACGTTCGGCTTCCTCCGCGACGACCGAGGGCGCGAAGGGGCGGAAGGGTTCCCGGAACTTGACCGCGATGTTGACGCGGTCCTTCATCTCGGGCCGTGTCGGGTCGGCCAGGATGGATCGATGCCCCAGGGCGCGTGGGCCCCACTCGAAGCGCCCGCGGGAAAGCCCTAAAATCAGGCCTTCCTTTAAAAGTTCGGCGGTCTTCTCGGCCAAACGATCGGCGGGGAGTTCCGTGAAGGGAAGTCCCGATTCTCGGAGCGCCAGGCGCATCTCGTCCGCGCCGTAGTCCTTGCCCCAGAAGGCGTGGCGCATCACGAAGCGCCGGGGTTTCCCGAAAAGCACATGCCAGGCGTAGAGGGCGGCACCTGCTGCCGCGCCCGAATCCCCGCTCGCGGGATGGAGATAAATCTCTTCGAAAGGGGTCTCTCGCAGGATGCGGGCGTTCGCCACGCAGTTGTAGCCCACGCCCCCGCCGATCGCGAGCTTGGTGAGACCCGTGCGGCGGTGAAGCTCCCGAGCCATTTTAAGAAGGATGTCTTCGGTCACTTTCTGGATGCTGGCCGCGATGTCCGCGTACTTTTGGTTGGAGGCCAGTTCCTCGGAGGTCGGGGGGGCGGGGTCGTCGAAAAGGCTCGTGCGGGCGGTCACGAAGCGTCGGCCGGGGGTTCTGGGAGGGCCTAGAAGCTCCGTGAGCCTCCGAGTGAAGGAAAAATCCGCGCGCCAGGCGTAGGAATAGTAGTTCGCGTCGGCGGCGAAGGAGCCGTCTTCCTTGAGATCGATCGTGCGCAAAATTTCCCGAACATAGCGGGGCTCGCCGAAGGGCGCCATGCCCATGACTTTATATTCGCCCTCGTTGACCTCGAATCCGAGGAAGGCCGTGAAGGCGGAATAGAGAAGGCCCAAGGAGTGCGGGAATGAGAGTTCAGAGAGGATTTCAATCCCGTTCGTTCCGGAGGAAAAACTCGCGCGGCCTCGGCCCAAGGTCGCCGTCGCCCATTCGCCGACGCCGTCAACGGTCAGGACGGCCGCCTCCTCGAAGGGAGAGCAAAAGAAGGCCGCGGAGGCGTGGGAGAGATGGTGCTCGAGGAAAAGCACCCGCTCGGGCGGGATGCCCAGGTGGTCCGAGAGCTTCTCCTTGATCCAGAGCTTATCCGCGAGCCAAGCCTGCATGGCTTCTTGGAAGACCCGGCGCGATCGGGGAGCGAAATAGACGGAGCTTAGAAGAAGGCGTTCGAACTTGACGAGGGGCTTCTCGAAGAAGGCGACGTAGTCGATATCGGGTCCCTGAACGCCGGCCTGGTCGAGGCAGAACTGGATCGCCCTCTCGGGAAAGGAGAAATCGTGCTTTTGGCGAGTGAAGCGCTCCTCCTCGGCCGCCGCGACGAGAACGCCGTTTTCAAGGAGCGCCGCCGCCGCGTCATGGAAATAGCAGGAGACGCCAAGAATTCTCATCTAAAAACGCTCGCGCGCCCGCTCCATCGACGGCGGCTCCGGCCCGCGGTCCTTCCAATAAGAGGGGCGGCGCGGTTCGGGCTTGAAACGTCCTGGCGAGGCGAAGCGCCTGTAAAGAAACCCATAGGGGCAGATGATAAGAACATAGGCGACGGCCAAGAGGACGAGGCCCGGGAGAGGGAGGATGACTTCCTTAAAAAACGCTTTAAGGCGGGTCAAAACAGGGTGTAGACGAAGGGGGCGACGGCTGAGTTCATGGAAACGACGACGAGAAGGCCGACGAGGAGCAGCGTCACGACCATCGGGATCATCCACCACAGCCGCTCCCTCCAAAGGAAGCGAAACAACTCCCTGAAAAGACCAAGTCGCGATTTGATTCGAGCAGCCATATTCGAAGAATTCTATATCATATTCCGGCCATGAGGACTCAAACGCGCCCTTTTCTTCATTTACGGATTGTGGTTTGGTGCGCGGCGTTGGCGATAGCCGTTCCCATGCCGAGCTGGCCTTGCGCCTGCGGCTGCGGTGTCTTCGACGTCGGGGTGGGCACCGTGCTCCCGACGAAGCCGGGCGGCATGATCTGGGATGAATTCGACGGGATGAATCAGAATCAAAACTGGAGCGGGGCTTCGCCGGCCCCGGCCGCGGACAATCCCGACAAGAAAATCAAGACCGACTTCGACACGGCGGGCTTCCAGTATATGTTCAACAGAAAGTGGGGCGTCATGGCTCAGCAGCCCTATGATTTCCGCAGCTACACGGGCGACGCCGGACCCGCGGGTTCGGGAGAGTTCAATCACTGGGCCTTGGGCGACGCCCGCGTCATGGGGATTTATACGGGAATGTCTCCCACGATGGCGAGCGGCTTGATGTTGGGCGCCAAGCTCGCCAACGGCGACGATACGTATCCTGGCTTCGACCGCGACACGGAGCTCGGGACCGGAAGCACCGACGTGCTCGCCGGAGGGTATCACTTCGGACGTTTCTCGAAGAAGAGCTATTGGAGTTGGTGGACGAACGCCATGGCCGACATCCCGGTGTTCATCTCGAACGGCTACCGGCCAGGCTCCGAGATCGACGCGGCGGCCGCGGCTGATTATGAACGCTGGGGGATCGGAAGGGTCAAGCTTTCTCCCTTCGCAGAAGCCTTGGCGTCCTACCGATGGCGGGATTCCGGCCCCGCGGCCGATTCACGGGATACGGGCTACCGCCGCGTCATCGCCGCGCCCGGACTTGAGGCCGACGCGGGGTCGCTGCGGATGTACGGCTACGTGGGCTTCCCGGTCTACCAATTCGTCAACGGCAATCAGCTAATCGCGGCGCAGTACTATACCTTCAATGTCATGTATATGTTTTAAAGGAGGGAGTAAGGGCCGGGATGGCCGATTCCGATCGCTCTTCTTGCTGGCATTGATGTCGGCGCTCGCCTCTGGCTGCAAGGAGATGAATCTTTCCGAGGGCGGGATCATGGGCGCTCCCGCCCCCGATTTCTCCCTCCGGGACCTTTCGGGTCAAACGAAGAGGTTTTCCGATTGGAGGGGGAAGGCCGTGCTCCTCGACTTCTGGGCCGCATGGTGCGGATCCTGCCGAGAGTCCGTTCCCGCATACGAGCGAATCTATCAGCGATTTCATGAGAAGAATTTGGTGGTGTTGGGGATCGACGAAGACGCCGAGCCCGGGATTGCGGCGACATCCGCGAGGAAATGGGGCATAAGCTACCCCGTGCTTCTGGATCCGCGGGGTCGCGTTTTCGACGCTTATGGCGCGAGGACAATGCCCGCCGTTTTCCTCATTGATTCCAGCGGGACGATGAGGGGCCGTTGGGAAGGCTTCGATGCTTCCATAGCGGATGAGATTCAAAAGGCCGTCCGGGCCATGGCGGAACCTTAGTTTCCCCGCCCTCGCGCCGGAAATCCGGTGACACCATACTGATTATCTCCTTGGAAATGCGTATGGTGTCACCGGATTTCCGGATTTCGAGATCTGACCCCCGGCGTTTTTGGTAGATTCCCTCGGTGCTCGCCGCGGGGCTCATCCTCCTTGTCACGTATTTCCTTTTTTCCTTTCCGAACTCGCGGGGCATCTTCATCCGGCGGCCCGCCGCGGCTCTCCTAGGCGCGGTCGCGGTCGTCCTCTTTAAGGTCGTTCCGCTCCATCAAGCCTACAGTCTCGTCGATGACGACACCCTCCTTTTTATCCTGGGAATGATGATCGTGATCGGCTACCTGCAAATCAGCGGATTTTTCGACGAAGTGGAGCGGCTCATCCTCTCTCGCGCCAGGACGACACGGGAACTTTTGGGCTTGGTCGTCGTCTCCGCCGGGGCCTTGTCGGCGCTTTTCATGAACGACACGATCTGCCTCATGTTGACCCCCATCGTCCTCCGAATCGCCCGCCGGGCCCAGCTCCACCCCAACCCCTATCTTATCGCGCTCGCGACGGCGTCCAACATCGGTTCCTCGGCGACCCCGATGGGAAACCCCCAGAACATGATGGTCGCGATACATTCCGGCATCCCCTTCGGGATTTTTACCTCGCGCCTGCTGCCCTTCGCCGTCCTGGGTCTTTTCGCAAACTACGCCGTGATCCGCAGGCTCTATCCGCGCGAGTTCGCCGAGGGGCGCAAGATCGTCGGCGAGCCGATCGAGGCCGTGCCGCGAGGGAGGCTCATCTATGCCTGCCTCGGCGCCACCGCCTTGCTCCTCGCCCTTTTCGCCTTCAACGTGTCGGCGCCCCTTGCCGCGGCCTCCGTCGCGGCCCTCTTGATTCTCGCGGGGGCGACGCGTCCCCGCGCGGCCTTCCGGTATATCGACTGGGAGCTCCTTTTGATGTTCGCCGGTCTTTTCGTCGTGATGGGCGCGGTGAGGCAATCCGGGCTCCTGAGCCTATTCTGGGGGGCTCTCGAGGCCGCGGCCAAGACTCCCATCGCCGACAGGCTCTGGGCCTTGACCGGGGCGAGCGCGCTGCTGGGCAACCTTGTCAGCAACGTGCCCTCCGTCGTTTTTCTGGTCAATATCATTCCGCATTTGGGCCGGGAAACCTCCCTCTGGCTCGATCTTTCCTTGGCATCAAGTCTCGCGGGAAATCTCACCATCATCGGCTCCGTCGCCAACCTTATCGTCTTTGAGAGCGCCGAGGGCCAGGCGCGGGTCGGTTTCTGGGAGTATTTCAGGGCCGGCGCTCCCGTCTCGATTTTCCTGATGGCGCTAGGGACTCTCTATCTGGCGCTTGGACCCTCATAATTGCTATTCTAGGCTTCCTAAGGAAAAATATATGTACGCGATCATCGAAACCGGCGGCAAGCAATATTGGGTCAAGGAGGGCGAGCGCGTGACGGTCGAGCGCGTGGACGAGCCCGAGGGCGCGGAGCTTTCCTTCAACGCCCTATGGGCGGGCGCGGACGCCAGCGAGGATAAGGCTCCCGCCTCCGGCAAGGCGGTCGTCAAGGCCAAGGTTCTTTCCCATCGCCGCGGCCCCAAGATTTTGGTTTTCAAGAGACGCCCGAAAAAGGCCTACAAGAGGCTGCATGGCCATCGCCAGGAGATCAGCGACATCCTCATCACGGCCATTTCGGCGAACTAGGAGAATCTCCCATGGCTCACACCAAAGCGCAAGGTTCGAGCACCAACGGACGCGATTCGAACGCCCAGCGCCTCGGCGTCAAGCGCTACGGCGGGCAGCTCGTCAAGGCCGGCATGGTTCTTATTCGGCAGAGGGGAACCCGGGTCCTTCCCGGCGCGAACGTCGGCCTCGGCAAGGACGACACGCTTTTCGCGAAGGCCGACGGGATCGTAACCTTCGGTTGGGCCTATAAGGATAAGAAACGCGTCAGCGTCGTCCCCGTCAAAGCCTGATCTTTCAGCGCTCGGCTCTCAGCTTTCGGTCGTCGGCCATGAGTTTCGCATGCCCGCTGATGGGTGAACGCTGACTGCTGAAAACTTCCCATGGACTTCATCGATCGCGTCCGCCTTTTTTTGTCGGGAGGCGATGGAGGCTCCGGCTGCATGTCCTTTCGGCGGGAAAAATATATCCCCTTTGGCGGCCCGGACGGGGGCGACGGCGGAAAGGGGGGCGACGTCATTTTGGAGGCGAGTTCGAGCCTGTTCACATTCCTCGATCTGGCGAGGCGGCCTCATCGCAAGGGCGAGGACGGGGGCAACGGCAAGGGCTCGGACAAGACGGGGGAATCGGGATCGGACTGCGTGATTTGCGTTCCGTTGGGCACCGTCGTCTTCAAGGACGGACTCTGTCAGGCCGATCTCTGCGAGGAGGGGAGCCGCTTTCTCGCCGCCAAGGGCGGGCGGGGCGGACGAGGGAATCTCTCCTTCAAGACCCAGCGCCATACGGCGCCCCGGATCGCCGAGAAGGGAGAGCCGGGGGAGAAGGCGACGATCGATATCGAGCTCAAGCTTCTGGCCGACGTGGGCCTCGTGGGATTGCCGAACGCCGGCAAGTCGAGCATGTTGGCCCGCATTTCGAAGGCCAGGCCCAAGATCGCCGACTACCCATTCACGACGCTACAGCCTCATTTGGGCGTCGTCTCCCATAAGGAGGAAAACTTCGTCGCCGCGGACATCCCCGGCTTGATCGAGGGCGCCCACAAGGGGACGGGGCTGGGCGACGGGTTTCTGCGGCATATCGAGAGGACGCGGCTTCTGTGGCACCTGATCGACCCGCTGGGCTTCGGGGGCCTGGAGCCGCGCGACGGCGTACGGCTCATCGAGGCCGAACTTGCGTCCTTTAGCCCCGGGCTTGCCCGCAAGCCTAAAATACTGGTCGTCAACAAGATGGATCTTCCCGAGGGCAGGGCGGTGCTGGGGACGTTGAAGCGGCATTACCGCCGGCGCCGGGTCATCGGCGTCTCGGCCGCGACCGGGGAGGGCGTCGACGCGCTTTTGGACGAGGCGATCAAAACCTTGTCCGAGCTCCCGAAGCCGGGACCCTTTCGCGCCGCCGCCACCTTGACGCCTGGTTCGGTGCGCGTCGAGCAGGGATTCTCCGTCGCGCGCCAGAAGGACGGCCGCTTCGCTTTGCGTGGGAACCTCGTCGAAAAGATGGCCGCGATGCTGCGCCCCGAACTCCCGGAAGCCGTAGCACGATTCCAGAACACCTTGAGAAAAATCGGCGTGGACAAGGCGCTCCGGCGCCTGGGAGCCGCCGAGGGCGACGTCGTCTGCTGCGGCGCTGTGGAATTTGAGTGGCAAGACGAAGGCGCCGAAACGGAACGCGAGAGATGGCGACGGAAGGCCAAGGAAAACAGCGTCGGTTCATGAAGGAGCCGGCGCCTTTCTCGGCATCCGTGGCTCCCCGATGAACACTCTCTCCGCCTACGAGACGCGCGTCGGCGATCCCGCCGACGTCGAGGCGGCCTACGTCTTCTGCGAGAACTTGGTCCGCGGCCACTACGAGAACTTTCCGGTCGCGTCGCGCCTTCTCTTTGGACGAGCCCGCCGCGCGATCGCCGCGCTCTACGGCTTTGCCCGCCTCTCGGATGATTTCGCGGATGAGCCCGAGTACGAGGGCGTGCGTCTGGAGCGCCTGGATGAATGGCGCCGGGAGCTCTCCGCCGTGCGCGACGGCGGCGCTCCAGGGCATCCGGTCTTCGTGGCTCTGAGAGACGCGGCGCGTGAGTTCGATCTTCCTCTGGGGCCTTTCGAGGATCTCCTCAACGCCTTCACGCAGGACGTCACGAAGAAGCGCTACGAGAGCTTCGCGGAGGTGCTCGACTATTGCCGGCGCTCGGCCAACCCCGTGGGCCGGATCGTCCTCATGGTTCACGGCTACCGGGATCCGGAACTATTCAGGATGTCGGACGCCATCTGCACGGGGCTTCAGCTCGCCAATTTCTGGCAGGACATGTCCGTCGACCTGAAAAAGGACCGCATTTACATCCCCCGCGAGGATTTCGATCGTTTTGGCTATTCCGAGGGGGAGATGTTTCGGGGGGTGGTCAATGACGCGCTTCGGCGTCTCACGGCTTTCGAGGTCGTCCGCGCGCGAGGCCTCTTCGCCGAAGGCCGGGCCTTGCCGTCGAAGCTTTCGTGGCCGCTTTCCTGGGAGATCGCTCTCACCCTGCGGGGAGGGCTCGCGATCCTCGACAAGATCGAGGCCCAAGGCTTCGCCACGTTGGATCGCCGTCCCGTCCTTGGAAAACTCGATTGGCTGGGGGCCTTGTGCCGCAAGCCGCGGTTTTAGACGGCCGGGGGGCGGAGCGGAGCTCTAATTTTTTTCTAGGCTTCCTTTTTCTTCCCCGCCGCAAGCGCGAGGCCTTGGCCGCGGTCTACGCCTTCTGCCGCGCCGTGGACGACATCTCGGATTCTGGAGCGTTGTCCCGGGAAGAGGCCGAGAAGGCCTTCGAGGGCTGGAGACAGGAGATCGCGCGCCTGATGAACGGCGATCCCGAAACGCCGCTGGGCCGGAGGCTTCTGGGCCCTGTCCGTGAATTCTCGCTGCCAGGGGAGCCTTTTCTCGAGGTTATCCGGGGATGCTCCATGGATCTGGGCCCCGCGAAGTTCAGAGATTTCTCCGAGCTCGAATACTACATGGACGGGGTGGCGGGCGCCGTGGGGGAACTCGGCATGCGCATCTTCGGCTGCGATCACACGCCGCACGAAAAGCAAAAGGAGTTCGCGGTCCTCTTCGGCCGCGCCTTCCAACTCACCAACATCATCCGCGACGTGGGGACCGATCTCGAAATGGGCCGCGTCTACATCCCCGACGCCGAGATAGCGGAGGCGGGCTATTCCCGCGAAGCTCTCGCCAAGCGCGAGCACTCCCAGGCCTTCGAGCGTCTCATGAACGCCCTCTTCAACCGGGCCCGGCTTCTCTACCGGAGGGCGAGGTCCCTCATCGACTTCCGGGACCGGCCGCGCCTGCTTGCCGCGGAAATCATGGCCCATGTCTACGAGGCGACGCTCGATAAAATCCGTCGGGAGGGCTTCCCGGTTTTATTTGAGCGCATAAAGATTTCGAAGTTCGAGAAGGCCGGGGCAGTCGCCAGAGCTTGGCTTTATTGCCATGGGCTCTAATAGGGCGGATGTCCTGATCCTGGGAGGAGGGTTCTCCGGGCTTTCGGCGGGCGTGACGCTCTCGCGGCGGGGGGCGAAGGTCGTCCTCCTCGAAAAAAAACCGCATTTGGGAGGACGCGCCTTCTCGTTTCACGAGCCGGGCTATGAGGGGCCGATCGACAACGGCCAGCACCTTTTCCTCGCTTGTTATCACGAGACGAGGAAGTTCCTGAGATCGATCGGGACGGAGGATCGTCTAGAGTTCTCGAAACGGCTTCACCTTGAATTCGCGGATCGTTCGGGGAAACGAGACCGTCTGAGCCCTCCCGCGGGACTTTCCGGCCGATGGGGGCTCGGGCTCGGAGTCGCGACGCTATCGAGTCTTTCGCTGCGCGATAAATGGGGATTGGCCCGGTTTTTCCATCGGATGTCCCGCGCGGCCCAAGACGGAGGATTTGACCC
Organism: bacterium; assembly: GCA_021799485.1. Lineage (GTDB taxonomy): Bacteria > Elusimicrobiota > Elusimicrobia > UBA1565 > UBA9628 > JAJZAK01. The sequence goes on along the minus strand of JAJZAK010000020.1, from coordinate 22,808 downwards.
GGGACTCGATACGATGACGGCCGCCGAGTGGCTCCAAAGGGAAGGGGTGACGCCGCGCGGCAGGGAACGCCTTCTCGATCCGATCGTTCTCGCGGCTCTCAATGAGAAGTCCGAGGTCGCCTCCGCCACGGGCTTGGCGCAGGTCCTTTCAAAGGCATTTTTTGCGGCGGATGCGGATCCGCGCATTGGAATCGCACGGGTAGGTCTGAGCGATCTTTATACCGATGCCGCCCGACGCGCTATCGAAGAGGCGGGGGGAGGCGTCCTTTTATCGCAACGCGTGGCGGCGATCGAGGAAGGCCCTGATGGACGCGTTTCGGGCGCGAGGACCGCTACGGGGGCGGTTTGGGAAGCGCGGACGGTGCTTTCCTGCCTGGCTCCCTGGGATTTGGCGAAGATCGAGTTGCCGAAATCCGCTCAGGAAACCTGGAGAGAGCTTCGGCCCGCGCCCATCGTGAGCGTCTCCTTATGGCTGGACAAGCCATTGCTTCGGCATGAGGAAACCTTTGTCGGCCTCCTTGGGACCGAGAACCAATGGGTGTTCAATAAGAGCGCCATTCTCGCTTCCAGGCTTAAGTCCGGCGCCAGTTTAGCGAGGTCGGCCGGCCAATATCTCTCGGCCGTGATCAGCGGCGCCCACCGGGAGCTCTCCTGGCAGCCCAACGCTCTCATCGACATCGCCTGCCGGGATTTGGCCCGCTGCTTCCCGGCCTTCCGTCGGGAATGGGTGAGGGGCGCCAAAGTAGTCAAGGAGCCTTTCGCGACTCTCTCCGGGGCGCCCGGAGCCGAGGCCCTGCGGCCTTTCCCGGGCGAGATGGCGCCCGGCTTTTTCGTCGCGGGAGACTGGACGAGGACGGGGCTCCCCGCGACGATCGAAAGCGCGGTCCTGAGCGCCTCCATGGCCTGCGGGCGGATATCGTGACGGATCCGAGCGTTCCGGGATTCCAGATGCCGTCGGCCTTGAGCATGTCACCGGGCGCGCTTTTCGCCAATCTGCTTTTGAGCCTTATCGGCTCGGCGGCTTTTATTTACGGGAGGAAATCGGAGAACATCCGCGCCGTCGTCATCGGCCTCGTCCTGGGCGTTTATCCCTGGTTTGTCACCAATATCTGGCTTCTCTACGTCATCGGCCTCGCCCTTGTCGCGGCCCTCTTTTTCTGGCGGGATTAGGCGCCGAAACGCCGCGGCGAAGGCTCGGGCCGGCTCCTATCCTACAATGGCCGGTCGATGCCGGTGAGCTGCTTGATCACGGCGCGCAGTTGCGCGAAGTCGATGGGCTTCGGGACAAGCCGGACCCGCGGGTCCTTGAGATCGTCCAAGGTCTTCTTGGCCTCCTCGGGATTGACGCCGGTGATGAAGATCACGGGCAGCCGCGGGGAAAGTTGCCGGAGCTTTTTGTAGGCGTCGATGCCCGAGCCGAAGCCGGGCATCTGGATGTCGGTGATCAGGAGGCCTAATCGCAGGGCCTGGGCCTGGATCACCTCCTGCCAGGCGTCCCCGGCCGTCGTTACGTTGTAGCCCGCGCTCTCAAGGCGGGTCGTGACCAAGTCGAGGACCAAGGGGTCGTCGTCGACGATCAGGACATAAGCTTCGGGTTGGCCGACCGCCGCAGCTTCCACCCAAGCAACTTACTATTTCTTGGCCTTCAAGGACAGGGCGTCCAGGAGACGGTCCTGTTTCGCGAACATCCGCCGGCGGTCGCGGGGGCGATGGTCGTCGTAGCCCAGGAGATGGAGAGAGCCGTGAAGGACGAGGGTCAGAACTTCCCGCAGGACGGGGTGCCCCAGCTCGCGCGCCTGTCGGCGCGCCATGTGAGCCGAGACGATGATGTCCCCGGCCCCCGCCTCGGGCTCGTCATAGGGGAAGGCGATCACGTCCGTATCGTAGGAATGACCGAGGAAGGCCTTATTGATGGCAAGCATGCGGCGCCGATCGGCGAAAAGCACGGTCAGCGCCCCCGCGAGAGCGCGGCCTTCGCTTTGAAAGGCCTTGCGGCAGGCGGCCCGGATGAGATCTGGCCGGCGCGCCGAGGAGGGCAGGCTCGAGATCCCGACGATGCGGATCATGGCAATCGCGCGACGCTATTTTTTGGCTTCCCACTCCTGGTAGGCGCGGATGATCTTGCGCACGATGGGGTGGCGCACGACGTCGGCCTCGGTCAGCCTTTCGAAGGCGATCCCCTCGACGGCTTTCAGGATCGCGATAACGGCCTCGAGTCCCGAACGGGTATGTCCCGGCAGATCGTGCTGGGTCTCGTCGCCCGTGACCACGACTTTCGATCCTGCCCCCATGCGCGTGAGGAACATCTTCATCTGCTCCGGGGTCGTGTTCTGGGCCTCGTCCAATATGATGAAGGCGTCTTCGAAGGTCCGGCCGCGCATGTAGGCCAGGGGCACGATCTCGATCGTTTCGGTGTCGCGCCAGAGGCGGAAGCGCTCGGGGCCCAACATGATAAAGAAACAGTCGTAGACGGGCTTTAAGTAAGGCCCCATTTTCTCGAGGAGATCTCCCGGCAGGAAGCCCAGCCTCTCGCCTGCCTCGACCACGGGGCGCGAGAGGATGACCCGTTGGACTTGCCGGAGCTCGAGGGCCCTGAGCGCGCAGGCGACCGCCAGGAAGGTCTTGCCTGTTCCCGCCGGGCCGATCCCGAAGACGAGGTCATGGTTCAAGATGGCGTCCACGTAGCGTTTTTGGTTCGCGGTCATGGGACGGATGATCTTGCCGGAGGCGGTTCTGTAAATGCCGTTCACCGGGAGGTTCGGAGAGTCGATGTTCATGGGTTCCGGAACGTGGCCGTCCCTCGCATGCGCCGGCTCCACCGAGGGTTCGGGGCGTTCCGGCTGCTCGCGCAGGAGCTGCAGGCGTTCCTTGAGCCGCCGGATGGCCTTATTGACCCGCGTCTGCCCGCCGTGGATCTCGACCGCGAAGCCGCCGCCCTCCTTGTGCTGGCGCATGAAAATCTCGACCCCGAGCTCCCGCTCGAGGCGCCTGAGGCGGGAGTCGTTCTCCCCGGCGATCTCGAGCGCCTCGGCGGCGCTTTGAACGGCGAATTTTTTGACGGTCATAACAGGTTCTTGAGCCTCCCCCGTCCGATGGCGACGAGTCCTGATGGGTCGACCAAATAGCGCGATGCGTCCGCGGCCGGATCGCGGCCGATTTCCGTTCCCGGCGCGATCTCATTGAAGCGGTCGATGACCGCCCGTCGGACGCGGGCCTTGGCGCCCACCCGGCAAAAATCCATGATGAGAGAGTCTTCAATGACGGCGCCGGGAGCGACCTTGACGCCGCGGCCGAGAATCGAGTTGCGAAGCGTCGCGCCGTCGATGAGGCAGCCGTCGCCGATGATGGCGTTGGCGAGACGGCCCCCCAGGACCTTCGCCGCGGGGCCGTCGTAACGCCCCGAGTGGATGCGCCAGCGCTCGTTGTCGAGGTTGAGCTTGGGAGACGGCCCCAGCAGATCGAGGTTGGCCTGGTAGTAGCTCGCGAGCGTTCCGACATCCCTCCAATAGGCCGTGTCCTCGCCGGGCTCAAGCCCCGGCAGGACATGCTCGGAGAAATCGTAGGCGTAGGCCTTGACGCGCGGGTAGAGCTTGGGGAGCACTTGGTGGCCGAAATCAAGTTCGGGATCCTGCCAGGAGGAGTCTTCGAGGGCTTCAAGAAGGATATTGGGGCGGAAAATGTAGTTGCCCATCGAACCGAAAGCCTGGCCGGGATGGCCGGGGGCCGCCTTGGGGCGCTTGGGCTTCTCCGAGAAGCCGGTGATCCGCCCCGAGGGATCCGTTTCGATCACGCCGAGGCTCGTCGCGGAGCGCAAGGGGACCCGCACGGCCGAGACCGTAAGATCCGCCCCGGCTTCCAGATGGCGGCGCAGCATCTGGCGAATGTCCATGCGGTAGACGTGGTCCGCGCCGAACACAGCGACGACGTCGGGGGCATGGTCGCGCACGAGATTCAGGTTCTGGCGCACCGCGTCCGCGGTGCCCCGGTACCAGGAGGGGCCGAGGCGCATCTGCGGCGGAACGACGGTGATGAATTGGTCCCGGGTGAGGCCCGTGAGCCGCCAGCTTAGACGGAGGTGCTCGATGAGGCTCTGGGACATGTACTGAACCAGGACGTAGATCGACATCACGCCCGAATTGACGAAATTGGACAGGGCGAAGTCGATGAGCCGGTATTTGCCCCCGAAGGGGACGGCGGGTTTGGCGCGCTCGTGCGTGAGGGGATAGAGCCGCTCCCCCTTGCCGCCTGCCATGATGAAGGCGAGGATGCGGGCATTGCGGGCAAAGGCGGCGTCGACGCTCGTTTTCATGTCACGGGTAGCGCGCGGAGCCGTAAGGATCGCCGCTAAAGTCCGGTTCGCGAGGGCGGCGGGGAGGACGCCTGGCGTCCACGATGCGGAATTCCCGCATCGCGTGCTCCGCGCCCGACGTTTTATTGACGATCCCGCAGAAGTCCGGGCCCAAGGGGCTCCGGTCGCGCCCCAGGAGGAGCTTTCCGTTTTCGACGCGCATCTTGACGTCCTTCATATCTCCAAGCGTCATCGTGCCGGTCGGAATGGAGACCGCGAAGAACGCTTCTTCACCCATGCAGACGAGAGAGCCGCCGGGGCCCGCCAAAGGATCCTGGAAGCTGTCGGCGATAATCGTTCCTTCCCAGGAGGTGCCTGGGGCGAGCCAATTGGTCTCGGGCATCGCTCGGCTAAAGACGCCTTCGAGGGCGGCGCTGCTGGTCTCCTCCTCGGGAGGCGCCTTGTAGTTCGACAGTTCGATCGTCCGGCGCGACTCGGGATGGTCTTTCGGCCAGAATGCGAGGATCTGGCCGTCGCGAGCGAAGCGGCTCGAGTCGCCGATGATTCTTCCCGACATGACGAGACGCCGCGCGGCCTCGAAGAGGACGGCGTGGGCCTTGACGGTTTCCTGGGGCGAGACGTACACCTTCAGGATGAAGCAGTCCTTGCGGCATTCGATGGGAGCCGCCTGATAGATCGGATGCCAGCGGGCCTTGAGGATGCTCTTCGGCGTCGTGCTGCGGGAGTCCATGAGAGCCGACATGTCGGCATCCGCCATCGTCGCGAGCGTCGAACTCCCCGGAGCCCATTGACCGCTTGAGACGTCGACCGTCTCAATGCGTCCGTCGCCCGCGGACCGCAGGCGGAAGACTTCCTCGGTCGCCACGGTTCCAGACGCCTTGATCCGGACGGCGAGCGTGTGTTCGTCGACGAGAAGAATCTCCTGGGCCGGGACGATTCGCGAAAAAATGAAAATGCCCGCTAAAACATGCAAAGCCCGCGCCGCCGTCCGCGACATCTCTTCTCGAGGGGAGGAGGTCCGCCTCATCGTGCTTGCCCGCAGGCCTTTTGGGCGGCCGCCGAGGCCCACGGGCCGAGAATCGGGTCCGGCAGGAGAGGCTTCGCCGCGAAGTCGACGAGCAGCCCTCGGAGGGCTTTTCGGGCGCCTGCGTTCGCGAGCCCCGGGCGCGGTTCGAGAGGGACGACCACTAGCGGCCCGGAAGAAAGGGCTTTCCGGGCGGCCGCGGCGAGGGCCTGTTCGTATTTCGCGCGCTCGCCGTCCGGGGAGTCCTCGCGCAGGGAAAATGCCTGGGCCCTCTGGAAGCCCCCGCTGATGCCCGCCTGAAGGGCGACGTTCTGTGCCCATGCCTCCCAGGCTTTGGCCGCTGAGGTTTCTACGATGGGAACGTTTCCGACTAAAAAGAGGGCGGCGTGTCGAGGCGACTTTGAGACCGCGAGGGCCCTTGAGGCGATCAATCTCGGAAAGAAGGGGCTTTCTCCAAAAGGGGCCGTCCGCAGGAGTCGCACCGAGCTCGCCACGGCCGGCTCCGAGCGGACGGGGAGCCGCGGAATGACGCTTCCCGTCCGGCTTACGAAGGCCGGGGGGGTCTTGGTCTTGGCCGCTCCTAGTCCGACGGCATCCAAGGTCTGATTGAAGAAAGGGGAGCCGGGAAAAAAATACAGGGGCAGGAGCGCCGCGCGGCTCACATGCCGGTCCTCGAGGCGCTGGAGCGCCAGCCTGAGCCCCGCCTGGTCGCCGGGGCCCGCGGCGACCTCGACCGGGTGCGCCGCGCCGGCCGAGCGCCGGATGACGTCCGCGGCCTCGACCCAGCCGTAGTCGCCTCCCTCCCCCACGAGGAGAATCCCGCATCCGCCCGCTCCTTCCAGGCGCGGGGGAAAGATAGGGGCGGCTTTGGGTTTCGGTGCGGAGGCGAAGAAAGCGGCACCCATGAGGAAAAGTCCGAGACTCTTCACCAACACCAGAGTATCATTTTTGTTAAACTGAGTCGTGGAGCCAGCGCTGAGCTCCGGGCCCATCCCAGAGACCGACACCGCCGAGGATTTGATGGGCGTCGTCATGCGCGCCCAAGAGCGCCGCAAGCGACTTGGCGGGCCCGTTCCATGGGGCAAAAACCATCCCTTGAGGCCCTGGATCGAGCCGCCCCTCATCATGGCGGGAGCCGCGATCGGCAAGGCGGTGTCGCTTCTCCCATCGGAGTGGTCCTTGAGGGTTCACGACGCTTTCTTCCGGGCCCTCTCGGGACGCCGGAGCCTGTCGTTCGATGAGCGTTCCCCGGCCATGGAGAGCGCCCGCGGGCTCTTGAGACGGCTTGACGGAGCACGGGGGCGCTGTCCGATCCTGGCCTTGACCTCGCATCCCGATCCATGGGGAGAGGAAGCGGCTCTTAATTTCGATCTGATGCACGTCGCGATGCACGCTCTTCAAAGCCTTCGGGGGCCGGGGGCGAGGCCTCGCTTGGTCGTGGCCATCGATCCTTTCGCTCTCGACACCGTGGGGCTTCACATGGAGGGCCTCTATGCCGGGGCGATGAGCGGCTACCGGCATCTCGTTTTGGACCGAATGTGCCACAGCCGCGGCGCCGCCGGCCGATTCCTTCTGTCGGGCGCGGCTTGGCCCTCCGCGGCCGGAAGGCTCCTGGGCGAGCTGCGCGCGGGCGGCGAGATCGTCATGGTGTTGGCGGGGGGGGTCCCCACCACGGCACGGCTCCTCTATGCGGTGCGGGAATGGGTGTGGCGGTCCAGGCTCGCGAGTCCCCGCCGCTCGGAACCAACGCGTATCCGCAGGGAGCTCCAAAAAATTCCTGAATTCGCCGACCTTGGCCTGGGACGCTCCGGGCGGCCGCTGGGAGGGCGGAACCTCTGGCGCCATCTGGAGATGCGCTTCCTGTCGATTTTCGGGGGTCTTGAGGGGTGCGGAACGCCGGAAGGCTGCCTGGCGGACACGGGGCGCGTCTGCGCCGCGGAGCGGAGGCTGCTCGACCGATTCCTTGACGCCCTGGGCCTTGGGACGGCGTCGCGGCTGGAGGCGATCGGGTCGCTCGAGGCCGAGGCGGCCCGCGAAACGCCGTACCGGACAAGGTTTTTTAGGCTGTTGGCGCGGCGTCTTCTGCCGCATGGGCCCCTTCTCTTCCTCCCCCTGCGCCATCGCGCCGGCGTCTCCATGCGCATCGACGTCGGAGAGCCGTGGGCGTGGGAAGGGCCCGCCGATGGCGGCGTCGCCGCCATCGAGCCTGGAATCCCTCCGCGACACTGGTTCGGCGGCGCTGAAGAGTTCGCGCGGCGCTTCGTGGAGGCATCCTTCGCGTGATCCGATCATGAGCCGAGCCATTTACCGGTCCGTCTCGGAGCTCCGGGGCTTTTCGCTTAAATCCGCGGATCCCATGCCCGGGCCACGGGGCATCCTCATGTGTCCCCCGGACTACTTCGATGTCGTCGACGTGAAGAACCCTTTCATGGTGGGACAGGCCGGCAAGGTCGCGAAAGACGCCGCGCGGCGGCAATGGGAGGGAGTTCGCCGCGCCTTCGAGGCGGCGGGGAAGCCCGTTTCGTCGATTGAGCCGCTCGCGAATTTGGAGGACATGACGTTCTGCGCCAATACCTGTTTCACGGGGCTTTCTCCCTCGGGGGAGCGGATATGCCTCTTGAGCCAGATGCTTCACCCCTCGCGGCGCCGGGAGGTGGCGGCTTCCGAGGCCTTTTTTCAAGCGTTGGGCTACAGGATCGCGCATCTGCGCGACCGCGAGGCCTTCTTCGAGGGAGGGGGAGACGCCCTGTGGCATCCGGAGCGCCGCCTCGTCTGGGGCGGCTATGGATTCCGGTCGAACATCAATCCCTACGAGGATATCGCCGCCCTCTTCGACGCTCCGGTCATCCTCCTCAAACTCGTCAACGAACGCTTCTATCACCTGGATACCTGCTTTTGCCCCTTGACGAGCGAGGCCGTGCTCATCCACGCGGCGGCTTTCGACGCGGCGAGCCTAGAGCTGATTCTTAAGATCTTCCCGATGGTCGTCTCGATCGGCGAGGAAGAGGCCGTGGAGGCGATGGCCTTGAACGGCTGCGTGGTGGACGGCAAGACCGTCGTGATCCACCACGGGGCGAAGGCCGCGTCTCGGCATATCCAGGCGATGGGCCTCGAAGTTTCTCACGTCGACACCTCGGAGTTCCATAAATCCGGCGGCAGCGTTTATTGCTTGAAGAATTTTATTTTCTGAGAGAATCGGCGCTTATGGCAACGAAAGTTAGCGGCGGAGGCGAGCGGAAAGCTCTTGAATTCCAAGTCCCCCGCGGCCTTTTATGGCCTTGTATGGCCTTTTGCGGCCTTTTCTGCGCCGTTACTTTGTCCGTTCCGGCTTGGTCCCAGGAGACGGCGGGGACAAAGCCCCCGGTCGCCGCGGCTGTCAAGAAGGTTTCCTCCGCTAAAAAAAAGGCCGCCTTATCCGGGAAGCGCCGGCCCGCGAAGCGCTCCACGAAAGCCCGCCGTCATGGAAGAATGGCCAGAGGGAGGGCCGCGGCTGGCGTACCCAATTACAAGAATTCTCCTTATAAATTCTACGGGCTCATGAAGGGCGATGTTTTTATCTATAGCGCCAACGGAAAGCCCGTCCGCCCCGAGATTCCTCGGACGGCAAAGAAGCGCGGGAAATCGGCTCGGCGCCATTTCAAGTCCAAGGTGACTGCGAAAAATAAGAAGGCGGCGGCCAAGTTTCTCGCCGCGGTTCCGATGTCGGCGCCCAAAAAGCGCGTCGCGAACGTCAAAAAAGCGCGTCGCTCCGCGCGCCACGGGCGCCGGGACCGCCGGCAAGCGGCAGCCGCTTCCGCAAAGCCCTATGTGATTCCGACGTTGGACAAGTCTCGCCTTCCTCCGCCCTCAATGTCCCGGCCCTCATCCGGCGTTTCCGCTCAGAGTCGTTCGGGCGCCGCCGCGGCCCAGCAGACGGCGGCGGCGAAGGCGTCGGCGGCGCGGATCGTCAACCAGGTGCTGAAAAAGAACCACGTGCCCCCGTCCGCGCTGAACCAATCGGAAGCCCAGGCCCCCGCCGCGCCGCCGCAGCCTCCCGCCGGCGGCTCCCCATCCGTCCCTCCGACGGTCCCGGTCACGCCTCCTTAGAAAAAGAAATCCATGGGGACGGGGGCGGATCGCGCGCGTTGACTGTTAATGCCTTAATTGTTAATATATTAACTAAATGATTGCCTCGGGACTTCCCTTGGCGGAGGATCTTTACCGCCGGCGCTTCGCGGAGCACTCGAGGCGCTATCGTTGCTTCGACAAGGATTCCGCCACCTTCCTCCTTCGGCTTATCCTGGCCTACGCGACGATTAAAAACCGCCTGTCGCGCAGGATTCGAGGGCGGGGAATGACGCTTGCCGGACTCAACATCATGAGCCTCCTCGAGCAGGGAGAGGCCCGGGCCCTGCCCCTTCACGAGATCAGCCGACTGATGCTGGTGAGCCGCGCCAACGTCACGCAGATCATGAACGGACTCGAGGAAAAGGGCTTCGTGCGGCGGGAGCATTCGAAGAGCGATCGCCGCCTTTGCGTCGCGCGGCTCTCGGCCCGGGGACTGTCCTGGCTCCGGGAATTCTGGCCTGGTCACTACGCGGAGATCGGCCGGATCTTTTCCGGGGTCTCCGCGGCCGAGAAGCGGCGCTTGAGCGCTGGTCTCGAAAAAATCATTCTGGATCATGGCGGCCATGGCGAGGAGTAGCGCGCGGGCGGCGGCGATGGTCGCGGCCGCCGCCTTCCTCCGGGCGCCCGCGCTGGCGGCGCCGCCCGCTCCCGCATTGGCGGCGGCTCCGGCGCCGCCGATCGTCTTGTCGATTTCGGAGGCGATGCGGCTCGCGATCCGCAACAATATTGAAGCCCGGCTCGCCCGCGCGGGAACGATCGGGGCTAAAGGCCGCGTTTTGCAGGCGGCGTCCGCTCTGCTTCCGCAGATCACGGCGTCCTCCTTCCAGAACAGGCAGTATAAGTTCAACCTCGACGCCGAGGGCTTCAACCTGATCAAATTTCCCGGCGCCTCCCTCCCCGCGGCGCTGGGGCCCTACAACATCTTTGATGCGCGCGCCCAGATCACCCAGAGCCTCTTCGACCTCTCGGCCTGGAACCGCACCTGGCAGAGCGAGGCCGCCCGGAAGGCGATGGACCTCGACTTGCGCTTGGCGGAGGACAATGTCGCCGCCGCGGCCGCGATCGCCTACGTCGAGGTCCTGCGCGCGGCGCGCGATCTGGACGCGGCCCGCGCGGACCTTGAGTTGGCGGAGAGCCTGCTTGGGCTCGCGCGGGACAAATTCGAGGCGGGGACGGCGGCCTCGATCGACGTTACTCGCGCCGACAATCAGAGGGCCCAGAGCAAAATGCGCCTCATCGACGCCGAGGTCGCCAACAACGAGTCCGCCATACGCCTCAAGCACGTCCTCGGCGTCCCCATCGCGACCCCGGTTACTCTTTCGGACTCCCTTGATTTTAAGCCGGAGGTTCTGCCGGCGGTCTCGTCGGCGGTGGCGCAGGGCTTGGCTCGGCGCCTCGAAATCAAAATCGCCGACGAACGGGTGCGGGCGGACGAGCGCGGCGTCCGGGCGGCCCAGTTCCAGCGTCTGCCGACGCTGACCGCGCACGGCGACTACGGCTGGAGCGGCAATACGCCGTCCCAGAACGTCATCCCGACGGGTTCGGCCGGGTTTAACCTCATGATGCCTCTCTTCGCCGGAGGGCGCATCTTCGGGGATGTCCTCGTGGCCAAGCAAGCGCTCGAGGAGGAAAAAAGCCGGCTCGACGACATTTTCCTCCAGGTGGAGCAGGACGTCAGGAACTCCTGGGATGAATCGCGCGCCGCCGTCGAGCGCGTGTCGGCGGCCGTCACGGCCCGGAAGCTCTCGAAAGACGAGGTGGCGCTCGCGCGCGACCGCTACAGGGCGGGGGTGGGAGATAATATCGAGGTCATCACGGCTCAGACGAGCCTCTCCGAGGCTGAGGCTCAGGAGCTCTCGGCGCTCGCCCGTTATCACGACTCCCGGGTGAATTTCTCCCAGGCCTTGGGAAACATCAAGGATTTTAGATACTAGATACTGAGGATCCGCCATGGAAGATCAAAAAGAGGAGCAGAAAAAATCCGGAGCCCAAAAGGCCGGGAAGGGGCATCGGGCGTGGCTCGCCCTGGGGGGCGGCGTCCTGACGGCGCTGGCCGTCGGCGGGCTGTGGTACTTCATCTACGCGCGCTGGCATGAATCGACGGACGACGCTCAGATCGACGCCCATGTCGCGACCGTCGCGACGCGCATCCCGGGCCAGGTTATCCGCATTTATTTCGACAACAACCAGCATGTCCAGAAAGGCGATATCCTCGTCGATCTCGATCCTAGCGACTACCGAGTGGCCAGGGACGCGGCTCGGGCCGCTCTCGACGCCGCGCTGGCGCGCTCGCAGCGGGCCGCTCTCGACCAGAAGCGCGTCGCCAACCTTTTCCGCAAAAACCAGGTCTCCAAGCAGGAATACGACCACGCCGTGCAGGACGCGCTCGCCGCGAAGGCGGACGCGGATCTCTCGAAATGGCGGCTGGATCAGGCCGAGCTCAACTTGTCCTACTGCCGCATCGCATCCCCCGAGACGGGCACTGTCGACAAGCGCGCGGTCGAGGTCGGCAACTACGTTTCGGCGGGCCAGGCCGTCATGGCCGTCGTCCCCCGGGAGGTCTGGGTGACCGCCAACTTCAAGGAGACGCAGTTGGGATTGATGCGTCCAGGCCAGAGGGTCGAGATCTACGTCGACACCTATCCGGACCATGTTTTTCGAGGCCACGTCGACAGCATCCAGCGCGGCACCGGCGCCGCCTTCAGCCTGATGCCGCCGGAAAACGCGACGGGCAACTTCGTCAAGGTCGTGCAGCGGGTGCCCGTCAAGATCGTTTTCGACTCGACCGACGGCTATTGGCTCGCGCCCGGCATGTCTGTCGAGCCTGTCGTGAATCTCAAGTACGCGTCCTCGGCGTCCACCGTTTCCCTTACGGGCCCTGGCGTGCGCCCGGGAACGCTTTAGGGCCCTAAAAGAGGAAAGGCGCATGCCGGACGGACATTCTCCGAGCGACTGGAAGCCGACCCACTCCCCGTGGCTCGTCGCTGTTTCCGTTTTGCTCGCGACGTTCATGGAGGTGCTTGACACCTCGATCGCCAACGTCGCTCTTCCGCACATCGCGGGCAGCCTCTCGGCCTCGGTCGACGAGGCGACCTGGGTCCTGACGAGCTATCTGGTCTCGAACGCCGTCATTCTCTCATCGACGGGCTGGCTCTCCAGCTATTTCGGGCGCAAGAGGTATCTCGCGTTCTCGGTCGGACTCTTCATCCTCTCCTCGGCCCTCTGCGGCATGGCGCAGAGCCTGCCCCAGCTCATTTTCGCCCGGATTCTCCAGGGAATAGGCGGCGGAGGTCTTCAGCCCCTTTCCCAGGCGATCCTCCTCGAAAGCTTCCCGCCCCAGAAGCGCGGCGAGGCCATGGCGGCCTACGGCATGGGCATCGTGGTCGCCCCTATTTTGGGGCCGATCCTGGGGGGCTGGATCACCGACAACTACACCTGGCGCTGGATTTTTTACATCAACATCCCGATCGGCCTCGCGGGCCTTATCATGCAGGAGCTTTTCGTCGAGGACCCGCCGTACATCAAGGAACACAAAGCCGAGACGATCGACTGGCAAGGGTTCGGCTTCATGGCTTTGGGGATCGGTCTTTTGCAGGTGGTCCTCGACAAGGGCCAGGAGGCGGACTGGTTCGGCGCCCATTGGATTGTGTGGAGCGTCGCCGTCGCGGTCGTGAGCCTCGTCTCCTGGGTGATCTGGGAATTGACCCACGATGAGCCGATCGTGAATCTGCGGCTCTTGAAGGACCGCAACTTCGCGACCGCGACCGTCATGATCGCCTTTTTGGGAGCCGTGCTCTACGGAACGACGGCCATGCTCCCGATCTTCATGCAGACCATGATGGGCTACCCGGCTTTCCAGGCGGGCTACGCCATGATGCCGCGCGGGCTGGGATCTTTTTTCTCCATGCTCATCGTGGGAAGGCTCATTCGCTTCGTCGAGCCGCGGCTTCTGGCCGTGCTTGGGTTCGGCGGCGTGGGGGCCAGCTGCTGGGTGCTGAGCCGGATGAACCTGGACGTCGCGCAATCAAACATCACGACGGCTCTTTTTCTCAACGGCTTTTCCATGGGATTCATCTTCGTCCCCTTGACGGTCCTCTCCTACGCGACTTTGAGGCAGCGCCAGATCTTCCAGGCGACGGGTCTCTATAACCTTTTGCGAAACATCGGCGCTTCGGTCGGCATCTCCGCGATCGTCGCGATCCAGGACCGCGTCGCTCAGGAACATCAGGTGGACTTAGTGGCCCGCCTGACTCCGTTTAATCCCGCCTTGCACCGGGCGCTTTCGGGCCTCTCCAGCATGCTCCACGGCGTCGTCGGAGCGCACGCCTCGAAGCTCAGCGGCTATATCATCTATGGAGAGCTTCTCCAGCAAGCGTCCCTTCTTTCCTTCATGGACTCTTTCCGCTTGTTGGCGATCATCAGCCTCTCCTGCCTGCCGCTTCTCGCCTTTTTCAAGCGGCCTCCTCGGGGAGGCCCGCAGCCCACGGTCTCCGTCGAGTGACGCGGCGGCAGAGCAGCGGCTTGTAGGTCTCGCCGCCGGTAAGGTAAAATTCGTCCCATGAAGGAAGGCGTCGCCGCGGAGCAATAGCCGACTTCCTCCCGCACCGTGAAATTCCTCATCGTCGACGACAGCGAGGCGGCGCGCTTCATGCTGAAAAGCATGCTCGAGACCCTCGGCCATTCGGTCGTCGGGGAAGCGGGGTCGGCCGAGGAGGCGATCGCGGCCTGCGACAAGATCAAGCCCGAGGCGGTGACATTGGACCTGTCTCTTAGCCGCGGCAACGGCCTGGAGGTCTTGAAGGGCCTGCGCGCCAAAGGCTCCGTCTCCAAGGTGATTGTGATCTCCGGAAACTCGCAGAAAAAAGTGCAGGACGAGCTTCGCGCCCTGGGGGCCTCGGGCTTTCTCTGCAAGCCCTTTAATCTCGAGGAGCTGGCGGCGGCTCTCAAGGAGATCAAGTGAATTCCTCCGAGGACATCTCCCCGAAGCTTCTCAAGATCCTTGAGACCGGCGTCGACCGCGGCGCCGAGCGCTTGGCGAAGATCTCGCGCACGAACTGGATCATCCAGACGGTTTCCGTGCGCATGGCGGAGATGAACCGCATCGCCGCGATGGCGGAGGACGAAGGGACCGACTACGGGATCTTTCTTTCGATGGATGGCGGCGGCTTTCTCGTCGTCTTTCCGGAGGCGGAGGCGAAGGCGATGGCCTCGGCCTTCCTCGCTCAGACGGAATGGGAGAAGCCGGGCTCGCGCATGGAGGAGATGGCCCTCTCCGAGATCGCCAACGTCGTCGCCAACGCCATCGCGGATCTTTTGGCGGACGCCTGCGGCCGCTCGGTGTTCCTGGGCGCCCCCGTCGCCGAGCGCAAGAAAGCCGGCGACCTTCTGCAGGAATTGGCCAAGAGGTTCCCGGCCTCCGGGGCCCAGACGCTTCTCGTCTACGCGCATATGTCCTCGTCGTCTTTGTCCGCGGACTGCATGGTCGCGATCATCCTCGACGACGACTGGCAGAAGGCGCTGCTGGCGGTCGCGGAGGCGGAGAAATAACGTGAATGGCCGTCAAAGGAGACTGACATGATGTCAACGGTTTTAATCGCCGTCGTCGTGATCCTGGCCCTCTCGCTCCGCGTCGTCAACGAGTATGACCGCCTGGTCCTCTTTTTCCTGGGCAGGCTTCAAGGAGTCAAGGGTCCCGGGGTCGTGGTCGTCATCCCCGGCGTCATGACCGCGCAGAAGGTGAGTTTGCGCATCTTGGTCCACGACGTCCCGCCGCAGGACATCATCACGAAGGACAACATCTCGATCAAGGTCAACGCCGTCGTCTATTTCCGGGTGCTTGACCCGAGCAAGGCCATCGTCCAGGTTCAGGACTTCTTTTATGCAACGAGCCAGCTCGCCCAGACGACGCTCCGCAGCGTCCTCGGCAAGATGGATCTGGATGACCTTCTTTCCAACCGTGACAAGATCAACGCCGAGCTCCAGCAGATCCTCGACACCCACACGGAGCCCTGGGGGATCAAGGTCGCGAATGTCGAGGTGAAGAACGTCGACCTGCCCCAGGACATGCTCCGCGCGATCGCGAGGCAGGCCGAGGCGGAGCGGGAGCGCCGGGCCAAGGTCATTCACGCGGCAGGCGAGCTCCAGGCCGCGGAGAAGCTCGCCCAGGCGGCCGCGATCCTGTCCACGAACCCCGCCTCGATCCAGCTGCGCTATCTGCAGACGCTCTCCGAGATCGCTTCGGAGAAGAACTCAACGACGCTCTTTCCCATTCCCATCGATCTCATCTCGATGTTCCTCAAGGACAAGGTCGCCAAATAGGGGATGTTGGGTCTTTACGTCCACATCCCCTATTGCCGCGTCAAGTGCTACTACTGCGACTTCGCGGCGTTCTCGGGGCAAAAGCGCACGGCCGGACGTTACTTGCGGGCGCTTGAGCGAGAGGCTCGGTTTTGGGAGGGAGACGCCCCTGAAACTCTCTATATCGGCGGCGGGACGCCGTCGGAGCTGGATCGCGAGCAGGTCACGGAACTCTTCGGCCTGATTCGCCGCGGCTTCCCTGCCGCTTGCTTTAAGGAGATCAGCTTCGAGGCCAATCCGGAGAGTCTGGACCTCGATAAGATCGCCCTTCTCAAGGAATTGGGCGTCAGCCGGTTGAGCCTAGGACTCCAGACCCCCGACGACGCGCTCTTAAAGTCGATCGGACGCATGCATACGGCGGCCGATTTTCATAAGGCTTTCAGGGAGGCTCGAGCCGCCGGGATGTCCGTGTCGGTCGATCTTATGTGTGGCCTGCCGGGGCAGACGGCCGCGGGCTTCAGGTCCGGCCTTCGCGAGATTCTCGATCTTGAGCCCGAGCATCTCTCTCTCTATGGACTGCAGGTCGAGGACAGGACCCTCTTCGCCCGGCGCGGCGTCGAGCCTGACGAGGATCTTTGCCGCGCGATGCATGAAGGCGCGATCGAGGCGCTGCATGTGGAGGGCTACGAACATTACGAGATTTCAAACTTCGCTCGGCCGGGCTATCAGTCCATTCACAACCAGATCTATTGGAGAAACGGGGAATATATCGGCCTTGGCTGCGGGGCGGCCTCTTGCCGGGATGGACGGCGCTCGACGAATGACGACAGGCTGATCCCTTATATCGAGGCCGCCGAGGCGGGCTCGCGCCCCGTCTCCTCTATCGAGGAGCTTCGGGGGAAGGATAAGCTCGGGGAGACCGCGATGTTGGGATTGCGCCTCGTGTCGGAGGGGGTCTCGATCGCCGGGGAGATGGGAGAGGCCTTCAGACTCTCATGGCGCCACCTGGAGGAACAGGGCCTCGTCAGGATCGCCGCCGGCCGGGCGCGGCTCACCCGCGAGGGGGTCTTTCTCGCCAACCGCGCCTTCTCCGAGTTCGTGCCGCCCTATAGGGAGGTTCCCGTTGCTGCCTAAGGTTTACGATCCGAAGCCGGTCGAGGATAAAAGAATCGCCTTGTGGGAGTCCGCCGGGGCTTGCGGCGGCCGCAAGGAAGGGGGGCGCTTCGTCGTCGTCATCCCGCCTCCCAACGTCACGGGCGCCCTCCATCTGGGACACGCTCTCAACCTTTCCGTTCAGGACGTGCTCGTGCGCTGGCGCCGGTTCCGGGGAGACCGGACGGTCTGGGTTCCCGGAACGGACCATGGCGGCATCGCGACCCAGAACGTGATGGAAAAGAGCCTCAAGGCTTCGGGCGAGACCCGGATGTCGCTGGGCCGCGAGGAGTTCGTGAAGCGCCTTCGTTTGTGGACCGAGGAATGCCGCGGCACGATCCGCAAGCAGATGAAGCGGCTGGGCGCGGCGCTTGACTGGGAGCGGGACGCCTTCACCATGGACGAGGCCCGGTCGAAGGCCGTATTCGCGGCCTTCAAATCGCTTTGGGACGACGGCTTCATCTACCGCGGCGAGCGCCTCGTCAACTGGTGCGTGCGATGCGGGACGGCGCTTTCCGACATCGAAGTCGAGCGCGAGGAGCGCAAGGGCCGGCTCTGGCATATCCGTTATCCCGAGGCGGGCAAGGGGCCCGAGTCGGGGCTCGTCGTCGCGACGACGCGTCCCGAGACGATGCTGGGGGATACGGCCGTGGCGGTCCATCCCGAGGATGCCCGCTACCGTTCTCTCGTCGGCAAGCGTTTGGCGCTCCCGCTTTCCGGCCGTGAGATTCCCGTCGTCGCCGACGCCGCCGTCGAGCCCGCCTTCGGAACGGGAGCGGTCAAGGTAACGCCGGCCCATGACCCCGACGACTTTGAGATCGGAGTCCGCCACGGCCTGCCTTCGATCAAGGTGATCGGCGCCGACGGCAAGATGACGGCGGAGGCGGGCGCCTATGCGGGGCTTTCCCGTGAAGCCGCTCGCGATAAGGTCGTGGCCGACCTGGAGGCCGGAGGATTTCTCGTCAAGACGGAGGATCACCGCCACGCGGTCGGCGTGTGCTACCGTTGCGCCTCCACGATCGAGCCGCTGCTCTCCGAGCAGTGGTTCGTGCGCATGGAGGAACTCGCCCGGCCCGCGATCGAGGCGGTCGAGAAGGGGGAGTTCCGGATTTCTCCGGCCAATTGGGAGAAGCCCTATCTCGAGTGGCTGCGCCATCTCAAGGATTGGTGCGTCTCGCGGCAGATTTGGTGGGGGCACCGCATTCCCGTCTGGTATTGCCGGATCTGTTATGACGAACGGGGCGTGGCGCGCCGGCCCGAGGCCAAGCCCCAGGTCGGCCTCGCCGCCCCCGAGCGATGCCCGGTCTGCGGCAGAAAAGATTTCTTCCAGGACCCCGACGTTCTTGATACGTGGTTCTCCTCGGCTCTCTGGCCAGTTTCCGTCTTCGGTTGGCCGGAGGAAACCATGGACCTCAAGGCTTTTTATCCGACCGATGTGCTCGTGACCGGCTATGAGATACTCTACCTTTGGGTCGCGCGGATGCAGATGTTGGGACTTCGCTTCCGGAAATCGGTTCCGTTCCGCCGGGCGCTTATCCACGGGATCGTGCGCGACAAAAAGGGCCGCAAGATGTCGAAATCTCTGGGGAACGTCGTCGATCCGCTCGACATGATCCCCAAATACGGCGCGGACGCCCTGCGCTTCTCGCTTCTCTCCCAGGCGCATCCGGGGCGCGATATCCCCTTCGCCGAGGATTCTCTGATCGGTCCCCGCAATTTTGCGAATAAGATCTGGAACGCGACGCGCTTCGTGCTCTCCCACCTTCCGGAGACGCCGCCGGCTAAGCCTTATGCCGTCTCGGGACGCTTGGAGCTCGCCGACCGCTGGATTCTGGGCGAGTTCGCGGCGATGCGGCGCTCCCTGGAGGAGAAGCTGGGGGCCTATGAGATCGCGGCGGCGGCGGATGAGATTTATGGCTTCCTATGGGACAAGTTCTGCGACTGGCATCTCGAGCTGTCGAAGATCCGCCTCCAAGGCCAGGACGAGGCGGCCAAGGAAGCGGCCCGGGGCGTCCTTGTCTGCGTGCTCGCCGAGACCTTGAGATGCTTGGCGCCCTTCATGCCCTTCATCGCCGAGGAGCTCCTGGAAGCGCTCGCGCCCTACGCGGGAAGGCTTTCCGAGAGCGACGTCCATGTCAGCGCCGATTCCATTCACGACATGACGTATGTGATTAAAACGACATCGGCTCTGCGTTCCTTGCGCGCCAATCTCAACGTTCCGCCGGGGCGTCCCATCCGCGTGACGGCGGTGGGAAATGGCGGCGCCTATGAACCCTTGAAGGTGAACGAATCCTATCTTCGTTCTCTCGCGAAAATCGAGCGGATCGATTTCATGGCTTCCGGCGCCAAGCCCCCCCAAAGCGCGACGGCGCACGCCTGCGGGCTCACGTTCTATGTGCCGCTCGAGGGATTGATCGACGTCGCCAAGGAAAAGGCGCGGCTCGAGAAGGAGCTCTCCAAGGTGGAGTCCGAGCTCAAGAAAATCGCGCTTAAGACGGAGAACCACGAATTTCTCGCCCGTGCCCCCGAAGCCGAAAAAGCCGTCGCTCGGGCCGCCCACCAAGCGGTATCGGATAAGAAACAAAGCCTTCTGCGGACGATCGCGGAACTCAGCTAAAAAGCGACGTCAACGTCCGCCCCTTTCCTTCCGAACATGAGAGCTGCGGTCTTCGGCGACCAGGTGAATATGTCGGCCTGGCGATCGAGTTCCGCCGTTTAAGCCGCCAACGCCGGCGCGGAGCGGCTTTTCTTTGATGCGGCGTAGTCCTTCATGAGCTTCTCGACATCCCGCAGATCGGCCGCCTTGATCTCCCAGAGCGGTTTTCCCGACAGGCGCTTTTCGATGGCCGCGAAGAGCTCGTCGTCGATGAAGGGCGTCACCTTGCCGCTCCGATATTCGTTTTCCTTCTCCTGGTAGAGCCCCAGAAAAGTCCGGTCCCTAAACCAAGCCTGGCGGTTGCCGGAGGCGATCTTTCGCAGCAGCGCGCGTCCCGGGTTTCTCTGGACGAACTCGAAGAAAAGGGCCGAGGGCTTGCGCCCCGGCATGATCCATTCCCCGCTGAAGACCTGGATGAGGTCCTCGTCGTCGTCCTTGAGGATCGGCGTGATGAAATTGACCCCGCGGTCGAGAGCGTGCTTGTGGAAGGCGAGGAGGTCGCTCGTCCGGAGCGCCACGTGCTGCCAATGGGCGGAGCCGCCGCGGGACTCCAGCATTGAGCGGACGTGCGAGCTCTGGGAGTCGGGTTCCGAGGGCTGGACCACCGCGAAGATCGACTGGCCGAGGGTCTTTCGGGGCGAACTGTTCTCGCCGATCTTGACGGCGAAGGTCATCGAGCGCTCCTCGGATTCGCCGGGCCAGCGCTTGCGCTTCTCGTAGATGATGCCGGCCTCGTCGACTCCGAAGACGATCCGGAAGAGCGCGTAGGCGACGGGGTAATATCGAGGTTCAAGCAGCAGCGTCATGTGGTCGACGACGAGATTTTGAAAGGGTTTTTTCATGGGGTTCCTCCGGGAACGATATGAAGGAGATTATACAACTCGACAACTTCCAACGTTTGGGCGGGAACAAAACGGGGGGCTGAACCGTTAATAAAGTGAGCCCCATGGGGCGATTAAGACGGAGAGGAGGACCAATGGCGAACGAAACGGCGGAGATGTCTGGCGTGGCTGAGGAGATGGAGTTCAATGGAAAGCCGGTGCTGGCCTTGAAGCGGGACGAGTGGGACAAATACCCGCTTCGCTTCGGGCTTGGGAAGGCGGCGCTCATCCTGGGAAATCTGGAGGCGATCCGGGCCTTCCGGGCGAGGCATCAGGACCGAAGAGCCACGTCCTGAGCCGCCATCCCTCCCTCCCCCCGAAAGGGGGGAGGGGCCGGGGGAGGGGGGCCGTCCCATGCACTTGACGACGTGAAGTGAGGAACTATACTATGCTCAATATTCCAGAGGTGATCAAAAACGTGGCGCGCAAAGTAACTCTTGAGCTTGTCTATGAAGTCATCGACGAGAGGACTCGCGAGCTCAAGGCGGAGATAGGAGCCGTGCGGACGGAGCTCAAGGCGGAGATGGAAAGCTCGCGGGCAGAGCTCAAGGCGGAGATAGGAGCCGTGCGGACGGATCTTAAAGGAGAACTCTCAGATTTCGGGGGTGAGATCGGTGGGCTCAAAGGCGAAATCAAGGAGCTTCGCCAGACGATGGACCACCATTACTCCCAGATCAATGGGCGCATCGACCAACTTTATCATCTGTACGCGGAGTTCCTTCGCAGCCAGCATCGAGCGGGTTAGGGCTCGTTAAGAAACAAGCGATGCCCTTCGGATTGTTTCGGCGGCTTCTCTATTTCGCGCGAAGCCGTCCCTTGAGAGCGGCTCTCTTTTCCTGTGGGGTCATCGTCCGTTTCTGGCGGCTGGGGGAGCGCTCTCTCTGGTTTGACGAGGCGAAAAGCCTCGTCGTCGCCGCATCTCCGCTGGGCGAGATCGCGGCCCGGACACGCTCGCTCGAGGGCATCCCGCCCCTTTATTTTTATCTCCTTCATGCCTGGATGGGGATTTTCGGCGCGTCTGCCTCGGCGGCCCGGGCGTTTTCAGCGGTCGTTGGCGCCGCGGCCCTGGCTGTTTTTGGGAGGCTTTGCCGCCGCGTCGTTCCCGAGCGGGCCTCCTTCGCCTTCTTTCTCGGCGTTTTCTCTTCGTACTGGATTTACATGGCTCAGGAGGCCCGCGTCTACTCGCTCTATCTCCTCGCGAGCCTCTTTTTGGCGGACGCGCTCGCCGCCCTCGTGGAGGATTGGAGCGCGAGGCGGGCGGCCATGTATGCCCTTGTGGGAGCCTTCGGGATCTATCTCCATCCGTATTTCCTTTTCACCCTCGCCATCACGGCTCTCTATGGCGCGTGGCATTGGAGACGTTCCGGGGCGCGGCGGCTCGCCTCGTGGACGGGGATTCATGCTCTCATCGCCCTCGCCTATCTTCCCTGGCTGTCCTCCCTTCTCTCCCAGATGTCGCGTCCGGATGATGCCTTGCTGCGAGCCCCGATGACGCTTGCGGGCTATGGCCGGATCCTTTCCGGTTTTTTCTTCGACGTTCCTTTTCTCGACCTTCTCGTGCGGGCCCCGCGGCCCGTTTCATCGCTGCTCGCCGGCGGGGCGCTCGCCGCGGCCGCCTTCGTCCTCATGCGAGGGCCGCCGCAAGCCAACGATCGCTGGGGGAGCTTCCTCGCCTTCCCGATCGTCGCGGCGCCTATCGCGGTCGCGCTAGGGGAGATCCTCGCTCGCCGTGCGCTGGCGCAAGGCCGCTATTTCGCCTTTCTTTCCCCTTACGTCTATCTTTTCGTGGCCTGGGGCGCCGGGCGCTTGAAAAGCGCGTTGTCGCGTCGAGCCATGACGGTCGGAATCGCGGCGCTGGCCCTTGCGGGGGCCGGAGTCTCGGCGTGGGCGGCGGGGCGGCTCGACCCAAGACTCGGGCGGCTGGCCGGATATCTGCGATCCGCGGCGGATCGGCGGGCCGTGATCGTCCATGCCGAGAGCTATTTCTACCCATCGTTGCGGTACTATTATCTCGTCGAGCGGCCGCAGATCCTGCTATGCCCCGATCAGGCCCAGGCGGCGTGGGCGTCGTTTCCCGGCTACCCGGCTTTTGTCGATCGACGAACGCTTGCCCGGCTGCCGGCCTGCGTGTTGATCGATCCGCTTCAAAGATTGACCGCGGCGCCGGTGGGCGTCGTTTCCTGCGCGGCGCTGGCGAAAGTCGATTGCGGGCGCTGAGAGCCTCGGGACTTGCTAGCAGGCTGCCGAAAACCCCTTGATTTTTATGGGAGCGTTGTTGAAATCCCCGTGGCCGAGCCCGAAACAGCTCGAATAACGCCTCCATCTGTTGCCGGAAGGGTGTGGACGATGTGGACTCATGCCGTCGCTCGCGCCTCCAGCGCC
>JAJZAK010000002.1 GCA_021799485.1 bacterium | reverse complement strand
GGTGTCACGGAACTCCGATTCTGGCGCGAGACGGAATTGCTGGACGTCCAGAGGCTCAAAACGAGCGACCTTTCGGGTGTCCAGTTTTAATCCGCAAACTGTCCACTTTTAAAAAACGCCTAACAGCAAACGGGGCCGGTCGGGGCGCGAGAATCGGTCAGCGCCGCGGGTGGCGCGCGGTGATCGTCGAGCGCATGCCGCCCCGGGCGTTGAACTCGCCGGTGAGCTCCGCCCACAGGGGCCTCGTCGCCCGCACGACGTCGTCGAGGACTCGGTTGACGGCGTTCTCGTAGAAAATACCCATCTGGCGGTAGGCGAGAAGGTAGTATTTGAAGGACTTGAGCTCGACGCATTTCTTGTCGGGACGATAGCGCAGGGTCAGCGTCCCGAAATCGGGGAGCCCCGTCTTCGGGCAGACCGAGGTGAATTCGGGGCATTCGATCTTGATCTCGTAGCCGGGGTACTGGTTGGGCCAGGTGTCGATCGCCGGCATCGCCGACTTGAGGCCCTTGAGCGCGAGCTCGGGGGCGTAGCCGCCGGCGGCCTTCAAGGTCGAGGGCGAGTTGACTTTCGACATGCCATGAGTATACCATTTGATACCCATGAAGCCGGGACGCTCCTTGTCGGTCGGCGTCGCGTGCGCCTTCCTTTGCGCGGGGCTCGCCCGAGCGCAGTTCGAGGAAGAAACCTCGACCTATCCGTACAAGCTCCCCGTGGGCATGGCCCAGCCTCCCCTGGTCCCGGCGAACAACCCCATCAACGACGCCAAGGTCGGCCTC
The DNA here is from genome assembly GCA_021799485.1 of bacterium. Taxonomy (GTDB): domain Bacteria; phylum Elusimicrobiota; class Elusimicrobia; order UBA1565; family UBA9628; genus JAJZAK01. The sequence goes on along the minus strand of JAJZAK010000002.1, from coordinate 138,165 downwards.
GGGAAACGCCTCTACTTCGACAAGCGCCTTTCCCGGGACAACACCGTCTCCTGCGCCACCTGCCACAACCCGATGAAGGGCTGGACCGACCAGTCGCCCGTCTCGACGGGCATCCACGGCTTAAAGGGAACGCGCAACGCTCCGACCGTGCTCAACGCGGCCTACAACCTCCTTCAGTTCTGGGACGGCCGGGCGCCGAGCCTAGAGGAGCAGGCGAAAGGCCCGATCCAGAATCCGGTCGAGATGGGATTCTCCCTTCCGGGGGCGGTCAAGCGGCTCAAAGCCATCCGCGGCTACGCGCCTCTTTTTAAGGAAGCCTTCGGGAGCCCCGGCGTCACGATCGAGCGCGTGGTCCAGGCGATCGCGAGCTTTGAGCGCACGATCATCACCGGGAACTCCTCCTACGACCGCTACCAGGCGGGGGACGCCCAGGCGATGAGCCCCGGGGCGCAGAGAGGCATGGAGGTTTTCTTCGGGAAGGGGAACTGCTCGATCTGCCACACGGGCTTCAACTTCTCGGATTCCGCCTTCCACAATATCGGAGTCGGGATGTCCCGGCCGAAGCCGGACCTGGGGCGCTTCGACGTGACGAAGAAGGAGCGCGATCGCGGAGCCTTCAAGACTCCGACCCTTCGCAACCTGAAGGATACCGCGCCCTACATGCACGACGGCTCGGCCAAGACCCTCTCCGAGGTCGTCGATTTTTACGACAAGGGCGGGGAGCCCAACAAGTGGCTTGACGGCAGGATCAAGCCGCTTCATCTGACTACCGCCGAGAAAAAAGACTTGCTTTCTTTTCTTAACGCCTTAAACGGCGATCCCGTGATCGTCCAACCTCCGCCGTTGCCACAATAACATCAAAAGTCCACAGACCGCAATTACGAGGTGCTCCTGATGATGATCGGAAAGGCCGTCGCCGCCCTGTGTCTCGCAGCAGCCGTTCCGTCCGCGTTCGCGACCGAATGGCAGGATGTCGGGCCCAGGGCCATGGGCATGGGCGGGGTCGGCGTCGCCCTGCCGGACAACGGGCCGTTGAGCTCCTATTGGAACCCCGGCTCTCTGGGGCGTTACGACAATCCCTCGGGATTCGAGATCCCCGTCGGCGCCCAGGCGACGGTGGACGGGGACTTGATTCAGGTGGCGAATAACTTGAATCAAATCTACCAGGATTGCAACAGCACACCGCAGGGTCCCCTCTGTACTCAATCCAACATTACAAACGCGCTTGACGAATTGGCTAATAAGTCGAACGGTCTTCGCGCGGACGCCAACGGCGGGCTCGACATGAAGTTCGGCAAGCTCGCGCTGTTCGCCGATAACCTGAGCTATGCCGGCATGTCGCTGAATCATATTGACACGACTGACACGCAAACATCATTGGCCTCCCCCGATGCTTTCACGAACAACAACTCTTCCGTAACGGTGACGGGGCTCGCGGCGACCGAGTTCGGCCTGGGCTACGGACATGAGATCCCCTTCATTCCCGGACTCAGCGTCGGCGGCAATATCAAGGCGATCGTGGGGGAGACCGCCTACCAACTGGTCAACGTCGTCACCCAGGGCTCCAACGGCTTCTCGCATTTGCAGACCGTCCAATCGATCCGGCCGGGCGTCGACCTGGGCGCCTTGTGGGACCTGAGCCGCATGGGCCTTCCCTTGCATCCGATGGCCGGCATCACCGCCCGCAACATCAACGATCCCAAGTTCGCCATGTCCCAGGAGGCCCAGGCGAACGGCATGAGCACGCTCTCCTACCAGGGGACGACGCGCGCGGGCGTGAGCCTTCGCCCCTTTCATTGGTGGTTCGTCGAGGCGGACGCGGATCTCACCCGCAACCTGACCCTGGATGGGACGGAGTCCCAGATGCTCGCCCTCGGGACCGAGGTCAACATCTTCAACCGTCCGGGGCTTAATATCCCATTGCGGGCGGGCGTCTCTAAGAACATGGCGGACGGGTTGACGTCGGTCTCACTCGGCGCCGGGCTCGACCTGCTCCACGTCCACATCGACGCGGCCGCGACGGCCAGCCCTCAAAGCCAGGACATCCAGTCCGTCGGCAAAACAACCACGATCCCGACCTCGCTGGGAGGCCAGGTGCAGGTCGGCGTTCTCTTCGGCGGCTCGGGCAAGGACAAGCAGGCTGCCCAATAGCGCCGGTCCCGCGAAGTCGTTCGTCATTCTTGTTTTCCTGGCGTTTTACGTTTGGGTCGTGCTTTGCTGCATCCAGCCTCTGGGCGACCCGGACATCTGGTGGCACTTGGCTTCGGGGCGCTGGATGTTCTCCCACGGGGCCATTCCCCGGTCGGATCCGTTTTCTTTCACCGCGTTCGGGACTCCCTGGGTCGACTCCTATTGGCTCTATGAAATCTTCTTGTACGCGGGGGAGCGCCTAGCCGGCCTCGGCTGGATCATTCTCCTCAAGACGCTTTGCGTCGCGGGCGCCCTCGTCGCTATGGACAAGCGCCTGCGCGAGCGCGGGCTGCCCTGGCCCGCGCGCCTAGCCGCCCAGGCTCTCGTTCTCGTCGCCTCGCAGCCGCGGGGCGCCGGATGGACGGAGAACGCCAGCACGCTCAGCTTTCTTTTCTTTTCGATCTTGCTGTGGCGCCGGGAACGCTGGAGGCGCGGCGAGCCGCCTCCCGGCGTTCTGCCGGGCCTTCTTTTTTTCGCTCTGTGGGCCAATCTTCATCGAGGTTTCGTCCTCGGCCTCGCCGTTCTGGGGCTCGATCTCATTGAAAAAGTCCCGCGCGCGGGCGCCCCGAAATGGAAGGAGGCCGGCTTCATCGCCCTAGGCGGCCTGGCGACTCTCGCCACCCCCTACGGGATCGGGCTTTATCGGGTCATCGCCGACGATTTCATCCTTTCTCCGGCTCATACGAACAATTGGTTTGGGCCGCCGTTGAGCCGATTCGCGCCGTTTTGGTGCGTCCTCGCGATTTTCTGGGCGTCTCGGATTTGGAAAATAACGGCGCCCGCCGGCCGGGCGCGCCCGCTCCAGGAAGAAGGGAAGGGCGGGCGTGAGTGGCTGGCCCCTTTGTTCCTGAGCTGGCTTGCCGCGCGCCACGCCTGGGCCGTGCGTTTTTTCATGCTGGAGGCCTGCGGGGAGCTGGCCGCGGCGGTTTGGGAGGGCGTCAAGGATCATCGTGGGGGGAGGCTGGGCCGGATCATCGCCGGCGAGGGGCCCTGGACGGCCGCGGCGGCCTTTGCCCTCATCGTGTCGGCGGTCTCTCTGCAGCCCGCGCGGGCGGGCGTCGATCTTGACCGCGTCCCTGTCGCGGCCTGCGGTTTTATCGCGCAAAACAAGGTGAGCGGACCTTTCTATAACGCCTATGGATTCGGCGGCTATTGGATTTGGCGTTTCAACGGCGATCCGCCGGTCTTCATCGACGGACGCTACCCGTCGGTGCGCGGCTACATCCGGGTTCTCGACCGCTTCTGGGCCGCCAAGCAGGGAAACCCCGGCGCCTGGGGGCGTTTCCTCGATTCCTACGGCGCGCGCGCGGCTCTGGTCGGCTATCCGGCGCCTTCCGTCAAGAACCCGCCGGCCCTGGATCGTTATTTTCCCAGGTCGCGATGGGCTCTTGTCTACTGGGACGACACCGCCCTCCTCTTCGTGAGACGCGACGCCCGGCATCGCGACCTGATCCGGCGCTGGGAGTTCCGGGAGGTCTCCCCGAACGCCGATCCCGCGGAGATCGAACGCCGGTGGCGGAGCTCTCCCGCGGCGAAAGCCAGGATTCGCGAGGAGCTCCTGGCCAACCTGGCGATCCATCCTCGAAGCTGGAGGACGGCGCGCCTCGTCAATCGCCTGGCTCCGCTGGAGACAAGGCGTTGATCGCCGGCGTCTTCGCGGCGTTTTACGTCTGGGCGGCCCTGTACGTCTTCCGTCCTCTGGGCGACCCGGACATCTGGTGGCACTTGGCGGCGGGACGCTGGATGCTCCAGCACGGCGGCGCGCCCCGCGTCGACCCCTTCTCCTTCACCGCGCTGGGGACGCGCTGGACGGACAGCTATTGGCTCTATGAGATGATCCTCTACTCGATCCAAAGGCTGTCGGGCTACGGCGGGGTGATCCTTTTTAACTCCCTTTTGGTCGTCGGAGGACTTTTTTTCCTGGAGCGCTCGCTTGTCAAGCGGGGCCTCCCGTGGACGCTGAGGCTCGGAGCCCTGGCGCTGACCCTCGCCGCCGCGGAGCCTAGGGGTTATGGATGGACCGAGAACGCCAGCACGATCAGCTTCCTTTTTCTGTCGGTCCTTTTCTGGTGCCGGGCCGGCGCGCGGGACAAGGGAGGCTCGGACGGCGGCGCGAGCGCCCCCTGTTCCGTCCTATTGCCGCCGCTTTTCGCCGTCTGGGCGAACCTTCACCGGGGCTGCCTATTGGGGTTGGCGGTGCTCGCCTTGGAATTCATCGAGGAGAGCCGCGGAAGGATTTGGCGCCGCCCGCGGGCCTTGGGCCTCCTCGCCCTCTGCGCCCTCGCGACCCTCGTCAATCCCTACGGCTTCGGCCTTTACCGCCATGCCGTTCTCGACGTCCGGCTTTCCCCGCTCCATACGTACAACTGGGCGCGCACGCCGTTTCGCCATCTGGAGATTTTCTGGGCCGTCTTCGCTGTTTTTTGGATTTCACGGGCCTGGAACGCGCGGAGGCCTCTCTCCTCCCCCGGCCCCCGCGCCGGAGGGGGCCGGGGCCGCGGGGAGTGGTTGGTTCCCTTATTTCTCGGCTGGGTCGCCGCGCGGCATGCTTGGGGGGTCCGCTTCTTCGTCCTCTACGCCGTCGCCGATTTGGCTTCCGGGGCGTGGGATTGGGCGAGAGGGGAGGATAAGGGAGCGCGGCTTGGTTTTCTCAACGGCGGGCCTGTCGTTGCGCTCCCCGTCTTCGCCTTCCTGCTCTGGGCCATCGCCGCCCAGCCCGCGAGGGCTCTCATCGACGGAGGCCGGGTTCCAGCCGGCGCCTGCGACGTCATCGAGAGCCGGCGCATCGAAGGACCGTTCTATAACGATTACGGCTTCGGCGGCTACTTCATCTGGCGATTCGCGGGAAAGATTCCCGTCTTCATCGACGGCCGCTATCCCGCGGTCGAGGGCTATATCCCGCTCTACGAGCGGCTGATGAAGGCCAAGCTCGGGAACCCGGAGGATTGGCGCCGCTTCCTTGACTCCTACGGGGTGCGCTCGGCCCTCGTGGGCTACCCTCCGCCGCAGACGCCGCTCGCGCGCTTCGCCCTTTATTTCCCGAAGTCCCGTTGGAAGCTCGTCTACCAGGGCGATGTCGCCCTCCTTTTTGTCAGGCGCCGTTGACGGCGCGCTCCGGTGGACGGGGGGGAAGGATTGTGATAAAACTTATCCCTGATGGCGGCTAAGAGACCGGCGCCGGAGTCCTTCCTGCAGGAGGCGCGCCATGAAGAGGAGCGCGGCGCTCGCGGCAAGCTTAAAATCTTTCTGGGGGCGGCTCCCGGGGTGGGCAAAACCTACGCCATGCTCGAGGCGGCGCGCCTGCGGCGGAGCGAGGGGCTTGAGGCGGTCGTGGGCGTCGCGGAAACCCACGGCCGCCGCGAAACCGAAGCGCTTTTGGAGGGCCTCGAGGTCCTGCCCCGCAAGATCGTCGACTACCGCGGCATCAAGCTCCAGGAATTCGACATCGACGCGGCCCTCGCGCGGCATCCCGCCCTCATGCTCGTCGATGAGCTCGCGCACACGAACGCCCCGGGCTGCCGCCACGCCAAGCGCTGGCAGGACGCGATCGAGCTCCTCGACCGCGGCATCGACGTCTACGCCACGCTCAACATCCAGCACCTCGACAGCCTCAACGACGTGGTCGCCCAGATCACGGGGGTGACCATCCGGGAGACCGTCCCCGACTCGGTTTTGGAGCGGGCCGACGTCGAGCTCATCGACTTGCCTCCGGAGGAGCTTCTCGCGAGGCTCAAGCAAGGGAAGGTTTACTTCCCGGAGCAGGCCGCGCGGGCGGCCGAGAACTACTTCAAGCCCTCGAATTTGGCCGCCCTTCGCGAGCTTTCCTTGCGCGCGACCGCCGAGGGGGTCGGCGCGGTCGTCGAGGACTACCGTCGCCGTCAAGCGCCCCGCGCGACGTGGCCCACCTCCGACCGCCTCATGGTCTGCGTGGGGCCCGGCCCCTACTCCGCGAAGCTTGTTCGCTCGACGAAGCGCATGGCGGTCCGTCTCAAGGCTGAGTGGACGGCCGTCTTCGTCGAGTCCGAGCGCGGGCCCTTGTCGCCGGCCGCCCGGACCTCCGCGATCGACAACCTGCGCCTGGCGGAGCGCCTCGGGGCGGAGACTCTGGTCATTTCCGCCCGAGACGTCGTCGAGGGGGCCCTTGATCTGGCCCGCCAGCGCAACGTCACGCAGATCGTCGTCGGCAAGCACATCCGCCCGCGGCTCATCGAGCTTTTGCGCGGTTCGATCGTCGACGATCTCATCCGCAAAAGCGGCGACATCGACGTCTACGTGATCACGAGCGAGGCCGAGGAGGTCCGCGCGGCGGCGCCGAGGCGCCCCCAGCCGCGCGGGGAGGACTACGCCTTCGCGGCCCTCGTGGTCGCGCTTTGCACGGCGGCGTGCTTCGCGATCTTTCCTTATCTCGCGCGGACAAACCTGGTCATGGTCTATCTCCTGGGAACGCTCGTCGTGGCGATGCGCGGCCGCCGGGGGCCCGCCCTTTTCGCGTCGTTGGCCGGCGTCCTTTGCTTCGACTATTTCTTCGTGCCGCCGCGCTTTTCCTTCGGGGTCTCGGATACGCAGTACATCATCACCTTCCTCATCATGGCGGCCGTCGCGGTTACGATCAGCCGTCTGGCGGTGCGGCTTCAAAGCCGGATCGAGGCCTCCAGGCTCAACGAGATGCGCACCGCGGCCATGCACGCCCTGAGCCGCCGGCTCGTCGCCGCGCGGGGAACGGAAGAGATCCTCGCCGCGGCCGTCGAGCACGTCGCGCGGGTATTTGAGGCCGGAATCGTGGCGCTGGCGCCGGACCCCTCGGGCGCGCTTGAGCCCAAGGCCTGGTCGGGCCCGAGACGCGATCTCGACGCGAAGGAAAAAAGCGTCGCCCAGTGGGTCTACGACCTCGGTCAATCCGCGGGGCTTGGGACGCAGACTCTCCCCGTTGTCGACGCCCTTTACGCCCCGCTCGTCGGCGCGGAGGGGCCGGTCGGGGTGCTGCGGGTCGAGCCGCGGGTGAGGGAGCGGCTCCTCGTCCCCGATCAGATGCTCCTTTTGGAATCCTTCGCCCACCACATCGCGCTCGCCCTCGAGGTGGACCGACTTCAAGAGAGCGCCAGGCAGTCGCATATGCGCGCCGAGACCGAGCGGCTTCGCAGCTCCCTTCTGAGCGCCGTCTCCCACGACCTGCGCACGCCCCTGGCGGCGATCCTGGGGTCGGCCGAGAGCCTGTCGCGGCGCCAGGGCTCCTCCCTCGACGAGGGCGGCCGCGAGCTCCTGCGGAACATACAAGAGGAATCCCAGCGGCTCTCCAAGCTCGTCCAGAACCTCATCGAGACGACGCGCCTTGAGTCCGGAGCCGTGCGCTTGACGAAAGAGCCCCACTCTCTGGAGGAGGTGCTCGGGGCCTCCTTGGAGCACGTGGGGCCCATCCTGGCGGGGCATGATGTCAAAACCGACATTCCGGCGGACTTGCCCCTCGTCCCGCTCGACGCGATCCTCCTGGAGCAGGTCTTCGTGAACCTCCTCGACAACGCCGCCAGGCACACGCCCGCCGGCACGCCGATCGAACTCTCGGCGCGCGTCGCCGCGGATGCGCTTCGCGTCGAGGTCGCCGACCGCGGGCCGGGACTCGCGATCGAGGATTTGGAGAGAGTGTTCGAGAAATTCTACCGCGCTAAGTCCGCCACCGCCGGCGCTGGATTGGGTTTGGCCATATGCAAGGCCGTCGTGGAAGCCCACGGGGGGCGCATCTGGGCCGAGAATAGGGCCGGCGGGGGCGCCATCTTTATCTTCACCATTCCGCTGCGATGACCGCGCGCGAGAAGGGCCTCGGGCGCGTCACGACGATCCTCATCGTCGAGGACGAGCTTCCCATCATCCGCTTTCTGCGCGCCTCTCTGGCGGAGCGGGGCTACCGCCTCATCGAGGCGGCGAGCGGCCGGGCGGCGCTCGATCTTGCCGCGAGCCGGAAACCCGAGCTCATCCTTCTCGATCTGGGCCTGCCCGACATGGAGGGCCTCGATGTTTTGAATCGATTGAGGCAATGGAGCTCGGCGCCCGTCATCGTTCTTTCCGCGCGCGGCCGGGAGGAGGAGAAGATCGCGGGCCTCGACGCCGGGGCCGACGACTATCTCGCGAAGCCCTTCGGCGTGGAGGAGCTCCTGGCGCGGATTCGCGCCGCGCTCAGGCGCGCGGAAACCCGCGCCGGGGAAGCCGAACCCGTCTATCAGCGCGGAGAGCTCAAGGTGGACCTCGCCGCCCGCCGCGTCTGGCTCGGCAAAAAAGAGGTGCGCCTTTCCCCCATGCAGCACGCCTTTCTGGCCGTCCTGGCGCGCCATGCGGGACGGGTCGTTTTGCAAGGACAATTGCTGAAGGAGTTGTGGGGAGCCGAAGGCGGCGGTTCTCCCGAGTCGCTGCGGCTTCTGGTCCATGAGATCCGCCACCGCATCGAACGCGATCCCGTGAGGCCGCGCCATCTCAAGACCGAGCCTGGCGTCGGCTACCGCCTCGAAAGCCCCGACGAATGACGCAAGCCCTAACGGCGCGCCAACGCCCCGGCAATGGATTCCTAACGAGGATTCGGGCTATGTTGAACGCAGCCCCATGGAGATCCTGATGGACATCGAGCGTCTTTCGGACATTCTGCGGCCGGAGTCGGTGTTGGCGCCGCTGCGATCCGAGACCCGAGACGGCGCGATCGCCGAACTCGCCGGATCCCTGCCGCTTCCGGGCGCGCCCGCCGACGCCGAGGCGCTTGTCGAGGCGATGGTCGCCCGCGAGCAGGCCGGGTCGACCGGGATCGGCCACGGGGTCGCGATCCCCCATGCGCGCTCGTCCCGGGTCGGGAGCCCCCTGCTGGCCGCGGGGCTCTCCCCCCGGCGGATCGATTTTAGTTCGGCGGACGGCAATCCCGTCAGCCTCGTCTTTCTTCTGGCCGTGCCGGAGTCCTCCCCGGGTTCGCATCTCAAAATCCTGGCGGCCTTGTCCAAGATCGCCTCCGACAAGAAGATCCTGCGCTCGCTCAACGCGTCCGCGAACGCGCGCGAGCTTTACGAGCGTTTGGCCTCCCTCGCGGTATGACGGATATTCTCTATATCGGCTTGAGCTTGACGCTCTTCGGCGCGACAGGGGCCCTTATCAGGCTTTTCGAGTCGCTATGACCGCTATTGAATGGGCCGGGGCCGTGGTGAGCGGGCTGCTGCTTGTCTATCTGCTGGTCGCGCTGCTCAAGCCCGAGCTTTTTTAATGAACGCCGACGATCTTCTCCAGTGCGCGGTCTACCTCGCCGTTTTCCTCGCCTGCGTCAAGCCGTTGGGGGCGTACATGGCGGAAATCTACGAAGGGCGCGTCCCGCGGTCGGCTCGACTGCTTTCGCCCTTGGAACGGGGGCTTTATCGGCTCTGCGGCGTCGATCCCGTCGAGGAGATGAGCTGGCAAGGCTACGCCGCGGCGAAGCTTCTCTTTAACGCGGCGGGACTTTTCGCGCTGTACGCTCTCCAGCGGTTGCAGCATCGCCTGCCGCTCAACCCCATGAAGATGGCCGCTGTTTCTCCCGATTCTTCCTTTAATACGGCGATAAGCTTCGCGACGAACACGAACTGGCAGGGCTACGGCGGCGAAACCACGATGAGCTACCTCACGCAGATGCTGGGGCTGACCGTCCAGAATTTCGTCTCGGCGGCCGGCGGCATGGCCGTCATGGCGGCTTTGATTCGAGGCTTCGTGAGGCGGCAGTCGGCCACGATCGGCAATTTTTGGGCGGACATGATCCGCGGCGTGGTCTATATCCTCCTTCCCTTGTCGGCGGTTCTGGCCGTCCTTCTCGTCTCGCAGGGAGTCGTGCAGACGCTCCGGCCGTATGCGGCCGCATCCATGATCGAGATCGCCAAGGATTCCCGGGGTCAACCCCCAGCCGAGCAGACGATCGCGCTTGGCCCCGCGGCGTCGCAGATCGCGATCAAGCAATTGGGGACGAATGGGGGAGGCTTTTTCAACGCGAACTCGGCGCACCCCTTCGAGAACCCGACCCCGCTCTCGAATTTTCTTGAGATGGAATCCTTGGTGCTGATCGCCGCCGCGCTTTGCTTCACTTTCGGAAAGATGGCGGGGGACGTCCGCCAGGGCTGGGCGCTTCTGGCCGCGATGACGATCATTTTCATCCCCCTGCTGTGGCTTGGCGTCGCCAGCGAGCAAGGAGGGAATCCCGCCTTCGCCGCCCTGGGGGTCGATCAGCGCGCGGCGCCGGAGCAGGCCGGCGGGAACATGGAGGGGAAGGAGACGCGATTCGGGATCGCGAGCTCCGCCATCTGGGCGGCCGCGACGACCGCCGCTTCAAACGGCTCCGTGAACGCCATGCACGATTCCTTCACGCCGCTGGGCGGGCTTGTCCCCATGGCGCTGATAGAGCTTTCCGAGGTGGTCTACGGGGGGGTGGGCTCGGGGCTCTATGGGATGATTCTTTACGCCGTGGTCGCGGTCTTTCTGGCCGGGCTCATGGTGGGGCGCACGCCGGAATACCTCGGCAAGAAGATCGAATCCTTCGAGATGAAGATGGCCTCGATCGGCATCCTCGTCTCGCCGGCTTGCGCGCTCTTGGGAACGGCGGTCGCGGCGGCCTGCGCGGCCGGCCGCGCAGGAGTCTCCAACCCAGGACCGCACGGCTTCTCCGAGATCCTCTACGCCTTTTCTTCCTGCGCCAACAACAACGGCAGCGCCTTCGCCGGCTTGAGCGCCGACACCCCTTTCTACAACGCGCTGCTCGGGCTCGCGATGTTCTTCGGACGCTACTGGATCGCGCTGCCCGTGCTCGCGATGGCGGGCTCTCTCGCGCGCAAAAAGAGCGTCCCGGAGAGCGCCGGGACCCTTCCCACGCACACGCCGCTCTTCGTCTTTTTCCTCGTGGGCATCGTCGTCATGGTCGGGGCGCTCACTTTTTTCCCCGCGCTCGCCTTGGGGCCGATCGCGGAGCATCTGATGATGGCCGGGAGGGGATCGTGAGCCGCCCCGCGAGGGCCAGGCCCTTGCTCGACCCCGCGATCATCTTCCCGGCGGCCGCCGAGGCGTTTCGGAAGCTCGACCCGCGTTATCAGCTCAAGAATCCCGTGATGTTCGTCGTCGAGACGGGAAGCGTGATCACGACCGCCCTCTGGCTCCAGGCCGTCCTCGGCCGCGGAGAGATGCGGTCGGGCTTCATCCTGGCCGTGAGCCTGTGGCTTTGGTTCACCGTCATCTTCGCCAATTTCGCGGAAGCCGTCGCCGAGGGACGCGGCAAGGCCCAGGCGGCGACGCTGCGCCAAGCGCGCAAGGAAACCCCGGCGAAGCTTCTCGCGCAAGGACGCCGCGGGGAGGCCCCCGTCGCCGTTCCCGCGAGCCGGCTTCGCAAGGGGGACGTGGTGCTCGTCGAGGCGGGAGACATCATCCCCATGGACGGCACGGTCATCGAGGGCGTGGCCTCGGTGAACGAGGCGGCGATCACGGGGGAGAGCGCTCCCGTGATCCGCGAAAGCGGCGGGGACCGCAGCTCCGTCACCGGCGGAACCACCGTCCTCTCGGACTGGATCGTGGTGCGCGTCGCCGTGAACCCCGGCGAGACCTTCCTTGACCGCATGATCGACATGGTGGAGGGAGCGAAGAGGCAGAAAACCCCCAACGAGATCGCGTTGAGCATCCTGCTCGCCGGAATGACCATCATTTTTCTGCTCGCGACGGCGACCCTGCTTCCTTTCTCCCTCTACAGCGTCTCGCGGGCCGGACACGGCTCTCCCGTCACGGTGACGGCGCTGATCGCGCTTTTGGTCTGCCTCATCCCAACGACGATCGGAGGGCTCCTCGCCGCGATTGGGATCGCCGGGATGGACCGGATGATCCAGGCGAACGTCATCGCGATGTCGGGACGGGCGGTCGAAGCGGCGGGCGACGTGGACGTTCTTCTCCTCGACAAGACGGGAACGATCACGCTTGGAAACCGGCAGGCGGTCTCCTTGCTTGCGGCGGAGGGTGTTTCCCTGGAGTCTTTGGCCGACGCGGCCCAGCTTTCGTCTCTTTCCGACGAGACGCCGGAAGGCCGCAGCATCGTGGTGCTGGCGAAGGAGCGCTACGGTTTGCGCCAAAGGAACGTCCACGAGCTGGGGGCTCGTTTCGTCCCCTTCACCGCCCAGACGCGCATGAGCGGCGTCGATCTCCGCGACGGCCGGCAGATCCGCAAGGGCGCCGCCGATGCGGTGGAAGCCTATGTGAAAGGCCAGGGCGGGATCTTTCCCGCGGAGGTCCGGGCCGCGGTCGAACGGATCTCCAAAGAGGGGGGGACGCCGCTGGCCGTCGCCGACCGCGGCCAGGTCCTGGGCGTCGTGTATCTTAAGGATATCGTCAAGGGCGGCATCCGCGAGCGCTTCGCCGAACTGCGGCGCATGGGAATCAAGACCGTCATGATCACGGGGGACAATCCGATGACGGCCGCGGCGATCGCGGCGGAAGCCGGGGTGGACGACTTCCTCGCCGAGGCGACGCCCGAGGCGAAGCTGAGCCTCATCCGGGAGACCCAGAAGGAGGGGCGGCTCGTCGCCATGGCCGGGGACGGGACCAACGATGCCCCGGCTCTCGCCCAGGCGGACGTCGCGGTGGCGATGAACCAGGGGACGCAGGCCGCCAAGGAAGCGGGCAATATGGTGGACCTCGATTCCAATCCCACCAAATTGATTGAGATCGTGGAGATTGGAAAGCAGCTTCTGATCACCCGCGGGGCGCTGACGACCTTCAGCGTCGCCAACGACGTCTCGAAGTATTTCGCCATCATCCCCGCGGCGTTCGCGACGACCTACCCGGCCTTAAAGGCCCTCAACATCATGCGCCTAGCGACGCCCGAAAGCGCGATCCTCTCGGCCGTGATCTTTAACGCCCTCATCATCCTCTTTCTCCTGCCGCTGGCCTTGCACGGGGTAAAATACCGCGCCGTCCCGGCAAGCAGGCTCCTGAGGGACCATGTTCTGATCTATGGCTTGGGCGGCGTCCTCGCGCCCTTCGCCGGCATCAAGCTCATCGACATGATTCTCGTCGGATTGCATAGGGCCTGACATGTATCCGCGGCAGGCGTTGATCGCGATTCGTTCCGTCATGGCGTTGAGCCTTTTGACGGGGCTCGTCTACCCCCTCGCGATCACGGGATTGGCCCGCGTCCTTTTCCCGCGCCGGGCCGACGGCAGCCTTCTGTGGCGCCAAGGGAAAGTGGTCGGCTCCGCGTTGATCGGGCAGCCGTTCGCGAGCCCGCGCTATTTCTGGGGCCGCCCCTCCGCGACGGTTCCGCCCTATAACGCGGGTTCGTCCGCGGGCTCCAATCTGGGGCCGACGAACCCCGGCCTGCTCAAGGCCGTCGCGGAGCGCGTCCAGGCATTGAGGCGAGCCGATCCCGCCCATCGTTCTCCCGTTCCCGTGGACATGGTCACCGCTTCGGGAAGCGGGCTTGATCCCGAGATCAGCCTCGCGGCGGCTCGTTACCAAGCGTTCCGCGTGGCGGCGGCTCGCGGACTAAGGCTCGCCGACGTCATGGCGGCCGTCGGGCGGCACACGCGCGGCCGGTTTTGGGGCGTTTTGGGGGAGCCCGGCGTCAACGTTTTGGAGTTGAATCTCGACCTCGATGGTTTGGGGCGGCCAGGAGCGCGCTGATGCCGTTTTGGGCGGCCTTCTTGCTGATGTGGGCGGCTCCGAATGCGGCCCGCGCCCAGGAGGCCGGCGCCAGCCCCCGGGCGCTGCCGGCTCCCTACGATTCCATTTTCCCCCAGACGGAATACTTGGGTCCGACGATCGGAGTCTCGAGCTCCGCCCCGAATTCGCCCCTCAACGACTTTCTTTGGCGGCATTCGGATTGGCTCCAAAGCCATCAAATCTCCATTTCCGGCTGGGCGGACGTCGGATACAACGCCAGCAGCTCGAAGCGCTCCAACCAGCCGATGTCCTACGACATCGTTCCCAACTCCGTCCAGCTCGACCAGGCGGTGCTTCAGGTCATGCGGGCGCCGGACACGGTTCAAACGGATCATTTTGACTGGGGGTTCAATTTCACCGGCCTCTATGGCATGGATTATCGCTATACCACGGCCCAAGGCTATTTCAGCCAGCAGCTGCTGGAGGAGAACAAGCTTTATGGTTTCGACCCGCTCATCGCCAACGCCCAGCTCTATCTGCCGGCCGTCGGAGAAGGGTCGATCGTCACGATAGGCCGCTACATTTCGCCGGCGGATATCGAGGCGCAAACGGCTCCTTCCAATCTTCTTTACACGCATTCCTTGATGTTTACTTTTGATGAGTACACCCAGACCGGCGTCACCATCCAAACGAAGCTCAATGATCACTGGTCGACTCTCTTGGGCGTCAACGCCGGGGGCGACATCGCGCCCTGGGCTCCCGCGGCGCAGCCGACGGGACAGGCCTTGCTCCGTTGGGTCTCGCCGGACGACGATAATTCCCTATGGGGCGGCGCGACCTCCTTCAACAACGGGAAGTTCACGGCCAACCACGACAATCTCCAGGAATTCAACATGACCTGGAGCCACCGATTCACGAGGGATTTTTTCACCGAAACGGAAGGCTACTACATGGACCAGTGGGACGCGGTGCTGGGGGGAACCTGCAATTTCGGGCCGGTCACCGCCTTCGGCGGCGGAGGCTGCGGCGCTCCCTTGCCCGGCATGTCGCGCGAGTGGGGGGCGGTCAACTACACGGAGTACAAGCTCGGATCGAAGGATTTTTTGTCGGTTCGCAACGATTGGCTTGACGACGTGGACGGCGAGCGGACCGGCTTCGCGACGCAGTACGCGAGCTGGACGGTCGGCGTGACGCATGACTTGACGGCCCTGACCGAAATCCGCCCCGAGCTGCGCTACGAGCGCGCCTTTAATGGGCCGACCCCGTACGACGACGGGACCCGACGGGATCAATACACGTTCAGCGTCGACATCATCCAGTTTTTCTAGAAGGGTATAATAGGCGGCGCGCCCCGCCCAATCATGGCCATCCACGAACTGACGCCCGAGCAGGTGCGCACGTGGAGCCTGGCCGAGAAGGACCGCTGGTGGCGCGAGAGCGTCTACCGGGGCGACATGCCCCAGCTCACCGCGCGCTCCGCCCTGACCGGGATGTTCCTGGGCGGGGCTCTCTGCCTGACGAACCTTTATGTCGGCATCCGCACCGGCTGGACGCTCGGGGTGGGCATCTCCTCGGTCATCCTTTCCTTCGCGTTGTTCAAGATCCTCTCCAAGCTTCGCCTGGGCAGCGAGATGACGCTGCTTGAAAACAACGCCATGCAGTCGATCGCGACGAGCGCCGGCTACGTCACCTCGCCCCTCGTCTCGTCGCTGGCGGCCTACATGGTCGTGACGAACCGCACGGTCCCGTGGCAGCACACGATGATCTGGATGGCGCTTTTGGGCGTCCTGGGCGTGCTTTTCGCTTTTCCCCTTAAGAAGCGCTTCATCAACGACGAGCAATTGCCTTTTCCCGAGGGCTTCGCCGCGGGGGTGGTCATGAGCCATCTCCATGAGGGGGAAGGAGCGGAGGGGATGTTCAAGGCGAAGCTGCTCGCGATCGGAGCCGGGCTCTCGGCCGTCATCGAGACGATGCGCGACGGCAAGGTGATGTCGGCCCTGCATCTCAAGTGGGCGCGGCTGCCCGCTTTTTGGGACGGCTTTGTTTACCGCTGGTGGACGCCCGAGATTCTCGGCATTCCGCTGCAAAACCTCACCATTCAATTCGACAGCTCGATCGTGATGGTCGCGGCCGGCGGGATCATGGGGATCAAGACGGGAGTTTCCTTGCTCGTCGGCGCGATCGTCAATTACGGGCTTCTCGCGCCGCCGCTCATCAAGGCGGGCGTCATCCACGGCACGGGCTTCAAGAACATCACGATGTGGGCGCTCTGGGGCGGCGTCGCGATGATGACCACGGCCTCCCTGGCTTCCTTTCTCTCCAAGCCCGCCGTCATCGTCGAATCGCTGCGCAAGGTTCTCGACGGCGGCCGCGCTCGCGCGGAGGACGTCCTGGGCGACGTGGAGCTTCCTCTCTGGATCTCCTTCGCCGGCATCCCCGTCATCGGGGCCATCACCGTCTGGGCGGGCCATGAGTTCTTCGGGATCTCGTGGTGGCTGGGGGCCATCTCCGTCCCGCTCGTCTTCGTTTTTACCCTCATCGCCGTCAACTCGACCGGGCTCACCTCGATCACGCCCGTGGGCGCGCTGGGGAAGCTCACGCAGCTCACCTACAGCGGGCTCGCTCCCGGGAACGTCACGACGAATCTCATGACCGCCTGCATCACGAGCGAGGTCTCATCCTCCGCCTCGAATCTCCTCATGGACATCAAGCCGGGCTACATGCTGGGCGGCAAACCCCGGCATCAGGCGCTCGGGCACGTCCTGGGGATTCTCGCCGGGACGGCGGTTTCGGTTCCCGTGTTCAATCTCATGATTCATGGGGATCTCTCGCTGCTGATGTCGGACAAGCTCCCGATGCCCTCCGCCCAGGTCTGGCGCGCGGTCGCCGAAGTGCTCACGAAGGGGCTCCATTTTCTCCATCCGACGGCGAGGCTCGCGATCCTTGTCGGCGCGGTCCTGGGGATCGCCCTGGAGGTCGCCAACATCAAGACTCGCGGCCGCATCCCGCTCTCGCCGGTGGGCCTCGGCCTCGCCTTCGTCCTTCCTTTCTCGGATTCGTTGGCGATGTTCTTGGGGGCTTTCTTCTTCTGGCTTTGCGGCGAGTTTTTAAAGGATCCGAAAAGCCTGGCCTACCGCGCCTTCGTGGAAAACCAGGAGACGCTCTGCGCGGGGGGAATCGCCGGCGGCTCGATCATCGGGATCGTGCTGATCATCCTCGAGACGACGGCCCTGCGCTGACGGCGCCTTACGACGATTCGGCCCCGGCGACATCGGCGGCAGCCGGGAAATAATCAATCTGCATGCGGCCCTTCAAATCGCAGCCGCAGGGCTCGGCCTTGGCGCTGTAGAAGGGTTCCGCGCAGGGAAGGCTGAACTCGAAAAGGGGGAGCCGCCCCGTGACGGCTTCGGCGATCTTGGCGGCGATATCGAAATGCCCGCGCCCGCAGCGCCCCGGGCACGGGAGCGAAAAGGTGGCGGCCTCCTGGGGGCTCATCGAGAGGTCTTTCTCCTCGAGGGCGCGCTGCCGGTCGAGGAATGTCAGATGGATCGTCAGGCGCTTGATGGAGGGGAAGCGCGCCCCCAGGACTCCGGCCATCCGCGCGGAGCTTTCGGCCCTATGCGCGCGGGCGACCTTCGCCTCGTTCTTGTTGGGTCCCTGGTTGCGGCGGCGTTTCTTGTAATAAGCGGCCATGACGGGAGTATATCAGTTTCTTGGAACAAGACAGCGCGAGGGCGCTTAGGCGGAAGGGTCTATTCTTGGATTCCGGGCCGAGGCGGGGCCTTTGAGGAAAGGCATGGGCCAGAGGGGGCAGCTTTTGATCAAGCCCGCGCAGCGAAGGAAGCATATGACGCCGGCGGCCGCCAGAATCGCGATGAGGAAGAAATACCAGTAGGGATGGACGAGCAAGGCGTCGACGATGCCGCCTTGCATGACGCCGCTGGAATAGACGGTTTCCACGGATGGCCTCCCGCGCTCGCGTGCGCGTACTTGAATAGAACCTTAAGGGGTCTTGGCGGAAAAATCAATACAAAAATTCGCCGCGCGGCGGCAGCAGGCGGCAGCGGCGGCATTGACAAGACCGGCCTTTATGTTAGACTCATCCTCGTCCGGCCGAAAGCGGGGAGCGGAAAGAAGGGAGGGAAAGGGATATGGGGCGTCGCGGTCGAAGGCTCGCCTTGGCTGCCGCCTTTCTCGCGGCGTTGGCGTCGGGAATGGCGGGGCCGGCCGCGGCTTGGGGACCCGAAGGCCATGCCGTGATAGCGTTGATCGCCCAGAGCCGGATGAGCCCGGCGGCTCAGCGGGCCCTCTCCGCCCTCATCGGTCGGACGACGCTCGATCAAATCGCGAGCTGCGCCGATGAGCTGCGCGACGCGAAGACTTCCTTCGTCTGCCCGGGAATCGGCACGTTGTCTCCGGACAGGACGACGTCCGCCTGGCATTTCATCAACATTCCGGTGTCCGACGATCCCTCGGTCTCCGACCTTTCCTCTTATTGCACGCGCACGGCCTCGCAATACAATCCCAATTCTCCCTCGGCGGGCCAGGACTGCGTGGCGGGCCAGATCGGCGCCGACCTTAAGACGCTTTCCGACTCGTCGGCGGCGGCGCGGGACCGGCGGAGGGCTCTCATGTTCCTCGTTCATTTCGTCGGCGACTCCCATCAGCCGCTCCACTGCGCCGAAAGGATGCTGCCGGATGGGCGGAGCGATTACGGCGGCAATGAGGAGGCGGTCACCCTCAATGGCGCCCCGATGAAGCTGCACTACGTCTGGGACGATCTCATCGAGACCAGGTCCGAGGCGCAAAACACGGACGTCAAAGCGCTCGCCCGGCAACTCGAGGCGGACATCGCGGGCAAGGACGTGGGGAGCTGGAGCGAAGGGGACATGGCCTCAAGCGCGGCGATGGAGAGCTTCGCGATCGCCAAGAACGCGATCTATCCCGCCTACGACGCGGACGGCGGGACGATGGGCCAAGACTACCAGGCCCGGATGCGGCCGATCGTCTACCGGCGCCTCGAGATGGCGGGCGTGCGCCTTGGGGCGATGCTTGACCAAGCGCTGGGCGGCGGCGCGTCGTCGTCGGCCGCTTCCAAGGTTCGGCGGACCGCGAACCCGCGGTAGGGCGGGGAGCGAAGCGCGACCTTCCCCCCGAAAACCGTGCCAAAGTCCCGTGTTTTTCGCCCCGGCTTTTGCTATGATAACAGCGCGGGGTAGAGCAGCCCGGTAGCTCGCAAGGCTCATAACCTTGAGGTCGCTGGTTCAAATCCAGCCCCCGCAACCATTTAACCTCAATACCCTCAAGTCGAGGGTTCCGCCTGGGACCTCCTCACCGTCGAAGAAGCCGGCGACGGCGGGGAGGTCCCAAGTCATTAGGGCCGTCTTGTCGGGGCGCACGACGACCTTCTTGACGAAGCGCCGCACCAGCTCCCGCCGCTGGTCAAACTCGGCCTTCGCGATGAACTCCCGAAGACTGGCCGTCCAGAACCCGAGCTTGGTGGGATCGTACTCGAGCTTGGGGATCGCTCCGGCTCCCTCGATGAGCGCGAGTTTGGGCTGCAGCTCGTCCAACGTCTTCTTGCGCTCCTGAAGCTCCCTGGCGAATAGGACCGAGTCCGCTCCGTCCAGGATCGCCCGCTTGATGTTGGCGACCTCGCGCTCGAGCTTGGCTTTCTGCTTTACCACGGCCGCGACCTCATCGCCCAGTTGGCCGGTGTCCTCCTGAATGTATTCGTTGAAGGCCTCGATGAACTGCTTGATCTCGGCCTCGTTGAGAAGGCGGTTGAGCACGGCGTCCATGACCGCGCCCTCGGCCGACGCCAGGTTGATGTTGACGCTGGGGCACTTCTTCTTCCCATATCGCATCTTGGTGTTGCACGACATGTAGACCTGCACGGCGTTCTTGTCCTGGCGCTTGTTCTGGCCCGCCACGTAACTGGCTCCGCAAAGACCGCACTCCATGAGACCGCTGACCAAATAGCGGACGCTGCCTCTGGGACTGTCGCCGTTCACGCCATCGGCGCGAGGCCTGCCCTTGCCCCGTCCCAGCCTCCGCATAAATTTATCAGCCACCGCCTCGAACAGGTCCTTCGAGACGATGGCGGGATGCGCGGCCTGCTCCGAGTAGACCCACTTGCTGATCGGATTGGGCCGATTCACCCGCTTGCCGTTTTTCCTCATGAACTTCACGCGGTTCCAAATCATGTAGCCCGTGTACGCCGGATTGATGAGCCACATCCGGATCGTGCTGGCGGAGATTTGCTCGCTCGTGTAGCGGCATCGCCACCCCAAGCGATAAACCTCCTTGGCCAGCCAACGCAAGCCCCGACCCTGATAGGCGTTCATGAATGCGAATTCCGGCAGCTTATGCCGGGGCTGGTCGGTGAGGTCGAATTTGCCCGGGCTCGTATCGAGCGCAAGCCGCGCCTTCATCTTCTCCTTGCCGTGCTTGTCGCGCTTGCCGGTGGAGACGGGCTCGATGAGGTAGCCGTCGGGCGCGCAGCCGCCGTTCTTGAACCCGTTGCGCGCGTTTGCGGACTGATAGGCATGCGTGTACTTGCTCGTCTGCATCGAGTAATAGGCGTCGATCTTGTGGATGATGCCCTTCATGAAAACGGACTCGATCGCGTCGCTGGCCGTGAACGGCTGGCTCACCGAGATGATCTTGACTCCGCACTTCTCGATGAGATACTCGTCGATCTCGCTCTCGATGCCACGTCCCCAGCGCGAGGTGTGGAAAGTGAGGATCACGTCGAAGTCGCGTTCCGGGGTCTGGGCCAGGCCGAGGAGCTCTTGGTAGGCCTTTCGGTTTTGGGTGGAGGTTCCCGTCTGGGCCCGGTCGATGAAGGGCTCCCTGACGAGAACGACGTTGTGCTCAAGGGCGTATTTCTCGCACTCCTTCAGCTGCACCTCGATCGACTCCGAGGTCTCCTGCATGTCGGAAGAATAGCGGGCGTAGATCACGCCCCGCTGGGCCACTTCCTTTCCCGCCTCTTCTTCCTGCCTCGCCTTGAAAAACATGCGGTCGCCTATCCTCCGGACATCATGAACTTACAAGGTGTTCGCCCCGAAATCCAGTCCTTTCTTGGATGAATCTTCCGTCGGGCGAAGGACTAAAACCCCGTCCCGAATCTCGGCCCGCCCCTCATCGAGCGCTTTCGCCGCGGCCTTGACCATGAGGCAAATATGCAGCGGGTACTTGGCGAGCAGCCGCCTTTCCCTTCCCCCGAGCGCGTCCGGCCGCTCCTGAGGGCTCTGGGGCGACTTAATCACGAGGAATGCCTTCGATGCGCCCGGCAAAGCCCACCGCGACCGTGCGCCTCTGCTGGTCCAGAAACGAGCTGTGCGCGTCGAGCTCGTCCGTGATCAAGTGCCTGAAGCAGCGGCGGTACATCTCCCGCTTGATGAGGAGATGGAGTTCGGCCAGGAACTCGAAGCTGAAGGGCGGAAATCGCACCACGCCGCCGTCGCGCTTGTTCTTCCAGGCATTGTGGATCATGTAGTCCAAAAACAGAAGATCATGGTCCGAGAGCCTGGAGGGATTGTCGCGCAGAATGTTCACGAGCACGCCGCTATTGTTGTCCATGGGTCATTTCTCCTTTGCTGGTTTTAGGGGCCGAGGACTCGGCGCGTCCGGAGCTGGGACTGAAACCGACGCAAATTGCGTAAAAAGGGAGCTTGCGGCTTTGAGGGCCTCATTTTTACGCTTTTCTCCGGCCCGCCTTGCCGCGCTTTTCCCGACGGGCGGAGCTGGACATAATGGGGCATTGTGTCCACTGGGCGCTGCGCCGTGCTGCGGCGTTCTGCGCCTCCGGCCGCGCGTGCCGGCCCGCGGCTCTCCCGTCGCAGCCGCCCTCGAACCGTCGCCTTTCGGGCCGCCCAGGTGCCTTTTTGAGCCCTTTCGCGCCTCCCCGCCGGTCGAGGCTCGACGGGAGCCCATCGCGGACAAGCCGCGTCTCCGGCTTATTTGGACGCCGAATCCATCGTCCCGACGCAAAATAGCCGCCGCGCCGCCTCTTCTTGCAGGGATGTCATGGATGCGCGCCTTTGGCACGTCGGGCGCGCGCGTCACGCGTATCAACGTCCATAACGAGGAATCCCTGACATCCCTGCGGGCTCCGGCAAGAAAGAGAGGGTTTCTCACAACATATCCTCCTGCCGCTCGCCCTCGGCCAAGGCCAGGCCGATGAAGGCCGCGTGCCTGCCCGGCAGCTTGCGGAAGCCGCGCTTGGAGAGCGTTTGGGAGAAGCTCTTCAGGGAACCGGGGAACTCGCCCGCGCGCTCGGCCCATTGCTTCCACGAGGCGAAGAGCTCCGTGGTCTTGGCCTTCGCGCTTAAATCCGCGACGCAGGCCTCCGCGATCCAGCGGCCCAGGCCGTCCTCGGCCTCGAAATACTCCTCCGTGGCCGAGACCACGCAGGGCGGCGGCCTGAGGCCCACGCGCCGCCACTCCAGGCAGCCCTCGACGGCCCATCTCAAAATCCCGTCGCGCTCCGCAAGCAGTTTCTTTCCGAGGTCCTTGAGGAGCTTGAACTGCGGCTTGTACTCGAAGAAGTCCTGGCGCATGAAGCGCGCCGAGATGGTATCCCCGCCCGTCATGCTCTTGATCTTAGACTCGGCCCAGCGCCGGCCCTTTTCCACCTCGATGGAAACGACGAGCCTGGCCCCGCGCAGCCCCGCCAGGTCCGTCGGATGGCGGTCGTTCTTGGTTTCCAAAAACGTGTCCATCGCCGCCGTCATCGCGTAGTCGCCCCAGACCGCGGCCAGGGTGTTGAGGAAAACCGATTTGCCGTTGGCCCCGGTGCCGTAGAGAAATCCCAGGGCGTGCTCGCCGGTTTCGCCGGTCAGGCAGTAGCCGGCCAAGCGGGCCAAATACCTCTGGAACTCCTCGTCCCCGGCGGTTATGTCGGAGAGAAAGCGCAGCCAACTCGGGCAGAGGCTCGAGAGCTCCGCGTCCAGGACGGCCTGGGTGATCGCGGCGCTGGCGATCTTGGTGAAGTAATCCTCGCGCTTATGCGGTCTGATTTCTCCGGTTTGAAGGTCGACCACGCTGCCCTGGGTGTTGAGAAGCCCGAGTTGCGAATCCCATTGCTCGGCCGTGGCCGCGTGAGCGCGGTCGGAGCGGGCCAATTTCTCGACGGCCGCGACCGTGGGAGCCGAGGCGACCTTGGCCGCGATCTTGGGCTTTTGGCAGCGCGCGGCGGCGGCGCGGCACACCCGGCGGACGAGATCAAAGGCCTTGAGCGTCGTTTCCTTGGCCCAGCGCTTGCCGCTCCACAAAAGCCAGCAGCCCCAGTTCGCCACGTAGCGCCAGTCCTTGGCGTAGCGGGCGGTGAACTCCAGGGCCAGGGCGTCGTCGGTAAAGCCCGGAGGCATGGGCTCTTCTTCCTCAATAAGAGCGCCGTCTCCGGCGGGGTTCGGATGGGCGACGCTGTCGGCGCTGAGCGCTTGCGCGGCGGGGTATCTCGAAATGCTCGTCGCGACTCTTTCCACCTCGGCCTCCGGAAGGGCCGGGCTGCAGCGCTTGGCGTTGACGGCCTTGAGCGCGGCGGATATCTCATCGGCCTCCATCCCCTTCCTGCGCATGACGCCGGCGAGGCTCGCCAGGGCGATGTTTCGGCCGCCCGCGGGAATCACGCCTTGAACCGGCGGAGTCGTCGGATTGCCGGAAGCGCCGCGAGCGCCGCTTTTGACCAGGGACGACACGGCCGCGGGCAGGCAGGCGAGGCCGGCCTGGGCGTTGATCCATTCGTAATCCCTACCGCCGATTCGGGAGCCCGGCGCGAGAACGTAGCTGCCCGAGCACTTGAAATCCACGCCGGGAAGAAGGCCGATGCGGGAGGAAAGCGGCTCCGAGATGCGGAAATAGAGGTGAAAGCCTCCGCTGGGGGTCCGTGCGGTCAAGGTCGGCGGCAGGTAGCCCAGCGACTTAAGAGACCGATTGCCGTCCACGCCGTTTTTGACGTCGACGTCGATGACCCCGATGCCGGAAACCTCGCCCGTGGCTACGCCGATGTTGGGCGCGGGCTCGCGGGACCACCACTGATTGATTTTTGCCTTGTCCTTGCTCGCGTCCTTAAAGCCGTTCGAGGTCAGCGGCCGCTTGGAATCGGGCGCGACGGGAAACACCGCCCATCCCCGGTCGACGAGGGCCAGCGCGCGACCCAGGCTCATGGCCGCGATCCGTAAAGTCGGTCCTTGAGGGTCCGCAGGGAGTCCGCGAAGCCCTTGGCCGCGACGCGCAGTTCCCCGCGCCAATAGGCCTCGGCCGCCCGCTCGCAGGCGGCCGGGATCTTGGAAAACGAAATAGGCGCGGCCGTCTCGCCAATCCAGGGTGTCGAGCTTTTGGCCCGAGGCGAGCAGGGCCGCGGCGAGCCAGAAGTCCCGGGTCCTGAAGGGTTCGGCGGGTCCTGCGAATTTCACGCTGCGCATCGCATCGTCCTCCTCATCTTTATCCTTGCCCGACAAAAAAGGCGCCGCCTCCCCGGCCGCGCGGGCCGGAAAGACAGCGCCTCGACTCGTTCGATAGCGCTTAAGGCGTTACGACTGAATTTCGTTTGCGGGCATGATCATAGATTACGCCATCCCCTGGGCCGTGTCCATAATCCGTTTAAACTGCTGACGGCCCGACGGAGACCGCGCTGTGGGCGGCGCGGCAGACTTCGATGAGCCGGCCGGGATTTAAGTGCAGGTAGATCGCGGTCGTGGAGAGGCTTTGGTGGCCCAACATTGCCTGCAAGGATTTGAGGTCCGCCCCGCGGCAAAGGAGGTGGCTCGCGAAAGAATGGCGCAGAAGGTGCGGGTGGACGGGCTTGCGGATTCCGGCGCTTTTCGCGCGTTGCCTCAGCCGGTGCCAAAAGGCTCCCCGCGACAGTTTCCGCCCGCGATGGGAAAGAAATAAGGGGCCCGGAGCGTTCCCAAACCGCGCGCTCCGGGCCTCAAGATGCCGGGCGAGGGCGTCGCGGGCCCGCCCGCCGATCGGGACCAGCCGCGCCTTCGTCCCTTTGCCGATGACCCGCAGGTAGCCGTCCTTGAGATGGATTTGCCCCTCTTCGAGGCCGAGCGCCTCGCTGATCCGCAGCCCGCAATAGAGGAGTTCAAGAATCGCCGAGTCGCGGACCTGGACGTAGCGCCCGCCCGGGCAAGAAAGCAGCGCGGCCACCTCCTCCTCGGTCAGCGGATCGGGCACGCGGGAGCGGAATTTGGGGAGCGCGACTTCTTGGCTCGGGTTGGATGAAGCGTAGCCCTTGGCGGCCATGAACCGATAGAAGGCGCGGATGGCCATCCCGATGCTAAAGACTGACGCAGGCTTGAGTCCCCGCGCCGCCTGGGCTCCCAAATAATCCGAAATATCTCTCGCCGAGGCGTCGGCTGGCTGCAAGCCCCGCCCGGCCAGATGGCGCAGGAAGCCGCGGACTGAACAACGGTAGCCGTCCACGGTCGCCCGCGCTGCCGCCATCTCGCGCTCCAAGTATTTTGAAAATTCAACGAGCGAATCCTCGGCAGCCATTGAGGACACTCATACCTTCGTTTCGCCGAGAAAGCAAGGTAATTCCATCTTATATTTTTGACCTATATGTAAAACTTTTGTTGAATATCCCACTATGCGACCGGAAGACATCGTCAGCACTCAAGAAGCCTGTCGGTTGCTAGAAATTACCAGGCCGACCATCTATTCCTGGATTGCGCAAGGCAAACTTAAGCCCTGGGGTCAGCTCGGCGGCCACGAAGCCTGGTTCTTTCTGCGGAATGAAGTTCTGAAGGCCAAAGGCAAGAAATACCAGCGAGTCTGAGATGCCCAAGAACAAGAGCATGATCAAAGGGAACGGCAACGGAGCCACCCTCGGTTTCGAGGAGAAGCTCTGGCAGGCCGCCGACAAGCTCCGCAACAACATGGACGCTGCCGAGTACAAGCATGTGGTGCTCGGCCTCATCTTCCTCAAGTACATCTCGGACGCTTTCGAGGAGATGCACGCCAAGCTCGCAGCCGACAAATCGGGCGGGGCCAACCCCGAGGACCCGGACGAGTATCGGGCCGAGAACATCTTCTGGGTTCCAAAGGACGCCCGCTGGCCCTTTCTCCAAGGCAAGGCCAAGCAAGTATCGATCGGCAAGCTCATCGACGATGCCATGGTCGCTATCGAGCGCGACAACAAGACGCTTAAGGGCGTCTTGCCCAAGGATTACGCCCGCCCGGCGCTCGACAAGCAGCGCCTCGGCGAGTTGATCGACCTGATCGGCACGATCGGCCTCGGCGACAAGGAGAACCGATCCAAGGACATCCTTGGGCGCGTCTACGAGTATTTTCTGGGGGAATTCGCCAGCGCCGAGGGCAAGAAGGGCGGGCAGTTCTACACGCCGCGCTGCGTGGTTCGCCTTCTGGTCGAGATGCTCTCTCCCTACAAGGGCCGCGTCTACGATCCCTGCTGCGGCTCTGGCGGGATGTTTATTCAGAGCGAAAAATTCATCGAAGAGCACGGCGGCCGGGTGGGCGACATCAGCGTCTACGGCCAGGAGTCCAATCACACGACTTGGCGGCTGGCCAAGATGAACCTGGCCATTCGAGGCATCGACGCGAACCTAGGGCCGGAGCACGCCGATTCGTTCCATCGCGACGTTCATCCCGATCTCAAGGCGGATTTCGTACTCGCAAACCCTCCTTTCAACGACAGCGACTGGAAAGGCGAGCTGTTGCGCGAAGACAAACGCTGGAAATTCGGAGTACCGCCGGCTGGCAACGCGAACTTCGCCTGGATTCAGCACTTCATCCATCATCTCGCTCCCGCGGGTATCGCCGGCTTCGTCATGGCGAACGGCTCAATGTCCTCGAACACCTCGGGAGAGGGCGAAATCCGCAAGGCCATCATCGAAGCCGACCTCGTGGACTGCATGGTGGCCATGCCCGGTCAGCTCTTCTACTCGACCCAGATCCCGGTATGTTTGTGGTTCGTGGCCCGCGACAAGAAAAACGGCCGGTTCCGCGACCGAAGGAGCCAGATTCTCTTCATCGACGCTCGCAAGCTGGGAACCATGGTAGACCGCGTCCACCGCGAGCTTACGGACGACGACATCCGCAGGATCGCGGACACCTACCATGCTTGGCGGGGAGACAAGGACGCCAAGAAGAAATTCGAGGATGTCCCCGGCTTCTGCAAGAGCGTCCCGCTTGACGAGCTGCGCCGACACGGGCACGTCTTGACCCCGGGGCGCTACGTCGGGGCCGAGCAAGCCGAGGATGACGGCGAGCCCTTCGACAAAAAGATGGAACGGCTCACGGCCCAGCTCAAGGAGCAATTCGCCGAGTCCGCCAAGCTGGAATCGGCCATCCGAGAGAACCTTAAGAAGGTCGGCTATGGCGTCTAACAAAAAGATTTGCGAGGTTTCAATTCGGGAGTCGCCGTCTCCCGAATTGGCGCGCATTGACACCCTCATCCATGAGATTCGCGGCCGGAAAGTCATGCTGGACGCGGACTTGGCACGGATTTATGGAATCCCCACCTTTCGACTCAACGAGGCGGTTAAGCGAAACCGGGATCGTTTCCCCGAGGATTTCATGTTCAGGCTTGCGCCTGGAGAGCTCGGACGTTTGACATCGCAATTTGCGATGTCAAAGAAAGGGCGCGGCGGCAGGCGAACCTTGCCGTATGCCTTCACCGAGCACGGGGCGGTCATGGCGGCCAATATCCTCAGCAGCCCACGGGCCGTTCAGATGAGCCTATTCGTGGTGAGGGCGTTCGTGCGCATCCGCGCGACGCTGGCCGAATCGCGGAACTTGGCTCCTAAACTCGCGGCGCTTGAAAGGGAGCTCAAGAAGCGTCTGGATGTCCATGAGACCATCATCGTGGACATACTCAGGCGTGTTATGGATATCCTCGATCCGCCGCCGTTGCCGGAGCCGAAGCCTCGACCAATCGGGTTCCTCCGCGAGGACCGCCCATGAAGGCGTCCGACGAGCGGTTCATCGAGGAGCGGGTCGAGAGCGCCGCAGCGAAGGGGCGTCGGCATGGCGGGTGAAAGTGAAATGAGCCTTCCAACCAACGATGAGCTGTATCGTTGGATTTGCCGGAATGAAGCGCCGCCGGAAGACAGAAATTATTTGCCGGGACAAATTGAAGCTGTCCGCACATGGTGGCAAGAGCTGAAGCAGCATTCCAAAGACAATGATCTGCTGGAAGCGGTGTTTGATGGGGATTGCAAGGCGCACTTCCATGAACGATTTTGGGAGCTCTATTTGCCCAAAGCCTTTGCCACCGCGGGCATCGCTTTAAATCGCGGCAAGAGCGGTCAGCCGGATTTTAATTTCGAGAAGCACGGCCAGAAAATATGGATCGAAGCCGTCGCTTGCGGGGAGCCGACGGTGGAGCACAACAAAGTGCCGCCGCCCGGAGATGATTTTGAGAGCGGCCTCAATAGCGCTTTTGAAAATCAGACCATGCAGCGATTGGCAACTGCGATTTCCCTCAAGATCAATGGTTTTCAGAAAAAGCAGAGGGACGGAATCGTTCAAGCTGAAGACATATACGTTATCGCGCTCAACGGCTGGCGGGCGCTGAACGGGCAGCTGCAAGACTCCGTTTGGGCTTGGGGACAGAGTGTTCCTCAAACTTGGCAGCCGCCGTTCATTGTTCGAATGCTTTTCGGGATGGGGGATCAGTTTTTACAGCTGGATCCCCAATCCCATGACCCAATCGGTGTTGGCTTTCAACAAATCGGAAAAATAAAACTGGGAGCGCCGATCGCGCACTTCACCAAACCGGAGAATAGCGGAATCGCCGGAGTCCTTTACTCCGCAGCCAACATTTTTGAGACAAGACGAGACATCCTGGGGCATGATTTTATTTTCATCCCAAATCCATATGCCAAGGATGTCTCGTCCATTTTTAATTCGATGCAAGTCAGGGAAAGTCTAGCCCCTGGGGCAGGATTAAAGCCGCTGCCGATAAGGGGATTGGATGCCGCAGCTGGTCGCATTTACCATTCAGCGCCAAAGAAGATCAGCCGTGCAGAGTGAAGCGGCGGAGTCTGCTGGAACAAAAAACTGGCTGTATCATCCAGTGTTCCCGGAGCATTGGACGCGCCGAGCATTGTACTCACTGGCCCAATGGGTGAATGGCCTTGCCTTCCGTGATATCCAGTTTAGCCCATATGGCAAGCCCATTATAAAGATCGCTGAAATCAAGAGAGGGATTTCCGGTCAAACGAAGTTCACAGAGCAAACCTTTGACGAGTCGGTTCACGTTAGAGCGGGTGATCTTCTGTTCTCATGGTCTGGACAGCCTGAAACCTCCATTGACGTCTTCTGGTGGCGAGGCTCCGACGGTTGGCTAAATCAGCATTCCTTTCGAGTGATGCCAATCGCAGATGTGGAGCTGGCATTTTTCTATTATCTGCTGAAGTACCTAAAACCCAACTTCATTGGTATCGCGCGCAATAAGCAAACGACAGGATTGGGGCATGTAACCAAACGCGATCTCGAAAACATTGAAGTCGCCTTTCCCCCTCTTTCCAAGCAACGCGCCATCGCCGACATCCTAGGCTCCCTCGACGACAAGATCGAGCTGAACCGCCGAATGAACGGGACGCTGGAAGCCATGGCTCGGGCGATCTTTAAGTCCTGGTTCGTCAACTCAGTTAGTAGCGGCATTCCGCAGGGTTGGAAGGCTGGGGCGTTCAGTGACGACTTTGAGCTGATAATGGGACAATCACCACCGGGCAATACCTACAACGAAGAAGGCAAAGGTCTGCCTTTTTTTCAAGGTTGCGCTGACTTTGGGCCTCGATATCCGACGAATCGCATTTTCTGCACAGCTCCAACTCGCTTAGCGTGTCCCGGTGACACGCTCGTTAGTGTTCGTGCCCCTGTGGGGGACATCAATATGGCCGCCGTGAAATGCTCAATTGGACGCGGCGTGGCAGCGGTCCGTCACAAAACAGGCAGTCGATCTTACACGTTCTACAGGATGCAGACGCTTGAAGAAGTGTTCGGACGTTTTGAAGCGGAAGGAACGGTTTTCGGGTCAATTCGTAAGAACGATTTCCAGCAAATCAGGCTCATCATCCCACCCACAAATCTTATCCAGAAATTCGAGCATACGGTTTATCCCATCGACCAAGCTATCGAGAATAACGAGAAATGTGCCCGTACCCTCGCCGCCATCCGCGACGCGTTGTTGCCGAAATTGATTTCGGGGGAGCTGCGGGCGTGAAAAAGAAGCTATTGGTGTTGTTAGGGGCCGGCAGTTCCATCGGCCTGGGAATGCCCTCGGCGATGGAGTTGGATAAAAAGGTCGGCGACTGGGCGTGCGAATGGGCGGACGAAAACAGGGCCGTGAATTATTATTGCCGTCTGAGAAAAAATCGGGAGAACTATTACGATGCCGCGCCGCCGCTTTCGCGGGAGCATTTTAAGTCCAATTACGAGGATTTTCTCGGTGACATGCACGCTCTCATGAACGGGATTATTCCAAATAACTGTGGGGATCCCGTCTTCCAATGGCTGCGCCGGGCCGATGTATTTAAAGACGTCAACTTCGAGAAGAGCCAGAAAGACGCGGATGGGACCTGCCACTTCGTCAAAGTTTCGGGCCAGCTTCAAACGATCTTTAAAAAATTGGCCGCGCACATGCGGCAAGCGTGCCAAAAGCTGGATGCCGAGTCGGAAGCCTTCAAGACTTACAAGAGGTTCTTTCAGAAACTCGACCAGGAATTCGACCTCGGAATTTATAGTCTCAACTACGATACGGCGGCCTATAGCGCTCTCCCTGATTTCTTTACAGGCTTCTCATTCTCGTCCTTGTCCGACGGTCATTTTGCGCCAAGTGAGATTCATCGGCACACGGCTTGGCGCTTCATTTATCATCTCCATGGAAGCGTCCACCACCATCTCGAACAGGGAAACAATCACGCCGATAGCCCTGAATTTGGATGGAGAATCGTCTGGAAGAGGGACCTCGCCGATGTCGCCGTGCGTTCCTATGTCCTGCTGACAACCGCAACCGACAACAAAAGAATGCTTCAGACGACCCTTGTCGCCGGTCGCTGGAAGCTGGAGCAAATCCAGCAAGATCCTTTCCTGACTTTTTACAGCACGTTGCCTCGGCACGTCCATGAAGCCGACGCCATCCTGATCTGCGGCTACGGCTTCGGGGACGAGCACGTCAATAATGCGCTCAAAACCATGCTGTATGCAAGACGCAAGAGACGGCCCCCTGTCTTGGTGGTGGATTCCGACTGTCCCAGGCGCACTCTTGCACGAAGAATCGATGAATGGCCGCGCAGACTAGCGCAGACTCTTCGCGTCGGTAATTTACGCTTTCGAGATCCCCAGCATCGGTGCGAGAAGAACTGGTTGAAATTGCCGGAAACCTTGAAGAACGGCCAGTTTGAGTTTTTGTATGGGGATAAAAACTGCCCCGTGGCTGTTTTTTGCGGCGGGATGGAAGGAGTCTGCGCCGAACCAACTCAAACTATAAACTTTCTTAAAACGGGCATCTCATGAGTCTTGTATTCACCGAACCCGAGGTCGAGGAAGTTCAGGGGTAATTTCATGAAACGAAAAACATTTAAACAGCCCGTTTCTCCTTTTCCGGGAGGAGAAATTGTTTTATATCGAGCGCCGAATGGCGACATTCAGATCGACGTTCATTTGGAGAATGACACTGTTTGGCTCACCCAAGATCAGATGGCCAAGCTTTTTGGACGTGAACGCTCTGTAGTCACCAAACACATCCGCAATATCTTCAAGGAAAAAGAGCTTGAGCGAAATTCAGCATGTGCAAAATTTGCACATACTGCGGTGGATGGCAAAACTTACATTGTAGAATCCTATAACTTGGATATGATCCTTTCGGTCGGCTACCGGGTCAATTCCAAGCGCGGAACGCAATTCCGCATTTGGGCAAGCCAAGTTCTTAAAAATCATCTCTTGCGCGGCTACGCGCTCAACGAGCGCCGGCTCGGGGAGAAGGGACTCGCGGAAATAGAAAGCGCTTTGGCGCTTCTTTCGCGAACCTTGTCGGCGCATCAGCTGGTAAGCGAACAAGGGCGAGGCGTCCTAGACCTCATCGCGCGCTATGCCGCCGCTTGGCGCCTTCTGTTAGAATACGACGAGAACCGCCTACCCGCCTCGCCAAGAAAGCCGGTTTCTCCGAAAACTTCTTTCACTCTCTCCGAAGCGCGAGAAGCCGTCAGTCAGCTGCGCGAGCATCTCGCTTCTCGCGGCGAGACCTCTGAACTCTTCGCTCTGGAACGTTCGAATCAGTTCGGCGCTATTCTCGCGACGATTGAACAGACCTTTGACGGTAAGCCGCTTTATCCCACCGCCCAGGAGCGGGCGGCGCATCTGCTCTATTTTCTCGTCAAGGATCATCCATTCACCGACGGCAACAAGCGTATCGGAACTCTCTTGTTCCTGGAATACCTCCGCCGCAACGGCCTTTGGCGAGAGTCGGATGCGGCGGCGCGGCTGACCAATCATGCGGTGGCCGCGCTGGCGCTCCTCGTAGCCGAAAGCGAACCGGCGCAAAAGGAAATGCTGGTTCGACTCATACTGAATTTCTTAGAGGATAACGATCAATGAGCCATCGCTTTGCCGAATCCGAGGTCGAGGAAGCGGCCCTTGGCTGGTTCCAAGGCCTGGGCTACTCCGTCGTTTCCGGTCCGACCATTGCGCCCGGCGAACCGGCCGCGGAGCGCGCGAGCTTCTCTGACCCGCTCTTGCCTCAACGCCTCAAGACCGCTCTGTCGAAACTCAATCTCACAATTCCCGCCGAGGCTCTCGACGACGCCTTCCGAAAGATCACTCGCCCACAGACGGCATCCCTGATCCAAAACAACCGGGCATTTCACAGGCTGCTCGTGGATGGCGTGGACGTGGAGTACCGCGCGGATGGACGCATCGTCCACGATAAGGCTCGGATCGTAGATTTCGAGATCCCCGAGAACAACGACTGGGCCGCCATCAACCAGTTTGCGGCCATCGAAGGCCGGCACAATAGAAGGCCGGACATCATCCTGTTCCTCAACGGTCTGCCCATCGTCGTTATCGAGCTGAAGAACGCGGCCGATGAAAACGCGACCATCTGGACGGCCTTCAACCAGCTAGAAACCTACAAGCAGCAGATTCCCTCCCTATTCGTCTACAACGGCGCGCTTGCGATCTCCGACGGCCTTGAGGCTCGGCTCGGATCGCTGACGGCCGACCGGGAGAGATTCGCGCCGTGGAGAACCATTGATGGAGCCGATCTCGCCCCGGCGGCCATGCCGCAGCTCGAGGTCCTGCTCAAAGGAGCTTTCGACCAGCGGCGGCTTCTCGATCTCTTGCGCCACTTCACGGTTTTTGAGGAAGAGGCGGGAGGCGTTTTCGTCAAGAAGATCGCGGGCTACCACCAGTTCCACGCGGTCAACGCGGCGGTGGAGGAGACCCTGCGCGCGCTCGGCCGTCCGCCGCGAGAAACGATCCTTGTTGGGGAACATCTTGGCGTCTATCGCGCTGGCCGAGGCGCCGGAAAGGAGCCTGGCGAGGCCGGCGACCGCCGGATCGGCATTGTATGGCATACCCAAGGATCGGGAAAGAGCCTGACCATGGCCTTCTATGCGGGACGGATTATTTCAACCCCGGCCATGGAGAACCCGACGTTGGTCGTCATCACGGACAGGAACGACCTCGACGACCAGCTCTTTGGAACGTTCAGCCGTTGCCGGGACCTGCTCCGGCAGACGCCGTTCCAGGCCGCGAACCGCGCCCAACTCCGCGAGCAGTTGAAGGTGGCCGCCGGC
Organism: bacterium; assembly: GCA_021799485.1. GTDB lineage: Bacteria > Elusimicrobiota > Elusimicrobia > UBA1565 > UBA9628 > JAJZAK01. The sequence goes on along the minus strand of JAJZAK010000002.1, from coordinate 104,575 downwards.
GGGGTAGTGTTCACCACCATTCAGAAGTTCCTGCCCGAAGAAAAAGGCGACTCATTCCCGAAGCTCTCCGACCGCCGGAATATCGTCGTGATCGCGGACGAGGCGCACCGGAGCCAGTACGATTTCATAGACGGCTTCGCGCGGCACATGCGCGACGCCCTTCCCAACGCGTCCTTCATCGGCTTTACAGGGACACCCATCGAGCTGACCGACAAGAGCACACGCGCCGTCTTCGGGGATTACGTCAGCATCTACGACATCCAGCGGGCGGTGCAGGACGGCGCGACGGTTCCTATTTACTACGAGAGCCGCCTGGCGAAGCTGGAACTTAAGGAAAAGGAGAAGCCGCGGCTCGACCAGGAATTCGAGGAGCTGACCGAAGGCGAGGAAGTCGAACGCAAGGAGAAGCTCAAGAGCAAATGGGCGGCGCTGGAGGCCGTGGTCGGCACCGAAAAGCGGATCGGCCTGATCGCTCGAGACCTCGTGAACCACTTCGAGGGGCGGCTGGAGGCCATGGACGGAAAGGCCATGGTCGTTTGCATGAGCCGCCGAATCTGCGTGGACCTTTATAACGCCATCGCGAAGCTCCGCCCCGAGTGGCACAGCGAGGACGACGCGAAGGGCGCGCTCAAGATCGTCATGACGGGCTCGGCTTCCGACCCGCTTCATTGGCAGCCGCATATTCGGAACAAGCCTCGGCGCGAGGCTCTGGCCAAGCGCTTCAAAGCTCCCAAGGACCCTTTTAAGATCGTCATCGTGCGCGACATGTGGCTGACGGGCTTCGACGCGCCCTGCCTCCACACGATGTACGTGGACAAGCCGATGCGCGGGCACGGGCTCATGCAGGCCATCGCCCGCGTCAACCGCGTCTTCAAGGACAAGCCGGGCGGCCTGGTGGTGGATTACTTGGGCCTGGCGGACCAACTCCGTCGGGCTCTCAGCGATTACACGGACAGCGGTGGCGAAGGCAGGACGGCCATCGATCAAGCGGAAGCCGTGGCCGTGATGCTCGAAAAATACGAGGTCTGTTGCGGCTTGTTCCACGGATTTGACTGGTCAAGATGGGCCAAGGGTTCTCCGGCACAGCGCCTCGGGCTCCTTCCTTCCGCGCAAGAGCACGTCCTCAAGCAAGAGGATGGGCGAGCCCGTTGCCTTAAGGCCGTCACGGAGCTATCGCAGGCCTTCGCTCTCGCGGTACCCCACGAGAAGGCCGTCGGAATCCGCGATGACGTAAGTTTCTTTCAGGCGGTGCGGGCCGCTTTGGTCAAGTCGGCCGCTCCAACCCCCAAGGCCGAGGAAGACCTTGAACACGCGGTCCGCCAGCTTGTGTCGAAGGCCGTGGCCTCGGAGCAAGTCATCGACATCTTCGCGGCGGCGGGCCTGAAAAAACCCGACATCTCGATTCTCTCAGACGAGTTCCTGGCCGAGGTGCGCGGCCTTCCCCAAAAGAACCTGGCCGTGGAGCTTCTCCGCAAGCTTCTCAACGAGGAGATCAGGACCCGCTCGCGCAAGAACCTCGTTCAAGGGAAGTCCTTCGCCGAGTTACTCGAACGCTCGATCCGCGCCTACCAAAACCGCGCCATCGAGACGGCGCAGGTGATCGAAGAGCTGATTTCCCTGGCCAAGGACATGCGCGAGGCCGAGAAGCGCGGCGAGAAGCTCAATCTGAACGAGGAAGAAGTGGCCTTTTACGACGCCCTGGAGACCAACGACAGCGCGGTCAAGGTCTTGGGAGACGACGCGCTGCGCGCCATCGCCCGCGAGCTGGTCGAAACCGTGCGCCGCAACGCGACCATCGACTGGACGATGAAGGAAAGCGTCCGGGCGAAGCTGCGCATCATGGTGAAAAGGGTCCTTCACAAGCACGGCTATCCGCCGGATAAACAGGAGAAGGCAACGCAGACGGTCCTCCAGCAGGCCGAGTTAATCTGTAAGGATTGGGCGGCATAACAGATGAATATGACCAAACCTAGAAATGCGGCCGCCCCGATTCCGCCCGAAGGCTGGGGGTAAGACCCTATAACGGATTTCTTTGAGCAGGCACGCGGGAATGCCTATGCCACTTTTGTCAATCGACGGGAATCATTCCAGAGACTGATTGACATTGACGCCATATTCCGTGCCGTTCATCGAAATATGGACAACAACAGATCCTTGTTTCCATTGCTTCTGTTCCTCAAGGCACATTCCGCGTTCCTGGCCACCGTCCAATTGGCCGCTAACACGCAACTCTCCGAGGCTCACTGCCTTCTCAGAAGCGTTCTCGAATATTCGCTGTATGGATTTTACATTCACCACAAGCCGGACTTGGGCAGGACCTGGATGTTCCGCCATGACAGCGACGAGACCCGTAAAGCCGTGAAGGCCAATTTTAAGATTCAAGATATCCAGGCATTCCTGGAAGGCAAGGATGCCGCGTTAGCAAAGGTCTTTCGAGTTCTCTATGACGGGACTATCGACTGGGGCGCGCATCCAAACGAGCGGGCGCTCAGCGGATCGCTAAAGATAACAGAGGCAGAAAACGAAAGTCATTTTGAAGTCAGCTACCTGACGGCCAATGCGGATATGATCGTTGCGACATTGAAGACCGCTTCTCAGGTGGGAGTCGGCATGCTTAAGGCACTCCAACTCGTCGCCCCGCAGTGCTTTTCGAGCGATATGCAGGCGAAACTCCAGAAAGTTTCTGAGGAGCTTTGAACACGATGAAAAACATTGAACAGTTTCTGAATCGTGGCTGGGTCCCCAACGAGGTCAAGAAGGAGTTAGACGAGGCCGCGGCCAAGGTCTACCAGCTCAAGATCACGCTGGTAGGCGCGGAGCCGCCGGTCTGGCGGCGGGTCCTCGTGCCCGGCGACACGAACCTGGGAAGCCTCCATCGGGCCATCCAGTACGTCATGGGCTGGAGCAACAGCCATCTGCACATGTTCCACGTCGGCAAGACGCGCATCGCGCCGCGGATGCCGGATTGGGACGACGTCAAGGACGAGCGGAATTTCATGCTTTGGGACATCGCGCGGAAAACCGGCTCCAAGTTCTACTACGAGTACGACATGGGCGACAGCTGGGGGCATGAGGTCAAGGTAGAGGCCATCACGCCCGCGACTCCCGCGTTCAAGGGGCCCGAGTGCCTGGCCGGCGCGGGGGCCTGCCCGCCGGAGGATTGCGGCGGGATCGGCGGCTACGAAGACTTGCTTGCCGCGCTGCGCGACCCCAAGCACGAGCAGCACGATGAGATGGTCGATTGGGTCGGGGATGACTTCGATCCCGAGGCCTTCGATTTGGCCGCGGCCAACAAGGCGCTCGGGCGGCGCAGACGATGAGCGATCCTCAAGGCAAGCCGGGTAGCAAGTCTGAGATACTGATTTACCAGTCCGAGGACGGCAAGAGCCGCATTCAGGTCCGTCTCGAGGACAATACCGTCTGGCTGACCCAGGCCCTGATGGCCGAGCTATTCCAGACGAGTATCCCGAATATCAGCATGCATATCCGAAACATCTTCCAGGAGGGCGAGCTGGACTCCGAGCCAGTTATTAAGAGTTACTTAACAACTGCCGCGGACGGCAAAAAGTACACCACCTCGTTTTACAATCTGGACGTTATCCTATCCGTCGGCTATCGGGTGCGTTCGCACCGCGGCACCCAGTTTCGCAAATGGGCGACCGAGCGGCTGCGGGAATACCTCGTCAAAGGCTTCACGATGGACGACGAGCGCCTCAAGGAGGGCCGGACCCTGGGGACCGACTATTTCGATGAGCTCCTCGAGCGCATACGGGAGATTCGAGCCTCCGAGAAGCGCTTCTACCAGAAGCTTCGCGACATCTACAAGCTGGCCATCGACTACGATCCGGCCGCTCCGGCGACTCAGGAGTTCTTCCAGATCGTCCAGAACAAACTCCACTGGGCGGTTACAGGTTATACCGCCGCCGAGATCATCTCGCAACGCGCAGACACGGAGAAGCCGAACATGGGTTTGACAAGCTGGAAGGGCGCAAAGGTTCGTCGGCAAGATGTCACCATCGCCAAGAACTACCTCAACGAGAAGGAAATTCGAGACTTGAATCGCATCGTCACCATGTACCTCGATTATGCCGAAACGCAAGCCGAGCGCCGGCAACCGCTCTACATGAAGGATTGGAGGGAAAGACTCGACGCCTTCCTGAAATTCAACGAACGGCAGATCCTGGAACACCCCGGCAAGGTTTCCATGGAAGTCGCCCAAAAGCTCGCGTTGGAGCGATACGATCAGTTCGAGAAGAAAAGGCTGGCCCAGGAAGCCGCCATGCCAGACGAAGACTTCGACCAGGTCGCCAAGCAGCTGGAAAGCAAGCCCGCAAAGGAACTCAGGCGCAAGAAGAACCGCGGGGCGCAATGAGCATCAGGCAGCGACGGAAATTGCCGGAGCGCCCTGGACTCAAAGGCATTGTCGCTCTCATCCGAAAATCACCACATTGATGCGATCACTTTATTGACCACAATGATGTTTCAGATCAAGAAAATAGGCGGCCCGGAATCGTACGAGATCATGACGCGGCTCATTCTTTAGTCGAGCGAGCTGCTTGGTTTCTGCACGATACCCAAGGAGCGGAAGGACCAGGTTGTCGAGCACTTCGGCAAACTCTATCCCCGCCTCGTCACCTGCGATGTCATTGCAAAGCGTTTGACGGCCGCCGTGGACGCTGTCGTCGCCGAGGTGAAAGCCAAGGGATTTGAGACCCAGCCCCACGCCATCACGGTTTTGCATGTGCTTGATTTAGAGCGCGACGTCGAACAGTTCCTCACCAATGCGAATGACGTACTGCGCGACGCGGCTGGCTTGTTCAAAATATTCTTCGACAAGGAGTTCAACGGGCCTAGGTACGACGACATTATCAAATGGTGCGGCAAGCGCTTTGGTCAGGACCATCATCTTGCCCAGTTGATCAAGGCGGACCAGGAAGAATGGATTCGCGAGCTTATATATAAACGTAACGCCGCTGAGCACCCGGACGGCAGATCAGGACACCTGCACGTCCATAACTTCGAGTTCGATGAGGCGACCAGAAACTTCTACGTCCCGTCCTGGAAGCGCAATGATCAACCGCGCACTGGAATAGCCCACGACATGACGACGTACGTGGAGAACATGCTCACGTTCTGCGAGGACCTGCTCGTCGTCAGCATGAAAACCGTGGGCATCATGCCAGCCGTCGATTTCGCCATCATCCCGGAAACCGGGCGGACCAAGGAACGACCGCATCGAGTGCGTGTGGTATTGGCTGTGCCGGCACCAGTTTTACCGCAGTCCAAGTTGCAGACCGCAGCCTCAACAAAGCCGATATGATTGCCAAGGTCGGCCGGAACGATCTCTGCCCCTGCGGAAGCGGGAAAAAATACAAGCGGTGCTGCGGCGTGGCAACTCCTCCGGCGCTACCAGCTGCGCTCCATCTGTGGTGACCTTGGAGGATGCAATTCTACGCTTGCAGTAAGGCGATACTGTGCCAAGCTGTGCCAAACTACTGTGCCATTTTTGCTTCTCAACCCTTGATTTTTTGTCAGAAATAGTATATCCTTTTCTGACACAATAAACGCCATGGATTCCATCCAGAAGAAGGTCTTGGCCCGCATGCGCAGGCTTGGCGCGGGGAAGGTCCACGCCAGCAAGGATTTCCTCGACCTTGGCTCTCGCGCGGCGGTCGACCAAGCCTTATCACGGCTGGCCGCGCACAAGGCCGTCAAGCGTCTCGGCCAGGGGCTGTATCATATCCCCAAGCTGAACCCAACTTTGGGTATCGAAGTCTCCCCGGACATGGATGCAGTCGCCCAGGCCATCGCCAGGAAGACCGGCAGCCGCGTCGTCCCGTCCGGCGCGGTGGCTGCGAACTGGCTCGGCCTCTCAACCCAGGTTCCCGCGAAACCGGTTTACCTCACTGACGGCAAGTCCAGGAACATCCGCGTGGGCGGCAGCGTGTTCACCATGAAGCACGTCTCACCCAGGGACCTTCCCCTAGGCAGTCCGACAAGCGCCATGGTCTTCCAAGCGCTTCACCATATGGGCAAAGACTCCATACGGGAGGATACCGTGGCGCATTTGCGTAAGAGGCTTCCAGCTGAGGACAAACGCAAGCTCCTCAAGGACTTGTGGTACGTCACCGGCTGGATCGCCGATGCGGTACGCAAGGTCTGCAATGGATGACATAGCGCGTCTTCCCGCGAGCGACCGCTCCGAGCTCTTCGGCACCGCATCCGCCAAGCGCAGGGACATGCGCCCATCCCTGGTAGAGAAGGATTTTTGGGTCTGCTGGACGCTCAAACGCATCTTCAACCTGGAAAATTCTCCCGCGGGGCTTGTTTTCAAGGGAGGAACGAGCCTCTCCAAGGTCTACGAGGCCATCGACCGATTTTCGGAAGATGTCGATCTTTCCTTCGACCGGAGCGCACTGGGATTCGGAGGCGACAACGATCCCTCGAAGGCTCGGAGCAGGCAGCAGGAATCGAAACGTCTGGAAGGGCTATCCGATGCCTGTAGGGAGATGATCCGGGATCGGTACTTGCCTAAACTCCGGAGCGCCTTTGCCGCAGCCCTTGGGACGGCCCAGTCGCAGAAGACCTGGCGACTCGAACTCGCCCAGGACGATCCTGACGCGCAGACCTTATTGTTCCACTACCCCGCCGGGGTCGGCGAACGAGACGAATCCATGGCCAGATATCAACTGCCCGTGGTCCGGCTCGAGCTTGGCGCGCGGGGAGATCAATGGCCCGCACAGCAGGCGACGGTCACTTCCTACGCCGCGCAAGCCGTTCCGAAGCCGTTTAAGAATCCCTCCTGCGAAGTGAAAGCCCTCTCTCCCGAACGGACATTCTGGGAGAAGGCCACGATTCTGCACGTCTGCTACCATCGACCTTCAGGGAAGCCCCTCCTGCCGCGCCAATCCAGGCATTACTACGACGTCATGAAGCTCTACGAGAAAGGCGTCGGGAAGAAGGCTCTCGGCGACCTGGGGCTGCTCAAGAGCGTCGTGGAACATAAGACAGTCTTCTTCCGAGCCGCGGCCGCGAAGTATGATGAAGCGGTTCCAGGCAGCCTCAGGCTCGTTCCGCCGCCGTCCCGCAAGAAGGAACTGGAGGAGGACTACGCGAAGATGCGGGAAATGATCTTCGGAACTCCGCCGTCGCTAGACGATATCCTGGCCGTGATTGCCGAAATCGAGCGCCAGGTGAACGCAAGCCGCTGACTAAGCAGCGCCGCCCACCTCAGACGAGCCAGGTCAATACCGGGCCCCGCCCCAGCCGCAGGGGCCGGCCGGGGGCGGCTTGGGCGGAAAGGGATAGTCGGCCGGATACTTGAGCTCGCGCAGGACCTCCCAGCCGAAGGGCCAGCGGCCTTTGCCCTTGGTCGAGAGATCGAGCGTCAGTTCGGGCAGATGCGAATATTGATGCCCGTATCTCTTGCCCCCGCAATGTTCTCTGTGGTCAATGCCGCCACCCCCGCCCGGGGTGGCGATTTTCATTTTCTCCGGCTGAGCGGGTGTTTCAGGACGAGGTCCCGTTGGCCGTTCTTAAATTTTGACCCTGACCTTCATAATGTCCGGTCGGTCTGAGCCTCGAAAGCGCCGCTTGTTTGGGTTTCCGGCGACCCTGTGCCGCTTTTGAGCGGCCCCGTCACCGCTTTTGATTCGCATCGTTCATCCGGGAGGCGGGGTCCGTCTTGAGGAAATCGCCCAGGTCGACGCCGCCCGGGCCGACGACGAGGGTCTTTGAGATGCCAAGCCGCGTCGCCAAGCGCCGAAGCGGGGCGGCGCCGCGCTTTTTGGCGGAGACCGTGACCTCGATGGCGCAGACGGTCCCGCGGCGCCGCGCGATGAAGTCTATTTCCTCGTCGCGGTCGCGCCAATAGAAGACTTCAAACCCGGATCTTAGGAGGTGCGCGCCGACCGCGTTCTTGGCCCAGCGCCCGTAACGCTCGCGGTCCTTGGTGAGGTCCGCGGCCGTGCGGCCTTGGACCGCGGCGATCAGCGCCTGCGCGAGGACGATCAATTTCGGGCTCGACGAGCGCACGCGCAGGATCTCCGGGCTGTATTTCTGGAGAGGGGAGATCAGGAAGGCCTTGGAGAGCAGGTCGAGGTAGTTCGCGATCGTCGTGACGTTGCCTTGCTCGGTCAATTGGCCGAGCATCTTCTGGAGGGACACGATCTCCGCGGGATGATGGCAGGCGAACTCGAAGAGCCGCCCAAGAAGGACCGGCTTGTCCACGGGGTGCAGGAGGAGGATGTCCTTGCCGATCACGGGCTCGATAATGGAGTCGCGCACGTATTCGAGGAAGCGCTCGCCGTCCGGGGCGAACTCGCGCAGCCTGGGATAGCCGCCGAAGGCGACGTGGCGGTCAAGCCCGACGCGGAAGGCGCCGGATTCCTCGGCCAGGCCCCAATGGGGAAAGCGTATGAGCTCGAAGCGGCCGGCGAGGCTTTCCGTGAGCCCTTTCTCCACCATCAGCGCCGAGGAGCCCGAGATCACGACGCGGGGCCTTTGCGAGGGGCGCAGCCGCTGGCCGGCGTCGAACTCTTTCTTGACGATCTCGCTCCAGCCGGGGATTTTTTGAAGCTCGTCGAAGGCGAGCAGGGCGGGCTTGCCCGATTTCGCCAGGGCGGCGGCCTTGCGCCAGTGCTCGGCGATCCAGGCCCGGGGAGGAGAGGCCAGCGCGTCGGCGTTGGCCGAGACGATGGAGAAGCCCGCGCGGCGCAGCAGTTGAGCCGCTTGGGCGATTGCCGTTGTCTTCCCCACCTGCCGCGGGCCGACCAGGATTTGCAGGAGCCGCTGGGGCTCGCGGAGGCGCTCCAGGAGCTGCCGGGTCATCGGCCTTAAATAGAGCTTCATGGGCTTATTGTAGCAGGAGGTCCCGCCGTGTCAACAAATTAGTAGGTAAGCCTACTAATTTGTAATTAGCAGGCCCTTTCGCTGTTCTTGAGAAGGAATTGAGATTCGCAATTCGTGAATCATGAATTAGGAATATAGGGAATCGTCTCCACTCAAAACTACGCGTTTCAACTGTATAAATCAGTATAAGTAGTAGAGGAGGCGCAACCAAATGCAACTCAAAAAGAAGACGTTGGTCGGAATGAAGGAGAAGGTTGAGGGCAAGTGCAAGGAGCGCGTCTTCGGCGTTTGCTCCGATACGGTGGGCGGGCCGACGGCGGCTGTGGAATCCTATTCCGGGCCTGACGGGCGGATTGACGTTTGCGAAAGCTGCCGGCGCCATCGCGTGGAAGCCGGCTGGTGGACAATTGTCGAGAACGCCACTTAGATCGTCGGCCATCGTGGTGGTTCGTGCGCGGTGCGTGGGGCACGATAACCCGCCTCTTTGACCCTCTCCAATCACAGCCTGGCAAGAGCAGCCTTGCTTGAGGATTCGGGCGGCGACTTTCCCCGTGTCAACTCATCTAAAAATGTCCCCGAAATAGCCGTCATCGGCCGTTCTCTTTCTTTTTGTCGACTTTTTCTTTCTGTTGACGGCTGTGGACAAAGTGGATCATGTCCTCAGTTCGTCCCCAAGCAGCGGTCTCGCCAATGCATGGCCCGCAGCCTCTTGATGTCGCAGTTCGAATGCGGGACAAACAGGGGCGGCGGGGCATACTCGGAAGGTGAGGGCCATCGTTTGGTTGAGGCGCGTGGCGCGGCCGCGCTGGGGCTGCGGGAAGCCAGGCTCCATATCCGCTGGAGCTTGCTCTCCACGGCGCGGGCCAGCTCGAAGGGGTCGAGACGAAGCCTCCGGCGGCGCAGATCCAAGAGCTTCTCCCGATGTCCCTGCCCCGACTCCCAGAGACGATCCAGGGGCGTCTGGGCCTCGTGATAGAGCCGCTTGATCCGCGAGGCGACCCGCAGCTTGCGCTGAAGCTTGACCGAGGGCAGAAAGAGGTTCGTCAAGAGACGCCATTCGTTGCGGTAGAGGTCGTTGAGGGCGTCGACCGCCTCCTGGGTGTCGTAGCGATCCCAGCCGATGAGGCGCCGGACATGCGTGCCGTTCTTCTGCTCGATATGGGCCTGGTCGTCCTTCTTGTAGGGCCGGCTGCGCAAGCGCCTCACATGGTTGTCCCGGCACCAGGTCTCCATGGCGTAGTTGATGAACTCCTCGCCGCAGTCCGTGTCCATCCCCTTCTGTTGGAATGGCATGTCCGCCTTGAGGCGATCGGCCGCGGCGGCCACGTCCCGGGCTCCCTTGCCCAAGGTCGCCTCCAGCTCCACCCAGCCCGAGAACAATTCGACCTCGCTTAAGGTCGAGGCGAAGACTCCCGCCGCCGAGCCTCCGGCGTGGCTGACCGTGTCCGCCTCGACCCAGCCGACTTCCCGGACGTTCCATTCGGTCTGTATCGGGATCGTGCGCATCAGCCAATGTCCCGGCTTGGTCCTGCCATAGACGCGGCGCCGAACGGCGTTGCGATGGGCCGCCAGCCTCCGGTCGATCGTGGCCGGGCTCATCGCCAGGAGCAAACGCTCCTCCTCCGTGCTGAGCGCCCAGCGCTTCTTGATCCACGGCATCCACAAGGGCAGGGCTGCTTTGAGCCTCACCGACCAGGCCCGCTGCGTCGCTTCCCACACCGATTCGAGAATACGCACCAACCGCTCGGGATAGACCGGCTCCCGGCGGCGAAACGGCCGCTCCGGCCACGCCGGATGCCGCATGAGACGTTTGGCTTGTCTCCGGCTGCGCCCCAGCGTCTCGCAGACTTGGTTGAGAAGCCGTCCCTTCTCGCGGCGTCTTCTTGCTTGCCGATACAACACCTGCATTCGACTCACGTACTCCCTCCTCGCCGATGGACTCATCTCTCATGTCCCCCAAAACAGCGCTATATCGCGCCGTTGGGGGACATCTTAGGTGAGTTGACGGGCTCATGTTCGGGGACATCTTACGTGAGTTGATGCGTTCCCTTGAAGGCCGCCTCGCAGGAGTTGTATAGTGATTTACATCCCCGCCATGTCGATTAAAACCGAGGCCCTCAGCGAGAAGGTCGCGGCGGCGGCTCAGCACAAGCTTCTCTGCGTCGAAGACAAGTCCTCCCTCGCTGATGTCCTCAAGGGCATGCGCCAGGGGCATGTCCACTGCGCCCTTGTCGTCAAGGGGAAAAAGCTCGTGGGAATCTTCACGGAAAGGGATTATCTGATGAAGGTGGCGGCGACGGCCAAGCTTTCCCGGCCCGTCGCCGAGTTTATGACCGCCAAGCCCATCACGGTCCGTCTCGACGATCCGATTGGCCGGGCGGTGGAGATCATGCAGGAGCACGGCGTGCGCAATCTCCCGCTCGTCGACAAGGCGGGACGACCGGCGGCCTTGCTGACGGTTTCCGGACTGATCGCTTATCTGGCCGACCACTTCCCGGCGGCGGTCGTCAACCGTCCTCCAGACACCAGGGTCACCGAGCACGTGGAGGGAGCGTAATGTCCGACGCGACCAAGATGCCCGAGTCCTCCAAGAAACCCGACAAGCTCCAGGAGATCGAGGAAGCCACGATTCGATTCGCCGGGGATTCCGGCGACGGCATCCAGCTCACCGGCATGCAGTTCACCCGTACGACGGCGATCGCCGGAAACGACCTCTCGACCCTCCCCGACTATCCCGCCGAGATCCGGGCGCCGGCAGGCACGCTTCCCGGCATCAGCGGCTTCCAGATCCACTTTGGAGGCGGCGACATCCTGACCCCCGGCGACGCCCCGGATGTCCTGGTCGCCATGAACCCCGCCGCCCTCAAGGGGAATCTCAAGGATTTGAAGCCGGGCGGTTTTCTCATCGTCAACACGGATTCCTTCACCCCCCAGAATCTCGCGAAGGCGGCTTGCGCCGCGGATCCGCTCAAGGATGGGTCGCTTTCCGGATACCGCGTGCTCCGGGTGGAGCTTTCCAGGCTTACGGGTCTGGCCTTGCAGGGCCTCGATCTCACCAAGGTTCAGGCCGAGCGCTCGAAGAATTTCTTCGCCCTGGGGATGATGTACTGGCTCTTTGATCGTCCGCTTGATCCCACCCTGCGTTGGATCGCGGAGAAATTCAAGAAGTCCGCCGTCCTGGTCGAGGCGAACCAGCGGGCTCTCAAGGCCGGCAACGCCTACGCCGAGACAACCGAGATTTTCAACGCCCATTACACGGTCAAGAAGGCGGCGCTCTCTCCAGGAATTTATCGCAACATCACGGGAAACGAGGCCGCCGCCTTGGGCATGGTCGCGGCATCCGTCCTGTCGGGGATCGAGCTTTGGTACGGCTCCTACCCCATCACCCCGGCCTCGGACGTGCTCCATGAACTCTCCAAACATAAGAATTTCGGCGTCCGCACCTTCCAGGCCGAAGACGAGATCGCCGCGATCGGCTCCGCGATCGGCGCTTCCTTCGGAGGCAAGCTCGGCGCGACGGGGACGAGCGGCCCCGGGCTCGCCCTGAAGTCCGAGGCGATCGGCTACGCGGTCATGCTCGAGCTTCCGCTCGTGATCCTCGACGTCCAGCGCAGCGGCCCCTCGACGGGAATGCCGACCAAGACCGAACAGGCGGATCTGCTGCAGGCCCTCTACGGCCGGCACGGCGAGTGTCCGGTGCCGGTCCTGGCGTCCGCGACTCCCGCCGACTGCTTCGGCATGGTTCTTGAGGCATTCCGCATCGCGGTTAAATATATGACCCCGGTCGTTCTCCTTTCCGACGGCTATCTGGCCAACGGCTCCGAGCCCTGGCGCATTCCGGGGATGGGAGAGCTGCCGCGCTTCAGCCGTCCGCCGATCCCGTCCGCGGACCGCTTCAAGCCCTACGCGCGCGACTCCGAGACACTGGCCCGGCCCTGGGTCTCTCCGGGGAATGCCGGCTACGAACATCGCATCGGCGGGATCGAGAAGGCGGACGTCACGGGGAACGTCAGCTACGACCCCGACAATCACGAGCGCATGACGCGGCTGCGCGCCGCCAAGGTCGCCCAGGTCGCCCGGGAGATCCCTAAATCCCAGATTCAGGGCCCTTCTTCCGGCAAGCTTCTGGTCGTCGGCTGGGGCAGCACTTACGGCTCCATCACCCAAGCCGTGCGGCGCTGCCAGGCCCAAGGCCTGTCCGTTTCGAGCCTGCATCTGCGCTATCTTAATCCTCTTCCGCCCGACCTAGGCGAAATCCTGGGATGTTTCGAGCGCGTCCTCGTCCCCGAGATCAATCTGGGCCAGCTTGTCAAAATGATACGCTCGCGCTACCTCGTCGATGCCAAGGGCTTTAACTGCGTGCGCGGCCAGCCGCTCAAGGCCGCCGATGTGGAGGAGGCGGTCGAGGATATTCTTAATAACGGAGGCGCTCGTGGCTGAGACCATCCCGTCGACGCCAGCCGGAGCCCCGGCCAAGCCCGTCCTGGCGCGCAAGGACTTCGTTTCGGACCAAATGGTCCGCTGGTGCCCTGGCTGCGGAGACTATGCGATTCTGGCCACGGTCCAAAAACTTCTTCCTTCGCTGGGCCTTTCCCGTGAAAACCATGTCTTCATATCGGGAATTGGATGCTCCTCCCGATTCCCGTACTACATGAACACCTTCGGGATGCACACGATCCACGGCCGGGCGCCGACCTTCGCGACGGGACTTAAGGCGAGCCGCCCCGAGCTCATGGTCTGGGTCGTGACGGGCGATGGAGACGGGCTTTCGATCGGGGGGAACCATCTTATTCACGCCCTGCGCCGCAACGTCGATCTGAAAATCCTGCTTTTCAACAATAAGATCTATGGGCTCACGAAAGGGCAGACCTCGCCGACGTCCGAGGTCGGCAAGAAGACGAAGTCCACGCCTTTCGGCTCCGTGGATTACCCGATCAATCCCTTAAGTCTCGCTCTCGCGGCCGAGGCCACCTTCGTCGCGAGGGCGATCGACACGGATCTTGCCTCCCTGGGGCATGTCCTGGAACGGGCGGCGCGGCATAAGGGTTCGTCCTTCGTGGAAATTCTCCAGAACTGCATCGTCTTCAACGACGGCGCTTGGGCCGACGTCTCCGAGAAGTCGACCCGCGAGGAGCACAACCTGTTCCTCGAACACGGCAAGCCCATGATATTCGGCAAGGACAAGAACAAGGGCCTTCGGCTCAAGGGGCTCGACCCCGAGATCGTGGAGTTCGATTCCGGCAAGCCCCCCGCCGATCTTCTCGTCCATGACGAAAAGGCCCCATCGACGGCTCTCGCGCATCTTCTGGCCAACATCGGGCGCCCGGATTTTCCGGTTCCCCAAGGGGTCTTCAGGGCGGTCGAGCGGCCGACGCTTGAGGATTTGATCGAAGGCCAGGTCGCCGCGGCCCGCCAGGCCCGGCCCGCCGATTTGACGGCGCTTTTGCGGGGAGCGGAGGGTGAGACATGGGTCGTCTCGTGAGGCGGAGCACGGAGTGCCCCGACTGCGGGCACGAGAACATTCTTGGGACGGACGAGTGCGACTCCTGCGGCGCGGCCCTCGCGCGCGTCGAGGAACTCAAGCCTAGGACCGGGATCGAAAAAAGGATCATTGAAGGAGCCGTGGGCGACTTGTCCCCACGGCACGCCGTGTCCCTGGGTCCGGACGATTCGGCCCTGGCGGCGATCGAGCGGATGCGCCATCACAAAATCGGCTGCGTTCTCATCGAGAAGGACGGGAGGTATTTGGGGATGATCTCCGAGCGGGAGATCCTCTATCACGCCCCGCTTGCGAAAACGGATTTGGCCCGCACGAAACTCAGGAGCCTTGTCTGGTCCGACTCGGGATGTCTTAACGATACGGACGAGCTCGCGTGGGCCTTCAACCGGATGGCCTTGAGCGCGCACCTGCACATCGCCGTCAAGCTCTCCAAGGGAGGAATGGGGGTCGTGTCGGCGCGGGATCTATTGAAATATTTATGCAGATAAGGAGGGGGACCATGGCGGCTAAGATAGGATTGGAGGAATCGCAGCAGACGGAAAAGGCCGAGGCAACGGCGGCTTACTCCGCGGGACTCGAGGGAGTCCCCGTCGCGAAAAGCAAGCTTTGCCGGATCGACGGCACGCAGGGGAAGCTCTACTACATGGGCTACCCCATCGAGGACTTGGCGAGCGCTTCCACCTTCGAGGAGACGGCTTTCCTTCTTTGGCATGGCCGGCTTCCCAAACAAGACGAACTTGACGCCCTGAAAGCGGAACTGCGCCGCAACCGGGCTCTGCCCCAGCAGGCGGTCGACTTCATCTCGATGCTCCCCCATACCGCCCAGCCGATGGACGTGCTGAGGACGATGACCTCCCTTTTGTCCTCCTTCGATCAGAACCCCGAGCGCTCGCCTGAGGCGAATCTCCACCGCGCGATCGCGATCACGGCGCGGTTTCCCACGGTCATGGCGACCTTTCACCGCCTGCGCCAGAATCAGAAGCCGGTCGAGCCCAATCCGAAGCTCGGCCACGCGGCCAACTTCCTCTATATGCTTTTCGGCAAGGAGCCCGACGAGGCGACGGCCCGCATCATGGACATGGCGCTCATCCTGCATCTCGACCATGAAATGAACGCGTCGACGTTCGCGGCGCTCGTCACGGCCTCGACCCTCTCCGACCTTTACTCGGCGGTCGCCTCGGGCGTGGGCGCCTTGAAGGGGCCGCTGCACGGGGGCGCCAACGAGGAGGTGCTTAAAATGCTCCTCCAAATCGGGGACGCCACGCAAGTCGAGGCCTTCGTCGACGACGCGCTCGCCAAGAAGATCAAGATCTCGGGGTTCGGCCATCGCGTCTACAAGAACTACGATCCGCGCGCCCGAATCCTCAAGGAATACGCCCGGCGCCTTTCCGAGAAGACGAAGTTCTCGCGTTTCTTCGACATCACCGACAGGCTTGAAGCCGTGATGATCGCCCGCAAGGGAAAGCAGGGCATCTTCCCCAACGTGGACCTTTACTCCGGCATCGTGTACCACCAGATCGGAATCGCGACGGACCTCTTCACGCCCATCTTCGCGATCGCCCGGGTGGCGGGCTGGACCGCGCATGTCCTGGAATACTGGGAGAAGAATCGCATATTCCGTCCGGCGTCCATCTATGACGGCCCTGAGCCCAGGGCCTACTTGCCGATGTCGCAGAGATAAAAAAGGAAAGCGCCCGGGTGAAGCTTCTTGAATATGAGGCGAAATCTCTCCTTCAAGGCCGCGGCATTCCCACGCCCCTTCAGGGCGGTGTTGTGCGGCGGCTCCAGGATATCACGCCGGCCTTGAAGCGCGCCGGAAAGGGCCCCTGGGTCCTGAAGGCGCAGGTTCTGGCGGGCGGGCGCGGCAAGGCCGGCGGCGTCAAGATCGTCAAAAGCCCCGCCGAGGCCAAGGTCGCCCTCAAAGGCCTGTTGGGGCTCAAACTCAAGACGCATCAGACGGGCGGCGCCGCCCTCACGATTCGCGAGGTGTTGGTCGAATCCGCGGCCAAGATCGAGAAGGAGTTCTATTTCTCGATCGTCGTCGACCGGCGCGAAGGCATGGCGGCCGTGATCGTCTCCTCTCAGGGCGGCGTTGAGATTGAATCGACGGCGCAGGAAAGCCCCGAGGCGATCCTCAAGCTCTCCTTCGATCCCGACGCGGGCCTGCCGGACTTTAAGGCCCGTCGCCTGGGTTTTTTCCTGGGCTTGTCTGTTGACCGCATCCCGGCCTTCGTCTCCTTCGCCAAGTCCTGCGCGAAGCTTTTCTGCGAGCTCGATTTAAGCCTGCTTGAGGTCAATCCTCTGGCGCTCACGCCCAAGGGCCTGGCCGCCCTTGACGCGAAGGTGGTGCTGGACGATAACGCGCTTTACCGCCACGCTGATTACCAGAAGAAGGCTGACCCCGAGGCCAGCGCGGCCGAGCGGGAAGCCAAGAAGGCTGGGCTCTCCTATATCGGCCTAGACGGCGACATCGGCTGCCTGGTCAACGGCGCGGGACTCGCGATGGCGACCATGGACACGATCGCGCTCGCGGGGGGGCGTCCGGCGAACTTCCTCGACGTCGGCGGGTCGGCCGACGAGAAGCGGGTCATCGAAGCTTTTCGTATCATCCTGCGCGACTCCAAGGTCAGGGGGATTTTGGTCAACATCTTTGGCGGGATCGTCAAATGCGACATGATCGCCGCGGGCCTCTTGAAGGCGATGGCTCGCGTCAAGCTCAAGATTCCTCTCGTCGTGCGTCTCGAGGGGACGAACGTGGAGGAGGCTAAGAAGATGCTTTCCAATTCAGGGCTGGGCCTCGTTCCCGCGGACGGGCTCTGGGACGCGGCGAAAAAGATCGTCGAGCTCGCGAAAGGATCATAAATCATGGCGATACTCCTTGGCCGCCAATCCCGCATCGTTGTCCAGGGACTGACTGGATCCGCCGGCACGTTCCATGCCCAGAAATGCCTTGAATACGGCACGCCCTTGGTCTCCGGCGTGACGCCCGGCCGGGGGGGAACGACGCATCTCGGCCTTCCTGTCTTTGACACGGTTGCCGAGGCCGTCGCGAGGACCCAAGCCGACGTCTCGCTCATTTTTGTCCCCGCTCCGGGGGCGAAGGACGCCGCGATGGAGGCGCTCGACGCCGGAATCGATCTCGTGATCGTCATCACGGAGGGCATCCCCGTCCTCGACATGGCGCGCGTCAAGGCGGCCCTCGGCCGCGCGCGCGCGGCCGGACGCAACGTCCATCTGATCGGACCCAACTGCCCCGGGGTGATCACGCCGGGAGAGGCCAAGGCCGGCATCATGCCTGCCGCGATCCATAGGCCGGGACCCATCGGCGTCATCTCCCGCTCAGGGACCTTGACTTATGAGGCGGTTCACCAACTCTCCCAGCAAGGCTTCGGTCAGTCGACGGTGATCGGGGTCGGCGGCGACCCCATCATCGGGACGAGCTTTGTCGAGCTGCTCGACCTCTTTGAGAAGGACCCCAAGACCTCGGCCGTCGTCCTCATCGGCGAGATCGGGGGTTCGGCCGAGGAGGAGGCCGCGGGTTTTTTTAAGACGAAGATGACGAAGCCGGTTTTTTCCTTCATCGCGGGCCGAACCGCCCCGCCGGGACGGCGCATGGGGCACGCGGGAGCCATCATCGAGGGAGGTTCCGGCGCTTACCCCGCGAAAGCCAAGGCCTTGAGGGATTGCGGCGTGACCGTGATCGAGAACCTAAGCGAGCTGGGCCATACCGTGGCCCAGGCCCTCAAAGGGCGGCACATCGCCTCGCCCGAGGGCGTAAAGCCGATTGCGGTCAGCGTTCACCAATCGGAATCTCAGTAAGATCGAATCGCCCGCCGCTCCTGCGATCAGTAGGCGGCGCAACAAACGCTTAACACCGATTCAATAGCGCCGTAACGTTAAAAAGCCAACATAGCATGGTCGCCACGCAACCATGCTACGACAACATCGAACGAACGGCGGCGCGCCGCGATGGATTCTGGTCGCGGCTGTTTTATTGGGGGGAGCGTCTCCGGTGGCGACTCCCTTGCTTCGGTCGGCTTCGGCAGCGCCTCCCTCCAGCCTGATCGCGGCGCTTGGGAGCCTTGCGGGAGCGACGGCAAAACCCCAGCAGCCTTCCAAGCCGTTATCCGTCGCGGCGGCGGAGGCGATCGCGGCTTGGGGGGCTTCTCTCTTTGGAGCCGACGCTTTGACGGGGTCCCTTCCTGTCATCGGCGCTCAGGTCCTGCAAGTTTTTCCGGCCCCGTTAACCCATGAATCGTCTGTCGCTCCAGCTCCGACGGATGCGGCGCCAGCTCAAATCCCAGAGCCGGTTCCCACGCCGCAACCGAAGCTCCCGGCCCCGCCGGACCCCCCCGCGCCTTTGGCGCCACCGGCCCCCGTGCCGACGAAACTGCCGTCTCTCCCGGATCCGCCGGATCCATCCTCCCCGCGCCCTGGAAGCCCCGGCCGCCACGACGCGCCGGGACGGCATGACGAGGCCGGCCGCGATCAAAGCGGCCAGGACGATAAGGCACAAGGCATCAAGGCTGCGCCGCCTCTATGGGCGCGGCTTTTCGGGTCCGCTAGTTTCAATGTCCGGGGGCATTCCAGCGGCGGCATCGCGGAGGCGATGATGCGGGAGTCGATGCGCGAGCGCGTGCTTGGCCGCGGCGGCTTTGCCCGCTTCGGGCATCGATAACGAGCATCGGCGCCCTCGAAGTTCGCTACACTATCGACCTACGAACCTCAGACTGGGAAGCTTCGCCGCGCTCGTCATCTCCCTCTCGACGATTACGGGAGCCTCCTGGGCCTTTTTCGACGTCGCGGGCCAGGAGAGGCTCGGCGCCGAGCATTACCGGGAAACCGACGTCTATGCGGACTTCGGCGGCGCGTTCCATCTAACGCCGTCTTATCGCTTCTATCAATCCGACTACTCGAATGGAGGATACAACAGTTGGGCGCTGCGGATGGGCTATGACAAGCCCAAGGACGGTCTTGGGCTGACCCTGGGATCGACTCCCAAGCAGCACGGCTACGAAAACGAGTTCGCGGGATTGGACGCCGCTTTGAGCCTGGGCGGCGCCGCTGCAAGCGGCGTCGGCTCCGGGGGCGACAAGGGAGGCCCCCAAGAGAAGGAGGCAAGACGCATGGGCGAGGATTTGGGCGCCGGGGTCACGGTGACGAGGCACTTGGAGGACTTCGAGCTTTCGGGCGCCCAGACCGACGCCCTCTTGCCCGGGCTCCAGAGCCGTCCGAGCCCGCTAACCCTCGTCCAAACCGATCTTCACGGCCTCGCGGCCGTGTCCTGGGGCTGGTTCTGGCTGGGAGCCCGAGTCACGAAGACGCTTTACGACAAGAATCTTTCCGAGCTCGCCGCCGCTCCCGCCCCGCTGCTCGAAATCGAAGGCGCGGGAGCGGTGGCCAACGGCTTCCCTGACTTGAGCGTCAACGGCAAAATGAAGGCGAGCTTCCCGGATGGAATCGAGCCTTATATCTCCTACACCCACACGAGTTTCGTCGTGGAGTACCCTGATTCGGACGCCTATACGGCCGGCGCCTTTGTTTATGTCGGGCGCCTGCGCGTCAACGGTTTCTACGAGCTTTACGATCCACGCTTGGGGATCGGAACGCTGGGCTTCTACTCCCTGGGCGTGGGCTGGAGCTTTTGACGGCCCGGGGTTCCGGCTAGGGCATCACGCCGCGGTTGCAGCGGCGGCACCAGCCGGCGATGCGGCCTTGAGGTGATTTCCTCGCGAGCTTGACCGGCTTCTTGCAGCCGGGGCAGATGACGTCAAGGCCCGGCAACTCAAGCACGGGAAAATCCTTTTCGAAGACCGCCATCGAATCGTAGGTCGGCTGGAGCCACTTCCCCTCGCGAGTCGGCATGGCGTTTAGGTTTTCGGGGCGGCGGGGGACCCGGGGTTTTCCAGCATCAGGCTTAGCTTGTAAGGAAGAGAAAAGACCATGTCTTCCTTGATCGTCTCGAGTTCCGTCACCTCGCGCACGCCGTAACGGTCCTTGAAGATTCGAACGACTTCCTGGACCAGGATCTCGGGGGCCGAGGCGCCGGCGGAGAGCCCCACGACTTTCTTGCCGGAAAGCCACTCGTCCTTGATATCGGAGGCCCGCTCGATAAGGTAGGAGGGGAGGCCCTGGGATTTGGCCACCTCGCACAGGCGCAGGGAATTCGAACTGTTGGGCGCCCCGAGAACGAGGATCAGATCGACGTGCGGGGCGAGTTCCTTGACCGCGTTCTGACGATTCTGTGTCGCGTAGCAGATGTCGTCTTTGGCGGGGCCGTGGAGCTTGGGGAAACGACGTCTTAGGACTTGGACGATTCCCTGGGTGTCGTCCAAAGAAAGGGTCGTCTGGGTGAGGTAAGCGACTTTCTCGGGATTCGGCACGGCGACCCGCTCCGCATCCTCGACGCTGGAGACGAGCTTCATCGCCTCCGGCGCCTCGCTCATCGTTCCGATCGTCTCGACGTGGTCCGCGTGGCCGATGAGGAGAATCGTGTAGCCGCGCTTGGCGAGCGCGATCGCCTCCAGATGAACTTTCGTCACGAGGGGGCAGGTGGCGTCGATGGAGTGAAGGTGCCTCTCGGAGGCCTCGCGAACGACCTGGGGACCGACGCCGTGGGCCGAAAAAACAACCCAGGAGCCGGAGGGAACCTCGGAGAGATCCTCGACGAAGATAGCCCCTTTCTTGCGCAGGCCCTCGACCACGTGGCGATTGTGGATGATCTCGTGGCGAACGTAAACCTTGCCGCCGCAGACCTCGAGAGCCCTCTCGACGACGTCGATGGCTCGCACGACGCCCGCGCAGAAGCCGCGTGGATGCGCGAGGATGAGCTTTTCGATGGAGATGGAGGGTTGACGCATGGCGTTTTCCTATAATTCGGCGGCCGACGCGGCGCGCGCTTCATTGTTCGCCTTTTCCGATTTCGTCCAGGAGGCCACGCGCTCCGCGATCTTGGCGGCGGAGAGGCCGACCGAATCGTAAAGGATGCCCTGGGCTCCGTGTTCGACGAAGCGGTCGGGGATCCCCAGGCGTAGGACCTTGGCCGGGGCGTTCTCGATCGCCTCGAGCACCGCGCTGCCGAAGCCCCCGGCGAGGACGCCATCCTCGACGGTGACGAGGAGAGGCGTGATCTTCAAGGCTTCGAGGAGAAGCTCCCGGTCGATGGGTTTGACGAAGCGCATGTTAAGGACGCCGGCGGAGATACCTTGGTCCTCGAGAGCCTGGGCCGCCTCGATGGCCGGGTGGACTCGAGAGCCGATCGCGGCGATCGTGACGTCCGATCCGCTTTTCAAGCGCACGCCCTTTCCCACGGGGAGAATCTTCGCCTCGGGGTCGACCGCGACGCCGATGGCGTTGCCGCGGGGGTAGCGAAGGCTCGCCGGCCCCGGGATCGTGAGGGCGGTCTTGAGCATGTGTTGGAGCTCGTTTTCATCCGCCGGCGCCATGATCGTCATGCCGGGAAGCATGCGAAGGTAGACGTAGTCGAAAACCCCGTGATGGGTCGGGCCATCCTCGCCGACCAACCCCGCGCGGTCGAGGCAGAAAGTGACGGGGAGGTTCTGCAGGCAAATGTCGTGTTCGATCTGATCGTAGCCCCTTTGAAGGAAGGTCGAGTAGATCGCGACCACCGGGCGGTAGCCCTCGCAGGCGAGGCCTCCCGCGAAGGTGACCGCGTGCTGCTCCGCCAAGCCCACGTCGTAGTAGCGCCTGGGGAACCGGTCGCGGAAGGCGTCTAAGCCCGTGCCCTCGGGCATCGCGGCCGTGACCGCGACCACGCGGGGGTCCGCGTCGGCCTGCTTGAGGAGCGCCTTCGAGAAGGCGGCGGTGTAGGAAGGCGGCTGGGGCTTCGTGGACGGCGCCTTGAGGAACTGTCCTGTCGCGGCGTCGAATTTCCCCGGGCCATGCCATTTGATCGGGTCCTTTTCCGCCGGGGCGTAGCCCTTTCCCTTCTTCGTGATGCAGTGGAGGAGGACCGGACCCTTCAAGGTTTTGATGTGGTTGAGGACCTTGACCAATCGGCCGACGTCGTGCCCGTCGATGGGGCCGAAATAGGCGAATCCCATTTCCTCGAAAAGCATGCCCGGGAAGAGAAGAACCTTGGCGCGCTTGGCGATGCGCAGAACGGTCGCCCCATACACCTTAAAGCGCGCGAGAAACTTTTCGACGCCGCGCTCGGCGTTTCGAACCGCGCCGAGGGTGAGGAGCTTGGCGAAGAAGGCCGTCAAGGCTCCGACCGTGTGGGAGATGAACATCTGGTTGTCATTGAGGACCACGAGAATGTCCGATTGGAGCATGCCGGCGTTTTGGAGCCCCTCGAAGGATTCTCCGCCCGTGAGGCAGCCGTCGGAGACGATGGCGACGACCTTGTTCTTCTCGCCCTTCAAGTCCCGCGCCGCGGCCATGCCCAGCGCCGCGGAGATGGCGGTGGAGGCGTGGCCGCCCCCAAAGGCGTCGTAGGGGCTCTCGTCGCGCCTCAGGAATCCCGAGATGCCGCCGTATTGTCGGATGCGCTTCATCGCCTCGCGGCGGCCCGTGAGAATTTTGTGTCCGTAGCTCTGGTGCCCGGTGTCCCAGACAAGCTTGTCTTTGGGCGTGTCGAAGACGTAGTGGAGGGCCACCGCGATGTCGGCCGCGCCGAGGCTCGATCCGAAATGGCCGCCCAACTGAGAGATCGTGTCGATGATGTAGCGCCGGAGCTCGGCGGAGACCTCGGGAAGCTCGTGGAAAGATACTCGGCGCAGGTCCGCGGGGCCGTCGATCGCGGAGAGGCGCGGGTAGGGCGCTTGGCCGTTTTCATGAGGAAGCTGCTGGGTCTGTCCGTTTTTTTCGTCGTTCATGTCTTGATCACCGATCCCTCGAGAGGATGAAGTCCGCGATGGCATGAAGCGCGGGCGCGCGCGGGCCCAGGGGCTTAAGAGCCGCATGAGCCTCGCGCACGCATGCCAGCGCCCGGCGTCGGGCGGATTCGACGCCGTAGAGAGAGGCATAGGTCAGCTTGTCGTTGTCTCGGTCCGAGCCGCGCTTGCCGAGCGTCGCGGCGTTCGCCGTCACATCCAAAATGTCGTCCGCGATCTGGAAGGCGAGCCCGATCGCGTCGCCGTAGCGCTTGAGGGCCCGCCGGAGGGCGGGGCGCGCGCCCGCGAGGATGGCCCCCGCCTCGACGCTCGCGCGGATAAGGGCCGCGGTCTTATGCCGATGGATATATTCCAACACTCGTCCCGCCCGGAAGCCGTGATTTTTGCGCCGCCAGCCCTCGGCATCCAGGTCGGCGGCTTGCCCTCCGACCATCCCTTTGAAACCCGCGGCATCGGCCGCGCTCATGATGAGCTCGGCGCACGCCTTCGACGGCAGCGAGCAATCGAGGGAGGCTCTTCCCAGAGCCTCGAAGGCGAGGGTCAAAAGAGCGTCTCCCGCCAAGATCGCGATGCCTTCTCCGAAAACCTTGTGATTCGTGGGCTTGCCTCGGCGCAGGTCGTCGTCGTCCATGGCCGGGAGGTCGTCGTGGATGAGGGAGTAGGTGTGGATCATTTCGAAGGCCGCGGCGGCCGAGGAGGCTTTCGCCGCCGCCAACCCTAAAGCCTCGGCCGAGGCGTAAACAAGGGTCGGACGCAGGCGCTTGCCGCCGGCGAAGATCGAATAGCGCATGGCATCGAGAATCTTGGTCGGGATGTCGAGTGACGGGGAAAGCATCTCGTCGAGCGTGCGCTCGACGAGCCGCCGGCCTTGCTCGAAGACAGCGGCAAGATCGATCGGCGAGGCAACAGAGAGCTTCATCGGCATAGTTCTGGAAGAAAGGCGTTGAAAAACATCGTCAGCGAGGCGATCGCCCTGCGCCGATTCGCGGCGAGGGCGGGCATCGAGCGCAAAAATCGTATGTGGGAAACCGCGTAGCCGATAAGGGCCTTCGAGCTTCGTTCCTCGGGCGCCGAGGGGGGGAGGACGTCCTCGACGCGGTCCAGAACGGCGCGGATGGCCCAGGCGGAGAGGTGGCGCTCCCGGGCCCAGGTCTTGAGAGCCTTCGTTTCCATGTCGACCGCCAGGGCGCCCGTCGCTCTCCCGAGGCGAAGCTTCTCCTCCGGGGTCGCGACGACCGAGTCTGAATCGGCGGTCGCCCCCAGGCTCGCGTCGAGGCGCAGGCGTTGGGCGCAAGAGAGCGCCCGTGCCGCGAGATCGGAGTCCGGAATGTCCAAAATCAGATGGCCAGGTTCGAGATCGCGGCGCAGCGCGCCCGCGAAGCCGGTCGAGAGGATGTCGACGGACTCATGAGGCTTGAATTGTCGCGAGAGGGACAGGGCCGCTTGTCGCGCGCCCATCCCCGTCTGGAGCAGAATGACGGCATGGCCTCCCGGCGTCCCTTCCCATCTCCCGGCGCCGGACGGCGATGGAGCAAGTCCCAGGCCCTTGGCGAGGGGTCTTGCCTCCCAGGAAGTGGCCGCGCACAGGACAAGGGGCTTGGCGGGAGCCATCTGGATGCTCATGCGGCGACTGGATCCTGGATGCGGCCTTTGAGCCGCAAGGGCTTTTTAATGTAGCCGTTCTCGAAAAACCATCGCGCCGCCGCGGCCAGCGCCTCGCGCGCGGGGCGGCTCTTGAAGCCGAGCTCTCGGGCGGCCTTGGAAGAATCGAACCACATATAGTGCCTGGCCATTCGCACCGCGTCGATGGGCGCGAGCGGCTCCGCGCCGAAGAGCTTGGCCCGGGCGGTGTCCAGGCAGGCGAAGGCGTAGGCCGCCGCGTAAGGAGTCTTGAAGCGCGGTGCGGGGACGTCCGTTTCCTCGCTTAAAATATCGAAGAGATCCTTGAGACGCAGGTTCTCGCCTCCCAGGATATAGCGTTCCCCGACGCGGCCCTTGAGGGCGGCCAGCAAATGCCCGCGGGCCGCGTCCTGAACGCCTACGATGTTGAGGCCCGTGTCGATATAGGAGGGAATTCGGCCATTGAGAAAATCGACGACGATGCGGCCCGTCGGGGTGGGCTTGGCGTCATAGGGTCCGATGGGAGCCGAGGGGTTGACGACGACGATGGGAAGCCCCCGAGCCGCCAATTTCAACGCCTCGATCTCGGCCAGGTATTTCGATTTCTTGTAGTGCCCGATCACGTCTCGTTCCGAGGCGTAGAGGGATGTCTCATCGGCGGGCTTGCCATGGATCGGCCGCACGGCGGCGACGCTCGAACAGTGGATAATCCTTTCGGCGCCCGCGGCGGCCGCCGCCTCAAGGACATTGCGGGTCCCTTCGATGTTCGTTTGATAAAGCTGCGAAGGATCGGGCGTCCAAATGCGGTAGTCGGCCGCCACATGGAAGGCGAAGCGGACTCCCCGAAGAGCCCCCTTGAGGACGTCGACCGAAAACAAGTCGCCTTCGTGAATCTCGACGGGAAGATCCTTCAAGTTTCCGCGGGGTGAGCCGGGGCGCGCCAGAACCCGGACCAAGAACCCTTCCGCGAGGAGAATCCGGACGAGGTTGGCGCCGACGAAGCCCGTGGCGCCGGTGACGAAGGCGGCGTCCATCAGCTGGCGCTCGGCACCGGCTTCGCCTCGGGAGATTCCCTCGAATTGTATTCGGCGACGAGAGTTTCGTAAGACTTGGTCTGCCGCGCGTGGGCCGTGCGCGCGAGGCGCGCCGTGCTCGCGACGTCGCGCAGAAGCTCGAAGAATTTGGGCAGGCTCGAGAAGCTGTCTTCAACCGCGCTCGGCTCGTAGCCCACGTGGGTCATGCACTGGGCGCATTTGGGGTTCCCGGAGGCGCGGCCGAAGCGGTGCCACTCGGTCGTCGCAAGAAGCTCCGCGTAACTCTTGGCATAGCCCCCGTCCGCGAGGAGGTAGCAGGGCTTCTGCCAGCCAAAGACGTTGCGCAATGGGATGCCCCAGGGCGTGCACTCATAGTCGCGCTTGCCCTCTAGGAAATCCAGGTAAAAGGGGCTGTGGTTGAAATCCCAGCCCTGTTGGCGCCAATCGCCGAGAGCATCCTTGAACCACTTCTTGGTTTCCTCCGTCTTGAGGAAAATGTCTTGCTGGGGGGCTTTCTCGTAGGCGTAGCCGGGGGAGATCATCATGCCGTCGATGCCCATCGCCGCGCACTCGGAGAAGAACTGCCGGAACTCGGCCGGGTCTTCGCCGCTGAAGATGGTGCTGTTCGTCATGACCTGGAAGCCTTTCGCCTTCGCGGTCTTGATCGATTCGACGGCGGTGCGGTAGACCCCCTTGCGGCAGACCGCCCGGTCGTGGGTCGGCTCGCGGCCGTCGAGATGGATGCTGAGGATCAGATGGGGGTCCGGCTTGAAGCGGTGGAGGTTCTTTTCCAGGAGGATCGCGTTGGAGCACATGTAGACGTAGCGCTTGCGTTCGACAAGTCCCTGGACGATGCGGTCGATCTCCGGATGGACGAGGGGCTCGCCGCCCGCGACCGTGACGACGGGGGCGCCGCATTCCTCGGCCGCGGTCCAGCATTCTTCGGGCGTAAGGCGCTTGCGCAAGATATCGGTTGGATACTGGATTTTCCCGCAGCCCGCGCACTCGAGGTTGCAGGCGAAAAGAGGCTCGAGCTGGAGGACCAACGGGTATCTCTTGACGCCCTTGAGCTTGCGCGAGAGAATATAGCGGAAGAGGGACAGCTTCATTGAAAATGGGGCTGGCATGGAATCTCCTTAGGGATGGTTCGTCGCGCTCACGCCGGCACCCTGACGCCGACATGCGGCGGCGCTTCGGACGGCTGGCCGGCGCCCTGGGCCTTTTGGTAAAGGCCCAGGGCGTGAAGCGGGAAATATTGACGGTACATGGTGTATTCGAGGTAGAACACCTTGGGAAAACCTGTCCCGGTGAACTCGGTTTCGTCCCAGGTCCCGTCCGGAGACTGCGTTTCGATGAGGTGGCGGATGCCGCGTTCGACGGACTCGTCGCGAACGCCCGCGGCTATGAGGGCCATCACCGCCCAAGCGGTCTGGGAGGGCGTGGACGGTCCCCGTCCTTTGTGCGATGGATCCTCGTAAGTGGAGCAGGTCTCGCCCCAGCCGCCGTCCTTTTGCTGAACCGATTTGAGCCAGGAGACCGCCTTTTGGACGTAAGGGGCGGACATATCCTCGCCGACGGCGGCAAGGCCCCGCAGGACCTGCCAAGTTCCGTAGATATAGTTGACTCCCCAGCGGCCGAACCAGGATCCGTCCTCCTCTTGCTCGCGGCGCAGGAAGCGGACGGCGGCAGCCGTCACGTGGTAGCTGGTGTCATAGCCGACGTAGCCCAAAAACTCAAGCACCCGCGCGGTGACGTCCGCCGACGGCGGGTCGATCATCGCGTTGTGATCCGCGAAGGGGATCTTGGTGAGGATGGCCTTGGTGTTGTCCTTATCGAAGGCCGCCCAGCCCCCGACGGAGGAGCGCATGGACAGGAGCCAGTTGAGCCCCCTTAGGCAGGCCTTCTCTCGGGCGAGCGCATCCTCCTCCGGAAGATCCACATGCCGAAGCGCCAGCATGACCATCGCGGTGTCGTCGATATCGGGGTAGTGGGAATTGTTGAACTCGAAGGCCCATCCGCCGGGAAGCGCCTTGGGGTTGCCGACCTTCCAGTCGCCCTCGATCTTGATTTCCTTGGAGATAAGCCAATTCGCCGAGGAGACGAGGGCCGGATGGTTGCGCGGCAGGCCCGACTCCGCGAGCGCGATGATCGAGATGGCGGTGTCCCAGACGGGAGAATGGCAGGGCTGATACTCAAGATGGTGGTCGCCGTCCGAGAGTTCGAGCTGTTCCAAGATCTGGATCTGGGAGAGGAGCCGGGGGTCGGTGTCGGCGTAGCCCAGGCATTTCATCGCCATGATGGTGTTGATGATGCCGGGGTAGATGGCGCCCAGGCCGTCCGACTCGGCCAGGCGCCGCAGGATCCAATCTTCGGCGAGCCTGAGGGACCAGACCCGCAGCCAGTGGCCGCCGCGGCCCTCAAGGGCCTTGAGTCCGTTATCCCAGAGAAGAAAGAAACTCGTCCAGGAGAAAACGCCATGCGGGGGCATCGCCTCCTTGAGGGACACATGCCGACGGTCGTCCGGGAATAGTTCGTCTAACGCGGCCTGGGGAGGGCAGGAAATGAGGGGTTGGAAGGCCCAGACGATGCTTAGGGGGACGACGATAGCCCGGGTCCAGGACGACATGGCGTAGATGTTGAAGTAGAACCACTTGGGAAACAGCATGAGTTCTGGGGGAATGGTCGGGACGCCGCGCCAGTCGTACTGGCCGAAGAGGGCCATGTAGAACTTGGTGTAGGTGTTCGCCTTATGGATGCCTCCCAAGGCCTCGATGCGACGCCTTGCGCGTTCGAGGGCCGGCTCTTCCGGCTTGTGCCCCGCGAACTTGAGGGCCCAATAAGCCTTGACGGTCGCCGAGATATCCGAGGGACCGTTGCGGAAGATGGGCCAGCCGCCATCCGGAAGCTGCTCCTTGAGGATATGATTGGCGAGCCTGCGGACCTTGACGGAATGGCCGCGACCGAGGAAATGAAGCAACATGATCGTGTCCGAGGCGATGGTCGTGTCGGCTTTGAGCGGGCCGCACCAGTAGCCCTCCTTGGAGTTCTGGAAGCCCAGCAGCGCCTCCTGAGCCTTCAAGATGGCGGCGGCCAAGGCGGAAGCGGGACCGTCGGAGGCGCGATGATGGCTCGCGGATTTCCCGGGACGGAGATTGGTCGCCCATCCTTTCGGCTTCGTCAGAGGAGATGTCGGCGGAAGCCAGGAATTGACAAAGTTCTTGAGCATTTAAATTAAAAGCAAGAGAAAGTAAGGAATGATTCTTCGGACGCTTACGAAGGCCTATTATACCAGAATGCCGGTTGCAAAAGAATACGATTGAAGGGTATATTCGAGTTTGTCATGGGGCGCTTGCCGAAAAAAGTACTGCTTCCGGCGGTTCTGATGGTTTGCTTCTCGGCGGCCTCCTGTCGCAGAGGTCCCCGGCCCATCGATATCGCGGTGGCGGTGCCCTTGACGGGGGACATGGCGAGCGAAGGCCGGGGGATTCTCAAGGCTGTCCAACTGGCCGTCGACGAGGCGAACCGGGCCAAGGCCCTCCCGCGCAAGCTCGAAGTCGTAGCCTTCGATGACCGTGGCTCGCCGCGCGAGGCGGCCAACGTCGCCCAGCTGATCGTCTCGGAGCCAGGCTTTCTCGCCGTCATCGGTCCCTACACCTCGGATTGCGCCCTTGAAAGCTCCCGGGTCTACGCCACGGCCGGCATCCCGATGATCACGCCCGCGGCGACCAATCCCGCCGTAACGCTCCAGCAGTCGAACCCCGGCTGGCCTGGGCCTCGCGTCGTCTTCCGGGTGGTGCCGACGGACGACGTTCAAGGGGCTTTCGCGGCGCGGTTCGTCTATGAACGGCTTAAAAAGAGACGCGTGGCCCTTGCCTACGACCTCTCGGCCTATGGAATGGGGCTCGCGAAGAGTTTCCGCAAAACCTTCGAGGAGCTAGGCGGTCGAGTGGTCGGGCGGGAGTCATTCGCCGTCGGCCAAAGGGATTTCGCCGGGGAGGCGGCGGCGCTCCGGAAAACCGGAGCGCAGGCGGTGTATTTCAGCGGCATCTACCCCGAGGCGGCGCTCCTCGTCCGGGCGATGCGAGACGGCGGCTGGGGGGCGCCTTTTATCTCGGGAGACGGAGCCAATACCCCGGAGTTCTTCGACATCGCGGGTCCGGCCTCGCAGGGCGCCTATGTGACGACGCTGGGCGCGCCGCCCCGCGGCTCAAGACGCGTTGCCTCGGAGAGCTCCTCGACTGCCTGGGAAGGGCTTAAGGGTCTGGGCCCTTTCGCGCCTTTTGCCTATGAGGCGGCTGAAATCGTCATCGAGGCTCTCAAGCAGTCGGGACCGAGCCGTTCGGGCCTGCTCTTGGCCCTGCACAAGATCCGCTACCGCGGGCTTTTGGGGGCGGTCAGCTTCGACGCGATCGGCAACGCCCGTTCCCGCGCGCTTTCGATGGCGCGCGCTGATTACGACTCGCGCCGTTTCTTGCCGGTCAGCGTTTTAAGAAGCAGGCCTGCCGCCAAAAGATAGATCGATCCCAGATATTCCCGGGGAGCCGCTTGTGAACCAAGCCACAACACGGCCAGCGCTCCCGCGGCGGGTATCAAGAAGCTTCCCGGCAGCCTGAAGGCGCCCGGGGCCGGGAGCTTCTTTCGGCGCAGAACAGGGACGGCGAGGCAGGTCGCCAGGTATTGGGCGCTGACGACGACATTCGAAGCGCCGACGAGCTTCTCGAAGTCGAAGAAAAGCGCGAGGACGAGCGTCGTCGCGGCGGTCGCGAGGATGGCGCGGAAGGGGGTGTGATAGCGCGGATGGATGTGGGCGAACCACTTCGGAATGTGGCCGTCCTCCGAAAGAGCCAGGAGGTAGCGGGGCGTCACGAGCGCGCTCCCGGCGTTGTAGCCGAAGGTCGAAAGGACCGCTCCCGCAGCCAAAAGAAGGGCCCCGCGCGGGCCCAGGACGATGCGCGCGGCGTCCGCCAGGGGGGTTGTCGAGCCCGCGAGGGCCGGGTCGACTCCCACGGCGACCGCCTGGATCGCCGTGTAGAGCATCGCCGAGAAGACGAGCGATAAGACGACGGCCAGGGGGACGTTGCGGCCCGGCGACTTAGCTTCTCCCGACGGGACGGGGATTGATTCGAAGCCCTGGTAGGCGAAGTAGACGAGGAAGGAGGCTCGGGCCAGTGGTTTGAGGCCCTGGGGAGCGAATGGGACGAAGGCTTGCCGCTTGATCTTCCAGAGCCCTGCGGCGAGAAAGACCGCCAGGGGAACGAGCTTCGCGGCGGTGAAGAAGTCCGAGGCCCAGGCTCCGAGCTTGACGCCGCGGAAATTGAGAAGTCCGAGCCCGACGACCGCCGCGGCGGCGACGGCCTTGACATGTCGGGGGCCTCCCCAGTTGGGTTCGATCGTCCCCAGATAAACGGCGATGGCGTTCGCGACCGCTGCCCAGCTTAGGACCTGAACGACCCAGGAGAGCCATCCCACGGAAAACCCCGTCCATTCTCCGAAGGCATCGCGCGCGTAAAGGTAGGCGCCTCCTGGCTCCTTGTAATGCGAGGATGCTTCAGCGTAGCAAAGCCCGACCCCGATGAGGAGAAGGCCCGTCCAGGCGAAGGCCAAGGTCGAGGCAGGCCCCATCTGGGCCGCGAGCATTCCCGGGAACAGGAAAATGCTCGATCCCACGATGGCGTTGAGGCCGATCGAGAGCAGATCCCAGAAGCCGAGCGCCCGTTCCGTGTGCGGGGTCATTTTCGGCGCCATAGATAATAGACCGGGATGCCGGAAAGGACGATCGCGAGACCGGGACCCGCGTGGGAGGGCTTTTCCACGAGGATGTCGATCGCGAGCGGAAGGGCGCAAAAGAGGTAGCTCCATTGCACCCAGGAATGACCTCGCGGCCTTGGCGCCGCCCCACCCCCGCGTTTGCGAAGCAGGAGAAGACCCGCGACGGTCAGGATATAGAAGACGAGAGTCGCGAAGATCACATAATCGAGGAGGGCTAGGTATGTCCCCGAAAGGCAAAGAAGCGCGGTCCATGTTCCCTGCATCGCGAGCGCCGCCCCGGGCGCCGATGAGGCGTTGAGACGGCCGGCCGCCTTGAAAAAGACGCCGTGCCGCGCCATGGCGTAGCTCACGCGAGCACCGGAGAGGATCATGCCGTTGGCGCAACCCAGGCAGCTCGTGAGAATGAGGAGGGCCATGAGGATCTCGGCGGGCTTTCCTAACACCGCGGAAACGGCGGCGGTCGCGACGCGGTCCGACGAGGCGAATTGGATGCCGCGCCCGAAGGCCGTCGCGGCATCTGGATGCCCCCATAATGGGAGGACCGATAAATACGAAAGATTCATGAGGACATAGAGAATCACCACGAGGCTCGTCCCTATAAGGAGTCCGCGCGGCACGTCGCGTTCGGGGTTTCGGACTTCAGCGGCCGTGAAGGTGACGTTGTTCCAAGCGTCAAAGGCGAAGAGAGCGCCCACCATCGCCGCGCCGAGCTTGGCCAGGGACTGGAGCGCGGGCTCGGCGTGGGAGGATGGAAAAGGCGGGGTCCACCAATGGGCGAGGTTCATGCGGATGGCCTGGGAGTTCCTCCCGAAGCCCAGAACGAGCAGAACCACCACGGCGATCGAGAGGACCTTGATGGAGGTGAGGACGTTCTGGACCCATTTGCCGGCGCGGATGCCGTGGGCGTTCACGGCGGTGAGGATCAAGATGACGGCCGCGGCGAGGATTTGGGAGGCGGAGATGGAAAGCCGCCCGGCCGACCAGAGCATGCGATCCTCCGACACCGCAGGGAACAGCACCGCCGCGAATTTCGCGAAGGCGACGGAGACGGCGGCGATGGTGCCGCTCTGGATGACGAGAAAGAGAGTCCAACCGTAGAGGAATCCCGCCAGCGGCCCATAGGCCCGGCGAAGATAGGCGTATTGCCCTCCGGCTTCGGGGATCATGGCGGCGAGATCTCCGTAGCTTGCGGCCGCGGCGACCGTCATCGCGCCCGCGAGAGCCCAGAGAGCGAGCAGGCGTCCGGGCGAGCCCGCGGCGCGGCCGATGTCGGCGCTCACGATGAAGACCGCCGAGCCGATCATCGAGCCCATGACGAGCATGACGGCGTCGAAGAGCGTCAGTTCGCGCTTGAGAGTGATCACCGTGTGGGCGGATTAATGGGCGCGTAGCGCGCTGTGGGAGCGGCCGTAGAGGGCATAGACCATGAGGCCGATCACAATCCAGACCAATAGCCGCAACCATGTCGCGGCGGGTAGTGAGAACATGAGTACGAGGCAGGAGAGAATGCCCAGGGTCGGTACGAGAGGCACCCAGGGACATCGGAAAGGGCGGGGATGACCGGGGTCGGATTTTCGCAGGACAAGGAGGCCCAGGCAGACGATCGCGAAGGCGAGAAGCGTTCCGATGTTGACGAGCTCGGCCAGGACCCGGAGCGGAATAAGTCCCGCCAGGATCGCGACGACGGAGCCGGTGAGGATCGTTGATTTCCAAGGCGTGCGGAACTTCGGATGGATCGCGCTGAAAAAGCGCGGAAGAAGACCGTCCCTGGCCATCGACATGAAGATTCTTGACTGTCCCAAGATCATGACCAAGCTCACCGACGTGAGCCCCGCCAAAGCCCCGATCGAAACCAGAAACTGCGCCCAGGGCAGCCCGATCTGCTTGAAGGCGGCGGAGACGGGAGCGTCGATGTCGATCTGGTCATAGGGCACCATGCCGGTCAGCACGGCCGTGACCGCGATGTAGAGGACCGTGCAGATGAGAAGCGAGAAAAGGATGCTCAACGGGACGTCGCGCTGGGGATTTTCCGCCTCCTCGGCCTGGGTCGAGAGCGCGTCAAAGCCGATGTAGGCGAAGAAAATAACGGCCGCGCCCGCCAACATCCCCACGGGGTCTCCTCCTGGGCCCGTACGGCCAAACACGACATGGCCGCCAAGGCTCAGGCCTCCGTAGCCGAAGGGCGCGAAGGGAACCCAGTTGGAAGGCTTGACGTAGAAGGCCCCCACGGCGATGATGAAAAGGACGATCAAGACCTTGAGGGCGACGACGGCGGCGTTGACGCGCGTGCTCTCCTTGATGCCGACGACCAGGAGCGCCGAGAGAAGCACGGCGATCGCGATCGCCGGAAAGTCGAACATGGTCCCCGTCGCGAGAAGCCGTCCCGTCTCCGGGCTGAAGTCGAAGGGCGCGTTCGTGATGAGGTAAGGAAGCTTGAGGCCGAAGATGCCGAGGAAATCCTGAAGGTAGTGGGACCATCCGTGGGCGACGCTCGCCGCCGCGAAGGTATATTCGAAGATCAGGTTCCAGCCGATGATCCAGGCCGCCATTTCGCCCAGCGTGGCGTAGGCGTAGGTATAGGCCGAGCCCGCGACGGGGAGCATGGCCGCGAGCTCCGCGTAGCAGAGCCCCGCGAAGATGCAGGCTGTGCCCGAGACCACGAAGGAAAGGATGAGGGCGGGGCCGGCCTTGTCATGGGCGCCGACCCCCGTCAGAACGAAGATGCCGGCGCCGATGATGGCGCCGATCCCCAAAGCGGTGAGCTGGCCGAGGCTTAGGACGCGGTGGAGCGTGTGGCCGTCCGAACCGCCCACCGCCTCCTTCATGATCCGGGCGAGAGGCTTTCGCGCCAAGAGCTGCCGCATGAAGGGCCAGTATACCTAAAAAAATCCCGGAACCGGTTGCAAGTTGAAAGACAACCCTCTATACTCATTGCGCTCGATGAGAAACATCTTCGAAGATGCCCCGCTTCCGGCGGATGAGCCCCAACATCTCCTGCCTTCCGGCGGCCAGGCGGCCTGGTGGACTGGACCCGGAACGCTCCCGCTCCGCTACGGGGACCGCTACCTGCCGGGAAATCGCCTGGAGCTCTACGGAAGCGGTGGACAGGCGTTCGGGGAAATGCTCCAGGCGATCGCGGCCGCTCGCGAGACGGTGCATCTTGAGACCTACCGCCTCGCAAGCGACAAGACCGGCTGGCGCTTCTGCGAGGCCCTCTGCGCCAAGGCGAAAGGCGCGAGGGTAAGGCTTATCTACGATTCCTTGGGATCGCGCGGCCTTTCGTCCGTGATGGTCACGCGCCTTCGCAACAGCGGCGTCCAGCTTCTGGAGTATCATCCGGTTTCGCCATGGCGTTCCCGCGGCGCCTGGGGGCGGAGAGACCACCGCAAGCTTTTGGTCGTCGACGGGCGCATCGCCTTCGCGGGAAGCCTCAATATCTCGGATGAGCATGCGCCAGCTTCGGAAGGAGGGCAGGGCTGGCGCGACGCTCACGTCAAGGTCGAGGGACGCGCGGCGAGGGAGATCGACGCCCTTTTTCGAGAGGTCTGGACCCGCGAGACGGGGCGTTCCTGCGACTTGGCGCCCGTTCCGTCGCCGGCCGGGAATTCCTACGTCTGGCCCGCGGCGAACCAGGAAATCCTCCACCGCTACCATATCCGATCGAGCTACCTGGCCGCGATCCGCTCCGCGCGAAAAGAGGTGCTGCTCGCCCATGCTTATTTCCTTCCCGATCAGAGGTTCCGTCGGGCGCTCGCCTCGGCGGCGAAGCGCGGGGTGTCGGTGCGAATCCTCGTTCCCGGCGCGTCCGACGTCCCGCCGGTTTGGTATGCCTCGCGCGCTGGCTATGGGGCGCTGCTGCGCCGCGGGGTGAGGCTTTTTGAGTGGAAGGGCCCCATCCTGCACTCGAAGGTCGCTGTCGTCGACCGGCTGTGGACGGCGATCGGGTCCTACAACATCGACCACCGCAGCCTCCGCCACAACCTCGAGATCAACCTCCACGTTCTCGACGCGGATTTCGCCTCGCGAGTCGCCGAGCTCATCGAGGGGGACATCGGCCGCTCGGCTGAGATCACTCGGGAAAAATGGCGGCTGCGCGGATGGACCCATCGCGCCTTCGAGCGATTCTTCGCCATGTTTCGGTACCTCTTTTGAATATACCGGTCTGGAACCGCCGCAAGACCGATGCCGAGGCGGTGCGCGGAGGGCCTGGTCTTCCGCACTATGTCCTCTACCCGGCGATCGGCTTTCTCTTGGGCCTTGGCTCGCCGGTGGGAGCCTTTCTCATGCGCTACTATCTGGCGGAGCCGATCCTGAAGCTCCTTTGGATGCGCCACGAGCTGGAATACAACGCCCTCTTTTACGTCTACATGGGCACCGGGACGGCTTTCTCGTTCGTCCTCTTCGGCTATGTGCTCGGGCTCCGGTCCGAACGCCAGCGCGTGCGCAACCGGGTGCTTGACGCCCGCGTGAAGGACCTGCATTTGAAGTCAGTGACCGACGCCCTCACCGGGGCGTTCAGCCACGGCTACATGCAGGAGATTCTCGAACTCGAGCTGCAGAAAGCGCTGACCGAGAAGTCGCCTCTCTCCGTCGTCATGCTCGACATCGACGACTTCAAGCGGATCAACGACACTCACGGCCATCTCTTCGGCGACCGCGTGATCCGGGAGGCGGTGGAATCGATCTCGACCAGCATTCGAGATCGGGACATCCTGGGCCGCTATGGCGGCGACGAGTTCATGGTGGTGATGCCCGGCGCGGGACGCGAGGTGGCGGCCCAAGTGGCCGAACGCATCCATCGCGCGATCGGAGGGTCGGGAGCGCTCGTCACGGTGAGCGTCGGGACGGCCACGTATGACGGCCAGGACGGCGCCCAGGCGGCGGAGCTTCTAGCCCGAGCCGACGAGAACCTTTACCGAGCCAAGCGCTCCGGGAAGAACCGCGCGGTGGGAGAGCAATAAAAAGGAGGAAGCTGCCTGTTAGGCGGCGCCCATCTCCCGTCGTTTAGTTTGCGCCTCCCGTCTTCGACTTTCCGTCTTCGGACTTAAAGAAGCTGAGCAGGGTGTCGCCGTATTTTTCCTCACGCGCGAGCGTGAGCCCGGGCGGCGCGAGAAGATGATCCCTGAGGTGGTGCTGAACGACGGCGATTCCCCCGGTCGCCAGCAGAGACGAGCCAGCCAGGGCCGCCAGGGCGATGTTTCCGAGGGATAAGGGCCTACCCTCGCGGTCCTTGTAGGGCGGGCCCATGAAGACGATGTTGAATTGCGCGACACCCGACCGGTGGACGATCCAGGAGGGGTCTGCCGTGGCGTCGCCTATAAGGGCCTTGGCGCGATCAACGAGACCCAGCTTCGTTAGGTTGAGCTTGATGACATCGATCGCCTCCCGCTCCTTTTCGACGAAGACGGCGACGCGCGCGCCGCGAGAGAGCGCTTCGATCCCAATCGCGCCCGAACCGGAGAATAGATCGAGGAAGGCGGCTCCAGGGAGGCGGGGAGTTAAAATGTCGAAGAGGGACTTCTTGATCCTGCCGCTCAAGGGCCTCAGCCACGGCGTCGCGGGAGAGGACAGCGTCCTGCCCCGCAGGCTTCCGGCGAGCACCCTTAAATCCAGACGGCCGAGTTTCGAGATCATCACTTGCAAGCGTAGACAATTTCAGGCTTTAATGTCCCGTCCTCTTAAAATTGGGAATGTAAGCCGAACGTATGCCGCGCAGGGCCGTCGTCGTCGAAGACGATCAAATCGCTGGGGAGCTCGCGAAGAGCCTTCTTACCCAAGCCGGCTACGAGGTCGATTCTTTCGCCCGTGGCGACGCGAGCGTCCTCGCCGCGATCGCCGAGCTCAAACCCGAACTCGTCATCCTCGACATCCTCATGCCCGGGGAAGACGGGCTCACGCTCTGCCATCGCATCAAGGGCAATGCTTCCTTGAGAGCCTGCAAGGTGATCGTCGTCTCGGGGAAGTCCTACGAGGCCGACCGCCTGCGCGCCCACCGCTGCGGAGCCGATTTTTTTATCGAAAAGCCTTTTGATCCGGCGGCCTTTCCGAAGTTGGTGGATGAGGTCATGTCGGGGGCGCTCAGCCTTCAAGCGGGAACGATCCCAGAGATTCCGGAGTCCGAGCGCCCGGAACTGAGCCTCTCGGTTTGGGGCTGCCGCGGGCCGGGAGCGGCGCAGGGCTCCACGCGCTACGGTTCCCGCAGTTCCTGCGTCTCGGTCGAGTGGGAGGGGAGTTTTTTCATTTTTGACGCGGGAAGCGGCATCCTCGACTGCGGCGAAGAGCTCGCGCGCCGCGGAACGCCCCACGAGATATGGCTATTTTTGAGCCATTTTCACCGCGACCACGTCGAGGGCCTTGGAGCCTTCCTCGCCCGCCTCCCGCCCGGCACGAACGTCCGCCTCGGGGCGCCCAAGGACCCGGATCGCACGCTCGCTTCGCAGGTTGAGGCGGCGGCGTCCTTATCTTCGACGGGGCCGATTGGAGCGTCGGTCGAGATCTATGAAATGAAGGAAGAGCGATACGAGGTGCTCCCCGGCGTCGCCTTGGCCGCCTTCTACACGAATCACCCCGGGCAGACGTTGGGATTTTCCCTCAAGGCTCGTGGGAAAAAACTCGTCTATTGCCCCGACAGCGAGCTCTACGGCGAGGGGGCGACGGCCTTCGAGGATTACGACGACAAGCTCGCGCGATCCTGCGAGGGGGCGGACTTTCTCATCCACGACGGCGCGCACGCGACGACGGAGCATCTCTCGCTCAAGATGAGCGGACACTCGAGCGCTCTCGACGCCGTGGAGTTCGCTGGCAAGCATGGCATCGGCAAGCTTCTTGTTTTTCACCATGACGCCAGCCGCTCCGATGAGGATTTGGACCGCTACGCCATGGATGCGGGAGCAAAGGCTCGTACGAAAAAATATCCGCTGGGTCTGGCCTTCGCCCGATGCGGCCTCAAGCTGGGGATTTAAGGAGGTTTTCGGCTTCTTGGAGAGACCGGCCGCGATCCTCCAGCGGGCCGTCCACCTCCAGAATGCCCGGAGTCCGCGCGAATTGAGGAAGGGAGAGGAGCGCGCGCAGGCCTCCAAGGCCCAAATGGCCGCCTCCCCAGCGGATGTGATCGTCGCGGCGGGAGCCAAGGGCGGCGCGGCTGTCGTTTAAATGAAAGGCGAGAAGGTTTTCTCTGCCTAAAAGGCTCTCGGCTCTTTCGATCCAAGCGAGCATGCCTTCGGGAGTCGAAAGGGGCTCGCCAGCTCCCCAGGCATGGGCCGTATCAAGGCAGTATCCCAATGGGGAGAGCCCGGCGGGAGCCGCCTCTTGACAGCGCGCCAGCTCCTCAAAGGAGCTTCCCATGCGCCTACCGCCGCCTGGGACATTTTCAATGGCGATCGCGGGACAGTTCTGGACTTGGGACGCCGCCTGGGCCAAGCTCTCCAAGGCGAGGCTTAGCCCCGTCCCAAAGTCGGACCCCGGACTGAAGGCGCCTAGATGCAGGATGAAGGCGTCGGCGCCGAGTTCTCGTGCGGCTTTGAGCTCTTGGCCCAGCTTTTCCACCGCCCGTCGTCGCCAGTCGTCGTCGCTTGAGCCAGGGGCGGGGGCGAAACGGCGGTGGACGAGAAGGGATTCGATGCCGCCGTCGCGGCTTCCTAGGGGCGCACCGGGGCCCTCTAGGGACGCCCCGGGGCGGCGGATGAAGATTTGAAGGGAACGGCAGCCGAGGCGTTTGGCGTCCTCGAAGGCCCGCTCATAGCCAAAGCGGGTCGGAAGATGAAGCCCCAGCAGCATCAGAGAAGGCGCAGGAGGCTCATTTCGCATGAAAACCCAGGTCCCATGGCCGCCAAAAGCGCGGTCGAGCCCGCCTTGGGACGCCGTGTCCGGAGCGCCTCTTCGAGAATGAAGAGGACGGAGGCCGAGGAGATGTTGCCGTAGCGCCGCAGGCTGTCGCGGCTGAGACGGGTGTGCTCGGGAGAAAGCCCGAGCGCCTTTTCGAAGGACTCAAGGATCTTAAGGCTTCCGGGGTGCAGGAGGAATAGATCGACATCCCGGAGGCCGAGGCCCTGGCTCTTGAGGAACGGCTCCACGGCTTGACGCGCGCTCTGCTCGACGATGCGCGGGGCGTCTGGGGAGAGCAGAAGACGCATGCCCCGCTCCGTGAAATCCCAGCCCATGACGTGCAGGGAGTCGGGAATGAGAAAACTCGCGGAGGCGAGGATCTCCGCTACGGGTTGTCCGGCTTCGGCGTCGGGGCCCGCGAGAAGGACCGCCGCGGCGCCGTCTCCGAAAAGGGCGGCGGATACGATCTTGAGGAGCGTCGGTTCCGCCGGGTCGAAGCAGAGGCTGCAGAGTTCGGCCGAGAGGACGGCGGCGACGGCTTCCGGCCGTCCGCGCAGGAACGCGGCCGCCCGCGCCAGCCCCACGGCGCCCCCCGCGCATCCCGCGCCGAAGATGGGGGTGCGCTCCATGGCGCGAGGAAGCGACATCTCCTGGGCAAGCCGGGCCTCGATGCTCGGCGTGGCGAGTCCCGTCGTGGTCACGGAGAGGAGATGGGATAGGACGTCCAAGGAGCGGCCGGCGCGGTCCGCGCAGGAACGCAGGGCCGCGCGCGCGAGCGCGAGGGCGTGCCTGATGTGGGCGTTATTGCGCGTCTCGAAGTCATGGCCTTCAAGATAAAACGGAAGCGGTTCCGCCAGGTAGCGCTCGAAGACGCCCGCGTTCTCGAAGATGTCTCGATGGGCGGGGCGGCGCATGAGATCCGGGAAAGCCTCGGCGCAGGCTTCGAGGATCTCCTGCTGGGTGTAGCGGCGCGCGGGCAATGCCGTGGCGGCGGCGAGAATTTTCGGTTGCTTCATGGAAGACCGGCCGACGGCCTTATTGTACCGCCTTAAAGAGGCGCCCAGCTTTTGGCGAGCCGGATGGCGAGGCTGGCGGTGACTCGGACCTCCTGGCGCACATGGCTTCCTTTGAGATCCTCCAAGTCGTGCCATCGCCGATCTCCATGCTCCCTGGGGCTGATTTTGAGGCGCCCATTGATAGGCCGACAGACATAGATGAGATCGAGATGTTGGGGATGCGAAGGGATTTCCTCGAGCTGGATATGAAACGGCGCCGGAAGGAAGCTGACGCCCGGGCTTTTTGACCGGAGCCGTCGCGGCGCCAGGATGGCCGCCTCATAGCCCGTTTCTTCCTTGATTTCCCGTAGCAGCGCCTCGTGGGGAAGCTCGTCAGTGTCGAGATGGCCGCCGGGCGGGAGCCACATGCCGAGTTTCTTGTGCCAAAGGAGAAGGGTCTTGCCGTCGCGCACGATGTAGCCGGTCGCGACAAGGTGACGGCGGCGGGCAGGCCTCAACATAGGACGCTTCCGGTCGTCTGAGGGGGTCCCGGTTGATGGTTGATCGAATCCCAAACGGCGTTTTTGAATCGGCGGTGGACCCAGAGCCATTCCTGCGGCCTGCGGCGAATCCAGCCCTCCACGCGGGAGACGAACTCCTGGGTCAGGGCAGCAGGCGTTTGCGGCAGGGTGGAATAGTCGATTTCGGGTTCAATCGTGATATGGATCACCCCATCCGGACCGCGCTCCTGGCGCACGGGAATGACGGCGGGCTTGAAGCGCAGGGCCAGGACTCCGACGATGCCCAGCGTCGCGACCGTGGCGGTGAAAAACCGGGACGGGACCGCCGCCTGGGAGGACTCATACTGGTCGAGGACGAAGCCCACGGATTCGCCGTTCTTGAGAGCCTTCGCGACGACGCCCATGACCCGAGCGCCGTAGGTCGAGCGCACGCCGCAGGACTTCCGGGTTCCGACGATCTTTCGATGGAGCCACTCGGGCTTCAAATGCCGCGTCGCCATCGTCAGCGGGGCGACTCCCTGTTGGGCTGGACCGGCGACCATGAATTCCCAGTTGGCGAGGTGCGCCGAAATGAAGAGCACTCCGCGCCCCCGATCATGGGCCTTTTTCCAATGCTCGTAGCCGTGGAGCTGGTAGTTGCGGCGCACATAGGCGGCGTAATGGCCTCGGAAAGGGGAGAAGAGATGGAGAATTTCAAGGGCCAAGGTGCCGTAATGGGCGTAGTTCTCCCTCAGGAGGGCGGCGCGCTCCTCGGGCGAAAGCTCGGGGAGGCAGCGGCGCATGTTTTCCTCGGCGATCGGGCGGCGTTTGCGGTCGAGGCGTCGAGCCCCCGAGCCTATCGCGGCTCCAAGACGCAACTCGATGCGGCGCGGGAGAATCGTCACCGCGCCGCCCGCAACGCCCAGGACGGCGCGCAGGAAAAGGGAGAGAAGGGGGTTCAATTAATCGACGGCGGAAATCGCTGGCGCAGCGGGGCGTTCGAAAGCGGCGGATCCGCCACGCGGGCTCATTCCCAATCCGAATTTTCGCGAGGATTCGATATCGAGCAGGAGGTCTTCCACGGAACTTCTCAGGGGGATGCGCTGAGCGGCCTTTCTCGCGACCGCGAGGCGCAGGGCGACGAAAGGATCCCAGGAATTAAGCGGGCCCTCCAAAAGGGGCGTTAGGATGAAGCCGATGCCGAGAAAGCCGCTGGCGAGCGCCGCGAAAAAATGGAGAAGGGAATGCATGAAGTTTTCATTTTACATTTTTCTGTCTCCGGAGCGCTCGGCGACCGTTCCCTCCACTTGGATCGTCACATGCGAAAGACCGAACCGCTCCGTGAGATCCCGGCGCGCGGCGTCGAGAAGCGCGTCCCGGTCGGCGTTCTTTTCGGCGACGATGTGGCCGCTCATGAATTCGTATCCGGGGGACAGCGACCAAAGATGCAGGTCGTGGACCTCTTGGACGCCGGGAATCGCGGCGAGAGCGGCGCGAATTTCGTCGATGTCAAGATGAGGAGGCGCGCTCTCCAGGAGGATGCTCGTCGAGTCGCGCAGGAGCCAGAAGGCGGTGAAGATGATGCCCGCGGAGATAAGGATGCCGGCGGCCGAATCCGCCTGGAGCCAATGGGTTTCCAGGATCACGGCGGCCGCGGCGACGGCGGCCAGGGATCCCAGGGCGTCGGCGCCGACGTGAAGAAAGGCGCCGCGCATGTTGATGTTCTGGCGCGAGGGGGCGTAGAGAAAAAAGCCCGAGGCGATGTTGGAGACGAGGCCGAAGGAGGATATGAGGAGCATGCCCTTGGCGTTGATCGGATGAGGGTGAGCAAGCCGCGTTAGCGCCTCGCGCAGGATGAACCCCGTGAGGA
This sequence comes from bacterium, assembly GCA_021799485.1. GTDB lineage: Bacteria > Elusimicrobiota > Elusimicrobia > UBA1565 > UBA9628 > JAJZAK01. The sequence continues at coordinate 61,758 of JAJZAK010000002.1, read as the reverse complement.
CCATCAGCCCGAGGCCGTTGCCGAGGGCGGCGAGCACCTCGACGCGTTTGTAGCCGAAGGTCCGCCGTTCGTCGGCGGGCTTGGCGGCGGCGACCGCGGCGAAAAGCGCCAAGGCTAGGGCGAGAACGTCGACAGCCATGTGCATGGAGTCCGCGATGAGGGCGAGGCTTCGCGTCCATAGGCCTCCCCCAAGCTCGATGAGGCAGAAGCTCGCCGTCAAGGCAAGGGCATAGACGAGCGGCCGTTCATGATGGCGGCCCTCCGGAAGCAGGTGGTGGTTGGGAGAGCATTCCCAGGGAGATGGGGAGGGGGGAGGGGGCGCGGGGGTCACGGCTGTCTGCCTTCCATCCCTTCTCTCCGGATGCCTTCGAGCGATTTGCGCCTTGCGAGTTCGTAGAGGACGATCGCCGCCGCGCAGGAGGCGTTGAGGCTGTCGACTCCCCCCGCGGTTTGGCTTATGGAGAGGAGGCCGTCGCAAAGGGATTTGACCAGGGGGCGCAGTCCCGCTTCCTCCGATCCGATCACGACAAGAAGCGGCCGCGAGATCGGCGCGCTCCAAAGAGGGGCCCCTCCCCGGTCGGCGCCAAAGACCCAGAAGCCGTGCTTTTCCTTGAGCCTGCGGATGCTCGATGCGAGGTTCGAGGCCGTGAAAACACGTATCTTCTGGATGGCGCCAGCCGATGCTCGCACGGCGCCTGGGCCCACGGGGGCCGCTCGGTGCGAGCAAAGGAGCAGGCCGTCCGCGCCCAAGTTGGCGGCCGCGCGGGCGACGGCGCCTAGATTATGGGGGTCCTCGATCTGGTCCAGGGCGACGAGGAGGGTCTCGCGGCGCCTATGCTCCTCCATCCCCGTCAGGAAGGAATCGAGATCCTCTGCGGGCGCGCGCGCGACGAGCAAGGCCGCGCCCTGGCGTCCTCCTCCCGGCAGGCGCTCGAGCTGCCGCCGCGGTTTGAATCGGACCGCGAGCCCGGCTTTGCGGGCGAGGGCCAGCATCTCTTCCGTCTCCGCGGACGGCTCGCGCCGCCTCTCCTCGGCGAGCCAAAGCTCCCGCGCTCCCTCGGGGCGGGAGCGCAGGGTCTCGAGGACGGCATGGAGCCCTGAAAGCCAGGAGACGGGAACGGAGGTTATTTTTTGCGCCATTTCTGCCCCTCCCGCGTATCCTCGACCACGACGCCCCGAGCGAGGAGGCTCTGGCGAAGCTTGTCGGAGAGAGCGAAATCGCGCTGAGCTCGGGCTTCTGCTCTCCGGCGGATGAGCTCCGCGGTCTCGTCGTCGATCTCGGCGGGGCGATCCGCGTCGAGAAGGCCCAGGTCGAAAACTTGTTCGGCGAGCTCGACCATCTTGAGCCTGGAGCCGGGCGGCAAATCCTCTCTCCGCAGACATTCCCAGAGAACCGCCAGGGCTTCCGGCGCGTTGAGGTCGTCGGCCAAGTGCGACTTGAATGCCTCGGCGAAATCGGCGCAGGCGGGCTTCTCGGGGGAGCCTTGAAGAAAAGCCGTCATCTCTCGAAGCCGCCGCCGGGCGGTTTTGGATGCCTCGAGAAACTCCCACGTGAACTCGAGCTGTCGCCGGTAATGGGCGGTGAGCACGTGATAGCGGAAGTCGAGCGGCGAAAAGCCCCGCGCCTCGAGCTCCTCCACGTTCACGCCGCCGCCGGTCGACTTGGCCATCTTTCCGGCGTCGGTGATGAGGAATTCGCCGTGAAGCCAGTATTTGACGAAGGGCTTCCCGGTCGCGCCCTCGGATTGGGCGATTTCATTCGTGTGATGAATCGGAATGTGATCGATCCCGCCGCAGTGGATGTCGAAGCTCTCTCCCAGGTATTTCATCGACATCGCGGAGCATTCGATATGCCAGCCGGGAAAGCCGATGCCCCAAGGGGAGGGCCATTCCATCTGGCGCTTTACGTCCTTTGGCGAGAACTTCCAGACCGCGAAATCAGAGGGATTTCTTTTCTCGGGATTGGACTCGACCCGGGCCCTCGCGGGGGCCGCCGCGTGGCCGCCCGCGAGCTTGCCGTAGTCTTTGAATCTTCTCGTGTCATAGTAGAGGCCGTCCGAAGTCCCGTAGAGGAATCCTTTGCGATGGAGGCGCTCGATGAGGGCGACCTGCTCGGGGATATGCTCGGTCGCTCGGCAAAGGATGTCGGGCGGGAGGATGCGCAGCGCTCGGCAATCGGCGAGGAAGGCGTCGGTATAGATGCGCGCGATGTCCCAAGCGGATTTGCCCTCGCGGCGGGATCCTACTTCCATCTTGTCTTCTCCTTCGTCGGCCTGGCTCGTGAGATGCCCCACGTCGGTGATATTCATGACGTGGCGCACCTTGAAGCCGTTGAGGGCGAGGACGCGCTTTAGGAGATCCTCGAAGATGTAGGTCCGGTAATTGCCCAGATGTTGGCGGCCGTAGACCGTCGGGCCGCAGGTGTAGAGGCCGACCTTCGGGGGATCGAGAGGCTGGAAATCCTCTTTGCGCCGAGAAAGCGTATTGAAGAACCGTAAAGTCATGGCAACGGAGGGCAAGAAACCTCACCGGAAGGCGATGATAGGAGCGAGAAGGCGGAGGGCGTCACGACAACCCTCCGTGGCGTCCGTCAGTTGGCCAAGAGCAGGGTCGCCGTCGCATAGCAGCCGACCGCCAACCCCTGGCCCAGGGCGTCCAAGCCCTCATGGGTCTTCGCCTTGAGGTTCACGCGTCCGGGGGGCAGGCCGAAAAGAGCGCTCAAGGATTCCTTGATCTTGGGGTAATGGGGGGAGAGCTTGGGCTCCTCGGCGACGACCGTCACGTCGAGGTTGAGGATGGTCCCTCGGCGGCTCTTGAGCTTATCCAAGACCGCGGCGACGATGTGGCGGCTCTCGATCCCCTTGGTCGCCGCTTCTCCCGGTGGAAAGAAAATTCCGATCTCGCCTTCACCCAGGGCGCCCAGCACCGCGTCGGAGGCCGCGTGCAGGATGACGTCCCCATCCGAGTGGCCCAGAAGGCCCTTGGCGTGTTCGATCTGGATTCCTCCGAGCCATAAAGGCCGGCCGACGACGAGCTTGTGGATGTCGAAGCCGAACCCCACGGCCGGACGGTCCGAGAGGCCCAGGCGGCGCTTGAGCAGCGCCTCCGAGACAACCATGTCCTCGGGGTAGGTGATCTTGAGATTTTCGGCGGTCGACGGGACGACCTTGACCTTGTGCCCCGCGCGTTCGACCAATTGGCTTTCATCCGTGGCGTCCTTTTGGGAAGCGAATTTATCGAGAGTTTCGGCTAGAACTTCCCGACGGTAGCATTGCGGGGTCTGGGCCGCCCAGAGCAGCGAGCGCGCCGGAGTCGCGGTGATCCAGAGCTGCTTATTGGCGACTTTTTTGAGGGTGTCGCGCACTGGAACCGCCGGAAGGGCCGCCCCGGAGGCCTGGGCCTCCTCAATGACGGCTTGAATGATTTCGGGCGTGATCAGCGGCCTCGCGCCGTCGTGGATGGCGACGACGTCGGCATCCTCTGGAACTTCGCGGAAGCCGTTGCGAACCGAATCCAGCCGCGTGGCTCCCCCCTCGACGACGCGCACCTTCGCGGAGGCAAGAGCCGAGCCGCGCTTTTCCAGGTCGGCGCGGCCAAGGACGAGGACGATCTGCTCGACATCCGGGACGCCGCGGAAGGCCTCGAGGGACCATTCGACTACCGAGCGTCCGAGAAGAGGCAGGAATTGCTTGGGTCCGCCCATGCGCGAGCCCGAGCCCGCCGCCACGATCAAGGCGCAGCACTTCATGCGACCGCCGCCTTTTCAGGCTTGGGCTTGCCGAAAATCATGCGGCCCGCCGAGGTTTGAAGAATGGAGGTGACGGAGATCTCGATGCGCTTGCCGATGTGTTTCTTGCCGTCCTCGACGACGACCATGGTTCCATCATCAAGATAGCCGACGCCTTGTTCGCGCTCCTTGCCGTCCTTCATGACGAAAAGGCTCATGGTTTCCCCGGGAAGGACGATGGGCTTCAGCGCAGCTCCCAGATCGTTGATGTTAAGGCAGACGACGCCGTCGAGGGAAGCGAGTTTGTTGAGATTGAAGTCGGTCGTGACGAGCCGGGCGCCCATCTCCTTGGCCAAGCGCACGAGCTTGCCATCCGTGTCCGGGATCTCCGGGACGTTTTTCTCGATGATCTTGAGAGGGATGTCTTGGTTTTCCTGGAGCTTGGCCAAGATATCGAGGCCCCGCCGCCCGCGGGCGCGCTTGAAGTTGTCGGGAGAGTCCGCAAGATGGTGGAGCTCGTCGAGAATGAAGCGAGGGACGATGAAGGAGCCCGAAAGGAACTTGGTTTCGCAGATGTCGGCGATCCGGCCGTCGATGATGGCGCTCGTGTCGAGGATCTTCAACGTCGAGCCGCGGCGCTTGCCAAGCTTGAGAATGTCTTTGTCGAGTTCCTCGAATTCCGGCGATTTGCGCAACGCCAGCACGAGCCCCAGGATGCCGAAGGCGAAGTAGCGCAGGACGGCGTATTCGGACCAGAACCGGACGACGGCGGAGGTGCCGACTTGATAAACAAACGTGTCGAGGAGCCGTGCCAAAATAATCGCGACGGTGGCGCCGAGAAAGGCCGTGATGATGTTAAGAAGGGAAATGGACGAGGCGACGATCTCGATCGCGATGACGCCGGCCGCCACGCCCGCTCCAATCGCCAATCCGCGCGGGGTGTGTGAAATCTGGAAGTAAACGAGGAGCGGCGCGCCGATGAGAAGAAGAGACCGGTAGATCCAGAGCCAAACGTTTGATTTCATGATCCTTGTAGCACCGCCTTGGCGGCGCTCGCCAGATCCCGCGCTTCCACGAGCTCCAAGCCGACGGCGGCTTTCCCGGGAAGCCCCTTGACCGAGCGGCTGGGAACGAGCGCCCTGCGAAACCCTGCCCTGGTTGCCTCTTTGAGGCGCGTCTCAAGGTGGGAAACGCTTCTTAATTGTCCCAAAAGTCCTACCTCGCCCACAAGGGCCCATTCGGGGCCTATGGGAACGTCGCTTAAGGCGCTTGCCACCGAGAGACATACGGCTAGATCGATGGCCGGATCCTTGAGCTTGAGCCCTCCTGCCAAGCTCACGAAAACATCTTGGTTTTCGAGCTTGAGCCGCAGATGCTTCTCGCTGGCCGCCAAAAGGACCAGCACGCGGTTGAGGTCGATCCCCGTCGCCATGCGGCGCGGGAGAGGGTAGCGGGTATAGACGGCCAGGGATTCGACCTGCACGACGAGGGGCCGAGTTCCCTCGATGGAGATCGAGCTCGCCCGCCCCGCCACGGGATCGTCCGACGCGCCGAATCTGAAAAAGGAAGAAGCCTCGGGGACGTCTCGGAGGCCCTCGGCGCCCATCTCAAAAAGGCCTATTTCATCGGTCGGCCCGAATCGGTTTTTGGTCGCGCGCAGGATCCGCAGCGCGCCCTGGCGTTCAGAGTCGAAATAGAGAACGGTGTCCACCATGTGTTCAAGCAGTTTGGGCCCCGCCAAGGCGCCGTCCTTGGTGACGTGGCCGAGAAGGAAAAGCGGCAGGCCGGCCGCTTTCGCTCGGGCCAGCAGCGCGAAGGCGCACTCGCGCACCTGGACGACCGAGCCGGGGCTCGCGGGGAGCTCGGGATGGAAAATCGTTTGGATCGAGTCGATGACGAGGCCTTCGGCGGCGGCTTTCTCGGCATGGGCCAGGATGCTGGCCAGGTTCGTCTCCGAGAGAAGGAAAAGACGCTCGGAGCTTAAAGCCAGGCGCCGGGCGCGTCCCAAGACCTGCTCGCGTGATTCCTCGCCTGAAACGTAGAGAAAGCGCCTCTTGGAGCCCAAACTCGCCGCGGCCTGGAGAATGAGAGTCGATTTTCCGATTCCAGGAGGTCCCGCGAGGAGGATCACCTGGCCTGGAAGGACTCCGCCGCCAAGAAGGCGGTCAAGCTCCGAGAAGCCGGTGGCGAGCCTCTCGCCGTCCCCGGCTTGGGGGCGTTTTAAGGCCTCGGCCAGGGAGAGGGGAGCGCCGGCGGAGCCGTCCCGGGATTCCGAGACGCCTGATAAACCGCGCTGCCAGGGAGCCTCCGTCCGCGCCGCCTCGATCTCCTCGGCCATGCTGTTCCAGACGAGGCATTGAGGGCATTGGCCGTAGGGTTTTGGGGCTGCATAGCCGCAGGAGGCGCAACGGTAGACGGCCTTGGGTCGGGACAAAGCGCTTTGCCTTTCCTTACGGCCCGCCCGTCCCGCCGCCGTTGTTGGGTGAACGGGCTTTCGCGCCCGCCGCGCCGAAGGTCGCCAAGCCGAAGAGATAGGCGATGTCCCTGTCCTCGAACGGGACGTGCAGCCACGCCTCGAAACGCCTCTCGGCGGTCGAGACGTCGTCGACCCGCCATCCGAGGGACAGCCACTTCGTGATGCGGGTCAAGGCTCCCACGTCGGTCTCCGGCTGGTTGAAATGGACGCCGTTGATGATCACGTTGCGGTTGAAATTATAAGACCGACCCATGAAGCTAAAGCGGTTGGCCCATGTGGAGCTCTTATAGAAGGGAGTCCAGGTCAGTTGCACGCCGCCCGCGGAGCGGATCACGCCCGCCGCGAGGTCGAAGGCCCCCGTGGTCCATCCGAGCAGGCCGTCGACCGTGTTCGGCTTCCCGAAGTCGAGGGGACTGACCTTGTTGGAGGTGAGGCCCGCGTTTTCGATGCCGACGTAATAGTAGCGTCCCTCGCGAGGCTGGATTTTGAGCCCGATATCGGTGTGGGAGATGTCGGAGCCGTTGTTGTATTGGTAGCGTTCGTCGACATTCCACCAGACCCGGAACTGCTGGAGTCGGGCGAGGACATCGTTGACGGTGCCGGCGGCCTGCTTGACGGATTGGACAGCCTGTTTGACGTCCTCCTTGACCTTGGGATCATGGAGAAGGGTCCCGACGGCCCCCTCGTTGGTGTTGAGGCTTGCGACCAAATGGTTGGAGCGGTCGAGGAGCTTGTCGAGCTTGCCGGAGATATCGTCCGTCTGGCGCATCGCCTTCTCGAGGTGGGGCTTGGAGGAGGCGATCAGGTCGTTGAGGTTCGCGGTGAGCTCCCGGACGTTGCGGACGGTGTCGCGGAGGTTTTCGGCGAGGGTCTGGCCATGCTGGTTTGTCCCCTCCAGATCGTCGAGAAGCTTCTCCACCTTTTTGAGGGCGGTTGTGACTTCCTTGTCCAGGGGAATCGACTCGACACCGGCGACCGTTTCGCCCGGCTCGATGAGCCCCGCTGAGGGGCGCCCCTGGGCGATGTCGAGGTATTTGCTCCCGATGATTCCTGTCGAGCCGACCGAGAACTCGGCGTCGCGGTAAAGGGGAACGCCCTTGCGGATGGCGAGCTCGGCCTTCGCGAGGCGGCCGCTCAACGTGAGGTCCTGGACATTGCCAATTTGGACGCCTGACAGCTTGACGGGAGCTTTTTTGGCCAGATTGGCGGCGTCTTGGAAAGTGACGTAGATGACGTATCGTCGCCCGAAGGTGTAATTCCCGAGAAGAAGGACCGCGAGCCCTAGAAAGGCGAGGCCCAGGAGGACGAAAGCGCCGACCCGCGCCTCAAGAGACATGGGCGATGGTTAAACGGCTCCAATGGGGCCCGTGCTTCGGCCCTCGATGAATTGTCGAACAGCGGGCTCTCTGCTCTCGCGGATCTCCGCGGGGGAGCCGACGGCCAGGACCCGGCCCTCGTGGAGCATGGCGATGCGGGTGGCGATCTTGAAGGCTGACTTCATGTCGTGGGTCACGGCGATGGACGTCACGCCCAGCTTTTTTTGAAGATCGAGGACGAGGTTGTTGATCACATCCGACATGATGGGATCAAGCCCCGTAGTGGGCTCATCATACAAAATATACCGAGGCGAGGCCGCGATAGCCCGGGCTAGGGCCACGCGTTTCTTCATTCCCCCCGAAAGCTGGGCGGGCTTGAGGTCCTCGACATCCTTCAGTCCCACCAGGGCGAGCTTCTCGGAAGCGATCCTCCGGTAGCGGGAGGGGGGTATCGCCGTCATATATTTCAGGCCGAACGAGACGTTTTCCCAGACGCTCATGGAATCAAACAGCGCTCCTTCTTGGAAGAGGTAGCCGAATTTCCCGCGCCATTCGGAACGTTCCCCATCGCCGCGGATGGATTGGAGGTTCATGTCGTCCACGACGATCGTGCCGCCGTCCGTGGGGATGAGGCCTACGACGCACTTCAGCAATGTCGATTTGCCGCAGCCGGAGCCTCCGATGACGACGACGGTCTCGCCCGTCCCGACATCGAGGTCGACTCCTTGAAGCACCCGGCGCCGTCCGAAGCTCTTGAGCAGGCCTCGTATCCGGATCACGGAATTCCCATGGCGACCAGGACGGAGCTCGCGAAATAGTCGAGGAGAAGGACGGCGACCATGCTCGCGACCACCGCGCCGGTGGTCGAGCGGCCGACCCCTTCCGCGCCCCCGGTTGTCGAGAGGCCCCTATAGGAGCAGATAAAGCTGATCGCAAAGGCGAAGACGGCGCTTTTAATGACGCCGTGGTAGAAGTGTTTCGTCTCCATATAATCGATGATGTCGTGCCAGTAAGTGTTCTCGGGGATGCCGAAGCGCATCACGGAGACGACGAGGCCCCCGGCCGTCCCGGAGAAGTCGCTCATCACGGTCAAAATCGGCAGAACGAGCATGAAGGCGAGGAAGCGAGGGATGACGAGGTAGCGGACAGGGTCGGTTCCCAGGGTGAGGAGGGCGTCCACCTGCTCGGTGACGCGCATGGTGCCCAACTCCGCGGCGATCGCCGCGCCCGCGCGGCCCGCGACGACGAGGGCCGTAAGGACCGGGGAGAGCTCCATCACCATCGAGAAGCTCACGACCGTCCCGACGAAAAGCGGCTCGTTGAAGAGGCGCTGGGAGGAGATGCCCGTCTGAAGGGCCAACACCATGCCGGTAAAGAAGCTCGTCATGACGGTGACGGGAAGCGAGTCGGCGCCGATCTTCGCCATCTGGATGATGGTTTGGCGCATCTCGAGGCGGCTTCGGAAGAGCCAATAGAAGCTTGCGCGGATGAGGAGGGTAAAGTTCCCCATGACGGCGCTGGCGGCGAGGATGCGGCGGCCCAGAACATCAAGAAAGTCGTTCATGCCGCGAGCCTGGGAACCCGCGCCTGAATGGCGCAGACGATTTCGTAAGGGCTCATGCCCAGGAGGCGGGCCCAGTCGGAGACGGCGATGCGGGAAGCCCCCTGCCCGCCGAGGAAGACAGCCTCGTCGCCGGCTTGAACGCCAGGGGCCTCCGTCGCGTCGATCATGGCCATGTCCATGGCGACTTGGCCAATGATAGGGCAGCGGCGGCCGCGAATGAGGACATGGCCCTTGTTGGAGAGCGCCCGTGGAATCCCGTCTCCGTAGCCCATCGGAAGAGTCGCCACCACGGTGCGGCGCTTGGCCGTGAATGTCCTGCCATAGCTTACCGAGGAGCCCTCCGCGACGATCTTGAGGAAGACGATCCGGCATCGGAGGCTCATGACGGGCCTAAAACCCGGCAGGAGCCCGTAAAGGGCGAGACCGGAACGGACCATGCCAAGCCGGCTCTCGGGATGGCGAAGCGCCGCCTCGGAGTTCGCCGCGTGAAGAAGGAGTTCGTGTCCGAGGGCCCTCTCAAGCGCGGCGCTCCCCTGCGCGAATGCTTGGAGTTGACGTCGGGTATAGGCCCGGTCGGAGCCGGCCGATGAAAGCTGGGTGTAGGCGCCTGAGATCCGGACAAAGGGGTCCTGGCGCAGTTCTCGCGCGATCGCGAGCGCTGTGGGGAGCGTCACTCCGATCCTGTTCATCCCCGTCTCCAGCTTCAAGTGGCATTCGACCCGGGAGCGGCGCCGCCGCGCCAAAAGTTTGAGCGTCCGGGCGGCGTCAAGGCTCGCGATCGTGGGAATGAGATGAGCGTCCATCGCGGCGGAGAAGCTTTCGAAAGGATAAAGGCTTCCTAGGATGAGCGTCGGGAGGCGCACGCCCTCCCCCCGTATCGCGAGGCCCTCCTCGACGGAGGAGACTCCCAGGAAGTCGCAAAGATGACGATCCCGCGCCGCCCGGGAGATTTCTAGAAGCCCGTGGCCGTAGGCGTTGGCCTTGACGACGAAAAGGAGATCGGTCGCCGCCGGAAGACGCGCTCTCAGGCGCCGGGCGTTGAAAGCCAAGGCATCGAGATTGACGTCGGCCCAGGCCGGGCGGAAAAACCGCCGTGGCTTGGCCATGGCTTAGACAGTGTGACTGAAGGGAGCGTCGAAAGAGGATGACGCGATGTCGGCCGGAGCGTCGTCCCTGGCGGCGTTGGTGAATCGCGTGTATTCGCGGTCGAAGGAGACGACGACCATGTCGGTCGGGCCCTGACGTTGCTTGGCGACAATGAGTTCGGCTTTCCTCTCGTCAATCGTCGGGTCGTTGCGCTTGTAGTAGGACTCGCGGTGGATGAAGATGACGAGATCCGCGTCCTGCTCGAGCGCTCCGCTTTCGCGCAGATCCGAAAGCTGGGGGCGCTGGTCGGCCCGGCCCTTTTCCTCGGGACGCCTTGAAAGCTGGGAGAGAGCGATCACGGGTAAATGGAGGTCTCGAGCCAGGAACTTGAGCCCGCGTGAGATGTCCGAAACCTCCTGCTGGCGACTCTCGCGGCGGCCCGGGTCCCGGATAAGCTGGAGATAGTCGACAATGATGAGGCCGAGGGGTTGAAGACCTTTCCGGAGAAGCTCCGCCTGGAGCTGCCGGGCGATGGAACGGATGCGCAGCACCGTCATCCCCGGGGTGTCGTTGATGTAGAGCGGGGCGTTGTAGAATTTCTCGGCGGCCTCTGTGATATGCGGCCAGCGGTTTCTCGGGAGGAATCCCGTGCGCAGGTCGGATAGCTTCACGGACGCGTGCGACGCCAGAAGCCGGTGCATGAGCTGGTCCCGAGACATCTCGAGCGAGAAAAAAAGGACGGGGCGCGATTCCTTGCCGAGGACGATATTGGCGGCGATGTTCAAGCCCAATGCCGTCTTGCCTTGGCTGGGCCTCGCCCCGATGAGGATGAGATCCGACTTTTGAAAGCCGCTGGTCAGTCGGTCGAGCTCCGAGAGGCCCGAGGGGACGCCCGTCACGGCGCGCTTTTCCTTAACGGCCTTCTCGATATTGTCGATGGTCGGGTGTATGAGATCCTTGGCTTGGATGTACTCGTTCGCGACCTGGCGCTCGGAGACCTTGAGGATCGCTGTCTGGGCTTCATCGAGCAACTGGGATGGCTCCTTGGCCTCCCGGTGGCAATCTCGGATAATCCCCGTCGCCGCATTGATCATGCCCCTCAAGATCGCCTTGTCCTTGACGATCCGCGCGTAGGTCTCGACATGGGCGGCGGTTTCCACCTTATGAACGATGTCCCGCAGGTATTCCATGCCGCCGACGTCGTCAAGCCAGCGCAACCGTCTGATCTCCTCGCCGAAGCTCATGAGGTCGATCGCGGCGCCTTTTTCAAAGAGCCCCTTGATCGCGGAGAAGATGCGACGGTGGGCCTCGACATAGAAGTCGTGTTCCTCGAGGATGTCGAGCGCGCGCTCGACGGCGTCCTTCTCGATGAGCATCGAGCCCAGGACCGCCATCTCGGCCTCTGGCGCCTGGGGCGGTAGATCGACGGGATTGACGTCCGGCATCGGAGGGACCAGCTGTTTAGGCGGACTTGGCGCCGATGGCAAGCTTGATCTTGGCCGTGACCGACGGGGCGAGATTGATTTCAATCTCATAGTCGCCGGTTTTCTTGAGAGCCGCGGGAAGGACGATATCCTCCCTTGCCACGGCGTAGCCGCAGGCCTTGAGGCTTTTTAAAATATCTCCCTTGCCGACGGAGCCGAAGAGCACGCCTTCGTCGTTGGCGGTCTTCGCGAACGACAGGCTCACGCTCGCGAGCTTTTGGGCCAACGCCTGCGCGTTCTTGATTTTCTCCTCCCGGGCCTTGGCCATGGCCGCCTGCTTCAGGCGCCATGCCTCGACGGCCGCGGGGGTCGCCTGGGCGGCGAGGCCGCGGGGAAAGAGGTAGTTCCTAGCGAAGCCGCGGGCGACATCCTTGACGGTTCCCGCCTCCCCGAGATGAGGTACGTCGGTCCTGAGAAGAACCTTGGTCTTAACGGATGACATAGGGTAGAAGGGAAAGGTTTCTGGCGCGCTTGATCGCCGTCGAGAGCTGGCGCTGATGCTTGGCGCAAAGGCCGGTGACCCGCGCGGGCAATATCTTTCCGCTTTCCATGAGGTAATTACGCAGGATTTGTACCTGTTTGAAATCGACGTCCCTAATTTTTTCGGAACAGAACCGACAGACCCTTCGCCGGGGGGCAAGGCCTGGCCTGCGGGCAGGCGGGCGCGGGAAGCGCTTCGTCCTGTCCCCTGATGCGGCCTGGGGGACTGCCGGAGAGGGGGCCGGCGACGACGAGGTGAGAACTGGCATTTCGACGGAAACGGGTTCGGGAGTTTTTTCCTGGTTCATGGGAGTTTTGGTTGTGGTTGCAGGTCGATCCTAAAACGGAACATCTTCGATCTCGGCGTCCATCTCGGGGGCGGCCCCGACGGGGACGGGCTCGCCTACGGGAGCCTTATGCGATGGGGCGTCCCCGCCCGATCCTTCGTTCTCGGCGGCGGCCAGAAACTGCACGCGGCGAGCCTCCACCTCAAGCACGGTGCGGCGCCCGCCTGTCTTCTTATCCTCGAATTCGCGGCTACGCAGTCGGCCCTCGATGTGGACGGGGCTTCCCTTGCGCAGCTTCTCCTTGCAGCGCTGGGCAGCGTCCCTCCAAACGACGATGGGGATGTAGCTCGCCAGAGACTTCCATTCGCCGCTCGTGCGATCCTTGTAGTTTTGATTGACGGCGATGGAAAAAGCGCATTTGGCGATTCCCTGAGATGTGACGAAAATCTCCGGGTCGCGGGTGAGGCGACCAGCAAGGAAAACCTGATTCTGCTCGAAAAGGCGAATGCCCGTCATGCCGTCGGAGCTTCCTGACGGGCGTCCAGCGCCGGTCTGCCGGTTGGCAAAGACTTGGAGGCCTTGGTCTTTACGGGGCGGGGTCTTCGCTCGACGGGCCGCGAGGTCATGTGGCGCAAAACGTTTTCCGCGAGGGTCCAATCGCGCTCCAGACGCTTCAAGAGGCCTGGGGCGGCTTTAAAGCGAAGATAGGCATAGAGGGCCTCGTGGTTTTTGCCGATCGGATGCGTGAGCTTGCGGCGCCCCCAAATCTCATGGGCGTCGACGGTGCCGCCGTCTTGGACGACGGCTTCCTGGGATTTCTTGACGAACTCCGTCACCTCCGCGTCGGAGAGGACGGGCTTGAAGACGAGGATGCTTTCATAGGTCGGCATGGCCGTCATTGTAACAAATGGCGGTGCCCGGAAACAACGGACGATCTCTTGAAAGCGCGGCGCGGGGCTGTTAGACTTAGGCTTGGAGTTCCTTCCGATGGCCGACCTTAACCGCCAGGAAGACGAGCGCGCCGCTCGCCGTAAAAAGACATTTCTGCTGGTCATCGGCGGGGCGGTCGCCGTGTCGATCCCGCTCGCGGGAATTCTTTATCAGAGGTTCAAGACGATGCCGATCGGCGACCCGAGCGATTGGCGTCCTGGATTTGAATCGCGAGCCCCTGTCGGCGCGCTCGCTCCCACGGGGGATCCGGCGGGCTTGGGAGAGGCGGCGAGCGCCGCGCCCGCGCCCTCCGCTGGACATGACCAGGATTCGGTGCTGCTCGTAAAATCCTCGCCGCAGGGCGCCTCCGTCCCCAAGGCCGCGGCGCCGCCGAAGCCTCCCGCCGCCTCTTTGCGGCGAGCAAGCCCCGCGCCCCGATTGAAAAAACCTCCCGTCTTCCCCAAGACGGCCGAAAAGGCCCCGTCGTCCTATCAGATCCCGCAATTGCCGCAAAGCATCAAGTTCTCCCATCGCGCAAAGGGGGGCGGCGTGATCCCATCGGGCGGCGGCGTGCCCTTCCATAACGGATCGCCGATTCAGGGCGGGGCGTATTCGGGACGTAGCGTCGGCCAGCTTCCGGCCACGGTCCTTCAGGGGCCGCCTTCGGGCAACTAGCTTTCAAGCCGCCGGCGGATATCCTCGGGGATTCGCGTGGGACGCCAGAGAGCGTTCAAGACGGCATGGCGCGTGAAGCCCTCCGCGACCTTGGAGCGATCATCCCCCGCTTGGAGGAAGACGTCGTTGCGGACCGAGAGGCTTGCCGACTCTAGAGACGAAATCCAGCTCCTGACGACGACCAGGTCGTCATAGCGGCATGGGGCGAGGTAGCGGCAGTTGGCCTCGATCACGGGCATGACGATCCCATGGTCGATCTCTAGATCCCGGTAGCTGACTCCCTTCGATCGCAAGAGTTCGGTTCGGCCACGCTCGAAATATCGGAAGTAATTGGCGTAATAAACGACGCCGGCCTTGTCGGTATCGCCATACGAGACGCGCAGGCTGATTTCATGGCATGGGACCGAGGAATCTTCGGGGGCCGTCACGACCGCCGGGATTCGAGGCGGCCCCGGCGGCGTTCCTCGGCCTGTCGGAAGCGTGTTTTTTCCTCGGGAGTCTCGATGAGGACTCCGGGAACTTGGCTGGGGCGGCCCTTATCGTCGATCGCCACCATCGTCACGAGACAGGAATTCGTATGCCGGCGGACCCCGCGGCGCAGGTTTTCCGCGTAGACCTCGACGCCGATCTCCATGGAGGTGCGGCCGGCGTAGTTGATGCGGGCCTCGGCGATCACGAGATCGCCGATCTGGATGGGGACCAAGAATTCGACGCGTTCCATGGCGACGGTGGCGCAGGGCTTGGCCGAGTGCCGCATCGCGCAGACCGAGGCCGCTTTGTCCACCATCTGGAGGATCTTGCCGCCGAAAACCGTGCCGTTGATGTTGCCGTCCGGAGGGCCCATCAGGTCGGACAGGGTCGTTGTCGACGCTCGGACAGGCTTGGGGGAGGCGGCCGAAGCGGATCTCAAAGGGATCGCCCCGCTATTCGAAACGCCTGAGGTCGGAGGCGGCCCGGAACGGGGGCTCGGTCACGCGCTTTAAATCGTCGATCGAGGCCTCTCGCGCGAGGGCCTTGAGGAGCAGACCCTCGGGCGTCACGTCGAAGACCGCGAGCTCGGTCACGATTGTCGCGACGACGCCCTTGCCGGTCAAGGGAAGGCGGCATTCATTGAGGATTTTGGGACGCCCTTCCTTGGTCGCGTGTTCCATGGCGACGATGACCTTTTTGGCGCCGGCCACCATATCCATGGCGCCTCCCATGCCTTTTACCTTTTTGCCCGGGATCATCCAATTGGCGAGATCCCCTTTGGCGGAGACTTCCATCGCGCCCAAGATCGTCGCGTCGATATGCCCGCCGCGAACCATGGCGAACGACTCGTGAGAGCCGAAATAAGAGCAGCCGGGAAGCTCCGTGATCGTTTCCTTGCCCGCGTTAATGAGATCAGGGTCCTCGTCCCCCTCATAAGGATAGGGTCCGTAGCCCAGCATGCCGTTTTCGGTATGAAGGGTGATATGGACGTTGGGAGGGAGGTAATTGGGGACCAGGGTCGGGATGCCGATGCCGAGATTGACGACATCGCCGTTCTCGAGTTCAAGAGCCGCCAGTTTGGCGATGGTGATGCGCTTGTCGAGATCCTTCGCGGGGCGAGGGACGGTCGGGCTCATCGCGCGGCGGCCTCCCGTTTCCTTACCGTGTGCTTCTCGATCGGCTTGACATAGCGGTGGCCCTGGAAAATCTTGTCGATGAAAAGTCCTGGCGAATGGACGGCGTCGCCGTCGAGATCTCCCGGTTCGACCAGAATCTCCACCTCGGCGACCACGATCTTGCCGGCGGTCGCCATGACCTGATTGAAATTGCGAGAGGTCTTCCGGTAGACAAGGTTCCCGTGACGGTCTCCCTTCCAGGCTTTCACAAAAGCGAAGTCGGCGATCAAGGGGCGCTCAAGGACGAAGGGCTTCCCGTCGATGACGCGCGTTTCCTTGCCTTGGGCGGCGAGGGTGCCGTAGCCCGTGGGAGTGAAGAAGCCTCCGATGCCGGCTCCTCCCGCGCGGATGCGCTCGGCCAGGGTGCCCTGCGGCGTCCACTCGACTTCGAGGCGGCCGCCAAGCACCCTCTCTTCAAACGCCTTGCATTCGCCTCCATAGGACATGATCATTTTCTTGACCTGGCCGTTTTTGATGAGAGGGCCGATGCCGTGCTCGTCGGTGCCCGAGTTGTTCGCGATCAGCGTCAGGTCGCGCACTCCTTTTTCGCGCAGTGCGGCAAGAAGGTTTTCGGGGATGCCGCAGAGCCCGAATCCGCCGATCATGATGGAAGCGCCGTCCGGAACGCTTTGGACGGCCGCGCGAGCTCCGCCGGAGAGGGTCTTATCCAAGGGTCGTCGTGATATCCTTAGGCGGCGACGAGCGCGTGTCGGGACTTTTCCGAGCCCAGAAGATCCCGGCGCAGCGACTCGGCTCTATCCGTTTTTTCCCAGGTAAAGGAGTTTTCGGCTCGTCCGAAGTGGCCGTAGGAGGAGGTCTGGCGGTAGACGGGCCGGCGTAGCTTGAGTTCGGAGATCATCTCGCGAGGCGTCAAGGGGAAGTGCTTCCGGACCGCCTCCTCGATGCGCGACTCGTCGACAAGCGCGGTGCCGTGGCTGTTGACGTAGAGGCTCACGGGCTCGGCGACGCCGATCGCGTAGGCGATCTGAACTGTCGCCCTTTCGGCCAAGCCGGCGGCGACGACGTTTTTGGCGATATAGCGCGCGAGATAGGCCGCGGAACGGTCGACCTTGCTCGGGTCCTTGCCGGAGAAGGCGCCTCCGCCGTGGGGGGCGTAGCCGCCGTAGGTGTCCACGATGATCTTGCGCCCGGTCATGCCGGTGTCGGAGGCGGGCCCGCCCAGGACAAATTTTCCCGTCGGGTTGATGAAAAAGCGAGTTTTGTCATCCAAGAGCCTGGGTCCCATCACGGGGCGGATGACCGCGTCGATGATTTCTTTCCGGGCCTTGGCGGTGATGGATTTGCCCGAGCGGTCGAGGATCTCTGCCGTGTGCTGCGTGGAGAGCACCACGGCGTCGGCGCGCAGGGGGCGTCCGTCGAGGTACTCGATCGTGACTTGGGACTTGCCGTCGGGTCCCAGGTAAGGAAGGATGTTTTCCCGGCGCACGGTCGATAGACGGCGCACGAGCTTGTGAGCCAGGACGATGGGGAGCGGCATAAGCTCCGGCGTCTCGCGGCAAGCGAAACCGAACATCATTCCCTGGTCCCCGGCGCCGCCGGTGTCCACGCCCTGGGATATGTCAGGGGACTGGCGGCCAATGGCGTTTAACACAGCGCAGGAACTATGATCGAAGCCGTATTTGGGATGGGTGTAGCCCGCGTCCCGGATCACCTGCCTCGCCAAGCGGTCGACATCCACGAAAATCTTGGTCGTGATCTCGCCTCCGACGATCACCATGCCGCGCGAGATGAAGCTCTCGCAGGCGACGCGGCCCGCGGGATCCCGGCGCATCACTTCGTCCAAGACGGCGTCTGAAATCTGGTCGCAGAGCTTGTCCGGGTGGCCTTCGGTCACGGACTCCGAGCTGAAATAGCGGCGTCCTTCGAATTGGTTCATGATCACTCCCTTACGTTGAGGATGGCGGCGCCGTAGATCGCGATGTCCGAATGGACGGAGCTTCTTTCTCCCACGATGCAATCCGAAAGGTATCCTTGGCGTCCGACGACGACATGGTCAAAAAGTATACTATTTTTAACGGAAGCCCCAGCGCCGATCGAACAGCCGTGGCCCACGACCGTGAAGGGCCCAACCTTGGCCCCGGCCTCGATGCGGCTGTCTTGGCCGATGAGGCATGGCGGCAGAAGTTTCGCCTTGGGGTGGATGCGGGCTCTTTGCTCGACATGGACTCCCTTTTTAATCTCGCGGCCCGGCAGGTCGACGCCGACGCGGCCGCCGAGAGCGTCCATCTGGCAGCGGCGCAGTTCGCCTAGATTCCCAACGTCGCACCAATAGCCCTTCCATTCGTAAGCGTAGAGAGGCTTTCCTCGTTTGAGAAGCGTCGGCCAGAGCTCCCGCGCGAAGTCGAAAGGGACGTCCTTCGGAATGTACCGAAGCACCTCCGGCTCGAAGACATAGATCCCGGTGTTGACCTTGTTGGAGAAAACTTGGCCCCATGTGGGCTTCTCGATAAAGCCCCGTATGCGGCCCGATTTCGAGGCGAGAGTGATGCCGTAGTCGAATCGCGAGTCCACCTCTTTGACCGCCATGGTCGCCATCGAGCCGTGCCGCCGATGGAATGCGTAGAGTTCGTCCAGGTTGATATCGGTAAATCCGTCGCCTGAGAGCACGAAAAAGGGACCGTTTTTAAGAAAGCGCTCTGCCTTCTTCACGGCGCCCGCGGTTCCCATGAGCTTGGGCTCATACGAGTAAGAGAGATCGATTCCCCAGCGATCGCCCGACCCGCAATAGCGACGGACTTTTTCGGGGTGGGCGTGGAGATTGGCCACGACCTCGCTGATCCCGTGGCGGGCGAGATTGGCGAGGGCATAATGGATGACGGGCCGGTTGAGAACCGGGGCCATGGGTTTCGGGATTTCGTAGGTGAGGGGGCGCAGCCTCGTGCCCGCTCCGGCGGCCAGCACCATCGCCCGCACGGGACGGGCGTCCGGCGGGTTTAACTTAGGTTCGGCGCGACCCACTTCTTCGCAAGGTCCAAGAGTTCTTGAGTGCGCTTCGCTGAATCCGACTCGGCGTAGAGTCGCATGACGGGCTCGGTGCCGGAGGGGCGCATCAGGAGCCAGTGATCGGAGGCCAGGATGATCTTGAGGCCGTCGAAGCCGAGGGTCTCGCGGATCTCTTCGCCAAGGATTTTTTTGGGCAGGCGCTTCGTAAGGCGCTGGGCGAAGAGCGCCTTGTCCGGGACCGGCCGGTGAAGGCGGATATCGATGCGCTTGAAGTGCGAGCGGCCGTAGGCGTCCTCGACCTCCTTGCGGAGCTGAGAGAGAGTCTTCCCTCCCGCGACGCACATTTCAAGGAAAATAAGCGAGTTCAAGAGCCCATCCCGTTCCGGGAGGTTCCCTTGCCAAGCGTAGCCGCCGGACTCTTCGCCGCAGATTGCCGCGCGGCCGGCGGCGAGTTCCTCCGCCACGTGCTTGAAACCCACCGGGAGCTCCTCAAAGGGAAGTCCCTCCGCCTTTGCGATGCGCTTGGCGAGGTAGCCCAGGGATACGGATTGGACGATCCTGCCGCGGATCTTCTTTTTGCGCAGAAGATAGAGGATGAGGATGGGGAAAAGCTGGCAGGGGGTCAGGTAGTCGCCGTTTTCATCAACCGCCGCGAAGCGGTCCGCGTCTCCGTCTACGGCGAGCCCCATGAGGGCCTTCTCCGATCGCACGCGGGCCGAGAGCTCCTTTAAGTTCTCTTCGATGGGTTCGGGGTTGACGCCGCCGAAGAGCGGATCGCGCTCGGCATGGAGAGGAATGATCTTCTTGCTGGGGATGATCTGCTCGAGCAGTCCTCCGGCGGCTCCATGCATATACTCCATGACGACGGGGCGCTTGAGCCGGGAGCTGATGGAAGCAGGGTTGACGCGCGAGCGCAGGTAGGCCAGATACTCCTTGACCAGGGACTTTTCCTTATATTTGCCGCCGCGGAGAACGGGAACGGTCTGCCCGAGACAGCCCTCGACGGCGGCCGTGAGCGGCGGCAGAGCCGCGCGGCCGTCCCATTTGATCTTGAGCCCGTTGTAGGAAGGGGGATTATGGCTCGCCGTGATCATGAGCCCGAGACCCTTGAAGCGCCTGGTTGCAAAGCTTACCGCCGGGGTCGGCAAGGCTTCCGAGAGAAGAATGGCAGGGAGCTTGTTGGCGCCCAGGACGCCCGCGACCTCCTTGGCGAAGTCCTCGGAGTTGAAGCGCCGGTCGTAGCCCACGATGACCGGCCCCCTGAGGTCGATCTTGCGTTCGGCGGCGGGGCGGTGGGACTCGGCCTTCACGCAGTCGGCGACGGCTTGAGTCGCCATGCGCACGTTGGGAAAGGTGAACTCACGGGCCATCATCCCCCGCCAGCCGTCGGTTCCGAATTTGATCTCGGGCGCTTGTGCCATGGCGCGATTGTATCAAAAAGCCGGAAGGACGACGCCTGGAATTGCCAAGATGCGTTTGACATAATAATTAGGAAAAGCGAATATATAGGCAAGACAAACCATGTCAGAGTTGTCGCCGGCCGCGACGGGCCGTCTCATGGCCCGCCTCGTTCCCCACCTGTGGCGCATGTCTGTGGCCGACGCGGGCTCTACGGCGGAGCTCACGCGCACTCAATTCCTCGTCCTCTCGGCGGTCCAAGCCGGAGAAAAAATTCCAATGGGCGTTCTCGCGACAAGCCTCAAAAAGAGCTTGCCGACCCTCACGGGCCTCGTCGACCGCCTCATCGATTGCGGCTACCTGGCCCGGTATCATGACGACGCGGACCGAAGGCTCGTTCTCGTGGGCTTGAGCCCCAAGGGAAGGGCCCTATTGCGCCATTTCGAGGAGGAGATCGGACGGGCCTGGGGAAAGATCCTTTCGGAGCTGCCGGAGGAAGAGCTGGCGATCTTCGGCCGCATCATCGGCCGCCTGCTCGGGCGCTTCTCATCCCAATGAGATTCAAGCCTTCCTTATATATAGGAGTAGGAGTTCTTTTCGCCCTGGCCGTGCCTCCCTGCCGGGCGCTGGACGTCCTGATCAGCACGGCGATGCCCCCTCGCCCGATCGGTCTTGAGGAGGCGTATCAGCTCGCCCTCA
The DNA here is from genome assembly GCA_021799485.1 of bacterium. Taxonomy (GTDB): domain Bacteria; phylum Elusimicrobiota; class Elusimicrobia; order UBA1565; family UBA9628; genus JAJZAK01. The sequence continues at coordinate 41,026 of JAJZAK010000002.1, read as the reverse complement.
AGCGCTCGGAGACCCTCGCGATAAGCTCCGAAGCCGTCGTCCAGGCGCTCAGCCAGCTCGACAACCTGTGGGCCGCGGCCAAGCCCAACATCACATCGAACCTGTACCAAAAATGGGAAACCGCCATCCCTATTCAGTACCAGCCCTTCAGCCCCCCGAGCCAGCAGTACGCGAACTTCAACGTCAAGCAGCTCGTTTTCTCCGGTTTCCGGGAGATCTTGGCGGTTCAGGCGGGGCGGGCGAATAAGCGCCAAGCCGTCTACAACATGCTGCGGGCCGAGGACATGCTCTATCAGAGCGTCGCGGCCGCCTATTACAATCTCTGGAACGTCCAGAAAAACGTCTCGATCGACGAAGCGATGCTCAAAATCCTAAAGGACCGGGCCAGGGATCTCTCGGCTTGGGTGCGCATCGGCCGTTCGCGAGACAGCGATTTTCTAGCCACGGACTCCCAACGAGCGCAGACAGCGGCCCAGATCCTGGCCATGAAGGCCCAGGAAGGGGCTGCCGAAGAACTGATGATCTTTTTGACCGGGGTCGAGGCGCGCTTCATGCCGAAAGACGAAACCTACGCGCACCCCCTGCCGCTCTCCAATTACGTCGAACGCGTCTCGATGCGCCCCGACGTCAGGGCTCAAAAGCAGGCGTTGGAAAGCGCCAAATTTTCCTTAAAGAGCGCTCAACGGGCGATGATTCCTCTCATCACCTTCCAAGGCAACTATTACCCCGTGCAGCCCGGATTTCTTAACGTCATCAAGTGGGACGCCGGATTCTTCGCCTCGATACCCCTGTATACGGGAGGCCAGATCGCGGCCTCCATCCGCACGGCGCGCTCGCAGATGCGCAGCGCGGAGCAGAATTTTTCCATGATCCTGAGGACCGCCATCCAGGAAGTGCGCACCTATTACGGGAACCTCATTTTCGGGATCGATGAAGTGCGGGCCTATGATAATGCGGAGGCGCTCGCGGCCCAATCGGCCGAAGCCCAGATGAGGGACTACCGTCGCGGGCTCGTGACGAATATCAGCGTCCTCGATTCCCTGACGACATTGCAGCAGATAAGACTGACCTTGGCCGCCTCGCGGGCCCAGACTTTCCTTTCCGCCATCCAGCTCGCGGTCGCGGCGGGCCGCTCGACAAAGAGCCTTCCCAAGGCTGACTTGCCATGAGCGGCAACGAAAAGCCCGCGGCGGGCAACGGGCCGGGCAAGGCCGCCAAGTTCTTCGCCGCGGCGCGCGCTTTTTCTCTCTCCGATATCTCCATTAAAAATCCGGTTTTCGCTTGGATGCTCATGATCGGGATCATCGGCTTCGGGGCCTTGTCCTTTGCGCGGCTGGGCGTCAGCCAGCTTCCGGACGTCGATTTCCCCGTCATCACCGTCACCGTCACCTGGGCCGGGGCGCCTCCCGACGTCATGGAGGCGGCCGTGGCGGACATCATCGAGGACGCCGTCATGAGCGTCAACGGCATCAAGCTCGTGCAGTCCGTCTCCCAGGAAGGGATGACGCAGATCATCATCCAGCTCAACCTCGACTCCGACATCGACGCGGCGCTCGAGCAGGTTCAGTCCTACATCTCCTCGGCGCAGAAAAACCTCCCTCAGACGATCGATCCCCCGACGATCACGAAGACGAATCCGAACGACCAGCCGATTATGTGGACGGCGGTCTACGGCGCGTCGACCACCCTGCGCGACATCTCGCTTTTTGTCCGGGACCACTTGAAGGACGCCATCACGACCATCAACGGGGTGGGAAACGTCTATTTGGGGGGCTATGTCGATCCCCAGATGCGGGTATGGTTCCATAACGACGCGATGGTCAAGCGCGAGATCGCCTTCGACGACGTCATCAACGCCATTAACACCGAGCATCAGTTGACCCCGACGGGATGGCAGGACAAGGGCCCAACCGAGACTTATGTCCGGGTGCATTCGCAGTTCCACAACGCCCCCGAGTGCGAGGAGTTGATCATTCCGGCCCGCTCGGTCCTGGGGCCGGTGTGGCGCCGCATCCGCCTGGGGGACGTCGCGCGCTGCGAGGAGGGAACCGACGAAGTGCGGAGGCTTTCGCGATTCAACGGGGTCTTTCCGACGATGGGCGTCGGGGTCATCAAGCAGCACGGCACGAACGCCGTCGCGGTCGCGGACGCCGTCAAGGCCAAGGTCAAGTTTCTCCAGCAGGTTCTTCCCAAGAACATGAACATGGGGATCGTGATCGACACGACGAAGTTCATCAAGGATTCCATCCACGAGCTCATCTTCACGCTCGTCATGGCGGTACTGCTGACCTCGGTGGTTTGCTACCTCTTTCTGGGCACTTGGAGCGCGGCGATGAACGTCATCCTCGCGATCCCCGTATCCCTGGTCGGAGCCTTCATGTTCATCGCGCTTTGGGGATTCACCTTGAACAGCTTCACGCTCATGGCGCTTTCTCTGTCGATCGGCATCGTCGTGGACGACGCCATCATGGTGCTGGAGAACATCGTGCGCTATCACGAGTCGGGCATGAGCCGCGTGCAGGCGTCTCTCGTGGGCGCGCGGGAGATCACGACCGCGGCGATCGCGTCGTCGCTCGCCATTCTCGCTATCTTCGTCCCGGTCGTCTTCATGCGCGGGATCGTAGGGAAATTCTTCTATCAGTTCGGCGTTACGATGTCGGCCACGATATTGCTCTCGCTCCTCGAAGCCCTCACGCTCGCTCCCATGCGCACCTCTCAATTTTTGTCGCTGCGGGGGGAGAACTGGGCCACCCGCAAGGTTAACGCGGGGATGGAGCGGCTTTCCGGCCTCTACCGACGGCTCTTGGCTTGGTGCCTCGATCGGCGCCGGACTGTTCTTGGAACGGCGGTCGCGCTCTTTGCATTGTCGCTGATGACGGCGAAGTCGCTGCGCAAGGAATTCATTCCGCCGCAGGACCAGAGCCAGTTCATGGTGACGATGTATACGAAGATGGGATCGTCGCTGGCCTACACGGACGGCGTCTTTCAGGAGGCCGGAAGGATTTTGAAGTCCCGGCCCGAAGTTCAAAACTATTACCAGGCGGTGGGCGGCTTCGGCGGCGGCCTCGTCAATCAGGGCATCCTTTTCGTCACGCTCAAGGATTTTTCGGACCGGCCGGTGGCGTCCCCCTTTCGAAAGCGCCCGAGTCAGCAACAATTCATGGGCTACCTGCGCGGCGCCTTCTCCAAGATTCCCGGAGTCCAACGCGTGGCGATCCTCGACTTGTCCCAGGCCGGTTTCACGGCGCAGCGCGGCTACCCCATTGAGTTCGAGGTGCAAGGACCCAACTGGGACAAGCTCGTGGGTTACGCGATGGAGATATTCAACAGGCTTAAAGCCTCCGGGCTGATGCAGGACTTGGACACGGACTACAACCCCAACATGCCCGAGACGGAGATTTATCCCGATCGCGCCAAGGCCCTCGCCCGCGGCGCGGAGGTGACGACCGTCGCCAACGCGGTCGCCGCGATGGTGGGCGGCATGAAAATGCTTCCTAATAAATACACGGACGCGACGGGTCACCGCGACGACATCCAGGTCAAGCTCACCGCTGACGAAAACGAGGATCCCGCGGACATCGACCGCATATGGATCCGGAACGTCCAAGGAGAGATGGTGCGCTTGAAGGACGTCATCAAGATGGCGCCGGGAAGGACCCTTCTCACCATCACCCGCTATAACCGCGAGCGCGGCATCGGCATCTTCGGGAACTTTCGCAAGGATAAGTCCCAGTCGGACGTGATCGACTACATCCAGCGCCAGGCCTCGGAGGTTCTTCCCAAGGGGCAGGGATACCACCTCACCATTTCAGGGAGCTCCGAGGCTTTCCAACAATCTTTCCGGAGCCTCTTCTTCGCCCTCGCCTGGGGAATCTTCGTCGCTTACATGGTATTGGCGAGCCAGTTCAACAGCTTCATTCATCCCTTCACGATTCTGCTGGCCTTGCCCTTCGGCGTGACGGGAGCTCTGGCGGCCATGAGGCTGACGGATACTTCCATCAATATCTACAGCTTGATCGGCATTCTTCTCGTCATGGGCATCGTCAAGAAAAATTCGATCCTACTCGTCGATTTTACGAACGTGCGGCGCCTGGCCGGCATGGAGACTCGCGCGGCGCTCCTTGATGCCTGCCCGGTTCGGCTTCGGCCCATCCTGATGACGTCCGTCGCGACGATCGCCGGGGCGATCCCCGAGGCCTTGGCGCTTGGACCGGGGGCGGAGATCATCCGTCCGATGGCGATTGCCGTGATCGGGGGAGTCTTCATATCGACGCTGCTCACTCTTTTCGTCGTCCCTTGCGCCTACAGCCTGCTCACGCCCCTGGAGAGCCACCGTCACGACCGGGAGCTGCGCGAGGCTCTCGAGGTCTTGGGGGAGGCGCCGCCGGGGCCCGCGCGCGAAGCCCCGTGAGCCACCAGGGGACGCCGGGCATCCCCGGGGAATTGGATCTCGTCCTGCGCGCCCGGGAAGGAGACCGTGATGCCTACGCGGAACTGGTGCGCCGGCATTCCCCGAGGCTCTTCGCGCTTTGCCTTTCGATGCTGCGCGGGCGTGAATCCGCGGAGGACGCGGCTCAGGAAGCTTTCGTCAAGGCTTGGAAGAGCCTGCGGAGCTTTCGAGGAGGATCGGCGTTCTCGACGTGGCTCCATCGCATCGCCGTCAACGCCTGCCAAGACTTCCTGCGTCGGAATTCGCGGATTAGACAGGAGTCGATCACGGAGGATGCTTCGGTGGATGAACGGCGGCTGCGCGAGGGAGAGGGCGCTCCCGGCGATTGCGCCGCGAAGATTGAGTCCGCCGACCTAGCCGAAAAAATCCTCGCCCGCCTATCCCCTCAACACCGCTTGATCCTCGTCCTGCGCGAGGTGCAGGGCTTCAACTACGACGAAATCGCTGAAATTCTGGATTGCAGCCTGGACGCCGTCAAGGGAAGGCTCAAACGCGCCCGCCAAAGCCTCGACGAGAATATGCGACACTTTTCATCGCGCGGCGGCGTCTAACGATTGATGAATCACGACGAGTTTAAGGCGGCGCTGGATGAATTTCATGACGGCGAGATGGACTCGTCCTCTCGAGACGAGTTCGAGTCCCATCGGCGCTTTTGCCGGGATTGCCGCGAGGCTCTTGAGGCCCGACAAAGGACCGCCGAGTGCCTTTTATTGAGCGCCTCCTCGGCGCATCAAGGATTCGATCCCGAGCGATTCTCGCGCCTCGTCATGAGCCGGATCGCCGGGGAGGAGGATGGCGCGCGGGTCCCGCCATGGCGGACCGTCTTGTCATGGCGCTGGTGGCTGATTCCGGCGGCGTCCCTTGCCGCGGCCGCCATCGCCCTGTGGCTCTCATGGGGACCCGCCGACCGGGGGAGCCTGGCGGCGGACATTCTCACGCAGCAGCGGGGAGGGATCATGATGATGGATTGGTTGGACGAGCCGACGGCATCAAGCATCGGCGATCTTGAAAGCTCGGCCCTGGCCGTGCGATGAGCTCGCGCGCGTCATGGTTGGTCGCCGGGGCGATCGCGGGCTTTCTCGGCGGCGTTTGGTGGGGCGGACGCCATGAATTGTCCGCTCACCGGCGGTTTTGGCGCGAAGGGCCCGATATCAAGGTCATGATCGCTAAATTAACAAATCGCTTCCAATTGGACCCGTCCCAGCAGGCCGCGGTGAGGCAAGTCCTCGAATCCTACAAAGTCAGGATCGCGGCGCTCCATCAGGAAACCCGATCGAAGTTCAGGGCCGTGCAGCTCTCGATGCGCTCCGACATTGAGAAGGCGCTTAATCCGGACCAACGCCGTCGTTTCAGGGAACGGACGGCTGCCTGGGATGCCCGGCACCCCGATTTGGCTGGGAAAACGACATCGCGGTGACTTGCGGTGAATCCCTTGGCTGTATTAGGGTGACTCCGTGATTCCTTTCATTCTCGCGATGGGGGCGTTTTTGGGGGAACCGGCCAGCGCCTCGGCGGCCGGGGCGTTGCAGCCGCTCACGTTCGATATCCCGGCATCGAGTTCCACGGTGCCCGGAGTGGTCTATATCATGCCGCAGTTGGATAAGCCCCAGGCCAAGCTTAGCTGGGAGGACTGCGTCAAGATCGCGCTCAAAAATGAGCCCAGCCTGCGCGCCGCGTGGAAGACTCAGCAAGAGCAGTTGGCGTCGTATTACAACAGCTACAATGGCTTTCTCCCGAACGTCCAGCTTTCGGATACCTACAACAAGTTCCAAGGTTTGGCGGGAGTCAGCTACTCCCAGGGTTTCGTCGCTAATTTCCCCTACGAGGCCCAGGGGGCCGCCAGCATGAATATTTTCAGCTATTCGGCCTTGGCGAGCATCTGGTCCGCGCGGGCGTTATGGCTCTCCTCGATCGCCGGCCGCCGCGGCGCCTCTCAAGCCCTGCGCTACAACCTGAAGGTCGCCTTCTCGAACCTTCTCTATTCGCAATCCTCCATCAATGTCAACTGGATGATCCAAGACCTTTGGCACAAAAACTACGAGATGATATATCTGCGCTATCGATCGGGACAGGAATCGAAGGGCAATATGCTCGTGATGCGAGGGCTCTTTCTCAACGCCTTGGAGGGGTATTATCAGGCGTTGCGCAATTTGCGAAAAAATCAGAAGGCCCTCGCCCAGTATTTGGGCTGGGGGGACTTCCGGCCGTTGGAGATAGACGCCTCTTTCCCGGCGGCCTACCAAGTCCGATCCTTGCCGGACGATGCCGCGCTCGACAAGGTCCTGGAGAACCGGCCGGACGTGGCCACTCAGAAAGCCGCCGTTAAAAGCGCCGAGGCTTCCCTGAGCCAGACGCGCTCTCTTCTCATTCCCGAGGCCAAGGTCACCGGCAACTACTCCCAACTGGGCGCTGAATTTTCGCACCAAGACGCTCAGAGCAACTACAGCGTGGTCGGGATGGTGAGCTTCCCCTTGCTTTCCGGGGGCCTCACGAGCGCGTGGTATCAAATCAAGTCCGCCATGAAAGCGCGCGACGCGGCCGTCCAGCAGCTGCGCACCGTCGAATACGCCGCGAGGCAGGATCTGGAGAGCACCTGGTCGACTTTCGCGTCGGCTCAGGACCAGCAGATCAATCAGCTCAACTTGCTCAAGGCTTGGCGTCAAAGAAATGCCGAGGATGACATCCTGTATCAGGCGGGTCTCATGGTTTTTGATATTTGGGAGCCGATCGTGGCGCAGCGCCTCTCGCAGGAAATCATCTACCTTCAAGCCGAGAATACCGCTCTCCAACAAGAGGCGAATTGGGAGAGAGCCCTTGGAAAGGAGCTGGGACAATGAAAAAAGGCGCGAAGCTCGTCGCGGCCGCCATCGCGGCTGTTTTGATCGCGGGAGGCATCGCGGGTTGGCGCCGCCTCGCGTCGAGGCGCGACGGTTCCTTGAAGTATAAGACGGCCGTGGTCGCCGAGGGTTCGATCGAGGGATCCGTCGTCACGACAGGCTACGTCGCGCCCTTGAATCGTGTCGAGCTCAAGCCGCCGACCTCGGGGCGCATCGACGCCCTTCTCGTTCAAGAGGGAGACGCCGTGCGTCAGGGGCAGGTCGTGGCGAAGATGAGCTCCACGTCGAGGGCCGCGATCCTGGACGCCGCGAGAGCGCTGGGTCCGGCGGAATATAAGAAATGGCAGGACGCCTACAATCCGACCCCGATCGTGGCGCCGATCAGCGGGGTCATCATCCTTAAAAATGTCGTCGTCGGACAGACGATCAATCAAGACACCGTTGTTTACGCGATGGCGGACAAGCTCATTGTGATCGCCCAAGTGGATGAGTCCGACATCGGGAACGTGAAGCTCGGCCAGCCGGCTCGGGTGGCGCTTGATTCCTATCCGAACCGCCCCGTGGAAGGGAGGGTTTTCGACATTCTCTACGAGGGGACGAACGTCGCCAACGTCATCACCTACAACGTGAAAATCGCGCCCTTTAAAACGCCGCCGTTTTTCCGTTCCCAAATGACGGCCAACATCTCGATCATCTATAAAACGGCCGATCAAGCTCTTTTGATCCCCTCGGTCGCCGTCAAGACGGGCGAGGACCAGGAGCGCTACGTCTTGGTGCCCGGTCCCGAGGGAGCCCCGGAGCGCCGTCCCGTCGAGATCGGAATCGAAGGAGATGCCCAGGATCAGGTTCTTTCGGGGCTCGCGAAGGGGGAGACCGTCATCGTCTCCAAGAAGTACGTTCCCCAGAAGGAGACCGCGACGAGCCCGCTCTCCTTCGGGCGCAAAAAAAAGTGACCGGCAGCGGACGGCCAAGGAGCGCCTAACCGGCCATGCCTCTCATCGAAGTCTCCGAGCTGACGAAGACTTACCGCGTAGACGGGTCGTCTGTTCCCGTCCTTAAGGGGATATCCCTGTCGATCGAGGAAGGAGAGTTCGTCGCCATCGTTGGCCGTTCGGGTTCCGGCAAGTCCACGCTGCTTCAGATTCTGGGCCTTCTTGATAAGCCCAGTTCCGGGCGCTACCTCCTCGCCGGCAGGGACACCTCGACATTGGACGACGAGGAGACGGCTTTTCTGCGCTCCCGAACGATCGGTTTTGTTTTTCAAATGTTCAACCTTCTTGCGCGCACGAGCGCGCTCGAGAACGTGGCGCTTCCCATGGTGTATGCGGGCAGCCTCAACCGCCTCGAACGATCGAAGGAGCTTTTGGGCCTGGTGGGCCTTTCCGACCGTCTGGAGCACGCCCCAAGCCAGCTTTCCGGCGGCCAGCAGCAAAGGGTCGCGATCGCCCGATCTCTCGCCAATTCGCCCCGCATCATTTTCGCGGATGAACCCACGGGCAACCTCGCGACCGAGCAGGCCAACGAGATCATGGCCCAGCTTGAAAAGCTCCACTCCCGGGGGCTGACCGTCATCATCGTGACCCACGATCCCGAGATCGCGGCGCACGCCGAAAGGGTTTTGCATATCAAGGACGGTCTGCTCGAAAAGGATGTCAAGGGCGCCTCCCGTCGGCCGCCTGCCTACACCGCGAAGGAAGAACCCCCGGCTCCGTTCGCGCGTCCGCCCGTCAGCCTCGCGGCGCTCGCGGAATACGCCAGGAGCGCTTTGCGCGCCACCGCCGCGAACAAGACAAGGAGTTTCCTGTCCATCCTGGGCATCTTAATCGGCGTCGGGGCCGTCATCGCGATGCTGGCGATCGGGCGCGGCGCCCAGAAGGCCATGGAGGCGCGCATCCGGAGCTTGGGCTCCAACCTCATCATTATTTATCCCACCGCCGGCTCCAAGGGTCCTCATGGCTACCAGCCCATCACTTGGGGGGATGTGCGGGCGATCTCCAAGCTTCCCCATGTCACGGCGGTCGATCCGAATTCCAACGGCCAGGCGCGCGTCGTCTATGGAAACAAGAACGCCGATACCTCGGTCGACGGCGTGACCACCGCCTATCCGGCCATGCACGACGCCCAGCCCTACTACGGGCGGTTCTTTACCGAGGCGGAGAACCTTCGAATGGCCCGCGTCGCTCTCCTAGGACAGACCGTCGTCGCCGAGCTTTTTGGAAGGAAGGACCCCATGGGAAAAACCATCACCTTGAATCGCATCGGCTTCGAGGTGATCGGCGTCATGCCGGCGAAGGGCGCGTCGGGATTCCGCGACCAGGACGACGTCGTTGTCGTCCCGCTGATGACGGCCTTGAGGAGGGTCTTGGGCCAGACCTATCCCTCCATGATGTACGTTCAATGCGACAACGAAAGTTCGGTGGCGAAGGTCACGGCGGCCATCCACAAGCTCTGGCGAAGACGACACCACATTCTTTCTCAGCAGAGCGACAGCATTATCGTCCGCGACCTCTCCAGCATCAAGGAGCTTTTGACGGGGACGACGAGGACCATGACCCTGCTCCTGGGCATCGTCGCGGCGATCTCGCTTCTTGTCGGAGGGATCGGCATCATGAACATCATGCTGGTCTCGGTCTCGGAGCGCACGCGCGAGATCGGCCTGAGGAAGGCGATCGGCGCTTCCCGCCAAGCCGTGCTCCTTCAGTTCCTAATCGAATCGACGGTTCTGTCTTTTCTCGGGGGCGTGGCGGGGATACTGCTGGGTTGGTCGGTCGCCTTCGGAATGTCCCATTTCGCGGGATGGGCCGCGATCGTGTCGCCGGAGTCGGTGATGCTCGCCTTCGGCTTTTCGGTCGGGGTGGGAATCGTCTTCGGCTTCTGGCCCGCGCGCAAGGCCTCTCTCCTTTCGCCCATCGAGGCCCTGCGGTATGAATAAGAGCCGGCGCGCGGCCTTCGCGGCGGCGTTCTGGGCGGCTGCCGCGGCCATCCCCGCCGCCGCGCAATCGCACCTGAGCCCCGCCATCGCCGCCGCCCGAAACGGAGACCTCGATGCTCTTCGCGCCGCCATCAAGAAGGGCGTGGATCTTAATGCTGTCGACCCCGAGACCGGCAGGACGGCCCTTATGTCCGCCGCGGCGAAGGGCTATGTCCGGCTGGTGGAAGCTCTCGTCGCCGCGGGGGCGAACGTCAATCAGGAGGATAGTTTCGGGGAAACAGCGCTTCTCGACGCGGCCCGGGAGGGGCGGGCCGAAGTCGTGAAGGTCCTCGTCGCCTCCAAGGCGCGCGTCGATGCGAAAAATCACGACGGGGATACGCCGCTCGTCCTCGCCGCGTCGACGGACTGCGTCGCCGCCGTGGCAATTCTCGCCTCCGCCGGAGCGAACGTCAACGCCATCGATCGGCGCGGTTGGCGGCCGCTGATGTACGCCGCCAGCCGCGGCTATGCCGGAACGGTCGCGGCGCTCTTGGCGGCGGGAGCCGACGCGCGCGCCACGGCCTCCGATGGCGACACCACGGCGCTCGCGTTGGCCGTTTTAAGGAGGCATAAAAAGGTCGCTGCTCTCTTAAAGAAGGCCATGGACGTACGAAAGTAATATAACATGGCATGATGGAACGGCTCTTGCGGTGGGACGCTGATGCGTTCGTCCTCCTCAACGAAAAGCTCCGATCGAGACTTCTCGATTCCTTCATGTCCCTCATGTCGAGCGGGCCTTTTTGGATACTCGTCATGGGCGTCTTGGCCGCCTGGTTCTGGTGCTTCGAAGGTTCTGGGGGTCGACGCGCGGTTTTGAAAGCGGGTCTGGGCGCCGTTTTGGCCTACCTTGCCGAACATCTCATTAAATTTGGGATCAAGCGCCCGCGTCCCTTCTTGGCGGTCCACGGCGCCCGGCTCCTCCTGGAGTTCAAGAACTCCCCGTCTTTCCCATCGGGCCATGCGGCGGTCGCTTTCGCGATCGCGCTGACGGCCGCGCGCTTCTATCCCCGGCGGGCTTTGTGGTGGCTCGGATGGGCGCTTCTTGTTTCCTATACGCGGGTTTACGTGGGGGAACACTATCCCCTGGACGTCCTCGGGGGCGCGCTGCTCGGCCTTGTCGTGGCGGCGCTTTCGTGGTTCGTGCCGATCGAGGAAATTTCGAAGGGTTTTGCCCGGCGGCTGCTTCGAAAGCTGCCGGAGCCGAAAGGGGCGATCGCGAAGGCGGGAGCGGCCGCGCTTTTGTCCGCGGCCGCGATCTATGCGACGGCTTCGGCCGCGTGGCGGATCGACGAGAGCGCGAAACGGCTCGACGACCAAGCCGCGGCGCTTCTCCGCCAATCTCGCGAGTTGACCAGGATCACCGACGGCGTGCTCGCCCAGTCGCGGGAAATCGAATTCCTCCAAGGTCTTCCCAACCTTCTTCCCAAGGACAAGGGCTATCTTCGGACCCAGAAGGCGATCTTGGACGACGTCGAGGCTCTCGAGAGGAAGCTCGCCTGGAAGCTCAAGAACCGGCTTTATCTCGTCATCGACTCCAAGGTCAACAAGCTCTATGTCAAGAAAGGATTCGCTTCGCTTTGGGAGGCTGACTGCTCCGTTGGACGAGGGAACTATCTCGTCGATAAAAACACGGGTCGGCGCTGGCAGTTCGCGACGCCTCGGGGGGAATTCCATGTCCTCGCGAAGGCGAAGAACCCCCTTTGGAGAAGGCCCGATTGGGCTTTCGTCGAGGCGCGGGAGCCCATCCCGCCGCCCGACGATCCGTCGCGCTATGTGCGCGGCGTCCTGGGTCAGTATGTGCTGAGTCTCGGCGACGGCTACCTTATTCACGGGCTTCAAAACGAGAAGCTTTTGGGACGCTCGAGTTCTCACGGCTGCGTCCGTGTCGGCGCCGACAGCTTGGAAAAACTCTATGATACGGTCCCTTTGGGAACGCTGGTCTACATTTTTTAAGGGCGACGTGGCGGCGCCCGGGGGAGCATGGCTCGCCCCCGCTCCTCGTGGCTTGGCCCTGTTCACGGCGCTCGTCACCCTCGCGGGTCTTGTCGCGGCGGAGGAATGGCTGCGGGCCTATGCGGCCCAGAGTTCCCGGGCCCTCGCGCGCGTCGAGGAATCCCGGCGTCAGGCCCTCCAATCTCGCTCCGAGCTTCGCTCCTTCGCCAAGCTGAAGAGCCAGGGGGTCGAGCGGTTTAAGAAGGGACTCTCAAGCTTGACGCAGTCCCGGCGCAGCCTCTTTGAGGCGGGCATTGAGCTCCAAGATCAAAAAAGGGTCCTGGAAAAAGTTTGGGAGATCACGAGCACCTATGTGTCGATCGACGTTCCAGGCCGGAAAGTCCGGCTCATGCGTGGAGATCAGGCCCTCCAGGACTTTCCCATCGCCTACGCTCCTCCCGCCGCGTTCGGCGGGGAAAAGAACGCTCCGCCGAATTTGGCGCGCATCGTCTCGAAGGAGCGCTTCGCCGCTCCTGAGCGCGGTCAATACGTCGAAACAAACGGACGGCTCTTATGGGAGCCTCCGCAGGTGGGAAGCTCGCGCCGAGCCAACGCCCTAGGCGCCTTTGTCCTGTTTACGAACGGCCCCCTGATCCTCCACGGCCCGCCCAGAAGCCGCCCTGATCACGAGGCCTTCGCGCACGATTGCCTGGGCCTTTCTCTCTACGCCGCCACGAAGCTCTTCGCGGGGAGCTATATCGGGACGCGCGTCGTTTTCGACCCGCCGCTTTCGTCTTTCAAACCCATCTTGCCCGCCCCCGCGGCGAAGAAGGCGGCGCGCGCTCCCAAGAAGACTTTCGCCAGAAAAAAACGCCGATGACCAGGCAAGGGCCGGGCGGCCGCAAACCCAACCGCCTCCTCCAAGAGAAGAGCCCCTATCTTCTCCAGCACGCCTACAATCCCGTCGACTGGCACGCCTGGGGAGAGGAGGCGGTCGCCGCGGCGCGTGCCGCGGACAAGCCGCTCTTCGTGTCGATCGGCTATTCGACGTGCCATTGGTGCCACGTCATGGAGCGGGAGAGCTTCGAGGATGACGACATCGCCGCGATTCTGAACGCCGAGTTCGTTTGCGTGAAAATCGACCGGGAGGAGCGGCCCGACTTGGACCGCATCTACATGGGCGCCGTTCAGGCGATGACGGGAAGCGGCGGCTGGCCCCTTAATGTCTTTTTGACGCCGCAGCTCAAGCCCTTCCTCGGCGGCACGTACTTCCCTCCTGAAGCCCGCTTCGGCCGGCCGGGTTTTCCGGATGTCTTGAAGGGCGTCGCTAGGATTTGGAAGTCGAAGAGGCCCGACGTCGAGCGGCAAGCTGCGGCGCTCTGGGAGGCGATTGCCGTCCCATCGGCCGGCTCCGGGACGCGCGGAGGCCTGAGCGAGGAGACGCTTGAAAAGGCCTTCCGATCTTTGGAGGGAGCTTTCGATTCCGATCGCGGGGGCTTCGGCGGCGCCCCGAGATTCCCGATGCCGGTTTATCATAATTTTCTTCTCCGCTACTTCGCGCGCACGGGCGAGTGTCGGGCGCTCGACATGGCCGCGCGGACCCTCCGCGCGATGTCCCGAGGCGGCATCTTCGACAACCTCGGCGGCGGGTTCCACCGCTATTCGACGGATGACTCATGGCGGATTCCGCATTTCGAGAAGATGCTCTACGACAACGCGCAGCTGGCCTGCAATTATGTCGAGGTCTGGCAGGCGAGCGGCGATTCCATTTTCCTTCAGATCGCGCGCGATATCCTGGAATACCTGTTGCGCGACATGAGGGACCCTGCCGGGGCCTTTTATTCGGCGGAGGACGCCGACAGCGAGATAGCCGCCGGCTCCGAGAAGAAGGAGGGGGCCTTTTACCTATGGCGGGAGTCCGAGCTGCGCGCTCATCTGGGCGCGGACGCGGAGCTTTTTATGTTCCTTCACGGCATTCGAGCCGAGGGGAACGCCGTCGCCGATCCGCACGGGGAATTCGCCGGCCTCAATGTCCTTTATCAGGCGCGCGAACCCGCCGAGGCCGTTCCACGCTTCGCGGCAAGCGTGGACGACGCGCTGCGGGCCCTTGAACGCTCCAGAAAAGCGCTTTTTGAGATCCGTCGATCCCGGCCCCGGCCCGCCAGGGATGAAAAAATCCTGTCGAGTTGGAACGGCTTGGCCGTCTCCGCCTTCGCGAAGGGTTTCCGAGCCGCGGGAGATGCGCGCTATCTCGACGCAGCCCGCGCCGCCGCTGGCTTCATCAGAGCCGAGCTCTGGGCGCCTGACGCCGCCCAGGGGCCGCGGCTTTTTCACTGCTGGGCGCGGGGCGGTAGGAATGTCCCGGGGATGGCATGCGACTACGCCTTTCTCGCCCAGGGACTGCTGGATCTTTACGAGGCCGCGGGGGAAAAGGAATGGCTCGACTGGGCGATCGAACTTGTCGAGGAGGCGACGAGGCTTTTCGAGGCCGAGGACGGCGGGGTCTATCTCGCCGCGGCTGGAGAGGGTTTTGAATCGGGATTGGCGAGAGTTCTGGAGGAAACGGACAACGTGGAGCCCTCGGCGAGCTCCGTGATGGCCCTCAACCGGCAGCGTTTGGCCCGCCTGACGGAGAGATCGGACTTCCGTCGGGGCGCGAGGAAGACGTTAGAGCGCTTTGCGCGTCTCATGGCCGAGCAGCCGATGGCCGAGGCCCAGATGCTTTGCGTTCTCGACTTCGAGCTCGCCGCGCCTGTTGAGATCGCCGTGGTCGGCCGCCGCGAAGACGCCGAGTTCGCGGCGATGGCCGCGGCTCCCGGCCGCCGCTTCCTCCCGACCGCCGTCGTGGCGCTTGTCGAGATGGAATCTCAGGCCGAATTGGCGAAGACGGTCCCGTTCGTCGGGCATCTGGCCGCCGTCAAGGGGCGTGCGACGGGGTATTGGTGCGAAAACTATTCCTGCCGCGCCCCATCCGTCGGACGGCAAGACTGGGAAGAGCGCTTGAGGGAAGTGACTCAGGAGGCGCCGCGATGCTGATCGACGCCGTCGTCCAATGGCTTCATGTGATGTCCGCGATTATTTGGGTCGGGGGGACCATTTTCGCCTCGCTCGTTCTCCAGCCGATTCTCGCGAAGAACCTTCCCCCCCAGCAGCGCATGCCGCTTTATCACCTGATGGGAAATCGCTTTAAAATGATCCAGATGGGTTGTCTCTTGACCTTGATCGCGACGGGAAGCTTCAAGCTCTGGCCCTTTCGCCACCATCCCGAGGCCTTTGAGACCTTTTACGGCCATGTCCTAGGCGTCAAACTCGTCCTCGTGGTTCTGGTTTCCCTGCTGACTTACCTGCACAGCTACGTTTGGGGGCCGCGGCTGACCGCGCTCGCCCGGAACCCCGGGAGCCCGGAATTCTCTTCCGTGTTGAAAAAGCTTTATTTATGGGGCCGGATCAACCTCGCCTTGATCGTCGCCATCGTCTTTTGCGCCGCCCTTCTGCGCTTCGGGCCGTTTTGATCCGCGAACTTTTTAGCCGTTTGAGCGTAAATTTTTTATAAGTTATAAATTAAGGATTGCGTTGCGTCGTGCCAGCGCGCCGAATCCGCGGAGGGAAACTTATATGTCATTGAATCAATGGAGGTTGGCGTTGCCGGTTCTCGCCAGCGCCATCGGTTGTTTTGTAGGACCCGTCTGGGCCGGAAGTCCGCCGCCCACGCCGCAAGGCCATGCTTCTCCTCTATCGGCCACGGTGAGCCAGCGTGTCCCGGCAAAAAACAAGGAAAAGATCGTCCCGGAGGGGAAGGCGCGCATCGCGGCGCTCAAGGTCGTCGCCGGGATCGTCAAGAAATCCGAGCTTCAAAAGGAGCGCGGCAAGGCGGTGTACGCGTTTAAGATCAAGGCGGAAAAGGACGGCGCTCTTAGAAAAGTTCTCGTTGACGCCAAGACGGGCGTCTTGATCGACGTCAAGAAAATGAATTAAATTTCGCCGTCCCGGACGTCCTTAAAACATATCTGCGGATTTGATTCCGGCTTGCGCTGAAAGCGCGGGTTTGTCGCAATCTGATATAATCCCACCGCGACCAAGTCATGCTCTATCACTTCTTGATGACGGTGCATGTGGCGGCCTGCCTTTTGCTGATCCTCATTATTTTGCTCCAAACGGGTCGAGGGGCGGGGCTTGCCGTGTTCGGAGGCGGGACTGATTCCCTCATTAATACTCCCACGGGTTCGAGCTTCATGAGAAAGGCGACGGGGATTCTGGCCGGGACCTTCGCGGCGACCTCGCTTGTCCTGACGCTTCTGTCGAGCCGCGCCGAGATGGGAAGCGTCACGAATCGGTTTCCCGCGCCGGCTCCGGTCGCGCCGTCGGCCCCGCCGCCGCAGGCGACGCCGTCGGCTCCAACGCCGCCGGCTCCTGCGTCTCACAAATAAATTTATGCGCGGGTGGCGGAACTGGCAGACGCGTACGTTTGAGGGGCGTATGCCTCACGGCGTGAGGGTTCGAGTCCCTCCCCGCGCAATTTTTTGAAAGGCATCATACTGGCCGGCGGTTCCGGCACGCGGCTCTATCCGCTCACTCTCTCCGTTTCCAAGCAACTCCTCCCCATCTATGACAAGCCGACCATCTACTACCCCCTTTCGACTCTCATCATGGCGGGAATTCGGGAAATTCTCGTCATCAGCACTCCCCACGATCTGCCGCTGATCGAAAAGCTTTTGGGGGACGGTTCTCAATGGGGGCTTCGGCTGCATTACCGAGAACAGCCGAGGCCAGCGGGCATCGCCCAGGCCTTCGTCATCGGAGCCGACTTCATCGGGGATGACACCGTGGCTCTCATATTGGGGGACAACGTCTTCTACGGCCAGGACATGGTCGGCGCGCTCAAGGGCGCGGCGCGGCTCCGCTCGGGGGCCGAGATCTTCGCTTACCAAGTGGATGACCCCGAGCGCTACGGCGTGGTCGAGTTCGGGGAGGATGGGAAGGCCGTGGGGCTCGAAGAAAAGCCCAGCCATCCCCGTTCTTCCTGGGCCGTGACGGGGCTGTATTTCTACGACGCGCGCGTCGTGTCCGTCGCCCGCTCCCTCAAGCCCTCCGCTCGCGGCGAGCTCGAGATCACGGATGTCAACCGCGACTATCTTGCGCGCGGGGAACTGCGCGCGCGTCGATTGGGACGGGGATACGCCTGGCTCGACACCGGCAACTTCGACTCCTTGCTTTCTGCGTCCGTCTTCATCCAGACCATCCAGAAGCGCCAGGGGCTCCGAATCGCCTGCGTCGAGGAAGTGGCCTATCGGATGGGTTATATCGGCTCGGAGGATTTAAAGCGCTTGGCGGCCTTGTACGATTCGAGCGGTTACGGCGCCTACCTTCGGCGACTAGCTTCGGAGAAGCCGGCGCAACCGTTCGAAAGCCGTCGTCCCTAAAAATAGATGATCGATCCGGGCCGTCTTTTCATGTTCGGGATCGAAGGCACGCGCCCCCGGCCCCAGACGGTGGCGCTCCTCAAGGCGGCGAACGCCTCGGGAGTGCTGCTTCTCGCCCGCAATATCCAAAACCCGCTTCAGACCCGTGCCCTGACCCAGGGTCTCCAGGATAGGCTCGGGCGCGGGCTCCTCTTCGCCGTGGATCACGAGGGGGGAAACGTCCTCCGCTTTCAAAGAGGACTGACCGTCTTCCCGGGAAACGCCGCGCTGGGCCGTCTGGGAAGCGATCGCGCCGCGGCCGAGGTGGGCCGACAGATGGGCTCCGAGCTGCGCGCCCTAGGGATCGAGATGAACCTCGCGCCGGTCCTCGATGTCCTGACCGAACGATACAATCCCGGCATCGGCCTGCGTTCCTTCGGCTCTGATCCCGACCGCGCCGCCCGGTTGGGAGCCGCCTTTATCCAGGGGATCGAGTCGCAAGGGGTTCGGGCCTGCGCGAAGCATTTCCCCGGCAAGGGGGCCGCGACGAAGGACGCGCATGTCGAGCTGCCGACGATTCATCTTTCAAGACCTGATTTCGAGAAAGGCCATCTTCTTCCCTTCAGGGCCGCGATCCGTGCCGGGGTTTCGGCCGTCATGAGCTCTCACGTTCTCTATCCCTTCTTCGATACCCTTCCGGCCACGTTTTCGAAGAGGATCGCGACGGGGCTTTTGCGGGGAGAGATGGGTTTTGAGGGGGCTCTTTTCACGGATGATCTTTGCATGGGGGCCGTTCTTCAGGACAGAACGATTCCGGCGGCCGCCTTGGAAGCCTGCCTGGCGGGCCACGATGTGCTCCTGATCGCGACCGATCCCCGGGAGCAGCGGCGCGCCGTCGAGCTCCTTAGGGAAGGACACGCCAGGGGCCAGGTCGCCGCCGCGCGGCTTGCGGAGTCGATGGCCCGCGTGGAGCGGCTCTTGGAAAAAAAGCCCAAGTCGCGGAGGCTTCCTGATTTCAGCAAGGGGGCCCTTCTCTGCCGGAGGATCGCCCGCGGCGCCTTGAGGGTTTTTCCTGGAGCGGCCCGGCTTCCCGTCTCCGGACGGGACGCCCTCCTCGTCCTATTTCCCGATTTGAGATCCGTGACAGCCCGGTTCACTTTTGAAGGAGGAGCTCTCGCGCCGGAACGGACGATCCGCCGAGCCTTTGCATCCTGGAGAACCCGGAGATTCGAGCGCGTGCCGCTCGATGGAAGCTATCCCGATGAGAGGCTTCGGATGGCCGTCGCCGGCGCCGGCGCCGTCATTTACTTCTGCTTTGAGGCGGCGAGATTCGCGCCAGAGAAGGCGGTGCTGGAATCCTTAAGGCGCTTGGCTCCGTCGAAGACGGTCATCTGCTGTTTGCGCAACCCTCTCGATCGGGAGTTGGCGCCGGAAATGACGGCCGTCGTGCCTTACGGCTATCATGCCGCCTCGCTGGCCGCCGCCCTTGCCGCCATCATCAAGGGTCCGCGATGAGAGCGATCCTTCTGGGGGTCCTCGCGGTTTTTCCGGCATGGTCATTCGACGCATCCACCGGGACCGTAACCCTGCTTGACCTCCACGACCGCTTTGTCTCGGCGACGACCGATCGCGAGCGCGCGCAGATTCTGGATCAGATTTCGGTCTCGACGCCGTCGTCGTTGGCGGATGTGTCGTCCATCTACGATCTCTTCATGCGCTATCGGAATCCCTACGTCTTCTCCGCGGCCTTGAAATCCCTATCCTTGACGCGGCCCGGAGGCCGCCTCGGCGCCTCGTTCGTCGACGATATGAAGGACGCCGATCCTCTGGCTGTCTTTTTTGGCATTAAGGGCTCCTTGATTCTGCGCTATCCGCCGGCTCTCCCTGTCATCGAGGGGATCGCCAACCGCCGCTTTGCCTACCCGGATCCCGTCAAAGCCGTGGTGCCGACGGACAAGAACCAATGGTGGGTCCAATACGAGGCTTTAGTCGCGCTCGCGGAGTGGCAGGGAATGAAGGCGTGGCCTCTTCTTATGAAGAAAACACGCGAAGCGCCGCGGGTGGCCCGAATCATGGCGAGATATTTTTGGCGGGATTCTTTCCGCTTGTTTAGCGGATGGACGACCTCCTGGTTCGCGAGTCGGCGCCGCATCGCGGCGGAGGGATTTTCGGGCTACGTTCCGTGCCGGGAGCTGCGCGAGACATGGCCGGGCCTCCTGAAGCTATTCCGGAGTCCTCGGATTCCCAAATCCGTCCAAGCCTCGATCGCCGTCAAAATCGGAGGTTGCGCGACCGACGCGGAACTGCCCCCATTTGAAAAGGAATACCGGTTATCGAAGGATCCCGTCCAGAGGCTGCTGGACGCGGACATTCTCTTCTCGGCAAGGCGCCCCGCCGTTGTTCCTTTCCTCGAGGATTACGCAAAGACGAATCCAGACCCCGACCAGAGAGCGGCGGCGGTTAGCGAATTGGCGGAGCTGGTCTCTCCCAAGAAGTTTATGGAACTTCTCCAATGGGTGTCCGCCAACGACCATGATCCCGATAATCGCCAGGCGGCGGCTCGAGAATTGCGGGCCCTAGCCGTCGCGGCCTCCTTGCAGCCGCGGCAGGCGCGACAGGATTCTGAGGATTTAATTCCGGTATTCGTGCCTTGATCCGTCGACCGGGCTGTTTTTTCCTCAAAATTGTAAAATTCTAATCAATGACGGCTTTGGCGCTGGTGGAAACAGGGATTGCGGCCCTTTTAGGGTTCGGCGGCGGGATATGGGCGTCGCCGGGTCTTAGGGCTTGGCGGCGTCAGGAGGGCCAGTGTCCCTCGCCGACCCAGGCCCTCGCCGACATGGAGGAGTTTTACCTTGAGATGGTCAAAACGCTGGCGCGGGCCGTGGACTCCAAGGATTCCTACACCCACGAACACTCCGAGCGCGCGAGCGTCAAGGCCCGCCGCTTGGCCGCCCGATTGGGCGTCGCCGGGACGGCGGCCCGCTACGTTGAGTACGCCGCGCTTCTCCACGACATCGGCAAGATCGGCATCGACGAGGCGATCCTTCTGAAGCCGGGCAAACTCACCCCGGAAGAGTACGAGGTGATGAAGAAACACCCGATCATCGGGCACCAAATATTATCGCCGGTGAAGTACCTGGGGCCCGTCGCCGAAATGGTGCTCTATCACCAGGAATGGTATAACGGCCAAGGATACCCGGAAGGACGCAAGGGCGAGGAAATCCCCATCGGAGCGAGGATCGTGGCGGTGATCGATGCATGGGACGCCATGACTTCGGATCGACCCTACCGCAAGGCCCTGCGGCGCGATGTCGCCATCTCGGAGTTAAGACGCGGCGCCGGGACGCAGTTCGACCCCCAGGTCGTCGAGGCCTTCTTGGCGATCGAGGAGTCCTTGGAGGCGGAGAAAGAGCGGCGCGGCAACGGCGCCGCCCCGCCGGCTCCCTGATGCTCTACCTAGTGCCGACGCCTCTTGGCAATCTCGGGGATATGCCTCCCCGGGCGGTCGAGGTTTTGCGGGGAGCCTCGGAGGTCTATTGCGAAGACACTCGCCGAACCCGCGTCCTTTTCACGCATTTCGGCATCGAGTCCCCTCTTTTGCGCTATAACGACAAAGACCCTCGTAGCGAGGATCGCCTGCTGGAGAAAGTCCGCTCCGGAGCTCCTGTCGCCCTAGTCTCGGACAGCGGTCTGCCGTGCGTCTCCGACCCTGGAGCCCGCGTGGTGCAGCGCGCGCGGCGCGAGGGCCTCGCGGTCACGGCCCTCCCCGGACCGAGCGCCCTTACCGCGGCCGTCGCCGGCTCGGGGTTCCCCGCCGATTCCTTCGTTTTTCTTGGTTTTCTGCCGAGACGGCCGGGCCCTCGGCGACGGGCGATCGAGGAGGCGGCGAGGCTCGGCAAAACAATGATTGTCTACGAGTCGCCCTATCGCGTCGTCAGGCTGCTTGACGAGGCCGCGACGGTGCTGGGCCGCTCCGCCCCAGGGGCGGCGGTGAGGGAGCTTTCGAAGATCCATGAAGAGTGGTTCTGGGGCACTCTTGGCGAGCTGTCGCGGTCCCTCGGCGCGCGCGAAAGCCTTCTGGGGGAATTCGTCGTCTTGATGCGGCCGCCGTTGAGAGGGGGGATCGAGGAGGGCGATGGCAAAGAGGATTAAGGCGTCGGCGCTCTCGGATTTGGACGAGGCGGCCCTGTCGGAACTCGCCCAAGCCGTTAAGTCCTGCCGGATTCTGGCTTTTCCGACCGATACGGTTTACGGCCTCGGATCGACGGCCCTCGTCAAGGCAGCATCCCGGCGCATCTACCAGATCAAGGATCGCCCGGACGCCAAGCCGCTTCCCGTGATGGTCGGTTCGGCGGAGGATGCCGGGGAATGGATCGAGTGGACGCCGATGGGCCGATTGCTCGCCAGAAAATTTTGGCCGGGACTCTTGACGCTCGTCATGAAGCCCACGGCCAAGGGCCGCGCGCTCACTTTCGCCGAGTATAAGACGATCGGTATCCGCGTGCCCGGCCATCCCGTGCTGGCGGAGCTTCTGCGGCGCTCGGGAATCCCTTGGGCGACGACGAGCGCGAATCGCTCGGGCCGTTCCGCTCTCGTGGAGGGGCAGGCGGTGTGGGAGGAGTTCAAGGACGAGGTGGATTTCATTTTGGACGGCGGGCGCGTTCCCGGCACGGAATCGACCGTCGTGGACGTCACGGGGCCGACGCCCCGGATCCTGAGGGAGGGAGCGATTCCGGCGAAGGTGATCATGGATATCTCCGCGCCCGTGGGATCGGAAGCCGCGGGCGGCCTGCAAGGGGCGCGGAGGATTCTGTTTGTCTGCACCGGGAACACCTGCCGGAGCGTCATGGCGGAGCAGATATTTAAAAAGATCGTCGGAGAGAGGGGCCTCGACGTGCGTGCGGGTTCCGCGGGGCTGGCCGCCGATCCCCGGTACGGGATTCCCGATCAGGTCCGGGATGTTTTGGCCCGCGAGGGCGTGGCGAGCTTCTCTCATACGCCGACTCTTGTTTCTCGGGACCTCGTCGAGAAGGCCGACCTTGTCTTCGCGATGACGGAGAGCCAACGGCAAAGGCTTGTCGAGCGATTCCCGGAGGCCTTCTCCAAGATCTTTCTATTGGGAGGGTATGCGGGACTCGTGGAGCCGGAGGTGGGAGATCCGATTGGCCTCGGGGCGGATGTTTACGGTCAGTGCCTGGACCGGATCAAAGAGGCGCTCCTGAGAATCGTCACGAGGGCGCCTATGGAGAAAATGCATGGGAGAGCTTGAAAACATCAAGATGCAGGACCGGGAAGTCTACGAGGCGATCGCGTCGGAGGTGGTCCGGCAGTCGGACAGGCTCGAGCTCATCGCTTCCGAGAATTACGCCTCCCGGGCCGTGATGGAAGCCCAGGGCTCGGTCCTCACGAATAAGTATGCGGAGGGCTATCCCGGCAAGCGCTACTACGGCGGATGCGAGTTCGTGGATGTCGTGGAGCGGCTCGCGATTGACCGGGCGAAATCGCTTTTCGGAGCCGAGCACGCCAACGTCCAGCCTCACTCCGGGACTCAGGCGAACATCACGACCTACTTATCCGTTCTCCAGCCGGGCGACGCCGTCATGGGGCTGAACCTCGCTCACGGGGGACATCTCTCGCACGGCCACCCGCTTAATTTCTCCGGCAAGTTCTTCAAGATCGTGCCGATGAACGTTTCCCGCGACACGGAGACGATCGACTATGATGAGGCCGAGCGTCTCGCCATCGAGCATCGGCCCAAGATGATTTTCGCGGGAGCGTCCAACTATTCGCGAATCTTCGATTGGGCCAGGCTCAAGCGCATCGCGGACGAGACTGGCGCCTGCCTTGCCGCGGACATCGCGCACTATGCGGGCTTGATCGCCGCCGGAATCTACCCCTCGCCCGTGCCCGTGGCCGACTTCGTGACGACGACGACGCACAAGACCCTCCGAGGCCCCCGGGGGGGGATGATCCTCTGTCGCGAGAAATACGCCGCGGCCGTCGACAAGCTGAACTTTCCCGGGACCCAGGGCGGGCCTCTCATGCATGTGATCGCGGCCAAGGCGGTTTGTTTCGGCGAAGCCCTCAAGCCCGCCTTTAGGTCTTATCAGCAAAAGGTGCTCGACAACGCGCGGACGATGGCGCGGGCGCTGGCGGAGGGCGGGTTTCGAATCGTATCGGGAGGGACGGACTGCCATCTTTTCTCGGTGGATCTCCGCCCCAAAAACATCACGGGCAAGGAAGCGGAAGCGGTGCTCGAAGTCGCCGGAATCACGGTCAATAAGAACGCGATTCCATTCGATCCCCAGAAGCCGGCGATCGCCTCCGGCATCCGCATCGGCACCCCGGCCGTGACGACGCGCGGGATGGGGGCCCCTGAGATGCGGACGATCGCCGGCTGGATCGGCGAGGCGATCGTCGCGCGTTCGGATGAGAAGAAACTGCGGGCTGTCGCTTCCGAGGTCAAGACCTTGTGCCGGAAGTTTCCGATCTATCCCGAACTGATGGCGTCTTTAGAGGCCGAGGCGATAGAAAGCCCTATTTAAAGATAAATCCGAGGAGAGCATATGATGAAAAAAGATCGCGCCGTGATCGCCGTGATAGGGGGCAGCGGACTCTACGAGATGAAAGGCGTCTCCAACGCCCGCGAGGTCCGGGTCAAGACTCCTTTTGGCAGGCACTCGGAGCCCTTGATCGTGGGCGAGTTGGGGGGCGTGGGATGCGCCTTTCTTCCTCGCCACGGCAAAGGCCATGTCGTTCTGCCGTCCGAGATCAACGCGAGGGCCAATATCTACGCCCTCAAATCCCTCGGTGTCGAGCGGATTGTCGCGGTAGGCGCCGTGGGCTCGCTCAAGGAGGAGTTGGGCCCTGGGGACCTTTTTCTACCCGATCAACTGGTCGACGAAACCAAAGGTCGAGCCTCGACCTTTTTTGGCGGTGGGCTTGTCGCCCATGTCGCCTTCGACAGGCCCTTTTGCCCTGTAAGCCGCGAGTTTTTGATCGATCGGGCCCGGGAGAGCGGCATGGCGCTTCGGGAGGGCGGCGTCCACGTGTGTATGGAAGGGCCTGCCTTCTCAACCAAGGCTGAATCCGAATACCATCGGCGACAGGGCTATTCGGTCATCGGGATGACGTCCGTCCCCGAGTCCAAGCTCGCTCGCGAGGCTGAGATCTGCTATGCGCTGATCAACTTCATCACGGATTACGATTGCTGGAAGGAGGGATCGGAGGTCTCCCAGGACAAGGTTCTTGAATACCTGGCTTTGGGAGCGGGCAAGGCGAAGTCCCTCCTCGAGAAATCGCTTCCGGATCTCGCGCGCCTTCCTAGAGGCGGATGCTCCTGCATCGAGGCCCTCAAAAGAGCCATCGTGACGGACCCCAAGGCCGCCTCTCCCTCGGCGGTTCGAAAACTCGATCTGCTCGTGGGCAAATATCTGCGGCCCGCGAAGCCCGCCGGACGGCGCCGGGAGCCCGTTCTCTCATGATCTCGGCGAAGGATCTTTCGAAGCTCGTCCAAGCGGCCGTCGCGGCGAGAAGGAACGCCTACTGCCCTTACTCCCGATATCCGGTCGGCGCGAGCGTCCTGACGGACGAGGGGAAGATATTCGCGGGGTGCAACGTGGAGAACGCCTCCTCGGGGCTGAGCCTTTGCGCGGAGAGAAACGCCATCATGAATGCCGTCGCCCAGGGACATACGATGATCAAGGCGGTCTGCGTCGTGTGCCGGTCGGGAAAGCCCTGCGGCGCCTGCCGGCAGGTGGCGCTCGAGTTCGCCGCTGATGGCGCGGCTTTCTATATCTTCGACGTGGGCTCCCACTCCCGCCGCCATCGAATGCTCCGGCTCCCGATTCATAAATCCCTGCCGCATCCCTTTGACCCGTTGGAAGCGGAACTCATCCCCAAAAATCCCAGCAATCTCCTGCGCTCGGTCGGGGCGTCGCGCCGACGCTCCGGGACGAGGCGGGCACGGAGGATCGCGCGATGACGATGAAAAATGGCGACATGCAGTCTGTCTTGGATTGGCTCAAAGGAACGGACTTGGCGGAGGTTTCCTTTAAGGAAGGCCGTGAGGGGTTCTCGTTCTCCA
This sequence comes from bacterium, assembly GCA_021799485.1. Taxonomy (GTDB): domain Bacteria; phylum Elusimicrobiota; class Elusimicrobia; order UBA1565; family UBA9628; genus JAJZAK01. The sequence continues at coordinate 15,348 of JAJZAK010000002.1, read as the reverse complement.
TGCCGAATACCGCGTCCATCCCGGCCTTCCAGCCAAGCCGCTACGTGCCCGTTCTTTCGCCGGCTGTCGGCGTTTTTCGCAAAGGCTCGGCCGGAAAAGCCGGGGCGGCTGAGGGGAGCGCGGTGGCCCAGGAGGCGGTCCTCGGCATGGTGGAGCAGGCCCGGGGGAAAGCGGTCCCGGTGCCCGCGCCTCGGGCCGGCAAAATCGCGCGCACGTTTGCTTCGGACGGCGAGGCGGTCGAATTCGGAAGCTTGCTATTTTTCATCGAACCTTAATGTTCAAGAAAGTCTTAATCGCCAATCGCGGGGAAATCGCCCTGCGCGTCATCCGAGCATGCCGGGAGATGGGGATCAAGACGGTCGCCGTCTATTCGGAGGCGGACCGCGATTCCCTGCATGTCCGGCGAGCCGACGAGGCAGTTGCGATCGGCCCCGCGCCCGCGACCCTGAGCTATCTCAACGTGGATGCGATCCTGAGCGCCGCGAAGATCACCGGCGCGGACGCCGTCCATCCCGGCTATGGCTTCCTTTCCGAGAACGCCGAATTCGCCTCGGCTTGCGCGGAGGCGGGGCTGTCCTTCATCGGCCCCAAGCCGGAGGCCATTCGCAAGCTGGGTCATAAAAGCACGGCGAAGGCGCTGGCCCGAGAGGCTGGGGTTCCGGTCGTTCCCGGGACGAAGGGGCTTTTGGGGGACGATTTCATGGAAGCCGCCCACGCGGTGGGATTTCCTGTCATGATCAAGGCCGCCTCCGGAGGCGGCGGCAAGGGCCTTCGCATGGTCAGGTCTCCCGAGGACTTGGCCTCCCAGATCAAGCTTGCCCAGACCGAGGCGCAAGCGGCCTTCAAGGACGGGTCGGTTTATCTTGAGAAGCTCATCGAGAGCCCCAGGCACGTCGAGATTCAGATCGCTTGCGACCTCCGCGGGAACGTCGTGGCCTTCCCGGAGCGGGACTGCACGCTTCAAAGGAGGCATCAGAAGCTCCTGGAGGAATCGCCGTCGCCGGCGATGACCCCCGAGGCCCGGCGACGCATGCAGGAAGCCGCCGTCAATCTCGCGAAAATCGCGGGCTACACGAACGTGGGCACCGTCGAATTCTTACTCGACACGGACGGGAGCTTCTACTTCATCGAGGTCAATACCCGGCTCCAGGTCGAGCATCCCGTTACCGAGCTCGTCTCGGGAATCGACCTCGTATGGACCCAGATAGGCCTGGCCGCCGGAGAGCCCCTTGGCTTCGGCCAGGATCGAGCCTCGGAGATCCGCTCTCATGCCATCGAACACCGCATTAATGCGGAGGATCCGCAAAGAGGCTTCGCCCCTTGCCCGGGGCTCATTGAGTCGGCTTGGCTCCCGGCCGGGCCGGGCGTCCGGGTCGAGACGCATATCTACCCCGGCTATACCGTCCCCAGCTATTACGACAGCTTGATCGCGAAACTCGTCGTCTCCGCTCCGTCGAGGAGGGAGGCGATTGCTCGATCGCGGCGGGCCCTCGGCGAGTTCGATATAGAAGGGATTGGCACGACAATTCCATTCCACCGCATGGTGCTCGAACAGGATCCATTCCAAAAAGCGCAATTCGACACCCATTACGCGGAAAAGCTCAGCCATACTTCGACGGAGGCAAAACATGGCGCTAGCGACCCAGCCCTCAACGGCCGATAAAATTAAATCGCAGCTTCTCGAATCGAGCCGCACGATCGCCGAGACCGCCTCCGAAGCCCCGGTTCTTGAGGCCGCGGCGCGGCGATTCATCGACGCGTACCGCAAGGGAAACAAAATCCTTTCTTTCGGAAATGGCGGCTCCTCCTGCGACGCCCAGAATTTCGCCGACGAGCTCGTGGGGCGCTTCGAACGCAACCGGCCGCCCCTCCCCGCCGTGGCTCTGACCGCGAACCAAGCGGACCTGACGTCGATCGGCAATGATTTCGGCTTCGACGAGGTCTTCGCCCGCCAGCTCGAGGCCCATGCCAAGCCCGGCGATGTCGCGGTCGCGATCTCGACCTCCGGCAATTCGCCCAACGTTCTCAAGGCCGCAGAACGGGCGCGGCGTCTGGGGCTGACGGTCGTCGCCTTGACGGGAAAGTCGGGCGGCAAGCTTAAGGATCTCGCGGATCACTGCGTGCGCGTTCCATCAAGCGTCGTCGCGCGCATCCAAGAAGCCCACATCACGATCATCCAGATCTGGTGCGGCCTCATCGAAGAGGCGCTGTTTCCGGATGCGCCCAAAGCTCATTAGCCTGCGCAGGCTTCTAAGCCTGCGCCGCGCGTGGGCGCGAGAGGGCAAGCGCGTCGTCTTCACGAATGGGGTTTTTGACATCCTCCATCCAGGCCATGTCGATCTGCTGGCCCGCGCGCGCGGACGGGGTGATATCCTCGTCCTTGGCCTCAATGAGGATGTCTCCGTGCGGATGCTCGGCAAAGGCGCGGACCGGCCCATCAACACCTTCAAGGATCGAGCCGGCGTCCTTCAGGGCTTGGAAGCCGTCGATTGGATCGTGGGATTCAAGGAAAAGACGCCGGAGAGGCTTTTAAGCCGGCTCAAGCCCGACGTTCTGGTCAAGGGAGCTGATTATGCTCCTTCGCAAGTGGCCGGCGCCCGCCATGCGCGTCGCGTGGCGCTTCTGCCTCTTAAGAAAGGCTATTCGACGACGAAGCTCGTCGAGCGCCTGCGCCGCGGGATATCAGTGTTGTGACTTGGGTGCCGCAGGGGCCGACGTAGCGGCCGAGGGGGCGTCTTTTTTAGGCGCCGGCTTTTCGAGAGCCTTGAGCTTTCGTTGGGCCTCCATGGCGTCTTTTAGGAGCGCGCTTTTGGGATGCGCCGTTTCGAAAGCGATCAGCGCTTTCGATCCCTCCGCGAATCGGCCCTTGACGATGAGATCGACGGCGTTTGCGAGTTCTTTTCGTTCCTTTTTCAGAACGGCCAGCCGCTCATAGCGGATGCCGCCGATCCAGGCTGGTGTTTCGGCATTGGAGGCGCTCTGGGGAGCCGCGCGGACAGCCGCTACGGCTGCTGCGTTGTCTCCAGCCTGGCGATCGCTTCCCAGCAAGGACGAACTCAGTCCCGCCTCAAGGCGCTGGAACCAGGAAAGAATGTCCGAGGCGGCGCCGGCTTTGTGGTCGGCGGCGGCGCCTGCTTTTGGGTCGGCGGCGATAGACGGCGCGGCCGCAACAGCGGCGTATAAGGCGACAAGGGCAACGAGCGGTTTGTTCATGTCATGACTCCTTGAGTTTGAGCAGAAGGGTTTCTGCCGCGGATTTGAGGCCGAGGTCGAGAGCCGTCGCTTTTTGGGCGTCTTCCCGGGCGCTGGCGCTGTTTTTAAGATGGATGTCCGCCTTCAGCATGTTCATTCGTATGTCGGCGTTTTCTGGAGCCGACGCGGCGGCCTTTAGATAATACGCTCTCGCCTCAGCGTACCGGCCTTGAAGGAAGTCGATATTGCCGAGGGCGTTGAGGGCGGCCGCGTCGGCGGGCGATGAAGAGAGAATCGCCTTGAATTGCTCCCGGGCTTGCGCGGCATGCCCGTCCTCCCACTCAAGATGCCCCAGGTCGACGCGCGCCGGAGCGTAGCCAGGGTCGGCCTTGATGAGATCGAGGAGCCGCGTTTTCGTGGAGCGGTAGTAGAGCGTCCAGAGGTCCTGGATGTCCTTCGCCGCGAGGGCCTTAAGCGCCTTCGAGGGCGGAGCTTCGGGTCTCCAGGCGGTTTCAGGCAGCGTCGCCGGCTCGAACTCCTCCCAAGCCTCCTGGAGGTCGATGATGCGCGCCTGGTTGTCGCGGTTCTGGGCGCGATAGTCGTCCGCCGCCTTGGAGACAGCCTCCAGAAAAGGCGCCTTGCCAATCAACGTCATCTCGATCGGAACCCACTGCTCGTCGTGAAAGCTCACGAGCTTGTCCTCGGGGAGCCCTGTTTCGATCGTGTCCGAGACCCCGGCGTCCATCAGAAGGGCCATGTGCCCGGGGTAGTCGAGGATGGCGACGGGGATATGGACGCTTTCGAGCAGCGAGCCCATCAGGGTGGTGAGATCGTCGCATTGGCCGCTGAGGCGCCTGAGGGTCTCGCGCGGGAATTGCGTGTAATCGACGGGATAGCTCGCGTCCATGGAAAGCTTCTCGTAGGGGTTGGCCGGGCTTGAGAAGAAGCTCACGCCCATGGCGCCCAGGGCATCCCACAGGCGCATCGCCGCGATGATGTTGGGATTGAAGGCGGCGGCTTTGCCGGCGGGCGCGCGCGGCGCGTCAAGAAGAGTCCGGCGAGCGAATTCCACGATCGGCGGATCCTGGGGGGTCACGAAATTCGCGATGCGGGCCGGGTTCTTCCAGACGATCGCGTTGCGCGAATAGACGCGCAGGGGCTTGGCCAAGGAGAGGGTCGTTTTGCTGCCGTCCTGGAAATAGGTCAGGGTGAGCTCCGTTTGAACCGGTGTCGCCTCGGTCACGCCGAGGATCGAGTTGTTGAGCGTCGCGATGAGCGGGATGGATTCGCTGCGATGGGGGCGGATCTTCGGGATTTCCGTGTCGGCGCCGAAGTCCATGAAATCCCTGATCCGGAACGAGAGTTTGAGATTCTGGTAGGGGACGCGGCTATGGTTGGAGACGACGGCGGACCCCAGGGGGTGCGAGAGGTACCATTTATAATTGGCGGGGAAAATGTCGCTGAGGACGACGGAACTGATATCGATGGGAGGGCGGTTCGTCGAAACGGGGATGAAGACGGCGATGGGGTTCGACCATGGCCCCAGATCTCCCGTGAGGGCCTCGGTCGCCAAGCGGTAATAGTAAGTGATGCCGGTTTCCGGAGCTTCGTCCTCAAAGGATCGTCCCGACGAGACTCCGATTTCCGCGAAGGGGCCCCAGGGGATTGTCGAGCGCGCGACGTGGTAGCGCAGCGCCCAGCGGTTTCGGATGTCGCGCCACGCAAGAACGGCCGTTCCCGAGGCGGCGGATGTCGAGGCCAGGACCGGAGCGGCGATCTCGGGATGGAGGGGAAAAGACGCGATCCGTCCGGCGTCCGATACCACAAGCTGCGAGCCCGAGACGGCGAGGCCTCGAGGGCGCGAGAGTTCAAAGGGCGAGTTGCCGGGAGAAAAAAGGTCCGTCATCCAGTGGCCGGCCGTCGAGTAAACGGAGACGCGCTTGAGGCGGGAGTCGAGGGCGTAGAGATAAGCGCGCCCGTCGAAAGCCAAAGCGCTCGGCTCCATGAACAGTCCGGCGGCGCTTCCCGAACTGCCAAAGCTTCTCATGAATTGGCCGCTGGGGCCGCATTTAATGATTTTTCTCAACCCGCGGTCGGCGATATAAATGAAACCCGCCGGATCCCATGCGACAGCCGTCGGCTCCCTTAGTCTTTCCGATCCGACGTTATCCGGTCCGATGGAGAAAAGAAAGACGCCATCCGGGTTAAAGGCGTCCACGCGGTGGTCGCCGGAGTTCGCGACGTAGACCGTCCCTTGATCGTTGATCGCAACGCCCATGGGACGAAGCAAGCGGCCGGCGTCGGCGCTTCCGAAAAGGCAATGCCACCAGCCCGCGCAATGGACGGCATCGGCCGTCCAGGCATAGCTTCCGTTTTTGAGGGCGAAATGTTGGAGCTTGCCGGCGTCCGCATCCGTCGCGAAAAACCCCAGCTTGTCGCTCGCCGCGATCCCATGCGATAATTTGGTCTGCCCCTTGCCGCCGCCGCGGCTGCCGAAATAAGACGCCGATCCGCTCGAACCCAGGACGGAGAAGCGCCCGTCTATCGGCAAATAAGCGAAGAGGGCGTCCTGGCCAAGCGCCGCGAGCGGGCCCGCGGTTTCGGGGATGGATCGGCTCGGCCCCGTGACGAGCATTTTGGTCGCAGGATTGGGCGCCAGGAACCTGGTTTTCTGACGGTTCGTCAGGAAGAATCGATCCAGGCGTTTGTTGCCCGTGTCCACGACGAATATCATTCCGTCCGGGGCGAGGCCGAGGCCCATCGGCTTGAGGAACTGCCCCGGCCCATCGCCGCGCGAGCCCAGGCGGCCGGAAAATTGTCCCTGGCTGTCGAGCTCGACAACGATTCCTTGATTTTCGTCCAGGAGGTAGGCGAAGCCGTAAGGATCGATCGCGACGTCGACGGCGCGGATGTGGAATCGCTCCTCCAAGTCGACGTTGGCGAGCAGCTTGGCTTGAGGGTCGAATTTCTGAAGACGGCGACCAGAGCGGTCAATGACGTAGATATTGTCGGAGAGATCGACGGCGACCTTCAAGGGGGAGTCGAAGGCGCCGGGCTCCTTGCCAGACCGACCGAAGGCATAGAGGAGGATGCCTCCCGGCGTGAAGACTTGGATGCGGTCATTGCCCGTGTCGGCGACGTAGAGCCGGCCGTCCGACCCGACGGCGACGGAAGCCGGCGACTCGAGAGCCCCGGGCTTGGATCCCGAATGGCCTATCGTCCCCGCGCGTTGGCCCATCCGGTCGAAGACGACGATTCGGTCATTGCCCGTGTCGGCGACGTAAACGCGCCCTTCCTCGGACAAGGCGACGGCCCGGGGCGAGTCGAGGCCGGTCTCCTGCGCGGTTTTGAAGGGGCTTCCGGAATAGCCGGCGAAAAACAGTTGCTCCGCCTTCCTGTCGAGAATATAAAGCGTGTCATTCGAGACGGCGGCGGCGACGGGACGTTTCATCGTGGCTAAAGATATCGGGGGAAGATATTGGACGGAGTCGTAAGCATGGGCCAAGGAGGGCCATAGCAGGCTGCCGAAGGCCACGGAAGGCCACAGAAGGCTGCAAAAGACAAAAGAACGGCGTTCCGGCTGTTCTTGCGGCCTTCCGGGGTTTTTCATGGCGCTCATGGGGCGAGTTCCTCTTTGATGAGCTTGTTGAGGATGGTGGGATTGGCCTTGCCTTGCGAGAGCTTCATCGCGGCGCCGACGATCGCGCCGATGGCCCGTTCCTTGCCGCTCTTGACGTCCGCGACGGCCTTCGGGCTCTGGTCGATGGCGGCCCGGACCCATTGCGCGAGCTGCGCCTCGTCTAGGACCTGTCCGCCGCCGCGTTCCTTGAGAATCTCCTCGGGGTCGCGGCCCGAATTCAGCATCTCGGCCAGGATTTCCTTGCTCATGGTTTTGGAAATCCGGCCGTCGGCGATCAGCAGGGTGAGCTTTCCCAAAGATTCGGGCGTGACGCGCCCGATGACCCGAGAAAGATCAAGACTTCGCTCGGACAGGAAGCCGAGCAAGACGGTCGCGATCAGGTTGCCGGCGGTAGGCGTCGCCGTCGCCGGATTCGTGATTTCGGCGACCGCGTCCACGTAATCGGCCAATTCCCTGGAGCCCGTCAAAACATTGGCGATGGAGACGGAGAGGCCATAGTCTTCAATAAAGCGCCGACGCCGGGCCTCGGGGAGCTCGGGGAGCTCGCGGCGCATGGCTTCCACGAGAGAGCGCGGCGCGTGAAGAGGGGGGAGGTCCGGATCGGGAAAGTAGCGGTAATCGTGAGCCTCCTCCTTGGTGCGCATCGGCGCCGTGGCCTGGACGTCGGCGTCCCAGAGCCGGGTTTCCTGGATGATGCGCTCGCCTTTTTCGAGAGCGGCGATTTGGCGCCGGCCTTCATAGTCAAGGGCGTCGCGCACCGCCTTGAAGGAATTGAGGTTTTTGATCTCGACGCGCGTGCCGAAAGGCTCGCCGGCCCTCCGCATCGAGATGTTGGCGTCGACGCGCATTTCGCCCTTTTCCATATCGCAATGGGAGACCCCGGCGAACTGGAGGATTTCCTTGAGAGCTTGGAGGTAGGCGTAGGCCTCATGCGGGGAGCGGATATCGGGCTTGGAGACGATCTCCACCAACGGAATGCCGGCGCGGTTAAAGTCGACGAGGGAATAGTCGAGATCCTCGGAACCGATGGCGTGAAGAAGCTTTCCGGCATCTTCCTCTATATGGATGCGTTGGAGGCCGACGGTCTTGGAGGGGGCGTCCTTGACGGCGACGGCGAGCGAGCCGTTTTCCGCCAAGGGCTTTTCGTACTGCGAAATCTGGTAGGCCTTGGGGAGGTCGGGGTAGAAATAGTTCTTGCGGGCGAAGATCGATTCCTCGCGTATCTCGCAGCCGAGCGCCAAAGCCGCCTTAACCGCGAGTTTGGTGGCTCCGTCGTTGAGGACGGGGAGAACTCCTGGCTGGCCGGTGCAGACGGGGCAGATGCGGCTATTGGGAGAGGCGCCGAAGCCGTCCGTTGCGCAGGAGCAGAACAGTTTCGATCGCGTCGCGAGCTGGACATGGACCTCGAGCCCGCAAATCATCTCCCACGTGGCGCTCATTGAAGGGAACTCCATGCCTTTAGCAGGCTCAAATCGCTGGGATAGACGAGCTTTTGGCCTGCCTCCGTCGGGGAAGCCCAGCGGGCGGAGAGAATCTCATGGGCATCTGGCAGGCCTGTTTTTTGAACGGGCGCCATCCAATACCAGCGGACCTCTTTGGCGACCGGGAAGCCCTGACGCTGGAAGCGGTAGCGGGCCGTCGGCAACGGGCGGAGGATGCGGCAGTTCCACCCCGTCTCTTCTTCGACCTCCCTTAAGGCCGCCTCCTCGGGGCCTTCTCCGGCCTCCAGGTGGCCTTTGGGAAATGTCCAGACTTCCTCGCCGCGCAGATTCCGCGCGCGTATGAGGAGGAGTTTCCCTCCGCGGCTGACGACGCCGCCGGCGGAGAATTCCTTCGTGGCTGTCGGAGTGGACATGTCAGTCGCGGGAGCCGAGGCGCGGAAAAGGGCGCATGGACTCGAGGGCGAAGGCGGCTCGCAGGAGCGTCTTCTCCGCGAACGCCGGCGCGAGGAGCTGGAGTCCCACGGGCAGCCCTTTTGAAGTGAGCCCGGAGGGAACGGATATGCCGGGAATTCCCGCCAGATTGGCCGGGATCGTCAGAATGTCCGCCAGGTACATCGAGAGGGGGTCCTTCATGCGTTCGCCCATTTTGAAGGCCGGCACGGGGGACGTAGGAGCCGCGAGAAGGTCGAAGGACTTAAAGGCTTCCTCGAAATCGCGGCGGATCAGCGTTCTGACGCGGTTGGCTTTCTCGTAGTAGGCGTCGTGATAGCCGGCCGACAGCGCGTAGGTTCCCAGCATGATGCGGCGCTTGACTTCGGCCCCGAAGCCGACGCCGCGGCTCTCCTCGTAGAGAGCGCCGAGATCCGGAGCGTTTTTTTCCGAGAGGCCGTAGCGGACCCCGTCAAAGCGGGCGAGGTTCGAGCTCGCCTCCGCCGGGGCGATGAGATAATAGGTGCTGACGGCATAGTCGGTGTGAGGCAGGCTCGCCTCGGCGACGACGGCGCCGGCGGCCTCCAGCGCCCGGATGGATTCCCGGACGCTGGAGACGACCTCGGGGTCCGAGCCCTGGGCCTCGAAATACTGGCGCGGAAGCCCGATGCGCAGGCCTTTGACGCCGGTCTCGATGCCTTCCGCGTAGCCGCCGTTGCGCGGCGCCGCCTTCGACGTGGAGTCCCGCGGGTCTTTGGCGGCGATGACGTCGAGAAGCAGGGCCGAGTCCTCGACCGTTCGGGAAAAGGGGCCGATCTGGTCGAGGGAAGAGGCGAAGGCGACCAGGCCGTATCGGGAAACGAGGCCGTAGGTTGGCTTGAGGCCCACGATCCCGCAGAGCGCCGCCGGCTGGCGAATCGACCCCCCCGTGTCGGATCCCAGGGAGACGGGAGCGAATCCAGCCGCGACCGCCGCGGCCGACCCTCCCGAGGATCCGCCGGGGACATGTCCCGGAGCCCAAGGGTTCTGGGTTGGAAAAAAAGAGGAGTTTTCCGTCGAGGAGCCCATCGCGAACTCGTCTAGGTTGGTCTTCCCGATGATGACGGCGTCCTCGCTCTTTAAGAGACCGACAACGGTCGCGTCGTAGGGAGAGCGGTAGTTCTCAAGAATGCGAGAGCCGCAGGTCGAGATCGTACCCGTCACGAGCAGGTTGTCCTTGAGCGCGACGGGGACTCCCGCGAGGCGGCCGAGCTTGCCTCCCTCCCGGCGCTTTCGGTCCACCGCCCGCGCCGCTTCCAGCGCGCCGTCCTCGAAGACGGCGAGGAAGGCTTTGATCGTGGGATCGTCTTTTCTGATGGCGTCGAGACGGCCGCGGACGATCTCCTCGGCCGAGGCTTCGCCCGAGCGCACGCCGCTGGCGATGGCGGCCGCGGAGAGAGCGCCATCCCCTCCTTTCAGGCGGCGGGGCTTGGGGGGCAGGGTTTTGCTCATTCGATGACCTTGCGCACCTTGAAGTAAGGGCCTTCTCTCTCGGGCGCGAGCGCCACGAGAGCGGAGGCGTTCGAGAAGGCGGCGGGCTCGTCTTCGCGCGGCGACGGCTCGATCCAGGGGACGGAGGCCGTCGGGGGAACCGCTTGTGTGTCGAGCTGGCGGAGCTTGGCCATGGAGTCGAGAATGCGCGACATCTGGCGTTGATAGAGCGCGATCTCGTCTTGCGAAAGCTTGAGCCTGGCCAGCTTGGCGATCTTGGCGACTTCCTCGGGGGAAATGGAGCTCATGCTGGTTCGAGGGGGGCGTAGCGCAGCAGGAGGCGGGCGGTACGGCCGTCGTCGAAGCGGACCGTCAGCTTCGACGTCTCCCCGCTGCCCGAGAAGTCCAGGATGCGCCCCATCCCGAAGCTCGGATGGCGCACCCGCATGCCGATGGAGACGCGGGAGAGCCGGCGGTGGATCTCGGCGGAGGAAGCGTCCCGGCCATCACCATCCCCTCTCGAAGGGAAAGGATGGGAGGAGGGGGAGGGCTCATGCGGCGCCGTGAAAAGACCGGTCTCGATGATGAAACGCGAGGGAAGATTGGCGTAGATTTGGCCGAAGAGGCGGCGGGTATGCGCGTACGTCAGATAAAGGCGATCCTTGGCCCTCGTCATGCCGACATAGGCGAGCCGGCGCTCCTCCTCGAGCTCGTTTTCAGGGCGGCCGTCGGAGCCGATCGGGAAAAGACCCTCCTCGAGCCCCGTCAGGAAGACCACCGGAAACTCAAGCCCCTTGGCCAGATGCACGGTCATGAGGGTCACGGCTGGCTTGGCGGGGTCATCGGCCTCGTGATCTCCTCCGAGGAGGGAGACCGCGTTGAGGTAGTCTCCGAGGGTGGCGGGCTCGGAGGACTTCGCCTCGAAATCCTTCGTGGCGTTGATGAGCTCTTGGAGGTTAGCGATGCGGGAGAGGGCTTGGGCGTCGGTCTCGGCCTCCCGTTCGAGGGCCGCGAGGTATCCGGAACGCTCCAGGATCATCTCGATGCCCGCCGACGCGCCGGCCTTGCCGAGATCGCCGCGCAACGCCTCGATCGTCTCGACAAAGCCCTGGATGCCGTGCCGGGACTTCGGATGCAGCCCCGGGATCTCCGAAGCGACGCGGAAGGCTTCCCACAGGGAGAGCCCTCGCTCCAATGCGTGAGCCCCCACGCGCTTGACGGAAGTCTCTCCCACGTGACGGGCGGGCTCGTTTAAGGCCCGAAGGAGGCTTAGTTCGTCCGCCTCATTGAGGATGAAGCGGGCATAGGCGAGAACATCCTTGATTTCCTTGCGCTCATAGAAGCGCATGGCGCCGATCAGCCGATAGGGAAAGCCCGCGGCCCGCAGGGATTCCTCGAAAAGACGGCTCTGGGCGTTGGTGCGGTAGAAAATAGCGATCTCCCTCAGGGAGCGGCCCTCCGAGGCAAGATGGGAAATTTCCCGGACGACGCGGGAGGCCTCCTCCCGCTCGTCGGGAAGCTCGAGGGATCGGATGGGATCGCCGGTTCCTCGGGTGGTCCAGAGCTTCTTGGACTTGCGGCTTAAATTGTGGCCGATCACCCGGTTGGCGGCCTTGAGGATCTCGGGGGTTGAGCGGTAGTTCTCGTCCAAGGTCACGACCTTGGCGTTCGGAAAATCGCGTTCGAACTCGAGAATGTTGCGGATGTCGGCGCCCCGCCAGGAATAGACGCTTTGGTCGTCGTCGCCCACGACGCAGAGCTCGCGATGCCCGTTCGCCAGGGCCTTCGTAAGCACGTATTGGCTATGGTTCGTGTCCTGGTACTCGTCGATCAAGATGTGGAGGAATCGCTCTTGATAACGCTTGAGGATTTCCGGGTGCTCCTTGAAAAGGAGGTTCACCTTGAGGAGGAGATCCCCGAAGTCGACGGCGCCCGAGGCCTGAAGGCGCTTCTGATATTCCGAGTAAATGACAGCGGCGGTCTTGCGGTGGGCGTCTGGAGAGGCTCCGGCGTAGATCGCGTAGGAGTCGGCGTCCAGCAAGTCGTCCTTGGCGCGGGAGATGAGGTTCACGTAGAGACCGGCCTTGTGGGAGTGCTCGGAAAAGCCCTGGGCCTTAAGGACCTCGGCGATGAGTTTTTTCTGGTCCGTTTCGTCGTAGATGGTGAAGTGCCGTGGGAGCCTCGCCTGCTGGTGGTGCTCGCGAAGAAGGCGGAGGGCCAGTGAGTGAAAGGTCTGCACCCAGACCAAGGGAGCCTGGCCGGGAATCAGGGCGGCGATGCGCCGCTTCATCTCCTCCGCGGCCTTGTTCGTGAAGGTGACGGCGAGGATACGATGGGCGGGGACTCCCTGCTCGACTAAGTAGGCCACGCGATGGACGATCACGCGGGTCTTGCCCGTGCCGGCTCCCGCGAGGACCAAGAGGGGCCCCCCGGTGTAGGAGACGGCTTCCCGCTGGCGGGAGTTCAGGACGCTGAGATCAACGGGCATGAGGAGGGGCTGCTTCCAAGAACCAAATTATACCTAACAGGATGCTGAAAAACCGTAGATTTTTGGGGAGCGAGCTTGAAATCCGGATGGATGGCGCCTAGGGAAGCTCTGTGCATAACACCTCCTGGCCCCTTTTCGGGGCTGTGGATGGCGAGGATTCATGCCGTCGCCCGCGCCTGGAGGGTCGCCAAGCGCTTGAGATTGAGCAGCCAGCCGATCATCAGCGCCTCCTGCCCCACGTTTTCAACCATTCGCCTGGCGAATCGACGCAGGCCGTGAAGCTCCTTGGCTTCTCCCCAAAGCTCCTCGATCCGTTTGCGGCACCGCTGGCTCCATCGGAAAGGCATGCCTCGCTCCCGCATCCGATCTCGCATCAAGGCTCCGCCGCGCCCTTTCTTCTTAACGGAAACATGCGGCGCGATCTTGCGGTCCAAAAGCCCCTGCACGAACTTCCTGGCGAAGTAGCCCTTGTCGCCGTCCTCATCGCGCCCGTCCTTCGCCTTCTTGCCCGAAATCGCCTTGCGGTACTCCTCCGGCCGCTCCAGCACCTCGATGGGCGCGAAGCTCTTCTGGCTGGCGTTGGCCCGCGTCAGTGTCCCGTCCACCGACCAGTGCAGGCTCACCCATCCCTTCTTGATCGCGGTTTTGACCGTATCGTCGAAGAGCTGCTCCATGACGTTCGTCTCGTCAAAGCGGCGCTCACGGTTCTTCGAGAAGGTGCTTGCATCCCAGACCGGCGAATCGAGATCCAGCCCCACGAACCAGCGGAATGCCATGTCGCAGGTCAACTGCCGGATGATCACCCGGTCGGATCGGCAGCCGAGCAGGTAGCCGCCCAGCAGGGCGAAAAACAGTTGCTCCGGCGGAATGCTGGGCCGGCCGTTGTCCTCGCAGTAGAAGGGCCGACAAAGCTTCCGGATGCGCTCGGCATCCACCAGGGGGCGGATGCGGCGCAAGGGGTGATCGGCGGGGACGAGGTCTTCGATTTGCACGGAATGGGAGATCGATTTTTGAGATTCGGCAATTCCCATCATCTCGGCGGGCCTCCTGATTGCGTTGTCGGTGTTCCGTCGAGAGATTTTATGAATTCCCGAGGCGCGGGTCACTGGCATCAAGGTTCCGCAAGGGGTTTTTCAGCATCCTGCTGATGGGAGCAGGGGACGCGCGCCCAAGTCTCGCCGGGAATTCCGTCCTGGCCGCGTGGGTCGTCGGGCACGTCACAGTCCGTCCATACCTTTTGTTACGATTGTATTTCCCTGAGACATGCGTCCAAACAAAAGACATTGCGCCTTAGCCGCCCTCATTGTCGCGGGATTATCCATCGGCTGGCTTGCCGCGGGAGCGTTCCTTTCGTTTTTCCCGATGGAGAAGCTTTCCACTGACCGATTCATCATTGAAAGCCAGGCACCCTTTTTCACGAAACGCGCACAAGACGGACAGGTCTTCTTGGACCCGGTCCAAAAGACGGCACCCGCGCTTTGGGCTTGGCGGGGCCAGCGGACATTCTCTTTGCGGCGGAATCCCGGAACCCATCGCATACTCGTGATTGGAGAATCCAGCGCGGAAGATATCGGCTATAGACTCGCCGAGTTTGCCCAAGAAATGAGAAAGGCTGATCGCCTGCAAATAGTCAACTTGGGAATCGGGGCGGGCAGCCTAGAATGGACTGCGGAAAAACTCAAGGAGGGTCTTCAATACCGACCGGACGCGATCGTCCTCGTTTTTGGGCACAATCTTTTCTACACCCATCCCCTCGTCTCGTCGTGGCTTGCCGACATCCTGCGGCATTTTGGGAAGGGAAAAATCGGGCATCTTCTGGTTCGTGCGTTCGTGCAGAATACCTCTTTAAATATCGCCCCCCCTTCGAGGATCAAAGCATTCGACAGCCTCATCGGCGATATCGCCAGTCGCGGTTCCCCAAGCTCAATCCCAGTTTTATTGGCTACGCTCCCATCGAATGAGATGGTGCCCCCAGGAATTTCTTCCGGGGATCTCTCCGACGAGCGCTATCTTGAGGCCGTTTTCTTGCGTCGATCAGGACGGCGGGGGGCCGCAGTCCTAAAATTGGGCAATGCCGTCACCGAGAGCCCGAGGGCTTGGTGGCGTTTTTGCTTGGGGCTTTGGTATTTAGAAGATGGGCACTCCCTCAAGGCACGCCAATATTTGGGAGCGGCCTTAAGCAGCGATCCCTACGAGCATAGGGCCACTCCCGAAATCAATGATTTTATTCGGGAATCGTCCCGGCGGCATGGATTTCTTCTCTTCGATGCGGATCGCTGGATCAAGGATAAGTCGCCATACCACATACCTGGATGGCGCGATATGGCTGACAATCAACACCTCCGGCGCTTTAATTTCCGCTTGGAGGCTTGGCATATCTTAAACGCTTTGAAGCACGAAAAATGGCCGGAAATTCATCTTCCTCCCGAACCTCAAAGAACGCAGCCGTTTCATCATGGGGTTTATTTTTGGGACATCTTCGGGTTTTTCATATCTCAATTGAACCAGCTAACCCGCGAAGGGCAGAGCCCCCAAAAAATCACGGATGGCGTTGCCGTTTTCCTCCCAAATCCTCAGTTAAGCCCTGAAAGTCCGCGTTCTCGACGCCGCCGGCCGGGGACGCGGTCGGCCAGAAGCCGCCGCTCGGGCCTCGGCCTCCTGCCTGCGTAGGTCGGCCTCCGGCACGC
>JAJZAK010000019.1 GCA_021799485.1 bacterium | reverse complement strand
GCTACGGCTACTATAAGGCGATTCCCGTGCTCGACGACTACTCGCGCAAGATTCTGGCGATGCCGATCAAGCCGGACGAGAGCTCGAATTCGATCGGCGACGCGGTGGAAGAGGCGATCGAGGCGGCTAATCGCGAGGGGCACAAGCTCGATAAGAAGCCGCTGATGCTTTCGGACAATGGCCCGGGCTTCATCGGCGACATCCTATCGCGCTACCTGGGCCAGCACGGTATTCGGCACATCTTCGGGCAGCCGTATCATCCGCAGACACAGGGCAAAGTCGAGGCGGTGAACAAGAAGATCAAAGGCCGCGTGAAGCTGCTGGTGTACTGCTCGCCGGAGGCGCTGGCCCGGGCCGTGGCCGAAGCCGTTCGCATTCACAACGAAACGCCGCGAGAGGCGCTTAAGAACGTGAGTCCCAACGACGTCTACGCGGGGCGGATGGAGGAGATTTTGAAGAGGCGGGCGGAGCTTAAACGGCTCGCGCTTCAAAAACGGAAGGAATACAACCGGGCCAGACGGCTCGAATCGCAAAGATCAGGCGACGGCAATGTGTCTCAAAACGGTTGACCCGCAACACTCCACGATCTTAGAGCTAAGGCAAGGATATGAAGTCGATAGCCACTGGCTTAGCGGCTGGACGCAAAGGCAGACGATCATTCTGGATGCTTGTAGAGAAATTGTTTTTAAAAAGTCTCTTTCAGAGGGCATGCGGACTTTAGCCAATGCTGGCCCTCGCCTCAATCCCGAGAAATGCAGAAAGTACTACAAGGAGAGAATAATGGCGTGCGCCCCAGCGACGATCGTCGCCTACTCGTGCGATATAGATGAAACAGCGCAAGACGACAGCAGGCGTGGCGGCATATACTCCTTTCATTTACTACGCGAGTCTCGACGATGGGCGCAAAGCCGAATCCCCGACTCGTCACCGCAATTCCTTTCGATCTCCCAAGCCCATGAGCTCGCAAGTACTGGGGTCCGGAGAGAAGCCTCAGATCGACAAAATCCTCAAATCCAAAAACCTAGAAGCGCCCCGTATTTCCCTTTTGCTGTGGTGGCCTGAATGCCCACTAAAGTCGTGTCTCGGGCAGTTCCATTTCAAAGGGGGGTCTCTCTGCCTTATGCCTGGCGGTGTGCCACTCTCTCTGATCTTTGCCTAGAAGATCGTCACATCGTTGAGAGCGGTTCTTTAGTGGCTGCCAGAATGCCCTATTTAAGTTTGAAACACGTCGAAAGTGGCACTGGCCGCATTTTGCGAGACGCCCTCGAAGCTATCGCGGGAGAAGGGAAAAGCACGACGTTTGCGTTCGATGAGCGACATGTCCTCTATGGAAAACTCCGCCCCTACCTGAACAAGGTGTCCCTTCCTGATTTTTCTGGCCGATGCACGACGGAAATCATACCTCTGCTTCCCAAAGAAGGCGTTTGTCGTGAGTTTCTTGCGTGGCTTTTGAGGAGACCTGAAACCATCGCTGCCGCGATACAGGAAAAGACAGGGGCACGAATGCCACGTGCCAACCTGCGGCACCTTCTTAGCCTTCAGGTTCCCTTTCCGCCACTCGCCGAGCAAAAGCGCATCGTCGCTAAGCTCAACGAGCAGATGGCGGCGGTTGAACGGGCGCGCGCGGCAGCGGAAGCTCAATTCGGCGCCGCAAAGAAAATAGTTGATGCCTGTCTGCGGACCGCATTTCATGGGATCATTCCGTTGAGTACCAACGGCGAACATGCTCCGGCTCCGTCTGGTTGGTCCTGGCACAAGCTGACGGAACTTGCTCGCTTGGAGAGCGGCCACACGCCGAGCCGAAATCATCCGGAGTGGTGGGGTGGCGACATACGCTGGATTGGTTTGTCAGATATCCGGGGTCTGGACAGCACCGAAGCGATCGAGACCAAGGAGTGCACGAACGAGCTCGGATTGGCAAATTCATCTGCGAGGCTGCTTCCCAAGGGCACAGTGGCCCTTTGTCGGACGGCCTCCGTTGGGATGGTGACGATACTTGGTCGCCCGATGGCGACCAGCCAGCATTTCGCGAACTGGGTTTGCAGTGCCTCCCTGAACGCACGTTTTCTCATGTATCTTTTTATGACCTCGCGCGCGAAGCTGAATGAGCTTGCGAGCGGAGCAACCATTCAGGACATTTACATGAACACCATTCGCGAGTTTCGGGTTTGCCTGCCAACCAAGGCGGAGCAAAGTCGGATAGCAGAGAGCCTTGCTCGTCAAATTAAGGCTGCGGATCATACCCGAGCAATCGTGGCTAAGAACCTGAAAGAGATAGCGCGAATGCCTGCCGCACTCTTAACTCGGGTATTTGCGAACGGAATGCCTTAGAAAATGGGACGAGGAACGCTTAATACTCCTGGTATCAAAAATCTGGCCACGCAGTCGTCGTTGAATGGAACCATTAAGGCGATCTGCGACATCATGCGCCGGTCGAACTGCGCCGGCGCGCTCCAGTATGTCCCCGAATTGACCTGGATTCTTTTCCTGCGCATCCTTGACGAGCGCGAGGAGCATGAGGCCGAGCGTGCCGAAGCCGTGGGAGACAGCTTTCGCCCCTCGCTGCAAGCTCCTTATTGTTGGCGCGACTGGGCCGCGCCCGACGGCAAGAAGCGCCGCGAGCTTCAGGACGGGACCCTGGGCGCGTTCTTTAGTTTCGTCAACGACGATCTCATACCGCATCTTCGCGTGCTCAAGGACCGCGTCGACGCGACCCCACGCCAGAAGGTGATTAGCGAAGTCTTCTCGGGCATGACCCGAACCCGCATCGACACGGAAAAGAACCTTCTGGACGTCTTGGATAAGGTCCACGAGATTAGCCAGGAGGACGTGGACACGACGCACATCTTCACACTCTCCCAGGTCTACGAGGGCCTACTTCTCAAGATGGGTGAGCGCGGCAACGACGGCGGCCAATTCTTTACGCCGCGCGAGGTCATCCGCGCAATCGTCCGCGTTGTGGACCCCAAGATCGGCGAGAGTGTCTACGACCCCGGCTGCGGCACCGGAGGCTTTCTAGCCCAATCTTTCGAGCATATGGCTGGCCCCGACAACGGGCGAATCAAGAGCCCGGACCAGCTCGAAACCTTGCGCCAGCACACCTTCTTCGGGCGTGAGAAAGACAACGCGATCTACCCGATCGCTCTTGCAAACCTCATCCTCCACGGCATCGACGAGCCACATCTCTGGCACGGTAACACCTTGACCAGCAGCGAGACCTACGGTGGGCTCTTCACGGACGCGCCCGCTCTCTACGACGTGATCATGATGAATCCTCCCTTCGGCGGTAAGGAGGGGCAGGCCGCTCAGACGAATTTCGCCTTCAAGACCAGCGCGACCCAGGTGCTTTTTCTCCAGCACGTCATCGACAGCTTAAAGCCCGGTGGACGCTGCGGCATCGTCTTGGACGAGGGTGTTCTCTTCAGGACGAATGAGACCGCCTTCGT
This sequence comes from bacterium, assembly GCA_021799485.1. GTDB lineage: Bacteria > Elusimicrobiota > Elusimicrobia > UBA1565 > UBA9628 > JAJZAK01. The sequence goes on along the minus strand of JAJZAK010000019.1, from coordinate 38,992 downwards.
CCAGACCAAGCGGAAATTGCTCGACGACTGCGACCTCTGGTGCATCGTGAGCCTGCCCCCAGGTGTTTTCACTGCGGCCGGCGCCGGGGTCAAGACTAATCTCCTCTTTTTTAACAAGAGCGGCCCAACCAAAAAGGTTTGGTACTACGATTTGAGCGCAATCAAGGTCACGAAAAAGAACCCACTGACTCTTAAGCATTTCGAGGAATTCTTCAAGCTCGCGCCCAAACGCGCCGACGGCCCTCAGAGCTGGACCGTCACGCGCAAGGAGATCGAGGCTCGGAATTTCGACCTCAAGGCGGTCAACTCGAACGCGAAGAGCACGGAGGACACGAGGATACCCGAGGAGCTACTAGATTTAATTGAGGCTAAAGGCAAAGAGCTCGTGGAAGCAGTAAAGTCCCTACGAGCTTCACTATAAAGAGCGTGCCCATGAATCCGGCCCGCGAATTACCCATGAACTTCGTCTACATTATCGGCGCGGGAGCCTCATGCGCCATTGATTCACGGATTCCTGGGATGAATTTATTTCCACAACTTAAAAAAGTTCTAGGGCCAACTCGTTGGGGAAGACTTATCGATAGTTTGGAGAAAGTTGGCGCGATAGACGCAAATAGTGCTGTCACCGAGCGCATGTATTGCAACCAAGATGGCTTGCCCCCGCATTCACCACTGAGCAACATTGAAATCGTCATGCAACATCTTGAAAACGCCTGTGCCAATTCCGATCCAGATCACGCACGCAAAGCCGAAGAGGCATTCTCCGAGATAAAGCGCGGATTGGTCGAGCTATTTCTGCAGTTAGATCGAGACGTGGTTTCTAAAAAAGCGAACCATGCCTACGACTATTTTGCGGAAAAACTTGCCGAGATAGATCGCGCCGGACACAGGCATAAGCATACGTTCATTTCGTTTAATTACGATATCTGGTTGGAGCAAGCCCTCGCAGGGCATCAGATGTTGGACTTGGCTGGTTACGTCGGGCACCGCCAGACGGTGTATGAATTTGTGTTTGCGCGTGGCCCATCGCGCGAAGTCGAAAAAGTTAAAGCCTCTGTCAATACGCGCATCGCTGTCTTAAAGCCGCATGGCTCGATGTCATTCCTGACGCCGATCAATGCTCCGTTTTCCGAGCCGATATTTTTACTGGATTTAGAAAACAGACCAACTTTTTCGCCTGGGAGTGACCCCGTCGATATTGATATCCCGGGCAAAGGCGCCAAATCCTGCGAGTCGCTTATTTTGCCTCCCACCCACCAAAAAGTCATCGGAGGCGGCTTCTTGCTTGCCGTTAATAAAGCGCTCGATGATGCGCTCCAGGAAGCCCATGTGGTCGTGGTTATAGGCTGGAGCATGCCTGAAACAGATTCCGTTATGAGGCAGCGCATCTTCGACGCAGCCTATAATCACCCGCACGCCCCAATGCACTCGATCTTTAAGCTGATAGTTTGCAATTTAAATCCTACTCAGACTTTTTATAACCGATTCGCGGCGACTATCCCGGCCGAACAACATCAGTTTTGTAAGAGGGGATTCGGCAAGGAGTTCGTTGACGAAGTCATGTTGCCCCTTTGGAAGGACCCACGGGCCGTCTTAGGGTTTCCGCAAGGAACCCACCTATCGGGGATGTAACGCTGAAAAGAAATACAGGAGAATCCAATGGCAACTGAAGCTCAAGTAAAAACGCTTCGCGACCACATTGAGAAGGCGCTGGCGGTCTTCCAGAAAGACTTAGTCAGGCGTTCCCAGTGGGGCGAGATCACGTTTGAGAAGGCTGAACCTGATTTGCAGCGTGCGAAGGACGTTCTGGTCTATCTTAAGGAACTTCCGCTTAACGTGCTGCCTGATGGCATTGCTTCCAACACAACTTCCACGGTACAAAACTTAATCCCGATCCTGACTCAAATCGATGGCTTCACATTGACCTCTGGACAAGCGCCTGCCGCGCAACGTGACGGCATCTCAAATCAGCTTCATGCCCAGGTGGACAGCCTCTATAATGCCGTTGGCGTATGGATTCCATTCCTGGCCTATAAGAAGGGCGACATCGCTGAAAATGTAGGCAAGCTAAGCAACGCCGTGGAGGCGGCCGAAGCAGAGCTTGTCGCCGCTAAAAAGATGGCCGAGGAGCGGCGGAAAGAGATTGATGAGATTGTTGCCGCCGCTAGGACCGCTTCGGCCTCCGCGGGGGCGGCCGTGTTTACTGAAGACTTCCTCAAAGAGGCATCGAATCAGGAACAGACAGCTAAAAAGTGGCTTGCAGCCGCCACTATAATCGGTCTTGCCAGTATCGTTGCCGCTGGTCTAATGTGGTACTACGCTTACGCCTCGGCATCAAATCTGACCACCATTCAGCTGGTGCAGGTCGTCGCGGCCAAGCTTGTGATTCTAAGCGTTCTAATTGGAGCTGCGACTTGGTGTGGCGGGATTTACAAAGCCCTGCGACATTTAACCAGTGTCAATCGCCACCGCGCACTTAGCCTACGGACGCTTCAGGCTTTTGCCAAGGCTGCCAGTGACGAGCAGACGAAGAACGCTGTTCTCATGGAGGCATGTAGGGCGGTTTTTGCTGGTGGCGTCACGGGGTATCTGGACGGGAATCACGGCAATTTGGATGATTCCGGCCTCAAGATCGTGGAGGTTGCTAAGACATTGAGCGGGCGGGAATGAACAGCTCGATAAACCGAGTGAGTGAGCTAATGCCATTTTATTTTTAGCTCCTGTTGAGAGACCATGGCCTCCCCATTTCTTGAATCTTTGATTCGTCGTCTATATCGCTCTCTTCCCAAAGAAATTAGCCCGGCACCACCGCGATTAGATGCCTAGCAAGAAACGTCGTGGGAGAAAAATTCTAACCCCAGCCCATTTGTGGAATTCTCGCAGTGCCTTTGGTTTTAGAGTATTAAGCGGGCATATTGGCAGAGCTCAGCGCGGCGGCAGGGTCGCCCAAAGTCTTTTCATAGCATTGGGGGAAAAACTGCCCTACGATACTCTTGACGACGTAAAGAAACGGACCATTCACCTTCTGAGTGGTGCTCGGGGGCGAAGAGTTTCCCCCCAAGGTGTTTATATGGCACATGATTCAATGGGTTGCCCGCGCTATATAGGTCGCGGGAAAGTTTTTTCGCGGCTTAAAGCCCGCCGGAAAAATAATCCTAGAGAACTGACCTATTATTCCTTTTATATTGTCAAGGATAAGCAACATGAACGCGAGATCGAAACATTGTTGATCCGTGCGGCATCCTTCCTGATTGAATTCAATGACCGGAAAGTTCAGAGATCCATAGAACCTGGATCGGTCCTCGACTATGAAGTAGGAACCACATTTTTTGAACGGAAGGCTCAACGTACACGGAAAAAATCTAGGAGCACACGCCCTGAGGCGCCTTCAAGTCGACGATAATCCAAGTAATTCAGCGAACGCCGCGGCTTCAAGCTGAGGATAATTCAGTTCTCCAATTAACCTGCCAGCTAGCCTCCCTCATCCAAACTTCCGCGGATAAGGGCCTCTTGAAGACCGCTCAGGAGCCGGCGCGGGGTTCGTTCCCGCGCTTTAACGAAGCGATCGAGAGCGCCGGCGCTCTCGATCTTGATCCCTTCGCGCTTGGCGATGCCCTTGGCCCATGCCAGTGCTTCCGCGTCGGAGGGCCTACTGATTCGAAAGCCCGTGAACCTCTGGCGCAGGGCCTCGTCCAACCGCTCCATGTTCGCGTCCGCGATGCAGGCGATGACCGGCCTGCAGTCAAGCGACTCCAATGGTTTTAAGAGCAATTCCTGGGCGGGGCGCGCGAGGCGATGGATTTCGTCCAAGACGATGACAGCGGTGTCGAAGATCGGCGGGCTTGCGCCGAATGACGGTGCGATCTCGCCGCGCAGAACCTGAACGTCATCCTTGCCCTTCTCGGTCATGTCGAGGGTGAGGAAGCGTCTGGGTATTCCCTCGCGCGTTTTAATCCATCCGCCACCCTTATCCCACTGGACTTCGAAGGAAGCGCAGGCTTCGCAGGCGCCGCAGGGGCCCGGCCGCGGCGATAAGCAGACGAGGCTCTTCGCTAGCAAGCGGGCCACTGAGGATTTTCCGTAGCCGTAGGGGCCGCTTAGAAGGACTTTCCCGATGCCGAATTTCAGAAGGTTGAGCACCTCTTGGCGCAGCTTTGCCCCAACCAGTTCTTCGATGGTTTGCGGCCGATAGCGGCTCGTGAAGTCGACGCGGCCCCCGCTCGGCGGTGCGGGGGGAACCTTCTCTGCCTTGGCCGCGCTCATCGGAGAGCCTCAATAAACGAGCTTTCCGGCGGCCGATAATGCTCGCGAAACCGAACAGTTTCGTTTTGGCTGCCGCCGATTCCGGCAGTTTCCCGTCGAGGAACTCGGTTTCCGCTATCCGGCGGGATGACGTTGACGTCTTGGCGGATAGCAGGGCACGGGAGGGCACGAAAGGGCACTTTGAGGCACTTTTTTCATGCGCAACCGAACACTATTTCATACGAAACCGAACAGGTGGGATGGGAAGGCTTCGTCAGGGGAGCGGCGGGAGAATGCCCGCAAGCCAGGGAGGGATGGATTGGGGCTTGCTGATCCATTGCCCCTTTCTGAATACGGCGACTTCGTGAAAGGGCACGTTCAAATCGCTGTTGTCGAAGACATAAACGATTGGGAGCGCTTGAATGGCGGCCTTGAGATTCTGCAGTGTCCTCGGGAATCGGGATTTTAGTTTTTCCGTGGGGACATCATGTTCTCCTTGAGAAACGCGCATGGCGACGCGTTCTTCGCAAAGTTGGGGGTTCGCAAGGCCGATGAAGCACAACGCCACCATGTAGCCGGACGTGGCGGCGCGTTTTAGGAATCCTAATTTATCGCCGACGGGGTCGGAGAAAACTGTCTCAAAGGCGAAGCTGATTTTCTGCTTGACCAGTGTCTGCCTTAGGGCGTCTGCGGCCTTCATGGCTTCGGGTGCCCCCATGTTGAGTTCGGAGGCTAGTTTGTCCGGGCTGACGTATCTAAGAGCGGAACGCGCCAAGTGGGCATGATAGAAGGTGGTCTTGCCGGCTCCGTTGGGACCTGCGACGGCCACGATGATGGGCCGTTGGTCCAACTCGGGGACCTGTCTCAATCAGCGGCCCGCGGGGGGCGGGGAGCGCGGGGTCGGCCGGGATTGCGGAGTTTTACAACGATGCTGGCTGCCGTGAATCGGCGATTGACGAATCGTCCTACCGTGCGCTTGCCGTCCGCTTCGATGCGGAACAAGTAGCCGGGCCTGTCCGGCGCGGGCTCATAATGCGGAAACGGTCTGGCCTTGAGGTAGTCCGTCATCCGGCGGCGGCCTTCGGGAGAGTCGACGGAATTGATGGATTTCGATAAAGGCTCGGCGGCATTGGCTTTTAACAATGCCAGCACTTGGTCACCTTGTAGCAGCGGTTCGAGGGCCTCGCCTAACTGCGCCCAGAATTCGATTTGACCGGTAATGGAGCGGTGGCTGAATTTGCCCATCATCCTGGCATCCAGGATGAGATTGTCCGCTATTTTGACTGGCTGTCCCATGCATTAAAGGTAGCAGAACGCTACCAAAATGTCAAGCCTTGGAGAGATGTTTGGGGGCTACGCTTGTTTGGTGCTGATGCGCCTTTCGAGTTCGGCGCGCCCGATCGCCCGCTCGCGGGCTCGACCCACGCGAAGGGCGTCGACCAGGGCCAGGAGCTCGTGGAGCTTTGGGTCTTTCCTGGCGGCCTCCGGCGCTGATTCATAGAGCGGTTCGATCGCCTGCCCGCGCAGGGTACCTTCGTTGTGCGCCCAGACGTATTGGTCGTTCTCCTCGGAGACAATGCACTTGGAGAGGGGGGACGCCGAGTGGGCCGTCGGAATTCCCCGGCAGAGGGGGCCGGGGCGCGCGGGGTAGACGTACTTGAGCCCGTGGGCCAGGAACTCGATCAAGGCCGAGCGCAGGACGCGCTTCTTGGATTGGTCGAGGAACCCGGAGGCCCGGCAGCGTTCAAGCGCAAAGCTGACTTCCGTCTGGGAAAGCCCCAGCGCGTCCGCGAGGTCGACGTGCCGCCACGCCCTGCCGTCCCATAGGCAGAGCTTGAGAAGGACCAGCACGTCCTGGGGTTTGATCCCTTGGAGCGTCCGCATGGCATCTCAAGCATAACATGCATAATTTCAAATTGCAATATGTATTATTATGCTAGCACGCCGGTCCCAATGGCCTACCAGCGGATGACCGAAAGTCCCTTCCTTGGTTTGAGGCGCAGCGCCAAATGGGAAGTATCGGAGGCTGTTGCATCGTGCGGGGAGGGAGAGATGAATCGATTCGCGGGGACCGGCGTCGTCGGGTGGCTCATCGCGGGAATATTGGCAGGGCCCGCATGGGCGGCCTCGGATGATGCGGCAGTCTTGTCCGCTTTTGACGAGCGAGTCGTCGGCGTCGCGGCTGGATTCGTGGCGATCCCCTCGGGGACATTCATGATGGGCGTCTCCGTGGACGCGGGAGGCGGCAAGATGGTGGATATCGCGCGCCCGGTAACGCTCACGCATTCCTACGACATGCAGGCGACGGACGTGACGCAGCTCCAATACGTCCTCGTGATGGGCGGCAATCCGGCGCGGTTCCACGGCGCGCAGGACTGCGGCGAGGGCCGGTTCCTGCGGCTCGACGGGGTGGAACTATGCGCGGACAACCCCGTGGAAAGCGTCTCCTGGGAGGACGTCGCCCGGTTCTTGGCGCGGCTCAACGCCATGCAGGACCAATACGCGTATCGCTTGCCGACCGCGGCCGAATGGGAGCGCGCCGCGAGGGCGGGTGGCGGCTCCGAGGGCGGCGCATGGACCGCTGAAAACTCGGGCGGGCGCATCCATCCGGTGGCGCGGCTCCAGGCTGACGCGTGGGGGCTTTATGATATGCTGGGCGACGTCATGATGTGGACTGGGGACCGCGTTGATATGAGCGATCCGTATGCGCAGGGGCCCGCCGTCGATCCTAGGGGCGCCGCGAAAGGGGACCATCACGTCGTGCGCGGCGCTTTTTGGATGACTTCCGCCGCTTTCTCGCGCGCCGGCACGGCCACCTATGGTTACGGCCCGAGAGATTTCCGCCGGCCGTTTGTGGGCTTTAGGCTTGTCCGCGCGTCCCGCGAACTATCGCCAATGCGGATTCGATGAAAACTCCGGTCGTCCTTGGAGACGGCCTCGACGTGACGGACGTCCAATGGAGCGATGTCGGGATCATCAACCTCCAGTTCACCGCCACCTATGCTGGGCCTCTATTGGGCGGGAGTTGCCGCTATACGGCCTTTGATGCCGCCGGCAACGAACTGTGGTCGGGAGCCGCTGATGACCTCTCCAGGGGATTGGCGACGCGCGTGACCATCCCTTTCAGCGGCGTCATCGCCCCGCAAGTGTCAAAGGTCGTGTTGCGCGTCGGATAGCAGCCGCCGGGGCGTGGCCGTCTGCACAAAAGCAAAAGATTAAATCAGCACCATCCCGGCGTCAGTGCTTGGGCGCCGGAGTGCGCCACAAGGCGCTGATCGGCAGGGCGTGCATGTTCTTGGCGAAGGGGACCGCCTCGCGGCCGAGATAAAGGACCACTCCCCGCAGAAACTTTTTACCGAGCGCCTCCTCCAGGACCTTGAGTCCCTTGAAGTCCCCGGTGCCTGCCGAGCCCGCCTTGACTTCGACGCCGACGACCCGGCCCCGCGCGTCCTCCATGACGAAGTCCACCTCCGCTCCGGTTTCCGTCCGGAAGTGATAAAGCCGAGGCTTGACCCGGCTCCATCCCGCTTGTTTGGTCAACTCCGCCATGACAAAGGTCTCAAGGAGCGGCCCGGCCATGGGCACATTCTCTTCTAGGCGTGCCGTGTCCAAGGCCAGAAGGTTGGCCGCGAGCCCCGTGTCGTTGAGGAAGATTTTTGGAGTCTTGACGAGGCGCTTGCCCAGATTCCCGCTCCAGGGCGGGAGCCTTTGCAGCAGGAAGGCGGCCTCCAGCAGGGCGAGGTAGCGCTTGAGCGTCGATTGCGGCAGGCCCATGGAGCGCGACAGCTCGGCGTAGTTCATGAGGCCGGCCCCTCGCGCCGCGAGTAGATGGAGGAGTCTGGGGAGCTGTGTCAGTCCCTCGATGGCCGCGAGGTCGCGGATGTCCCGTTCGATGATGGCGGTCAGGTAGGAATTGACCCATGCCGCGCGCCGCTCGGGCTGCGGCCGGCCCAGGGGCTCCGGATAGCCGCCCAGGACGACCCTGTCCCAAATCTCCGTCCGGGACAGCGGTTTCCCGGCGTCGAAGGCCGCGCCGTCGCGAAAGAGGGCGTCGATGAAGCCTTCTCTGGTTGCCTCGATCTCTCCTTCAGAGAGCGGCCAAAGCGTGAGGATTTCCATGCGCCCCGTCAGGGCTTGCGCCAGTTTCGGAAGGACCAAGGCGTTGGCCGAGCCCGTGAGCAGGAAGCGCCCCGGACGCCGCTCCCGGTCCACCGCGGCTTTAAGGGGGATGAAAAGCTCCGGAGCTCGCTGGACCTCGTCGATCACGATGGGGCCGTCGAGGCCCGCGAGGAAGCCCTCCGGGTCGTTCTTGGCCGCAGCGAGCGCCGCGATGTCGTCCAACGAGAGATAGCGCGCCCGGTGCGGTCCTCGGGAGAGTTTTTGGGCAAGGGTGCTTTTCCCCGTTTGCCTGGCGCCGTTCAGGAACACGGCGGGGCTGTCGGCCAGCGCGTCCAAGACGTTGCGGGCGAGATGGCGCTCGAACATGCTGGAAGTCTACCAGCTTAATGGTTGGAAATCAACCACTTAATGGTTGAATTCCAACTCTCCTTCGGCCAGCTCGTCCAGCTTCCGGGGATGTCGTCGATTGGAGGCATTCATGGTCGCCGCCTCCCTCGGGACTGACGATTTTGGGGCGCGGTTCTGGCTCCCGGAAAGGGACCAATCGCGCGCGAAATTGCACGCTTAAATCCGCGGACTTTTTCGGCGAAGAAATTCCGAGGGGAGGGAAAAACTGTTAAAATGTCGGGCCTTTCCCGATCTGGGGTCGTGGTGTAGCTTGGTCCAACACGCCGCCCTGTCAAGGCGGAGACCGCGGGTTCAAATCCCGTCGACCCCGCCAGTTTACCGGTAATTCAACTACCACTGTTCGCAAGGCGGTTTTCCGCCCCTTCCGAACAGTGGTCTTTTTTGGCCCGCTCATCCTTGAGGCACTTTACGTATCACTTTATAGTGTTTACCCATTCCGAGCCACGCCCGCCGCCTCGACCAGCAGGCCCTGCAAGCCCGCGACGGCTTCCTCGTTCAAGTCCAGCTCGACTCGGTCCTTCCGGACGCGCGCCCGCCGGATCAGGCTCCGCAGAATCGCCACCTGCCGCGGGATCGGCAGGCTCGTGAGAATCCGACCGAGACCCTGTAGCGCCTCCTGCGCCGCGGCCACGTCGCAGCTCGTGTCTCGCAGGGCTGTGATCCTGCGGTCCAGCTTTTCGACTTCGGCCGCCAACTCGCGCTCGACCGCATCGAGTCTCCGCGCTTCTTCGGCGAGTTGCCGGAGGTCGGGGCATTTCTCCAAAAGGGGCCGGAGATTGCCGAGCCCTTTCCGCACGTCCTCCAGGTTAAGCTCCAATTCGCGCCGCTCGCCATCCGGCTCGAGGGAGTTCTTCCGCGCCTGCTTCTCCGCCTTACGGACCACTCCAGCCAGAAGCTCCCTATCCCAGCCGACCTGCTCGAGCTGTCGGACCGCCATCTCCTCGAGGCGCTCCGCGATGATGCTCATGAAGTCGCAGGAGACGGGCGCCCCGTCCACCATCGCCATGCAGCGGTAGTAGCGGTAGACCTTGTTCTTCTTCGGGCGGACGTAGCCCACCAAGGCGCTGCCGCAGCGAGCCAAACCCTTGAGCGTGAAGCCGAATACGCAGCGACGACGTGCGTGTTGTCTCCGCAGATAAATTCCTAGCCGCGCTTCTTTAACCGCAACGCCTATCGAACGTGGGTGCGGTCCTGGGCATCACGGTCGGCCAGGCGGCCTTTTCGCCGAAGCCAATAGAGCCGAGCGCGGACGTTGGCGCGCAGGTCCCGTCCATGGCAGGACGAACTGGCCTTATGCTGGAGCTCGCGGACGATGCCCCGCATGGTCATGTTTCCGGCCAGGAGCATGGCGTCGAAGGCCCGCGCGACCAGAAAAGATGGGATATAATCGATTTGGCTGGGCGGTGGAATAAAAGGCGGAATCTGGAAGTCTTGATTTTGGAGCCGCCGTCTTCGCCATCCCGTATTTTTTTTGATCGTTCATCAATGAAGCGGCGCTACCTTAAGATGCTCCAAGGGATTGCTGGAGGAGGCCCTCGCGAATGGTCGGTCTATGTCCTGCGCTGCGGCGACGGCTCTCTCTACACCGGCATCGCCAAGGACGTGGAGGCCAGGCTTGCCGCCCACAGGGCGGGCCGGGGAGCGGCCTACACGCGGACGCATGCGCCGGTCGAGATCCTCTACCGGGAAAGCCGCATGACGCGCGGCGAGGCGCTGAGCCGAGAGGCCTCGATCAAGAGGCTATCGCGCGCCCAAAAGGAGCGCTTGATCGACGCGAGGGCGCGGCAGGGTCGGACGATGGCGTGGGACCAGTCGGAGGAATCGGCCCGCGCCGGGACGCGCCGCGAGCGCCAGGCATGAACTCGGAAATCACGGAGATCGGCATCGAGGCCACGATCTACGGGACGCCGCCTTCCGTCGGCGCCATCCGCGTTCGTCCTCTCGGGACTTCGGAGCGGATCTGGAACGGCCTGGCCAAGTTCGGGACTTTTTTGGGCATCGCTCTCGTTTGTGTTTTCTTTCCGATCGTGCATCTCGTCCTTGTGCCTCTTAGCTTAATGATGGGTTTGCACTTCGCGTCGAAGACGATCCGGGTCCGCGATCTTATCGTGTCGGGATCGATCTCCTGCCCGAAATGCGGAGAGCCGTGCATCTTGAACGCGAAGCTGGCGCAATGGCCGATGACGGTGGACTGCTCCAGGTGCCGGCGGCATATAGGAATTCGTCTGGTAGAGCCTGCGGGCCCCGAGGATCCCGCGGCGACAAGCCCCCGCGCGATCGGATAGACGGCCGCGGGTCCGCCGTCAGAGGCCTGGTTCGTCGCTGTTCGCGGCTACATGGTAAGATAAAAATAGGCGAAAGGAGGGAGAGATTCATGCCAACGACATCGAACGTCAGGCCGATCATGAAGACATGGACCAGTTCGCCGAAGCTGGAGGGGGCGGGGGTTCATCTCAGGCGCGCCTTCGGTTTTGACGAGTTGCCGCAGTTCGACCCCTTCCTCATGCTCGATGATTTCTGCTCCGACAATCCCGCTGATTTCCTCGCGGGCTTCCCCTGGCACCCCCATCGCGGCATCGAGACGATCACCTATGTCCTCGACGGCGATGTCGAGCATGAGGACAGCCTGGGCAACGGCGGCGTCATCGGCTCGGGCGACATCCAGTGGATGACGGCTGGCAGCGGCATCCTCCACCAAGAGATGCCCAAGGGGAGCAAGAAGGGCTCGATGTACGGCTTTCAGCTTTGGGCAAACCTTCCCGCCGCCCGGAAGATGATGGACCCGCGCTACCGGGACGTCAAAAGCGGGATGGTGCCCGTCGCCAAGGCCGCGGGCGGCGTCCAAATACGCGTCGTCGCCGGAGAAGCCGCGGGCGTCGTCGGTCCCGTCAAGGACATCGTCATCGATCCCGAGTATCTTGACGTGGCCGTCCCGCCGCACGTCCGCTGGAAGCATTCCGTGAAGCCGGGGCACACGGTGTTCGCCTACGTGATCGAGGGCGAAGCGTCCTTCGCGCCGGGAACCGATCCCAGCCCCAATCAAACGCTCGTCCTCTTCGGGCGCGGGGAGAGCGTCCAGGTGGAAACCCGCGGCCGCTCCGCGCGGTTTCTCCTCGTGTCAGGCAAGCCTCTGGGGGAGCCGATCGCCTGGTACGGGCCGATCGTCATGAACACGCGGGATCAGATCCGGGAAGCCTTCGAGGAGTACGAGAAAGGGACCTTCGTCAAGAAATCCGGCGTGCCCAAAATCACGACTTGACCGCGCGCCTTGCAAACGATCTCGACTCGCCGGGTGATCGTCGCGGCTCTAGCCGGGACTCTCCTCATCCTCGCCGCGTGGTGGCGGATGCTCTGGTCGGGATGGATCCCCCTCGATGTCAATCTAGCGGCGTTTTTTTATCCCAACTGGGCTCTTTTTCGCTCGTTGACGTCGGGCGGCCATCTCCCGCTATGGGACGCGGCGCGAAATATGGGGGAACCCTTTTGGGCCGACCCGCAGACGATGGCGGCCTACCCCCTCAATTGGCTGGCGGCGCTGGCCCCCGATTTCGCCGATTTTCTGCGGTTATGGATCATCCTGCATACTCTGCTCGCCGCGGGCTTCGCGGCGGCCTGGGCCCGCCGCGCCGGCCGGGGCGGCCTTCCGTCGGCGGCGACCGCAGCGGCTGTGGCGGGATTAAACGGCTTTCTCATGGCGCGTGCGACGCTGCCAGCCCACTTCGCGACCGCGAGCTGGATTTATCCCGTCCTCTACTTCGAGGAAGCGGGCTCCTGGCGAGGGATGGCCTTCGCGCTCGCGATGGCTTGGCTGGCGGGCTTCCCTCCATTTTTCATCGTGATCGCGGCCTCGGTGTTCTTGATGGCGGCGGCGAAGGACCGGAGGTCCCTGCGGCGGCTTCTCGCCGCCTCGGCCGCCGCCGCGGGCCTTTCGGCCGTTCAATGGGTCCCGTTTCTTGAACTCCTAGGACACTCGGTGCGTCCCATCGTCCTCGGGGCCTCTGAGGCGACTCGCTATTCGTTGCCGCCGGTTCAGCTGATGAGGGAGACCCTGCTTCCCCTGTGGAGCGCCCTTTCGCCGCGCCTCGTGGGCGACCCCGCGATTGTCGGATTCTACGTCGGTCTTCCGGCCTTGGCCCTTTCGATCGCGGGAGCGATCACGGGAGAGAGGCGCGAGCGGGTCCTGGCGTGCTTGGGAGCCGCGACTCTCGTTCTCAGCCTAGGGTCCCATCTCCCTGGATACGCGAGCACGCCGTTTCTCCGGGTGTTCCGTTTCCCCGCGGACTGGCTCTTGGGCGCGGCGGCGGCCGCCGCCTTCCTCGCGGCACGCGGCGTTCAGGCTCTCCCCGAGCGTTGGCGGGGAGCCGCAGCGGCCGCCGTCGCGGCCGATCTTGTTCTTTTCGCCCAGTTTCCCCTGGCGGCCTGGGGTCGTCCCGCTTTTCTCGCCGATGAGCCCATACTGGCCGCGCGGCTTCTCGCGACCGGAATTCCTCCCAGTCGAATTTTTCACACGAGGCGGCTAAGGGCGCTTTGGCAGAAGAGCGGCTTTCTCGGCGAGGATGATTTTTTGGCGCTCAGGGAATTCCTCGCGCCTTCCTTCGGGGCCGCCTTCGGCGTTCCAGAAGCGTCGAGCTACCAAGTGCTCAAGACCAAGGCCGCCGCGGATTTCCTATCCCGGATGAACGGCCCCGAGTCGGAGCGGTTTTTGGACTCAGCCGGGGTGGCGGCTGTCGTGGACGCGGCCGATGGCGCAAGCGGCGGCCCATCCGGGGCGCGCGTCCGCTGGCGCCGCGCGCCCCGGATGAGGGTGTTCCTGGCGGCGGGTCGCGGTTCGGTCCGCATCCTGGCTTACCGCCCCGGCGAGGTCCGGGCCCGGGTCCGGGCCGAGGGCCAGGCGAAGGCGGTCTTTTCCGAGATCCATTATCCCGGCTGGCGGGCACGGCTCGACGGTCGGGAAGTGGCCCAAGGCCTGTTCGAGGGAGCCTTCCCGGAGGTCGACGTTCCCGCCGGGAAGCACGATCTGCGATTCGCCTTTTCGCCGCGGTCTTTCTGGCTTGGTCTCGCGATCAGCGTCGTGAGTCTCTCAGCCATCGTCCTGTCAATTTTGGCATAATGGTTGTTCATGATCTCCCCAACGGCGGCGAAGACCCCCGCTGTCGAAAAATGGACGCTCGAAGCCGTGCGCGAGCTTTTTGAGCGGCCTCTCCTGGACCTCGTCTTCGATGCGGCCAGAGTCTACCGCGATCATCATGACGAGCAGCGGGTCCAGCTCTGCACGCTCCTTTCGGTGAAGACCGGCGCCTGTCCGGAGGACTGCGGCTACTGCCCCCAGTCCGCGCATCACGACGATTCCGTCGAGCCCAAGAAGCTGATGGATGCGCGCGAGGTTTTGGAGCGCGCTCGGGAAGCCCGCGACGCCGGCTCGACGCGATTTTGCATGGGGGCCGCCTGGCGGGAGGTCAAGGACGGCCAAGACTTCGACCGGGTCATCGAGATGGTGAGAGGCGTGCGGGCGTTGGGACTGGAGGCCTGCTGCACGCTGGGAATGATCACCGAGGAGCAGGCCCGGCGGCTCAAGGAGGCGGGGCTCACCGCCTACAACCACAATCTCGACAGCTCGGAGGAGTTTTACGGGAAGATCATCTCGACGAGGAGCTACGAAGATCGCTTGAGGACTCTCCAGAACGTGGCCCGCGCCGGGATATCCGCCTGCTGCGGCGGCATCATCGGGATGGGGGAAAGCGTCGAGGACCGCGTCGCCCTTCTCCATACCCTCGCCAATCTCGAGAGCCCCCCCGAGAGCGTGCCGGTCAATGCCTTGGTCGCCGCCCCGGGAACGCCTCTCGAGGGACGGCCGCCCGTGGACGCTTTCGAGTTCGTTCGCATGATCGCGGCCGCGCGCATTCTTTTCCCTCATGCGAAGGTCCGGCTTTCCGCGGGGAGGCTGTCTCTTTCCCCGGAGTCCCAGGCTCTCTGCTTCCTCGCGGGCGCGAACTCGATCTTCACCGGGGAAAAGCTCCTCACGACCCCCAATCCTTCCTGGGAGGCGGACCGCGCTCTGCTCAAGACGCTGGGCTTGAAGCCCCTGAAGCCCGAGGAGCATGCTCTCGAGGCTTGAGGCCGAGCTTGCTCAGCTCAAGGTCCGCGGGCTCGGCCGCACGCTGTCTCTTTCCCGCGGCCTCGATTTCTCATCCAACGACTATCTGGGTTTTGCGCGTCACCCCCTGATCCTGGAGGCCGCGCGCGCGGCGCTGTCGCGCTGGGGAAGGCTCGGCGCCTCGGGATCGAGGCTGCTGGCGGGCCATCATGAGGAGCACGAGGCCCTCGAGGCCGAGGCCGCGGCGTTTTTTGGAGTCGAGGCGGCGCTTTATTTCAACTCGGGATTCGACGCGAACATGGCGCTGTTCTCGGTTTTGCCCGCGCCTCGCTCCTGCGTCCTCTACGACGAGAAAATCCACGCGAGCGTAAAGGAAGGGATCCGCGCTTCTCTCGCATCGAAGGCCCCTTTCCGCCACAACGACCTTCTGGACGCAGAAAAGCGCCTCCGGCTGGCCCGCTCCCGGGGCGCGCGGGAACTTTTCATCGCGATCGAGAGCCTCTACAGCATGGAAGGGGATCTCGCGCCGCTTTCCGGCTTTCTGGAACTCGCGCGCCGCTTCGAGGCGACGCTCGTCGTGGATGAGGCTCATGCGACCGGCGTCCTGGGGAGGACGGGCCGCGGCGCCCTCGAGGGATCGAAAGCCTCCGGCGTGATCGCGCTTCACACCTGCGGCAAGGCCCTGGGCGCCGCCGGGGCGCTTGTCGCCGGCCCGCGTCTTGTCGTCGACTATTTGATCAACCGCGCGCGGCCTTTTCTTTACTCGACGGCCCAGCCTCCCGTCGTCGCGGCCGCGGTCCGGCGGGCGCTGTCCCTCGTCGACGAGGAGCCTTGGCGCCGCGAGCGCCTAAGAGAGATCTCGGTCCTCGCCTCCTCGCGCTTTAAAGGCGCCCTATCGCGCTGGACGGCGCGGGAGGGCGCGACCCCCGTCGTCCCGGTCCTGATCGGCTCGGAGGAGGAGGCCGTCGCCGCCTCCCAGGAGCTTTCACGCCGCGGCTTCGACGTGAGGGCCGTGCGCCCGCCGACCGTGCCTCGGGGTACGGCGCGGCTTCGCGTCTCCATCAACGTCCAGCGCCGGGAGCGGGAGATCGAGGAGCTCTCCGCGAATCTCGTGGAGATCGAAAAAATACTCGAAACGTCCGTGGCGCCAGCGGCCGCCTGAACTCGATATTGATGAGAACGATCGTCGTCGCGGGAACCGACACGTCCGTCGGAAAGACCGTCTTCGCCGCGGCCCTCGCCAAGCTGCTGGGCGGTTATTATTGGAAGCCCGTCCAATCGGGCAGGGATCCCTCGACGGATTCCGCGCGGGCGATGGCGCTCGGGGTCCCGGCCGGCCGCATCCTCAAGGAAGGACATGTTTTCTCAAGGCCGCTCTCCCCTCACCGGTCGGCCGAGCTCGACGGGGTTCGCGTCGATCTCGAGCGCCTGGCATGCTTGCCCCATCCGCCCGATGCCTCGAGGGCTCTGATCGTCGAGCTCGCGGGAGGGCTGCTTGTCCCGCTTACCAGGGAGGTCTTGCAGGTCGAGCTTCTGGGGCGTTGGGGGGCGCCGGTCGTGCTCTGCGCGAGAACCTCGCTCGGGACGATCAACCATACGCTGCTGTCGATCGAGGCGCTCAAGAGCCGGGGGATTTCCCTTTTAGGCGTCGCTTTCATCGGCAAGGCCATGCCCGATACAGAGCGGACGATCGAGGCGATGTCAGGCGTCCGGCGCCTCGGCCGCCTCGACTGGATCGCGGGCCTGGACGAGGATCCCAGGCGATCTTCAAAATTCCTGCACGCGTCCTTCAGGAAATCTTTTAGCGGAATAAAGAGAGTTCTTGAAGCCGGCGCCCCCATGGGCCTTAGGCGGAGGGAAAAAGAGGAGGACGGGAGCCCCGTCTGGCGGCCTTACACGCAGCACGCGACGGCCGAACCGCCTCTCGTCGTCGAGTCAGCCCGCGGATCGACGCTTTACACGCGAGACGGGCGGGAGGTCTTCGACGCGATCTCCTCGTGGTGGGTCACGCTGCACGGGCACTCGCATCCGAAGATCGTCTCGGCGATAGGACGCCAAGCGGGCTTTCTTGACCAGGCCCTCTTCGCCGACTGCACTCACGAGCCGGCCGAACGGCTATCGAGGGAGCTTGTGAGGCTGGCGCCGCGGGGGCTTTCCAAGGTGTTCTACTCGGACGACGGCTCCACGGCGGTCGAGGCGGGGCTTAAGATGGCGATCGGCTTCTGGCATAACAAGGGACGTGGGCGCGGCCTTGTCGCGGCGCTCGAGGGGGGATATCACGGGGACACTTTCGGCGCGATGTCCGCGGGGGAGCGCGGGCCGTTTACCAAGGCCTATGCGCCTTTCCTCTTCGACGTCCTGCGTCTGCCTTTCCCGGAGCCGACCCGGGAGGCCCTGGCGCTCGAGCGCTCGGAGGAGCTTTTGAAGCGCCACAGGGACCGGATCGCGGCCTTGATCGTCGAGCCCCTCGTCCAGGGCGTATCCGGGATGAGGATGTATTCCCCGGCCGCTTTAAAGGCCCTGCATGGAATGTGCCGCAGGTGGGGTGTTCTTTTCATCGCGGACGAGGTGATGACGGGTTTCGGGAGGACGGGGCCGCTTTTCGCCTGCGAGGCGGCCGGGATCTCGCCGGACGTCCTCTGCCTCTCCAAGGGCATTACGGGAGGAAGCCTGGCCCTGGGCGCCACGCTTGCAAGCGAGGAGATTTTCCGAGGCTTCTTCTCGAAAGACCGGTCTCGGGCTTTTTTTCACGGGCATTCCTATACGGCGAATCCGATCGCCTGCCGCGCGGCTCTTGCGAATCTGGAGATATTTAAGGAAGAGCCGGTCGCCGAGAGGATCGCGGCCCAGGGGCGGCTCCATGAGGCTGAACTCAAACGTTTATTGGGGACCCGGAAACGTTTGCCAGGAGGGATCCGGGTTCGCCGATTGGGAACGATCGCCGCGCTCGAAATCCCATGCCGCGAACCAGGATACTTAAGCGGCTTGGGCCGGCGGCTCGCCCGTTTTTACCTGTCGAGGAATGTTCTTTTGAGGCCGTTGGGGAACATCGTTTATATCATGGCCCCGTATTGCAGCGCTCCCAAGGAGATTCGTCATGCCTACGATGTTATCGAGGAATCGTTCGAGCTCTCTTAAGGCTTTCCTGGAAACGGTCGTCTCCGCGCCGGAGCGCCATGCCCGGTTCTTGAACACCCTTTCCTTTTTGGAACACCTAGGATCCCGCAAGATTTTCCTAAGCCATTGCCGATCGGCATTCCCGGGCGGCGTGCTGGAGCATCTGGCGGAGGAGACCCGTCACGCGTCCTTTTTTAGGAAACACGCGGAGAGGATCGGCGGCCGGGCGCTGTCGTACGTCTCCGGGGATATGCTGGCCCTGGCGTCGTCCAGATTTTATTTCGCGCGGCTCGATGCCCTCGTCACGCGTCTGGTGAGGGATGATCGGGCTCTCCCATATTATTATGTCAGCCTCTCGATCGAGAGGCGGGCACTTGAGCTTTATGGGCTTTATGAGGAGATTCTCGGAGGAGTCGGCCGCCCGCTGACGCTCAAGGGGTTGCTGGCCGAGGAGAAACGGCATTTAGCGGAGATGGAGGAGAGTCTTTTAAGGAATGATCCCCTGTACCCGGAGCGGGAGAAGGCCTGCTCCGGGATCGAGGGCCCGCTTTTTGAGCGCTGGCTTTCCGCCGCAATGGCTAAGACATAAAAAGGACGGGGTGAATCGTCGTTCACCCCGCCTTTTTTGGCCGATGCGGCGTTACGATGGGCCCAGGTTAGAGCCCCGCGTCGTCTTCCGGCCGGCATCCTTCCGGGTCGGAAGGCTGCTTGGGGCTTCTGGAAGCGTCCTTCTTTCCGCCCCTTGTATGTCATTCTCGCAACGATCCAGCCTTGGCCGAAAGGCCTACGGAGAAATTGGGCCCTAGGACCTTTGACCGCAGGCTCTGGGACGAGTATAAAGAAAATGATTGGGACACAGGAATACTTTGCCGGCTTGCCGTCGGGCCTCCCGCTTGGCGGGGGCGTTCGTTCTTATGGGGTTGCTGGCCGCGACCCCTGCGGCTTTGCTTGCGGCCCAAATTGACCTTCATTCCCATAGCTATTGTTCGGACGGCCTCCAGACCCCCGAGACGATGGTGGGGGCCGCCAAACAAATAGGCCTCGACGTCTACGCCTTGACCGATCACGACACCGTCGCCTGCCTTGATCGTGCGCGAGCCAAGGCCCATGAATTGGGAGTGAGGCTCATCCCCGGCATCGAGATCAGCGCCGAGGACGACAGCATGCACATCCTCGGAATTGGCATCGACCCTGGAAGCAGCGCCTTGAGCCGGCTCCTCGCGAACACGAGCCGGGAGCGGCGCAACCGTTTGCGGGCCATCCTTGAGAAGCTCTCCCAGCTCGGCGCCCCGCTCGACCTGGAGAAGGACATCCTCCTTCCCAAGCTCAATTTCGAGCGCCGCTTGGATGGGCTTCCTCCCGTCGTGGATTCGCCGGGAGTGGACGCCCTGTTTTCCCAGATCCGGGGCCAGATCACGCGCCCCGACGTCGCCCGGGCGCTTGTGCGCCAGCGCTACGCCGCCAGCTCCCGCGACGCCTTCGATCGCTATATCGGGGACGATGCTCCCGCGGGCATCCCGCTCCATGGGCCTTCCTTCGCCGCCGCGATCGCGGCGATTCACGAAGCGGGGGGGCTCGCGGTCCTTGCCCACCCCTATACGATCTCAGAATACAAGAAGTTTCCCGTCACATACTCGGGTCGGAGCTTCAAGACCTTTGAGGGCCTGGCCAGGTCGATGCTCATGGCGGGCTTGGACGGCTTCGAGGCCTACCGTTCCACCTGGGAGAAATATCCCTCGAGGGTCAAGCGTCTCCAAAAGATCGCCGCCAGTTTCGCCGCGCATTCGGGGCGCGCCGTGCTCTTTACCTCGGGGTCGGACTATCACGGCTACGCTCCGGACGACCCCAACCGCCTGGGGTCCAAGTCCCTCGGGGTTCCCGACGTCCCCGAGGACGTGCAGGCCCAGATGATTCGCGCCCTTCGTCACGCGGCGCTCTAGGGCCGCTAAGACGCATCCTTCCGCTTGAGGAAGGAGGGGTCTTCTCCAAAGCGAGTGGGTGTCTCCGACTGAATTCATATCGATCAAGCATGCTGGGGAGGATCTTCAGACGCAGATAGTCCTGATCGCGTAGGCCGTAACTGAGCCGCTGGTCGCCACGATGGAAATTGCCGTCTCCGCCCTTCCTGCTTGGCGCCATGTTGCAGGAGTTTGCGAGAATACTCCCGCCATCCCGGCGAGCACCACTGTGAACACCAACGCCTTTCAGCGATAAGCCCCGCGTGTTAAAGAAAGGGATTTTTCAGAGGGGAAAACGTGGTGGACGTGCGGGGATTTGAACCCCGGACCTCCTGCATGCCATGCAGGCGCTCTCCCAGCTGAGCTACACGCCCAATATAAAGATTTTACAATAGTTTCTTCGCCGTTTCGGGGTTCGGCGGCGGGTCAACGTTTCGGTCTTAGAGGGGCGCAGGACGCCTCGATGCGAGGCGAGGCGTCCGTGTCGCCCACGACGAGGGTCAGGCTTCCAAAGCCTTTGGCCTTGGCAAGTGTCGCGGCCGAGGACCAGCTCCCGTGGCTCACGAGCCGCCCGGCGTCCATGATCTGTATCGTCACGGCGCCGCCCGCGTTGTCAAAGGAGATTTCCAGTTTGCGCCCCGGCACGTGGAGCGAATAGGGGCGCCGCGCGGGGCTCTTCATATCAAGGGCCTTCTTCCCGTTCACCGTGACGACGCAATGGACGGGAGTTCCTCCGCCGAGCGCCGCGCCCTGCCCATGCGCGGAGGCGGCCATGCCCGAAAGAGCCACGGCCGCGCCGATCATGACGATCAAGGTCTTCACCGCCGACAGTCTAGCAATTCGGAGATGGTTTCTCGCGGGCGGATGATGCGGACGTCGCGCCCGTCCACCAGGACCTCGGCGGGGCGGGGCCTTGAATTGTAGTTGGAGCCCATGGAGAATCCGTAGGCCCCGGCGTTGAGGACGGCGAGGACATCCCCGGGCTTCATGGGCGGCAGGCGCAGCCCTCGGCCCAAAACGTCCGCCGATTCACAGACCGGTCCCGCGACGTCGGCTGGGGTTCGGGGCCCGGGCCGAGGGCTCGCGGGGATGATCATGTGGCGGGCGCCGTAAAGCGCCGGCCGCAGGAAGTCATTCATTCCCGCGTCTACGATGAGAAGCCTGCGTCCCAGCACCGCCTTGCGGTAGAGCAGCGTGGTCAGAAGCGTGCCGGTCCCGGCCGTCAGATAGCGCCCCGGCTCAATGATCGCCGTCAGGCCCGGGAAGGCGCCGGTCGCGCGCCGCAGGACGCTGGAGACGCGGCCGAGAGGGAATTCCCGTTGCCCCCGCTCCTCCGCGCCGAAGCCTCCGCCGAAGTCGAGGGTCTTGATCGCGACGCCGCGAGACTTGAGCTCGCGCGAGAGGCTCATGAGCAGGCGAGATTCTCTTTCGTAGGAGGAGGCGTCGAAGATTTGGGAGCCTAGGTGGGCGTGGAGGCCCAGAAAGCGCAGCCGCGTGGATTTCGCGGCTTTCAAAGCGAGGCGGAGAGCCTCGCGGGGGGGCACGCCGAACTTGCTTCCGGCGCGGGCTGTCGCGAGGTGAGGGTGGGGGGCGGCCGCGATCGCGGGGTTGACTCGGATCGAGACCGGGGCGCGCCTCCCCAAAGCTTTCGCGGTCCGTGACAGGAGAGCGAGCTCCTCCGCGGACTCGACGTTAAAAGTGAGGATGCCGGCGCGGAGCCCCGCGCGCATTTCCTCTCGGGTTTTTCCGACGCCCGAGAAGACGATCCGAGGCGGCTGAAAGCCCGAGTGGAGCGCGAGCGAAAGCTCCCCTCCCGAGACGACCTCGGCGCCGGCCCCCCAACGGGCAAGCTGGCGGCAGATCGCGGGGTTGGAGTTCGCCTTGATCGCGTAGCAAAGAAGAAAGTCCGGGGCTTGGAAAGCTTGTTGAAGGTCTTCCCAGCGCCGTCGCAGCGCCGCCTTCGAATAGGCATAAAGCGGTGTCCCGAAGCGCCTGGCAAGCGATGCCGCCGCCACGCCCTCGATCCTGAGCGGCCCGCGCGCGCTTGCCACGGGGAAACAGTACTTAATCGCGGCCCCGCCTCGTAAGAGAGCCTGATCTAACTCATAGTTTGTCGCGGTGGGATC
The DNA here is from genome assembly GCA_021799485.1 of bacterium. GTDB lineage: Bacteria > Elusimicrobiota > Elusimicrobia > UBA1565 > UBA9628 > JAJZAK01. Next base: position 16,928 of record JAJZAK010000019.1, on the reverse strand, counting down.
CTGATAGCCTTGAAGTGATGAGGCCCGCTCTTGCCGGGACGGCGCTGGCGGCGGCTCTCGGAGCCTTCGGGTGCCCCGCGGCGGCCGTCGATTTTAACGCGGCCGACCTCTACGTCTACATACCCTCCTTCACGGCCCCTGAACTCGAGACGGGAGATCGCAGCCTCATCACCGGCGCGGGCGGCCGAACGCGTTGGAGCCACGCCCTGGAGGCCGAATGGGCGCCGAGCCGCTACTGGAAAACGGAGTTCTACGACGTGCTCTCTCAGTCCGCGCCGCGCCCTCTCGTCGAGCAGAGCGTCGAATGGGAAAACATCTTCCCCGTCGCAAAGGGGCCGCACCTCGACGCGGGGTTCCTCGTGAGGGGGGATCTTCCCAGCCATGGGTGCGGGCCCGGTACGGGCGGCATCATGCCGATCATCTCCTCGAAGCTTGGCGTTGAGACGCTGACGCTCAACTTCCCTTTTGAGGGGCAGTCGGGGCCGGGAGCTTTTCAAGGAACGCGCTCGGATTACGCGGCCCGGGAAATCACCTGGATCAACCCCTATGCCGCGCCGGCCTTCGAAGCCTTCGGCTGGCCGGGACCGGTCGGCCGATGGCCCGCGCTTGCGGACCAAACTCATCTGGGAGGTCCTGCGATTTACGGCATCGTCCCTCTGGACCGAGGCCGGTTGCTCCGCTACAGCGCGAGCTGTCTCTTTGGGCTTACGCGCGCCTTCGGCGGCCGCCTCGCCGTCTTCCGACTCGAATACCGCTACTGGCACGGCCGAACACCCCATGTTTCCGAGAGCGAATCCGCGCCGATATTTTAGCGGCCTCCTCTTATGATGAGCCGGAGGTCCTGCGACGCCGCGGCGGCGCAGCCGTGTCGATGCGAGAACCTAATTTGATAAGGTGAACGCCGTGGACATGCGCATTCGGTTCCCAGGCGGGAAAAGGGTCGCGGCTGAATTTGACGGGCTCACCGTTATGACCGACCAGCCCAAGTCAGCCGGCGGGGAGGGGAGCGCCGCGGCGCCCTTCGAGACCTTTCTCGCATCGATCGGCACCTGCGCTGGGATTTTCGTTCTGAGCTTCTGCCAGAGGCGGGGGATCGGCACGGCGGGACTTGAGATTCTCCAAAGAGTGCATTGGGACGAGAAGGCCCACCATGTCTCCAAGATCGATCTTGAAATCCTCCTTCCTCCCGGCTTCCCCGAGAAATACCGAGAGGCCGTGATCGCGGCGGCGGAATTGTGCACCGTCAAAAAGCATCTACAGGCTCCGCCGGAAATCGCCGTGCGTGCCATCGAGAACTCGGCGGCGTAAGAAGCGCCCTGGCTTCGCGCGACGTCTTGTGGCGCCGCCCCCGCGGCCGCCGCTCCGCTTACAGAAGCCCTCGGCGCCCCCGGGAGACGGGGTAACCTTTGTCCGCCCAATCCGTCCCGAAGTTATGAGGGATGTCGAGAGACCAGGCGTTCGTGAATCCCATCGCGCGCAGAGCGGCGGCCGCGGGGCGAATGTTGGGGCAATGCTTCCAGGGGCAGCAGCCGCAGTAGATGACGATAAAGGCGTCCCGAGGAAGCGATGCGACGCGCTTTTTCAGGCGTTCGAGCCCCGCGAGCTTCGAGGCTTGGCCCATGTATTCCGAGCGCGGAATGCGAACCATGTCATAGAGCTCGCGAAAGCCGACCTGGAGGACGATCGGGCGCTTTTGAGTCGCCGCCGGATTCAAAAGACCGGCGAGTTTGGCCGGTTCGATCAAGGCAAGCGCGGTCGTGCGCTCATGGCGCCCGCAGCCCGCGACAAGGAAAACCGCCGAGAGAAAAAAAGCCGCCTTCAGCCGGGCACGGGAGCGGGCCTTGCGTTTTTGGATCCGGCGCCATTCCGCCAAGCGAGGCGAGGTTCCGGGCGAGAGTTTCATTTCGGCTTGTTCCGCGAGCTCGCGCAAGGCGAGGAATCGGTTGAGGGCCAGGCTGCGGGAGGCTTGGCGAGAGACGGCGAGACCGAGCGGGGGATAGGAGAGTTGAACGCGGTTGGCGGACTTATTGATCTTTTGCCCGCCCTTGCCGCCGCCGCGGCTGAAGCTCTCCTCGATGAGCGCGGGAACGAGAGATAAGCGCCGGAGCTTGTCGAGGACCGCCGCGAGCTTCCCCGCCGTTACTCCAAAGTCTTGATGGATGTTCATATTAAAGAGAAACCCGCCCTCCGACTCATCGGAGGGCGGGATGCTGATGTCTCGCTCCGCTTTCGGTTCGCGTCTTGTGGCGCCGGTTGCCGAATTTGGAGTTTAACACAACCGGCCAGCGGCCTATATTTACCCCCGGTTTTTAAATTTGTCAAGGGGGGGTGGGGTAAGGGGGGGTGGGGTAAGTTAAAGCGTCATGAGCCCTCGCTGGAATGGCGAAAAAAGCCATAATAATCTCGATGTGATGAGGAGACCTGGAGCACGCTGCTTGGCCGCCGGGGCCGCTCTCGGCGCGTTGATGGCCGTCGCCTCTGGATTGGGCGCGTTCTACGCGGCTGCGGTATGGGGGTGGCTTCCGGCCAACGCCGACGCCAAGCCGCCGGCCCTGGAAAAATGGATCGCGAACAAGGCCCTGGACGCCGTCATTCTTCGCGAGGCTCCAACAAAACCCAACCCACTTCAACTTGATGACCGCAATCTTATCGACGGGATCCATCTCTATGCCGCCAACTGCGCGGTTTGCCACGGCGCGTCGGACGGAAGGCCCTCGCCCATCGCCCGCGGCTTGTACCAAAAGGCGCCGCAACTGGCGCGCTACGGCGTCGAGGATGACGAGGACGGCGACGTTTATTGGAAGGTCGCCCACGGCATCCGGATGACGGGCATGCCGTCCTTTAGCGGTTCATTGCGCGATCGTCAGCTCTGGCAGATCGTGCTCTTTCTTAAAAATATGGAGTCCCTGCCGCCCGCGGCTCAAAAGGCATGGGAAGCCGTGCCCAGCGCGGCGCCAAGAAGTGTGGCCCGACGCGGAAACTCAACGTCGTCAAAGGAGAAACACTCATGAAGACTCTTGCAGCGATCATCTCTGTCGCCGTGTTGGCCCTGTCGACCTCTGCCGCCCGCGCTGCGGACAAGAAGATCGACTTCGCCAAAGACATCCAGCCCATCTTCAAGAAGTCGTGCATGAAGTGCCACAGCTTGGATCCGAAGAAGCCCAAAAAGCACGCGGCCGGGAAATTTCGGCTCGACGACAGGGCGGCGGCCATGAAGGGCGGTCGCTCGGGCCAAGCCATCATTCCCGGCGACGCCAAGGACAGCCTGCTCTATCGTCTTTTGACCGGCCCCGTGCCGCGACCGGTCAAAGCCGCAGGATTGGATGATGAGAAGGACATTCCTGCCATGCCCAAGGCGAAGCGCGGGCACAAGTGGAAGTCTCTGCCCGCCAAGGAAATCGCCGCTATCAAAGACTGGATTGACCAGGGAGCGATCTGGCCGGTGAAGTAGCCCGCGCGGCTCCGGCTGCTAGGGCTTTTCGACTTGGTTCATGAAATAGATGAAAAACGAAACCGGAATCACGGAAACGGCGAAACCGATGAGAGCGAATAAATAGGAAGAAGTCAGCATTTAAAAATCTCCTGTCCGCAGTCTATTTTTAAGTCACACCGAATCATCTTACTCCTGATGTAGGGTAACATAATCGCCGCGCACAGAGGGGGCACTCGACTTTCATCACTTCCGTCTCGTGACGGCCGAGGCTTCGAAGTGCGCGCGCACGGTGGGGAAGCGCGGGTTTCTCCTTCGAGGAGAGATCGGCGAAGCTCCGGGAATGGCCGCGAGGGATGAAGAGGGGATCGCAGCCAAAGCCGCCGCGGCCCCGGGGGCGGCCGCCCTGCCTATTGGCAGGCAGGAATCAGTGGCAGGTGTGATTAATGGCGCACGGCGGCGGACCGGGGTCCTGGGCTGCGCTCGTCTTGAAGCCGAACATCGCGGCGGCGAAAATCGCCAGGATGGCGAGCGAAAAAACCGTGGCTAAACGGCTAAAAGAACTGGCTTTGATCTCTCGAGTGTTCATGGATAGTTCTCCTCGGTCCAGCGTTGATGGGATCAGTATAGCGCGGCCGATTCTTGTTAGCCTATGACCGTCGTCAAATCCTTTCTTTGATTTCCATCAATGAACGACAATAACATGAGCCATAAACGAAACTTAGGGGTCTAAAGGCCCAATCGAGGACGGGACGGTCGGCCCTGGCGGTGGGTGGGCGCTCCATTCTATTCTTATCCGACTTCCATCCTTGTAATCCTTGAGATTTGGTCAAGGAGCATCCACCCCCGATCCTAAGGCGGGGCGCCATGGAGCGAAGTAAAACCCACTTATGGAGGTGGATGCGATGAGATCAGCGGCGTTCAGCGCGGTTTTTTTCTTGACTTCGGGGGCCTACGTCAGCTCGGCGCAGGCGGCCGAGCCGACGGCGTTCGCGCAGTTGGCGTCCAAGGCCGCGGCGTTGGGCATTAAGGCTGGAAGCCTTTCCTCTTTCTCCATCCCATCCATCCCGCGGGCGTCGGGGAAAGACCACAAGGCCGTTGCGCACATCGAATTGGCGGGCGCCTACAGCCACGCCGCTCCCGGCCAGTTCGGCGCCGTCGTGGGCCTCGTCATGGCCTTTCCGGGAGGGAAGGCCGGCTTGTGCAGCGGAACCTTGATATCGCCCAGCGTCATCCTGACGGCCGCGCACTGCCTCGAAGGCGTTCGGGACCCCAGCTCGATTCTGGTCTTTACCGGAGACATCGCGCGCGAGAACCTCGCCACTCGCGCCGTCGCGGCGGTCCAGCACCCGGGCTATGTTCCTTCCCAGCATGTCCAGACCAATCTTGTCGACTTGGGCGTCGTGGCGGTTCGGCCTGGCTCGATCAAGGCGCGGCCCTACTCCGTGAGCAAGGCTGCGCCCTCGCGCGGAGATTCCGTCACGCTCGTCGGCTACGGCATAACTCCGGGCGGCAATAGAGCCATCATGGGAAACGAAAAAAATTACGGGTCCTCCACGGTCGCGGGTCTCTATAACTCCAAGTACCTCGTCGTCGACGGCCAGACCGGCGCCTGCGAGGGCGACTCCGGAAGCCCGGCGCTCGTGGGAAACCAAGTCGTCGGCGTTGTGAGCGGCGGCCCCCAATGCGCCCCGAACGTCCCCGACCTCTACAACCGCGTGGACGCGAGCTACGACTGGATCCAAAGCATGGTCCTGAAATACTCGAACTAGCTTAGCTCGGAACGTCGACGTCCCAAAGAGCCCCGGTCTCCCGGGGCTCTTTTTATCCGCCGCTTCTCGCGGCACCGGTCAGTTGCGGGTGTCGGGCGAGGGACGGCGCGAGATCAATTCGGATAGCTCGGGGAACGTTTCTTCGAAGCGCTCTCCGCGCAGCAAGTCGAGAGCGATCGTCATCCTTCGGAACGCTTCCAGTTCCGCGCTCCTGTCCCGGGCCTCGATGAAAGTGATCGCCCGGCGGTATTGATGGGCGGCGGCCTCCCCATGGCCTTGAAGCAGCCATGCGAGGTGGGACCGGTATTTTTCGACGACCTGCCGTTTGAGGCGCTCGGGCAGCGCCTGCGCGGAATAACAAGCGGGGGCCCTTAATGTCTGGAGAATAAACCCCTCGGGGTCGTCCTTGTCGACATAGCCTCTCTCGATCCACTCCCGATGGAAATCGGGGATATGAAGCGAGTTCATGAGATGGAGCGTCGGAGTCAATCGGAACGAAGCGCGCGGACACTTTTGAAACATCCATTGCCGGTTGCGGAGCGTCTCATCCCAATCCTGTCCTTTCCGGAGATATTCGCCCCTCGGGCCCATGCCGTCGAGGCTTGCCGCCACGCACACGCGCTCGAAACGGTTCCACAGCTCCATCGCGTCCCGGCCCTGGCAGGACATGACCGAGAAATTGGTCTGAAAGTACAAGGGAATGTGAGTCATCCGGCGCTCGATAAGATATTCAAGAAAGCTGTAGGTCGACTTTTCCAACAGCGGCTCTCCCCCCAGGAATCGAATCATCGCCACGTTCGGGAGGAAGGGTTCCATCTGGAGTTGGAATGCCTCCGGCGTCAAGCCGGAGCCTGTCGGGAATTTGCGCTGGCGGCCCGCGTCCTTGAAGAGTAGAAGTTCGGCTTGCCAGGCGCTGCTTAAGTCGGGCCCGCAGCTTCGGCATCTGAAATTGCATGAATTGGAAAAAGCGACGTCTAAAAAAACCAGGTGTTCCGTCTCCAGGCCGCCGTCGCCGCGCGTGGCCTTGACCGCTGCCAGGTGGCGGCCGACGCCGAAATCGCGGTTGATCCGCCGGCGGTCTGAGTAGCCCCCGCAGCCGTCGCTTGGCGGGAGACTCCAGGCCGGGGGCGCGGCGGAAAGTATTGTAAAATCAAGCGTCGCGAGTCCGTAGCTCAGTTGGTAGAGCACGCGCCTTTTAAGCGCGGGGTCGAGGGTTCGAATCCCTCCGGACTCAACGCCCGCCGGCAGGAAGGCGCGCGAAGACAAGCCGGTATTCGCCCTCATCGTCTAGCGGCTAGGACGCCGCCCTTTCAAGGCGGAAATGGGAGTTCGATTCTCCCTGGGGGCACCATTTATCGTCGGAGAGCGCGTTGCCGGGTGTTGCCGCTTGTTGCCGGTTTTTGCCCGAATCTTCACACTTTTCTTCACACTCATTCCCGCCATCCCGCGGTCACGTCCACGCCGAAGAAGATCGAGCTTTTCGCGGTGAAGTGCCTGGCCTCATCGAGATAGTTCTTGATCGATGTCAGCGTGTCGTGGCCGAGTTCCGCCTGCAACTGCCTGAACGACACGCCCGCCATGGCCCGGTGAACGGCGAAAGTCCCGCAGAGGTCGTAAGGCCGCGGCAGCTTGCGCTTGACGACGCCGGCCTTTTTGACCGCAGCCTGGAAGACGCCTACGAGGTGCGCCTCGCTGTAGGGCTGGCCGGTATCAGGGCGGGCGAACATGAGCCCGGTTACGGGGTGGGGTTTGAGGCGGCGCAGCAGGGCCTCGAATTTGGGGCCGAGGCTCTTGATGATCAACACTCGTTTGCGGAGGCCGCTTCCCTGCCGCCGCTTCTTCTTGATCGTCTCAATCCAGATGGTTCCCGCCTCCCAATTAATGTTGGCGGCGCCAAAGCGCGCCGCCTCCTCGGGGCGCGCGCCGGTCCACATCCTGAACTCGAAGAGGTCTCGGTGCTCCTCCGGTATCCATAGGAAGATGCGGCCCAATTCATCTATGGTGAACCATATGTCGCACCGGTTGTCATCGAAGAGGCCAAGCTTGCTCGGCCGAATGCCGGCGAACGGATTGGCTTGGATGAACTTTAGTTCGACGGCATAATTGAGGGCCGCCCGGAACGTCACGTATTCCTTGCGGATGCCGCCGGGGCTGCACTTCCTCCCAAGCGCGCCGTCCGCGCGCAGCTCTTGGTAGTCGTCCCAGGCTTCCTTGTCGATGCGGTGCAGGTCCTTCGAGCCGAAGTGCTGGTTCAGCGCCTTCGCTACCTCTTTCGTTCGTTTGAACGTGTTGTCCTTCTGGCGCCGCCGGGCGTCCTTGGGTAGGAAGTGCTCGGCCACGAACCTCTCGAAGGAGATGGCCAGCCCCTTGGCACCCAGGTTCGCGTCCGGGCGTTCCTTGTGCGTGAGGAAGGACGTCAATTCCGCCAATGGAACCTTCCGCCGCACGTATTCTCCCTCGAAGGTGTACTCGAAGTAGGCCCTGTTGCCGTCAATCCGCACGGCAATGTGCCCGTTGCAGTGTTTGCGATCACATGGCGCGCTCATGGCTGGGCCTCGTTCGAGTCCCATCGCTTCTTCGGTCGCCCCCGGAAGCTGACCCGCCGTTTCCATGTTGATTGCTTAAGCTCTTTGGGCGCGAATAGCAGCCTGGTGCCGTTCGGCGTGGGATGCAGCCCCCAAGATCGCCATTTCCGCGACAACGTGGAATAGCCGCAGCCCATTAGGCGTGCGGCAATTTTCATGGGAACAGGCAGGTCGTCGTCCACCTCTTGAGAGGGCGTATGAGCCGTCTCCCTGATCTCGATGCGCCCCTTCTCGACCGTCAGAAGATAAAGGCATCGGCCACCAGCGCGCAGAACGGCCGCCATGATCTCGGCGAAGTTGCTTGGGCCTGGCGATGGCTCCGGATTCGTCGCGGAGTTCATCGGGATCCGTCCCCGCCGTCCAAGGTGGCGGCCCATCGGTTGAAGGTGGTGACGCGCAGGCGCCATCGGCCATTAAACTTGAAACCGCCAGGGATCCTTCCGCTGCGAAGGTCGCGTTCGACGGTCTTAGGCGCGCGCTGGAGAATCCTCGCGATATCGCGGGGAAGAAGGAACTGCGGCTGGTGGGGGCTTCGATTTGCAGGCGGCATTGCGGGGCACCTCGCTTGAGGCCGCCTTCGATAAAGAAGGTGGCCCGAGCGCCCCGCGGACTTGGCCCGCAGTAGAGATCGGCGTAATCTTGGCTTCCTTCCGGGCGCTCCCTGCTGTCTGGGCGCCCCCTGCCCGCAGAAGCCCTAGGCGAGCAACGTACCCTCGGTGTGGGCAACTTTAGGGTAGCACGCGGGCCTGCTGAAGTCAATATCCCGGCATCAATGTCCATCACAATCTTTAGATAGGGGCGCCGATCGATGGCCAGACGGACTCGCCGACGTCCTTGAGGCTAAAGACCGGGCAGAGCATCAATCGTGGGTCGATGCCGATGCGCTCGTGAATGTCGACCCCGAGACTCAGCGGCAGGAAGACTTGCAAACGACGGTTATCCCGCTTGGCGCGCTCCATCTCGATGGCGAGGGCGCGCGCGAGTCCAGGGTTCGGCCGGTCGACGATCTCGCCGTCGAGCGACAACTCTCCGATAAACACTTGCCAGGGACTCAAAGGTCTCTGCCCAAAGCTCGAAGCGAGAGCCATGGCCAGGGCGAGGTCGAGATACGGCGAGTAGCGCGGCCGGTCCCCGGGGATGTTGGCGCAGATGTGCTGCGTGAACTCCGACAGGTCGATCTGGTGATAGGCCAGGATGCTGGCCAGTTTGTCATAGTGCCGCCGCTTGAGGCCGGAGAGTATAGGCGGCGTAGCCTCCGTAACGTTCCCGCGATGGTCGATCTTGGCCTCGACCGCGACCAGCCCCCCGCCGTCAAAGCCCCAGGTCTTCGCAACCATGACCGTCGTCGCCTTCGGGTCAGGCACGAGCCTGCCGATCTCATCGGCCTTGAATATCACCGGAGCATAATGGGCTTGGCCGTGCCTGTTTTTCGGTACGTAGACCAGCCGCCGGGTGCCGAGCTTGCGGATGCGGATGATGAGATCGACTTCATGTTCGAGGGATTTAGGCCCTGCCGGCTGGAAGTTTTTGATGCAGTGGCCAATGAGAAGCGTCGCGATCCCCGTCTCCTTGAGAGCGCGCAGCAACGCGTAGAGATGCCCCCAACTTTTGCTCTGGGAGGAGTTGAGTCCCAGACCCTGCAAAGAGTCCAGGATCACCACCTGCGGATGGAAGCCCCCTAGCCCCTGCGCGATCATCGACACAGCTTCCTCGAACTGGTCGAGATTGCCGACCTCGGCGATGCGCAGGTTGGCGGCGATCGCCGCATTCTCGCCCTCCGCTATAGTAAGGACGCGCGCCGAGACTTCGCTCCGGTCAAGCTCCGAAACGAGGGTCAATGTCTGGCACCCCGCCTCGGCAAAACCGAGGGCAATCTGGCTCGTGATGGAGGACTTGCCGACGCCCTGCTCGCCGTAGATCAGCGCCCGCTCACCCTCCCGGATGCCGCCGTCGACCAGCTGATGGGTGAGCCAAGGGATGGTGCAAGGCAAAACTTCTCCGCCCGTCCCCTCGGTGTCCAGCGGCTGAGGCTTGAAACCATCGCTCATGATTTCCTCCTTGCGCCTTTCGGTCTTTCGCCCCGTTCCATCCATAACCTCGCGATCTCTCCAAGGCAACGCGCCAACGCGCGGTCCTCGGGGTCGACGTTGTCGATTTGGATTCGCGGCGGTCTCCCTGCCACTGCCGCGCGTGAAATCCTGAAGACCCATTCATTTTCAATCCGGGAGACTTGTTTCAAGCGAGCCCGCTTTCTCGTATAATATCGCATAGCAAGTTACTAAGGGTCTTAAAGCGTTACACATTACTATAGCCCGTAGCAATGTATTTGTCAAGGGGGGCTCGTGCGACAGAAGAAATCAGAGGAGGACCTAGCTCGTGTTTCAGCCTATATCCCGAAGGGGCTCTATAAGCGGATCGAGGACCGCGCCCGTGAGGAGCGGCGATCGATTAGCTCCGAGATCGTTGTTCTTCTAGAAAAAGCACTCGGCGTGGTGCGCTGACGTTTCGAACGCGCAATCCAAGGCTGACCTATGAAATGGAAAAGAGGTCTAGTTTTTATTGGCCTAGTCTTAGCCCCATTCCTAATTAGTGACCTCCTAGCCAGAAATGGCGATTTGCCATTGTGGGATAAAGCATTGGCACTGACTACTTATTGGGCAACACTTGGGCTCGTTTACGTGACTTGGATTAACGTCGAGGAAGCCCGGGTTATTCTTAAAGAGGCTCAAACACTGGCGACTGCAACAACAACGCAGAGTCATGCCACACAAAAAATGGTGGAGGCGGCCGAGCGCGATAGAATCGAAAGATTTATGCCCATCATCGTTCCGATAACAGATATCCGCACCCTCTCAGTAAAAGTAGCCATGCGGTCATTCCCGGGTCCTCCGATCGCTATCAAAAATGTGGGCCAAGCGGCTGCCATCAATATCGAAGTCGTTGCAGGGTTTTGTCAAAGTTATGCGAGTCAGCCGGCGCAGCCTTTCAAGATATCTTCTCTGGCCGCTGGCGATACGATCTATTTAGGTCATTTGACAAGTTGCGGAAATAATCCAGCCCCATTCGTATTGACCCAGCTCGACACGCGCATTAAATGCCAAGACATCCTAGGCAATTCTTATGAATTTGAATGCAGTAAGGGAGTCTTAAAATCAACTTAGTTAGCTGCCTTGACGAAGCTATGTATTCAGGCAATAATTGACCCCATTGCAGTGGATATCGTTCATTGCGGGAGGATAGCGCATAGAAAAGTAATTTAAAGCTCTGGCTTCACCGGGGTCGCGCATTCGCAAGAATCGCCGCGACAGGCCCGCATCGGATTTCGGCCGATGGGGCGCCTAGCACACCGACGAAGCCGCCGATGTACCCGTGCGCCTTGCGCGCGGGGAACGGTGGCGATCGATTTCGGTCTGTGCTAGGGCCGAGTTGGTCGCCACTCACGTTAATGGCGACCCACCGCCGGCCATTAATCCCGCCTGAAGCCGTAATCCAAATGGACAAAAACGGCTTCCTTGCATCAGTCGGTTGTGCGCTTGGCCTGGCGGCGCTCCTTTGCGCCACACCTGCGCGCTGCGAGGACAACGCCGATCTCAGGATGGCGGTCGCTCGGGGGGACGTCGCTCAGGTGAAGTCGCTGATCGCCCAAGGCGTCGACGTTGACGAGAGAATCGAACGGGGAGGCGCCACGGCCTTGATGCGGGCCGCCTATGGCGGCGACACGGCCATGGTCCAGGTGCTTCTCGAAGCGAAGGCGGACGTCAATTTACAGGACGACTACGGTGGGACGGCGTTGATTTACGCGGCCCAGGGCAACCATGCCGGGATCGTCCGGATTCTGCTGCGCGCGGGCGCGGATCCGAGTCTCGAATCCAAAAACGGCATGACGGCGCTGCAAATCGCTTCGCAGGCCGGTTATGGCGATGTCGTCCTGGCGCTGACGCCGGGGGCTTCGCCGCCCGCGGGCTCTCCGTCGCAAACGGAGCACGCCGTTGCCGCGGCGCTCCCCGTATACGATGTCAAGGCATCCAGCGCTTCACCGGAAGCGTCCACCCCTTCTTACTTGACCCAGGATGCCTCGTCGGGCACCCTCGCCGCCCTCAAGAACACTTCGATCCTAGGCTTCTCCTTGGTCCCCTATAACTTTTGGTACGCAGCTCCGCAAGCTAAATATGAGCCTGATTTTCTCAGCTACAAATTCGACACGACGGCGCTCACCAGCTATCAAGCCTCCTTGTCCATCGCGGGGGTTCATATGGGCGTGACGGCCGATTTCAATAATGACGTGAGCAATAAAGTCATGAACAGAACGCAGCAGGTGGCGGGTTTCTTGGGCTTCAACAATCTTTATGTTCGCTACGAGAACGCCGCCCTGCGCGGGACGGTCACCTGGACCGGAGACCCTCTTCACTATCTTCCATCCACAACGGCGTTCAACGGCAAATATACGAACATCGACTTCTTGTGGATGCCGGGCACGAGCGCATCCTCAAGCACGGCGGTCTCCTCAGGGTATGTGGGCCTTGGCTACACGGCGATTAACCTCCCCGTTCAATTCGAGGATTGGGCCATCGCTACCTCCCCGAGTCTGCTCCAGGATCTGTATGACCCCGATTTTAAGGCGCAATTCGCCAACCTCGTGTTCGGGTGGGATACCATGGACTCGCCTTTATACGTGAATCCAGCCATCAACAGGTCGCGAAATGGATTCTCGCCCATGTTTTCCATGCAGGGACGCTTCGGTTATGGGTGGGGCGTTTTCAGCCAGCAGGCGCTCAACGAGGACGCCTATTGGGCGAATTTGAACAACTTCTATCGCATGTTGCCTGCGACGGTCGGCAAGCTCGGCGAGGGCAGTGGAACGCTGGGGTTTCAATGGTCGGAAATGCTGGGGCCGCTCAACCTTGAATTGGGCGCCGGTCTATACGCCAGCGCGGGGTACATAGATATGGGAAGCACGAGCAACGCCTTGGCAGTGGCGATAGGGCGAAGCAAAATCGACACGCTCTACCTCAATTGGGGCCCGATACTGCGCGCCTTTCTCAGATGGTAGGGGGAGGGGGGACGATGAAATACTGGCTGGTCCCGCCATTCCTCCTTCTTTGCTCCTGCGCGACGACGAGCCAGAGCCTCTTGAACTCAAGCAGCGCCAGGGTCGAATTGACGCCTGAGATGGTCGAGGTCGTCGGGCGGGCGCGGGGCGAGGCGGAAGCCTCGGGCGGCACGCCCTGCCCCAATTTGCTTGGTGCGGCCTACAAGAAGGCCCTCGAAGCCTCCGGGGCCGACTTTTTGATCGATGCCATGGAGACGACGACCTTGTCGACCTTTCTGATTTTTTGCGACGCGAAGGTCGTCGTCGAGGGGATCGGCGTCCGCTTCCGCAATTTGCCGGGGGCGCATGAGGCGGCTGGCGGAGGCTTGAAAAAAGAAGGAGAGAAACCCTTGCCCGCCGACATGCGCAAATGGGAGGACAGCATCCTGAAAGGAATGGGGCAATGACGTGAGATACTGGGTTCTCGCGCTGGATGGGCGCAGCGCCGCCGGGCCCTACGAGATCGCCCAGCTCAAGCAATTGCCGGGATTTAAGCCGGCGAGCGTCATCGCGCCCGAGAATGCCACGTCCGCCAACGCTTGGCAACCGGCGCACAGCTTCGATGATTTGAGAAGCCTCTTCATTAAACCGCCGACGTTGCCCCCGCCAAGGTCCTCGCCGGCGTGGCCGCCGGCATCTCTTCCAACTCCCGGCCCTCCGCCGCAGGCTGCGATTCCCGCATCATCCAAGCCAACGCCTCAACCCGCATCAGGCAGCTTAGGTGGCGATTCCACGCCGGTCCTTCAACGCCCCGTCGCAAACTCCCATCCAAAGAACTCCGCCAGCTTCTCCAGCGCGTGGATTTATTTCGCGGCCATTGCGGGAACCGCCGCGGCCATTTTTGTTTCCCAACCCGCTCCCAGGGCGTGGCTCGCGAGGCATTGGCAAGCGGTGATCCAAGGCAAGACGCATGCCTTAACCGCAAAGCCGCTTAAAGCGGTCGCCAAAATAATCTCACAGCCCGCCATTAAACAGACACGGCGGCGGTCGCCAATTCCGCGCCCTAAGCACATCGAGCAAGATGTCCCGCGAGCTCTGCCGCTTGCCAAAAGGCCGTTGGACGTTAAAATGATGCGCGCCGCGCAAGCCTGCCGGTGGGCCAGCGTGCGAAAGCTCGTGCGCCAAGGTGCGAATGTCAATGTTCGCGGCCGTGAAGGGGGGAGTCCTCTTTCGCTGGCGATAGGGAAATGCCGGAGCGACTTGGGGGTCGTGATTTTCCTGGTTGCAAGCGGCGCGAGCGTCAGTGCGCCTGACGGCAGCGGCAGGACCCCGCTATGCGAGGCGGTGCTATCTGAACACCCTAATATTGTTCGGTTACTTCTTAAATCGGGCGCCGCCTCCACCGACGCCTGCGAGGTCGCCGCGCTATTGACCTTGGCGTCCCGGAGGCAGGCCATATGCCTTGGCTCGGCGCAGCAGGACCCTAAGATGCGCGATTTCCCGCCTCCGGGCATCCGATCGTCGCCCGGCCCGTGCCCCTACGACAAAATATACGACGAAATCATCAGTCTTCTCTCCAATGCCGAAACTACATCAGGTCAACTGCGTAGCCATTGAGTCCAGCCAAGCGGCCGACCCTGCCGCCTGGGATCAAGCCCTCGAAATCATCTGTCGGCTGTTGATAGATGAATATTTCGCCCGGCGTTCGAAATCGGCGCACGCAAACGTTGGGACTTCCCTGACGACTCCTGCCGTTCACCCCGGCTTCCCAACTTTGGTGTCACAGGTCGCGAAGAAGGACGTCTCGGCCGACTCGGAAGATTCGACGGGGTGTGCCTAGGCTGTCCAATAGCCGGAATTTGGCATAATTCGAGTTACGTTTTCGAAGCAACCGAGATGCAACGTCTCATGTCTCTGAACGAAGCCGACACGCGCGCCAAGCTCATCGACCCGGCGATCCATGCCAAGGGATGGACCGAGGACCTGATCCGCCGCGAGGAGACCGCAGGAGCAATCGAGATCATCAGCGGCAAACCGCGGCGTCGGGCTCGCGGCCGCGTTGATTACGTTCTTCGCGTTCGCGTCAATGCTAACTCGCAGCCCGTTGCCGTTGCTCTCATCGAGGCCAAGGCCGAGGGCTTGCCGCCAGGCCACGGCCTTGAGCAGGGCAAGCTCTACGCCTCCTGCAAGCGGCTTAATGTGCCGTTTGTCTTCGCCTCCAACGGCCATCTCTACGTCGAGTTCGACAGTTTCTCCGGCAAGACAGGCGATCCCAAACCACTGGCCGAGTTCCCGCGCCCCGATGAGCTACAGCGACGCTATGAGCGGGGCAAGGGCTTCAGCCTGGAAGACGAGGCCGCAAAACCTCTACTCGTGCCATACCTTGGTGGCGAGGCCGCGCGCCGCTACTACCAGGATGCGGCCATCAGGGCGATCTTGGAGAAGCTGGCAGTTTGCGAGAAAGAAGGAACTCCGCCCCGCGCCCTGCTATCTCTTGCGACCGGTGCGGGCAAGACCTTCATCGCCGTCAACCTGCTAAAGAAAATTGCCGAAGCGGGCCAACTCCGCCGCGCGCTCTTTGTCTGCGACCGCGACGAGCTCCGTGCCCAAGGTCTTGGCGCCTTCCAGAATGCCTTCGGCGCCAACGCCGCAACAGTCTCCGCCGGACACCCCCAAAAGAATGCCCGTCTTTTGATCGCCACCTATCAGACCCTCGATATTGCCGATGAGGAGGGGACAGCGAATTTCCTAGTTGCGAATTACCCGGAAAACTACTTCTCCCACATCGTGATCGACGAATGCCATCGCTCCGCCTGGGGGAAGTGGTCGCAGGTGATGACGCGAAATCCAAAAGCCGTCCAAGTCGGACTCACCGCGACGCCTCGTCGGCTGGAAATCGCGGCCAAGACCAAAGAATCAATAGCGGACGCCCAAATCACGGCCGACAACATCCGCCATTTCGGTGCGCCGGTCTACGAGTACGATCTCGGCCAAGGGATCGAGGACGGCTATCTCGCGGCCTGCGAGATTGAGCAGTTCGACCTCTTCCATGACAATAAGAAGGTCAACGAACGCCTAAGCGGCGTCACGCGCGAGGACCTCTTGGGCAAGCGGTTGACTGCCTCCCTTACTGGCCGGCCTCCCGATCCCGGCCTCGTTTCCTCCCGATACGAGGCCCATGAGCTGGACGATAAGCTTCTAATGCCGGATCGAGTCAAAGCCATGTGTCGCACGCTCTTCGAGCACCTGCTCCAAAACGGTGGGCCGGAGCAAAAAACCATTATTTTCTGCGCCCGCGACCGGCATGCGGGAGACGTCGCCGCCGCGATGAACAACCTCTACGCCGACTGGTGCCGGGCCCAAGGCCGCGAGCGCCTGGACCCCTACGCCTTCCAATGCACGGCCTCGGTGAGCGGCAGCGACTATCTGGCCGAGCTTCGCGGTGCCTCGCGTTCACATTTCGTTGCCACGACCGTGGACCTCCTGACGACCGGGGTCGATGTCCCTGTCGTCCGCAATATCGTCTTTTTTCGCTATCTCCGCTCTCCGATCGCTTTCTACCAGATGCTCGGTCGCGGGACACGGCTCCATCCGCCTACGAACAAGCTTCTGTTCCACGTCTACGACTTCACGGACGCGACCCGGCTCTTCAACAAGGAGTTTATCACGAAGTTCCGAGTCCAAAAATCAGGTAGCGGCGGCGCGGAACCACCGGAACCGCCCGAGCCTCCAATCCAAGTCGAGGGCTTCGATGTTCGTGTCACTGACGCCGGGCACTACATTTTGACCCAGGTGGACGGCCAGACCCGGCCCGTAACAGTCGAGGATTACCGCGCCCTGCTCGCGGCCAAGCTCGTCGAGGAGGCCGCGACTCTGGATGAGTTCCGCGATCACTGGATCAGCCCTGGCGAACGTCGGGAGCTGCTCGGCCATCTGCCTGACGGCGGCCGCTCGGCGCTCTTAATCCAGAAGCTCGACCACAAGGAGTGTTGAGGTTTATAATCAGTGGGACACTTTGGTCGTTTGAGAAGTTTGCGGTTTGAAGCCGTGTCTGAGCCTGTAAAATAGACACGGAGGAATCATGGAACCAACAGCAGGAACGGTGGCAGAGC
>JAJZAK010000018.1 GCA_021799485.1 bacterium | reverse complement strand
TGTCACCAAGAACTTCCACGCGCGCTCACCCACTTTCTCCACAGCCGTCAACAGAAAGAAAAAGTCGACAAAAAGAAAGACTACGGCCTGCGTTTACTTCAGGCTCATTTCTGGATTAGAAAATGCTGCCGTCGCGGGCGCCGCTGGTCTTGGCGAGCTGGTAGCCCATCATCCGGTAGATGAGCTTCGCCGCGGCGAGCTCCGAGATCACGTTGTCCTGGAGGGGGCAAAGCTCCATGACGTCCACGCCGACGACGTTTTTCGCCTCGATGACGGCCTTGAAGAGCGCGAGTCCCTCCCGCCAGGTGAAGCCCCCGGGCTGGGGAGTGCCCACGCCGGGGATCACGCTCGGATCGAAGCCGTCCAGGTCGATCGTGATGTAGACCGTGTCCGTCAGGGCATCGAGGACTTGAGGGATGAGCCTCCCGACGTCGGGGTGTTCGTGCGCGAAGAAGGTGTGGACATTGCCGGCGTTGAGATAGTGCGCCTCTTCCTCGGCTACCGACCGGATGCCCACCTGGACGAGGGGACAAAGCTTGGCGAGCGGATGCGCGGCGCAGGCGTGGTTGTGGGGAGAGCCCTCGAAGCTCTCGCGCATATCCGCGTGGGCGTCGAAATGGAGGATCGAGAGCCCCGGGTGGCGTCTCGCGTAGGGCGGGACGAGCGCCTGGGTGATGGAATGCTCTCCCCCGATCGAATAGAGCGTCTTGTCCTTGAGCGCGGCCCAGCCCTCGACCGCTTTCTCGATTTTGGGAAAGGCGGTCGGCGCCTGCTCGTTGGGGTAGACCGGGACGGGCTTTAAGGTGTGGATGCCGGCGAGATAGGTCTGGGACCGTGTCTCCTCGTCCCAGAGTTCGACGCCGCAGGAGCCCTCGATCGCCTTATCCGGGCCCTTGGCGGTCCCTTTCTTGTAGCTCGTCGTGCGCTCGAAAGGAACGGGCAGGATGAGGAAGCGCGCGGCCTCAAAAGGAGCCTGAACTCCCATGAAGACGCCGTCGATGAACGCGCCCGCGGCCTTCAGGGGCTCCCGCGGCCAATAGGCGGCTGCGGCGGGGCGCCGCGTCACTTCGCGGCGGCCGGGAGGGGGGTGGAATCTTTCGTGTTGAGGATGTCGCTGAAGCGCCGCGGCTTGCGCTTCTTCCACGTCCCCTTGTGGTAGGCGTAGGAGGCCAGGAGCGGGAAGGCGAGAGAGGCCTCGGCGTAGACCATCTGCTCGTGGACCGTGTCCACCTTGCCCCAGGAGCAAGCCTCTCGCAAGGTCGAGCCGGATAGAGCGCCGTCCCTCTCGTCGGCCACGGTGATCTGGATCGCGTATTTGTGCATGCGGCTTTCAAGCCCCAGGATCTCGGGGCCGACCGCGGCATCCTGCGCGAAGTTCTTGGGGACGCCGCCGCCCAGCATCAGAAGCCCCGAATCCTTGGACGCGAGCACGAGGCGCACGAGCTCCCGGAAGTCCTTGGCGGAATCGATCGAGACGTGCTGGTCGGGGTTCTGGTATTGGTGATGGAGGAGCCCGAAGCCCGCCGAACAGTCGGAGAAGGCCGGCACGAAAATCGGCACGCCCTTCTGGTAGGCCGCGGCGACGACGGAGTCCTTCACCTTGAGCTTGCGTCCGGCCAGGTAGCGGCCCATCTCCTCGATGAACTCCCGCGAGGAATAAGGCTGGGGCTTTAAGGTATTGGCGATCTCGGAGATCGTCATGTCGCAGTCGCCGAGCTCGTCCTCGTCGATGAAGGTGTCGTAGATTCGGTCGATGCGCAGGTCTCTCATGCGGTGGTCGTCGACCCACTTCGTTCCGCGATAGTGCTTGAAGCCCAGAGCCTCGAAGAAATCCTGATCCACGATGTTGGCGCCCGTCGAGACGATGGCGTCGACCATGTTGTTGTTGACGAGGTCGAAGACGCAGCGCTTGAGTCCCGCCGAGAAAAGGCTTCCCGCGAGGCAGAGGATCACCGCGCAGGACTCGTCCGCGAGCATCTGCGCGTAGATTTGGGAAGCGCGGGAAAGGTCGCGCGCGGTGAAGGACATGCGTCCCAAGTCGTCGATGAGCGAGACGAGGTCGTGCTTGGCGACGTCGAAGTGGACGACGGGATCCTTCAAATAGTCTGATTTCTTGGAGCTCTCGTTGTTGCCGGCCATGTCGATTTCCTCCACCCCTGGGAATTTTTGAGTGAACCATTTTATAACATGTGACCTTCCCATGACAATCCGTCGCGCGCCGCTTTTCGCCGCGCTGATGGCGCTGCTGCCGGCCGTTCGCGCCGCGGACGGCTACCATTACCGCCGGACGCTCAACCCGCGCCGGGCGGGGACAAAGCCTCGTCGCGCCCCCGCCGGGAAGCCCGCCGGAGGGCCAGGGAGCGCGGGCGCGGCTCTGCGCGCCGGTCGCTGGCGTCCTGAAGTCCGCTCCGCGATCGACGCGCTCATCCGCGGGGAAGGCCGGTCAAGCCCCCGCTACGATCCCGACCATCCTCCGGCCGCCGTCTTGAACTGGGACGACGGCGCCGTCTGGGGAGATTCGGCCTTCGCCGTCTTTCTGGCGCTCGACACCGGCGCCACGTTCCGGTTCTCGGACGAATTCTGGGACGTGGTCCCCATCGTCTTTGGACGCCAGCCGATGCGCTCGGATGTCGAGCGGTTTCGCGCACTCCCGCAGGACATTTGGCGCCTCCAGCCGTCGTATCTGACCTACCGCAAGATGATGGTCGCCTCCTATATCGACATGTGCTCCCGGGTGAGCCGCAAGGAAGGGCGGGTTTATCTGGCGAGGCTTTTGACGGGGCTTCGGGAGAAGGCGGTGGAGGCTCTCTCCCTGCGGGTCTGGGACGAGGAGGCGCGGCGTCCGCGGGGCTTCGAGGAGATCAAGGATTCCCTGGACGACCCGAAGCCGATCGGGGTCCCGCGGGGCCTTCGGGTGATCCCCGAGATCGCGGACCTCGTCTCCCGGCTCCGGGGCAACGGCTTCGACGTGTGGATCGTCGCGGACTCGCCCGAGCCGGAGATGAGGGCCCTCGTTTCCCTCTACGGCGTCGATCCCTCGCGCGCGATCGGCATCGAGCTGGAGTCAAAGGGCGTCGTTCTCTCGTCCAAGGTTCATGAGCCCGTGCCGTACCGCGCGGGCAAGGTGGCGATCGTCGAGGAGAAGATCGGCCGCCGGCCACGGCTGGTTGTCGGCGGCGGGGAGGGCGACATGGATATTCTGGGCTTCTCCGGAGGACTGAGCGTCTTTCTTGATTCGGGCGACGCGGCCTTGGCCAAGCGCGCCCGGGCGCGCGGGTGGCTTATGCAGCCGGCGTTCGGCGAGATCTCACGAGCCCAGGGGACGGGGCTGCCCCGGCGCGCTTGGCGGCGCTGACTTTTCCGCCGCGATGCGGAGGAAGGCGCCTTCGACCTGGCGGAGCCTTCGCAGCCTCGTCTCGATCTCCTCGGCTCGGCGGCTGCCGGGAAAAAACCTGACGGTCAGCCGCTCAAGCAAGCGCTTCGGCGCCGGCTGCGGCGCCGCAAGCTCCGACAAGGCATAGGGAACGGCCTCGTAAAGCCTGACCGAGCGGTCCAGGACAAGCTCTTGGCGCTGATTGACGGCGATCGCTTGGCGGACCGATTTGTAATGGGCGCGCCACCGCGCGGACTCGAGCAGGCGGGCGTCCGTCTGGTCGTCTTGCTCAAGGGACTTCAGGAGGCTCCGCCGCGTCTCGCCCGCCCGGAGGTAGGCGTCCCTCGCCGGCGGCGGTTCGGGCAGAGACTTGATGGTCGCGCGGAGATCCGGCGTCAGGAATCGGCTCTCGACGTGGAGTCTGGAGAGATCCCCCTCAAGCCAGGCGATGCTCGCCCAGCGTTCGGTCTCCTTTTGCTGAAGACTGAGTTCGCGAAGCAGAGACGGGCGGATTCGGGAGGGATCGCGCGCCGAAAGAGCCGCGCGGGCGAAGGAGTCGAGCGCCTTGCGCGCCTTTTGAAGAGCCGTGGCCCCAGGAGCTTCCTTCGCTTGGCCCGTCCCGCCGGCGGGGGGAAGCCGAGCGAGTTCCTGGGAAAGACTGCTGAGGTCGGCGCGGAGGATCAGAGCCGGAAAGGCGAGGGTTTGGTAGTCGAGCCTCCCCGTGATCCGGAGCTCGGGAGTCCCCGGAGGACGGGCGGCGTTGAGGCGGCTTTGGAGGACCAGGACCTGCGGCGAGTAGCCCGTCGGATCGGACGCCGAGAGCCGGTCAAGGCTCAAACCCGGCCTCTCCGAGGGGGCCGCCGCCGGGATGGACGGCGTCCCGGCGGCGGCCCCGGGCGCGGCGGCCGCCTGCGGACCGCGGGTCAAGACCCAGGGGACATCGATGCCGCTCCCGTCGAAAAGACTGTTTGAAAAAGCGGCGCGTTCCTCGGACTTGATCGCCGCATCGTTTTCCTGGGCGGCAAGCATCCCGGCCAGGGCCACGGAAAGCCACGGAAGGCCGAGGAAGGCGACAGAGGGCCGCGAAAGGTTGCCGGGCAGAAATCTTCCCACGCCTTCCGCGCTTTTCCTTCTTTAAGGAAGCTTCCTGATGGAAGCCCTTCCCCGAGGCTTGGAGTAAAGACGGATGGCATAGGGTCGGGTGAGGGACTCGATGACGAAGGCTCCGCGGGACGGTTTTTTCTCCCGGTAGCCGATGACGATTCCGCGCTTCCCCGGGGCGGGGACGGTCGAGAAGAGAACGTCGTAGCCCCCGGTTAATTTTTGACCGAGAAAGACCGCCGCGGCGACGTATTTCTTGAAGTCGACGGATGGCGGCGCGCCTGAGCCGATGTCCTTGGCCCAGAGGCTCTTCCACGCCGCAGCGTCGGCGACGATGAGCGAATGGGGCTTGGCGACGGACGAAAAGGCGCCATGCCATTCGAGCTTCGGCGGCTTGGAGTGCGTTTGGGCGGGCTGCGAGGGCGGCCGGGCGGCTCCCGTCGCCGCGACGGCGCCCAGGCACAGGATCAGGGACGATTTTTTCATTCGTTTTTTCCTCCCACGAGAGCTTTCGGAATGCGGAGCGTCGGTTGGCCGTCGGAAACGGGGACTCCTTGCCCGTCCTTGCCGCAGGTGCCGATTCCCCAGCCGATGTCCCAGCCGACGAGGTCGATCGAACGGAGAATTTCGGGGCCCACGCCGAGGAGATTCGCGTCGCGCACCATGTGGCGCACGACGCCGTCCTTGACGAGAAAGCCCTCGTCCACCTCGAAGACGAACCGGCCCGTGGCGGTGTTCACCTGCCCTCCGCCCATGCGGGTGACGAGGATGCCGGAGTCGAGGCTTTGGATGATCCGGCGCGGGTCGTCGGGGCCGGGCGCGATATAGAGGTTCGACATGCGGGGGATGGGCGAGCAGGCGTAGGACTCGCGGCGGCCGTGTCCGTTGGAGGCGCGGTTCTCCTTGAAAGCGGTCGAACGGTCGTAAAGATAGTCCGCCAGCACGCCGTTTTTGACGAGGACGGTGGGCGCCGCCGTGATGCCTTCGTCGTCGAAGCGGAAGCTTCCTCGCGCGTAGGGGAGGGTCGGGTCGTCGATCACCGTGATCTTCTCGCAGGCGATCGCCTGGCCGCGCTTGCCGTGGTAGGCGGGCGACGTCCCCTCCTGCACGTGATCGGCCTCGAGGGAGTGGCCGATCGCTTCGTGGATGAAGGTCCCGCCCGCGGCGCTTGAGAGGACGACGGGCATCTCTCCCGCCGCGGCCTTGGGCGCCGCGAGCTTGAGCTCCGCCCGTCGGGCCGCGCGTCGCGCGATCCGCAGGGGCTGCGATTCCAAGAGGAGCTCGTAGCCCCGCGGTCCCCCGATGATCTCGGAGCCGGTCTGCAGGACGCCGTCGCGGCTTGAGACGACGTGAATGGCGAGCATGACTCCCAGGCGGGAGTCCCCCAGGGAGGCGCCCTCCGAATTAGCGATGGCGACTCGGCGGCGCCTTTCCGAGTAAAAGAGGCTCACTTGGCGGATCGATGGAAATTCCGACCTCAGGGCGCGGTCGATCGACGAGAAGAGGGCGATTTTATCCGGCAAGGGGACGCCGAAGGGATCGACGAGCGCGATCGTCTCGGAGGAGGCCGAGCTTTTGAGAGGGGCCGGGGAAGAGGCCGGGGGGAGGCCGAGGAGGCGGCGCCTCAGCGTGGCGAGGGCCTCCAGGCTCGGAGTCTGGTCGCTCGCGAGCAGAGTTTCCACTCCCTGGGCCCGTCGACGCAGGTAGCGCAGCGAGAGCCCCCGATCCTTGCTGGCCGCGGCGTCCGCGAGCTTGCCGTCCTCCCACTTAAGCGAGCGGGATTCGGAGGACTCGACGAAGACTTCGCCGTAGTCGGCGCCGCCGACGAAGGCCGCCAAGTCCTCGGGCTTGAGTTCAGCGGGCATGATCGTGCGAGCCGGCCAGCGGGAGGGCCAGGGTCACCGTCGTTCCCGTGCCCAGCCTTGATGTGAGGTTCAGCCGGCCGCCGTGCCAGCGTGCGACTCTTTGGGCGAGCGGCAGGCCGAGCCCCCAACCTTCCGTTTGGCCGGTGAAGGAGGGCTCCACTTGATAGAAACGGCTGAAGATGCGTTCCTGCTCCTCCGGCGGGATGCCGGGTCCGTTATCCTGAACCGAGAGAATGGCGAAACCGTCCTCCCGGCTCAGGCGCAGGAGGATTTTCTTGGCGGGATTCGCGTTGAATTTGAGCGCGTTCTCGACCAAGTTCTTGATGGCGGCGCGCATGAAGTTCCTATTGCCGAGGATGGGGCTTTCTCCCGCCATGTCCTCCACGACCCGGGCGTTCTGGGCCTTGAGCCAGTCGGCGAGGCCTTGGAGAGTCTGGCGCACGGCTTCTTCGAGAGGAAATATCTCCATCTCCGAGTGGCGGAGGGGGTCCTCGAGGCTGACGTAGAGGAGCAGCCGGTCGACGAGCGAGGAGAGATATTTGGACTGTGAGACGATCGCGACGGCCGCTTTGTGGAGCATGCGCGCCCGCGTCTCCGGGTCGGCCCCGCGGGCCGCGGACTCTTCATCCGAGAGAATCTCGGCGTAGCCGAGGATGGAAGTCAGCGGGGTCTTGAGCTTGTGGGAGATGAGGGAGAGAAAGGTGCGCTTGAGCCTGTCTTCTCGCGCCTTTTCGGTTTCGTCCCTGAAAATGAGAAGCCGGGCGGCCTCGACAGGCCCGTCGATCGAGGCGCGCTTCGCGGCCAATTCGACGCGCAGGGCCTTGCCGGCCAGGACGAGGTTTTTGGGCCGGCAGCGCTTGGCCGTGAAGTCGAGCGCGTGCGGCACGGAGGAGTCCGTCAGGTCGCGCAGAGGCGGATCCGCTTCGAAGCCGTCGAAGACTTGATCCAGGGTTTCAAGGGGGGAGGCCGAGCCCTGCGTGAGACGGACGGCCGCGGGATTGGCGAGAAGGATGCAGCCCTTTTCATCGGCCAGGATCGCTCCGTCGGCCATTTCCTTAAAGATGCTGTCGAGCTTCGATTTTTCCTCCCGGAGCCGGGCGAAAAGGCGCGCGTTCTCAATCGCGATCGCCGCCTGCATCGCCAGGGATTCGAGGGCGGCGACGTCGGAAGGGCTGAAAGCCCCCTCTTCTTTATTGATGGCTTCGAGCACGCCCACCAGCCTGTCCTTGACGAGCATGGGGACGGCGAGCATGGAGCGCGTCGTGAAGCCGGATTGATGGTCGACGCGGGGGGTCCAGAGCGTGGTCTGGCTGACGTCGTCGACGACGAAGGGTTTGCGGCCGAGAGCGACGATGCCCGCGATGCCTTCCCCGATCTTGAATCGCAGGTTGAGGAGTTCCGGCGCCAAGCCCAGCGCCACGTCGAAATAGAGCTCGCGGCTGGTCTCATCATATAGAAGGAGGGAGGCCGTTTGGGCGGAGACGAGGCGCGTCGCAAGCTTCAGGACTTCCCGGAGAACGTCCCCGACATCGAGCTTGGAGCTGAGAAGCCGTCCCGCTTCGACGAGAAGTTCGAGCGTGTCCGCGGTCTTAGGTTGGCTCATGGGGCTCAAACTCCAAGTATCCCAAAAATAGGCCGAGTTTTCCATGTGGGCCTTTCGGCCCCAGAACGGCTGGGCCCTAGGCTCCTAGCCTGCCAAGGCCTCGCCGGGTACAATGACGCAACGTTGCAGGGCGCGGCGACGCGCGGTCAGGATCACCGGAGCAACTTAAAGGAGGCTGGAAAGCCGGTCATGAACAAAGACAAAAGAAGCCGCCTGGAAGCCTGCAAGATTGTCTCGGGGATTCTCGCCGTTCTCGCTCTGGCGGCGCCTTCGGCGCACGCGAGGCGCTTGATCATCAGCTACCGGCATGGGACGGCCGCCAAGTCCTTGAGGGACCAGGTGATCGAGCGGCTTCGGGCGAGCCGGCTCTTCGACATCGCCGATTCCGCGGGCGGCGGCGAGTTCATGGCCCAGGTTGTCGAGGTGCCCGATTCGGAGGACGCCTCTCCGGTCGATATTCAAGGAGCCTCGGCGAAGATCGCGAGCCAGGGCGGATTTGACTCCCAGGACGTCCAAGTCGAGGAGGATTTTTGGACCAATTGGCTTCGCGGCGTCTCCTTTCAGCGGACGCCGTTTCTCGATGGGGCTTCCATGGGCGATCTGGGCATCGCGCCGTTATCCGGCCGGCTGACGCGCCCAGCTTCTTCCGATGGGAAGGGGCCGGCTCCGACGCCGGCGCCCGGCCAGAACGTCAAACCCCAACTCCCGTGGGGAGTCGCGCGCGTCGACGCCCCGGCCGCTTGGCCGGCGACGAAGGGCGCGGGGGTTAAGGTCTGCGTCGTCGACACCGGCGTCGATCCCAGCCATCCCGATCTCGCCGGAGTCGTCGCGGGGGGCGTCAATATCATCGCGGGAAACAACGATTTCTCCGACGACAACGGTCACGGGACGCATGTGGCCGGGACCATCGCGGCGATCGGCCGCTATGCCGCCATGGTGCAGGGCAAGCCCACGCTAGTGGTCGGAGTGGCTCCGCGGGTGAGCATCTACGCCGTCAAGGTCATGAACGCCCAGGGCGAGGGCCGCTTGAGCGACATCGTCCGCGGGATCATGTGGTGCGCCAATCATAAGGCCCAGGTGATGAACATGAGCCTGGGCTCGGACACTCCCGCCGTCTCCGAGGAGCGGGCCGTGACGTACGCCCAGGCTCACGGGGTGGTGCCGATCGCCGCTTCCGGCAATACGGGCAAGGACGTCGGATACCCCGCGGCCTATCCCGAGGTGATCGCGGTGGGCGCCTCCGACGCCAACGACCAAGTGGCGAGTTTTTCAAGCCGCGGGCCCCAGGTGCGCTTCATCGCCCCTGGAGACCAGATCATCTCGACCTGGATGAACGGCGGTTACGCCGCGGCCTCCGGGACCTCGATGGCCTCCCCGCACGTGGCGGCCCTCGCGGCCCTGGCCGTGAGCGAGGGAGCGCGCGGCTTCAACCAGGTTCTCTCCACGCTTCAGGCCGCGGCGACGCCGCTTAAGGGTTTGACCAAGAAGCAGCAGGGCTTCGGGATGATCGACGCCAAGAAGCTCGTTCGCTGACCCCGTCCTCCCGGCGGGCTTTTGTTTCCCCGCATGGCCTAATTTACGAAGGCCTAACGTCGCGAGGGAGGACGCGGCTCCTAGAGAAAAGCTTCACCGGGACGTCCATGTGGCGGGCGTCTTGGAAGCAGCGAAAGCCGAATTTCTCGGCCAAGGCGATCGATCGCGGATTATTCGAATTGATGATGCAAATCGTCCTCTCGAATTTTAAATTGGCGTCGGCCCATGCCAGAGCCGCTTGGATCGCTTCCTTCGCGTAGCCGCGCCCATGCGCCGAGGGCTTGAGCGCCCAGCCCATCTCAGGAGCTCCTTGGATCGCCGGGTCTATCTCGCGCTTGAAGTCGGCGAAGCCGAGCTCGCCGATATAAGCCCTTGATTTTTTCTCCTCGATCGCCCAGTAGCCGTAGCCCATGAGGATCCAATGGCCCACATAGCCGAGGATTCTGGCCCATGTCTGCTGTCGGGAGGACGGCTTGCCTGTTATGTGCCGCGTCACGGCGTCGTCGGCCCACATCTTCGCGCATTCCGGCAAATCGTCCCGTCGATGGCCGCGCAACAAGAGCCGCTCCGTCTCGATTAGTGGGGGCATGGGAGGCGCGTGAATCGAACCTGAGGATCGATGTCCATTATGCGCGGGGTTATTTGGCACGGTGAGGCTTTGTACAGTACGATGTCATTATAGCCTCTTAGCTACGCGGCATATGAAGCGCCCTCGAAAGAAGCGGGAATAAATCCAGAGGGTCGCCCGAAAATAATATTCGCCCTTGTTGGGCTTGCGGCGCTGCATCAGCTCTGGGAAGTGGGGGCACAACTTAGCCACATGACGGCCTTTAGCGCCTCTTTGGCATAAGGGAAGTCGGTTCTGATAATTCCCGTTTTCTTATGGGTGGGACGGACCGGAGCACGGAACCTTATCGAAGCTGACATTTACTAAGGCTTCATCGCGATAATATAGATCACGTTTGTCTAAATAGCGCGTAGCGCTCTTCCAGAAATCCTCGGTCGGGTCGAAGCTCCTTGATCCTTGGAACGTGCAGATCAGTGCCCTGAAAATGTTGAAGCCCCCATTTCAACATGGGGCCGTCCTCTTCTTGGAGGATGTCGAGGCGCAGATCGACTTTGAGGTCGGGGGTGATCCCGAGGATATTTTTGTCGAAAGCAGCGTGATGCAGCTTGCAAAGCGCGAGACCATTTGGAATCACGGGTTCGCCTTTGGGGTGCCCGTCTGGGAGGATGTGCGCGGCATCAAGCAGTTCCTGATGCCGTAGGCGACAAATCGCGCAGCGCTCTTGATACGCGCGCAGCACGCGATCCCGGAAGCTCCGTTGATGGAGGCGCAGTCGCGTCGTTGCGGTCACGTACTGCCTGCGTGCGTTAAGCGCGGAATCAGACAAATCGCTTGTCAACGACGCGCCATGCAGAGCAAGTCGGGCGTCGTCCATGGCTACGGTGAAAGTCAAACTCTTCGGATCGTCCGCAGTTACGTAGACTGGCCAGACGGGCCAATACTGGCCGGGCACGATTCCATGAAGGTAGATGAGGGGGACGCGCTTCTCCATCGCTTGACGCAGCCCCACGTTGTCGTGGTGGAGGGGGTTGTTTCCGCGATAGCGATAGCGCAGGAGGTCGTCGGTACCGACTTCGTCATTGTAGGGACGAGGGGAGCCTTCGACGGCCGGGACTGTGGTGATAGTAAGAGGGATTTCGGGGAGGATGGCAGGCTTAAAAATACCCTGGGGGCCCACGAGAGGGATACGTTGTCCTTGATAGAGGAATCCTTCCGCTAGTAGTATTCGCGGTAGGACCTCGCCGTGCAATGCCGTTTGTCCCTTGAGAAATGCAAAGGCGGCATTGCGAACCTGAGGATCAATGTCTATCACGGGGTTATTTAGTACGGGTAGGCTTTGTAGAATATGATGTCATTATAGCCTCTTAAGCATGCGGCACATTAAGCGCCCTCGAAAGAAGCGGGAACAAATTCATAGGGTCGCCCGTATTAAAAGTATGGGGGCCTTGAATGGTTTTAATCGAGAAGGAAGTTCCCCTGACCATGCGTCCTACGTCCCGGCCTCTCTTGGCGATATTTCAGATCCGCAAACCGCGCTCCCGCGGATAGCTCAGGATGCTCGGCTGACGACGGCCATCGAACACGCTGTCCAACGCATCCCAACCACGCATAGTCTTTATCTTCATGATTCTCGCGCGATGGATTTTCTTAAGCCCGAGAGTATCCACCTCGTAGTGACCTCGCCGCCCTATTGGACTCTCAAGGAATATCGTCGCAGTGACGGCCAGATGGGCTACATCGCCGATTATGAGGACTTTCTCGGGGAACTGGACAAGGTGTGGCGCCATTGCCATCGGGCTCTCGTGCCGGGTGGAAGACTCATCGTTGTTGTCGGGGACGTATGCCTTTCACGGCGCAAGAACAACGGCCGCCATACCGTCGTGCCACTCCACGCGTCCATTCAAGAGCATTGTCGAAAGATCGGTTTTGATAACGTTCAGGGTATCATTTGGCACAAAATCGCCAATGCATCCTATGAAGCTGGCGACGGCTCTGGGGGTTTTCTCGGTAAACCCTATGAGCCGAATGCCGTCATCAAAAATGACCTTGAGTACATCCTGATGCAGCGGAAACCAGGTGGCTACCGTAGCCCGTCGCTTCCGACGCGGCTATTGAGCGTGATTCCCGCGAAGACGTATCAAAAGTGGTTCAGGGTTGTTTGGGAGGGTGTTACTGGCGCCTCAACCAAAGAACACCCAGCTCCTTATCCCATTGAACTTGCCGAACGCCTGATACGAATGTTCAGTTTTGTCGGTGATACAGTGCTGGATCCCTTCTATGGCACGGGCACGACGGGGGTCGCTGCGGCGCGCTGGGGGCGCAATAGCGTCGGAGTCGAAGTGGATCAGCACTACTACCAGATGGCCCATGCTCGCGTTGAGCGCGAGACTCGGAACCTATTCGGAAGCGTGACAATCAATGATTGGCACAAGACATCGGCTCGATGACCGATCTTGATGCGCGCATTAGAAAGGCTATCGTTCACTTTTGGACGTCGCGCCAACGGCAGGCCAAGAACCAAGGCAGGAAGGATGGCAAGAAGGATCAGGGAAACCGTTCTGCTGTGACGGGCGGGGCGCAACTGGACGGCTTTATCAATCTCGTTCATGAGTTATTGATTGAGAGTGGGCTCTCTCGGCATCAGGTGTTTACGGCAAAAAAGTCGACGGTTCTTCCGGGCTGGTTCCGTCCGACTAAAGAATGGGACATCGTCGCGGTAGCGGATGGGAATATCATCGCGACGCTGGAGTTTAAGTCGCAGATCGGCTCATTCGGCAATAACTTTAACAATCGCACAGAGGAGGCGCTCGGGAATGCCACCGACCTTCTCGCCGCCTATCGAGAGGGCGCATTCAAACCATCTGCGCGCCCCTGGCTTGGGTATTTTATGTTGCTTGAAGACGTTCCTCGCGCGACAACCCCGGTAGGTGTCATTGAGCCGCACTACAAGGTTTTCCCGGAGTTCCGAAATTCATCCTATGCTGATCGCTACTCGATCCTCTGCCGCAAGTTTGTTCGAGAGCGACTTTATGACGCAGCGTGCGTCATGCTCTCGGAACAGAAGGGCGGACTTCAAGGAAAGTATCGCGAGCCGTATCCCGAATTGGTCTTTAAAAATTTCGCCGTTTCCCTGATGGGACATGCCAGCGCATATGCGAAGCTACATGGCAGCTAACGGCCGGAGCACCTGGAGGATCACATGCAAATAACTCCTTCCAATTGGACGGTTGCCGACTTCTGCAAGGCACTCGAGAGGAAGGAAATAACTGTCAATCGAAACTATCAACGGAGCGACAAGGTCTGGCCACCTGCAGCGAAGTCCTTCCTGATCGAGACCATCCTATTGGGATACCCAATACCAAAGCTCTACTTCCACCAAGTAACCGATCTAAAAAGTCGCAACACGATTAAGGAAGTCGTAGATGGTCAGCAGCGGAGCGAGGCAATTTTTGAGTTTTATACCAACAATCTATCGATTTCAAAAAAGTCAGAAGTGGAGGAAGCAGCGGGGAGGAAGTATAAAGAATTGCCTGAGGATTTGCAGCAGAAATTCCTCGCTTATTCACTCGGCGTTGACATATTCGTCGAGGCGACTAATGATGCTATACGAGAGACTTTTAGGAGGATTAACTCCTATACGATTCCTCTCAACCCTGAAGAACAGCGACACGCCAGATTTCAAGGTGAGTTTAAATGGTTTGTTTATCGGCTCGCGAAAGCTCTCGATGAAAAATTTCTCCGCATGGAAGTTTTTAATCAAAAGCAGATCGTTAGAATGATGGATGCGAAGTTGCTTGCCGAGGTGGTGCATGCATTAATCAACGGCATCCGAACCACGAACAAGAGAAACCTTGATAAGCTCTACGAAGATAACGATAGGCAATTTGATCAGCAAAGGGATTTTAGACAGAGGATTGAGGGTGCAATCGATACTCTTCTTGTGCTTGAAGATATCCACTCTAGCGCTCTTATGCGCCCGTACATGATGTACTCTCTGATCTTGGCGATAATCCACCTTCAGCGCGCGATCCCAGCGTTGAATGCTGATTACTCACAACAAGGTCGGTGGCAATTAAACACGGATATCGCGAGTACAAATCTTTCGAAACTTGGGGTCGCGGTTGAAGCCGACGAGCCAGAAGAATCTCTAAAAGAATTCGTGAAGGCTAGCTCGGAACGAACCAACGTCCTTGCTCAGCGGCAAACAAGGTTCCGGTGGTTCTGCAGGGCTCTCCAACCCACGTTGCTTTGATCGATGCGCCCAACAGGGCGTCTTTCCACCTTACACGGCGCATTTCAGTCGCGGTTGGCGCGAATCAGAGTAAAAATCGGTCGGCTCTTGGATCCAAATGTGGCCTGGAATCACGCTGACCTCCTCGTGTCTTTTGCCGCTATCGAGTTGCACTCAGCCTGGGCTGTATTTAGCCGTAATTTTTTCCTCTCTCTGATACAGAGGCCGATTAGTCTGACTGGAAAACATATTGGTGTGTCGAGTGCGATTCGAACGAACCAGGATGGATTGAGGGCTGCTATAAGGGTTTGTAAGCCAAAAATCATTTTGGCGAACCCCGATGGTCCCTGGTCGCCACAGGAGGAACCTCCTTGGTTTTCATCTAACACGATTACTGCGTCGTGTGCTGCGATAGGAGCTTCCAATATCACTGAGGTGCGGGCAGCATTTTCGATTCCTCAGACCATCTTTCGTGATCTTGCTACGTTCAGAAACTTTTATGGGCATAGGAATGAGAACACGGCAGCAAGGGCTACTAATCTCGCGGCTCGATACGCCGTTCCTCGGACTCCACATCCAACAAATTTGCTCCGGACCCGAAAACCAGGCAGCCCAAATTCGATACTTTTCAATTTCTTTGACGAGGCACGGATTGCTGCTGAGATCATGTGTCGTTGATCGGCCTCGTCGTAGTAGTGCCAACCTTTCGCATCTTTTCCCAGCGGTGCGTGAGAGCCTCAATGACTTCAATGTGATTCGCAGATTTATTTTCGAAGTGTATGCTGACGGCGCTCGTCATTGCCACGAGCCCTTCAGGACGTTCTTCTCCCAATCGGAGTAATCGGCGCTCGGCTGACTTTTTTGGGATTGCAGGGAGGCCCCCGATGGTCGCGGGGCCGCCTGCGTATGGGGCAGATTCCGAAAGCGGACCCCGACGCCGTCGATCACCACCTTGTGCTCGCAGAACCCCAGGAACTTGCTGAAGTCCTCTTGCTCCGAGGCGTTGATCAGGAAGTCGGCCTGGGCTGCCTCCAGCGCGTTTTTATACGCCTTAAATGTGTTTTGGGGGCAGTCGAGAAACTCCGTGTCATCCGCCTCCCCGTGCGCGCGGCCGACGAACTCTATACCCCGCTTGTTGAGGTCGGAGGCGATGTCCGTCGGCGACTCACCTTGTATGATGCGGCGGATGATTTCAATTGTGATTGGCGCAGTTTTCGGGTCGGGAATAAGACGATTCTTCCCATGCTCGTTCTTGAGTCGGCGATAGCCGTAGGGGGCGTGCCCAATGAGACCGCCATTGCGAAGTTCACGGATGATGCCGCGCCAAAGGTCTGCAGTGCGCAGGCGGTTCTGCATTTCGGCGGTCTGCGCGCAGATGCCGAATTCCATGCGGCCGTCGAGCGTCGTCAGGTCGTAGCCCTCGCTGACGCTGATCAGGATGATGCCGTGTTCAGCCAGGACTCGCTCCGTGGTCAACGCGTCGGCAGCGTTCCGGGCCCATCTGTCGGTCGACCAGCAAAAAACATAGCGCGCGTTGGCTTTCTTGAACTTGCCGGAGCGCACGGCTTCTAAGAGGTTTTCCAGTCCCGTGCGTTTCTTAAGAGACGTGCCGGTGACGCCGTCGTCGGGGAATACGAGTTCCGGCGATATCTCGACACCCATGCTCCTGGCGAACCGCTTAAGCTCGGCTAATTGATCCGGGAGCGAGCACCTCTGATCCGGGCCGACGGTGCTCCGGCGCGTATAGGCTCCGCCGCATTCAAGAAGGATTGACGCGGGCGACTCAAGAGGTCTCTCGTCGAAGCTGAAGACGTCGTTTTGGCGTGAACTGGCCGATTTGGAAAGTTCTGGATCCTTTGCGGAGGCGGGTTTGCCGTCTGGACCGGGGGTCCCGGGGAGTGGCCGCTTTGGTGGCCGGTTTGGAGCAAAAACTGCACTATCAGCGGCAACCAACGGCAAACGAGGGGGGGGATTTCCCCTCTGAAACGGTGGCGAGGGTCGGGATCGAACCGACGACACCCGGTTTTTCAGACCGGTGCTCTACCACTGAGCTACCTCGCCGCAAAAGGGGCCGTAACGGCGGCAACAAACATATAGAATTGCAAATTACAAGAGGTATTGACAATCGAACGATTCCTGTTATACTCCCACCCGTTTCCTGCCAGGAGAAGGGCTATTGGGGGGACGGGGTTGGCCCCCGGGGCGTAGCCGCAGGGATAGTCTCCGAGGCAGGCGATAAAGGCAAATCCGCCGCAAGGCGGAGGCGCAAAGCCATGACTCCCGCAAGGGAGCGTCAGGTTGCCGAACTAAATGGCCCAAAGAGCACCTTGGGGCTTTGTCCCCAGGCGTCGCAGGCAGTCTGCCGCGGCGGCGTGGCGCGTCGCCGGGGCGGCTGTTTATTTTATACTCGCGGGTCTCGCGTTCCCGGCCCCTGCCCTCGCCCAGTACGGCGGCCAGCCCGGGGCCTTTCTTAATTTCGGGGTCGGGGCCCGGGCCCTGGCCATGGGCGGCGCCTTTACCGCGGTCTCGGACGACGCCTCCGCCGCCTTTTGGAACCCCTCGGGCTTGGCTCAGCTCCAGCGCAAGGAAGCCACCGCGATGGACGCCTCCCTCTACGAGGGGGCGAGCTTGCTCTACCTGGGCTACGCCCAGCCGACGAAGAACTCCGGCACCTTCGGCGTGGACGTGGCGCAGCTCTCCGCGTCCGGCTTCGAGGCCGTCAACGCCGTCTTCAACGCGAACGGGACCGCCACCTCGATCACCAGCGGCGGCAGCTTCTCCAACACGCAGCAAGCCATGGCGCTCTCCTGGGGCAAAGCCGTCACCGACAAGACGAATTTCGGCGCGACGCTCGATTATCTCTCCAACAGCCTCGACGGATCCGTCAGCCATTTCGAGACGGTGGACCTCGGCATGATGCGCCGTTTCGGCTTCTACAACCTCGGCCTCGACTTCCAGAACGTCTTCGAGGAGGCCACCGGGGGCACCTCCGACAGGCTTCCTCCCATCATCAATCTCGGCAACGCCGTGAATCTGTTCCACAACAGGCTCACCGTGTCGGCCGATCTCAACGAAAATCTCACCGGCGGCAACGACATCCGCTTCGGCGGCGAGTATTGGGTCGCGAAATGGTTCGCGGCGCGCTTCGGCCTCATGGGGCTTCCCAGCATCCAGGAGACTGATTTCGGCTTCGGATTCAAGTTTTCGGGCCTCATGCTCGATTTCGCGGAGGGCCTTCAGAGCAGCCTGGGCGCCAGCACGCGGGTCTCTCTCACCTTCCGCTTCGGCGAGTCGACTCTCTCGCAGACGCGCGGCTTGGTCCAGAACTTCCTGCGCCAGGGCTTCGACGCGTTCAGACGCGGCGACTTCGCGCTCGCGGGCCAGAAATTCCGCCAGGCGCTGCAGGCCGACCCGACGAATCAGAAGGCGAAGCTTTTGCTCGCCCGCCTCATGGCGGTGACCGACTACGTCCCCCAGGCGATGGGGAGCCAGGAATACCAGCTCTTCACCCGCAAGGGCGCCATCGCCTACGTCCAGGGCGTCGACATTCACGCCGCGATCAACGATCTGCGCTACGCCTACAACAAAAACCCCAAGGACGAAAAGCTGCTGGGCCTGCTCAATATGGTCGAGAAGGAGGCCGGGGTCGAGATCACGCGCCGCGTCGAGGGCCCCGGGATCTTCACGTGGGTGGACCAGAAGGTCTACGACACCCGCCAGGCTGTCTATCAGGGCCAATACAGCCTCGCCGTGCGCCGCGCCCAGGATATTCTGGATATCGAGCCCAACAATGTGACGGCCCTCGAGATGATGGGGAGCGCCTTCTATATGATGAACGACAAGGAGAAGGCCATGGCGGTCTGGAAGAAGGTGCTGGAGCTGGACCCCAACAATAAGGAGGTCCGGCAGTTCATGGAGTCCGTGCGCAAATGACGGGGTTGAAGATTTTTTCGTCTTGTCTTGAAAATTTCACATGCTCTCTTTACACTAAGCGGTTGAGGCCCGTTCTATTAATGGAAGGATGGAAAACAACGGCTTTATGCGTCCTGGCGGCGGTTTCGACCGCGTCGGCGGCCCTCCAATCCCCGGACATCTCGCTTCTCAAGGAGCAGAACAGGATCAAGGAGGAGGCGGAGCAAAAGATCCAGGAGGACATTCTCGATCCCATCCTGGGCAAGGGGAAGGCCAAGGCCTTCGTCGACGTGGAGATGGAGATCAAGATCCAAAGCGAGGAGTCGGCGCGCTCCGGCATGGGATTGGCCGAGCGCTACAAGGAGAAGCAGGGGGCGAAATCGGCCGGGCTGCAGACGCTCGATCTCATGCCCGGCATTCCCAAGCCGAAGACGATTTCGGGGGACAAGGCTCCCCCCATCCCGCCCGAGGCGGCGCAGGCCCAGCAAGCCCAGCAGGTCAAGGGAATGAAGGAGCAGCGCTTCGCCGTCATCCCGGTCTTCAAGAAGCTCACGGTCACCGTCATCCACGACGACGCGGCGCTCAAGACGAAGACCGAACAGGATCTCGTGCGCTCGCGCATCGTGGACGCCATGGCGCAGTACCAGTTGAAGCCCCAGGACGTCTTTTTCCGGGCGACGCCGTTCTACACGGCTCCGGTCAAGATCGATTGGCGCGAGGACGTCAAGAAGCCGAACGTCTACCTGCCTCTTCTCTACGCCTTGCTGCTGCTCCTTTTCCTCGCGTTCCTGTTTGGGCCCCTCGCGCGGTTTTTCCGGCAGTACGTGCGGGCCTTGATGGAAAAGCCCGGCGCGGAAGTGAATATCGAGGAAAAGCCCGGGGAAGAAGGGGGCGGCCAGGGAGGGGAGGACCTTCTCGAAGAGGGCAAACTCGACATCACCCTCCAGCGCAAGCCTCCGGAGCCTCCGCCCGAGGAGGATGAACAGATGAAGAAATTCGAGCCTTTCGCCTACATTAACGAGGAGAACATCAAGCGCTTGGTCTACATGTTCCTCCTGCGCAAAGAGGAGCCCTGGGTCATCGCGGTCGTGGCGAGCTACCTCAGGCCCGAATACGCCCGCGCGGTCCTCACCTCCCTTCCCATCGAACTCCAGGCCAAGGTCGCGCTCGAGGCGCTGACCGTTCGCCAGCTCTCGCGCGAGCAGGTCCTCGCGATCGACGCCGAGGTCAAGGAGAACGTCGACTTCGTGGTCGGAGGGATGGAGCGGCTGACTCAGCTGCTCGAAGAAGCCGACATGACGACGCGCAACAACATCCTCAACTACCTCAAAAACGAGAAGCCGACCCTCTACGAGCGGGTGCGCAAGTTCGTGCTGACTTTCGACGACGTGACGCGCTTCCCCGACAGGGAGATGCAGATCATCGTGCGCGAGCTCAAGCCCGAGATCATGGCGCGGGCGCTGCAGAACTCGGCCCCCGAGGTCGTCAACAAGTTCCTTTCCAACATGTCGAGCGGCGCGGCGGCCCTCCTCAAGGAGGCGATCGAATACGCCGCGAACACCACCACCGCCCAGATCGACGAGGAGCGGGCCAAAATCCTAGACGAGATCCGCAAGCTCGAGCGCGAGGGGAAGATCAGCGTCCGGGAGCGGCCCGAGGGAGGGCTGGGTCTTGAAGGGATGGAGGAAGAGATGTCCGTGCGGGAGAGGCGCCAAGCCCGTCTAGCCGGCAAAGGCGGCGCGGAAGCCCTGCCCGCGCCGGCCGCGCAGTCCTCGGAGGGCTCCCAGCAGGCGCAGTCCTATTTCAACGCGGGAGCCGGCCTCTATCAAGCCGGCAACCTTCAGGAGGCTCTCCCGTATTTTGAATACGCCGTCTCGCTCGACCCGGCCCATGCCGAGGCCCGTCAGTATCTGGCCACGGCCCTTCACCAGATGGGGCGGACCGGAGAGGCCCTGCCGCATTTCGACGAGTTGTTGCGACTTCGCCCCGACCCA
This sequence comes from bacterium, assembly GCA_021799485.1. Classification (GTDB taxonomy): domain Bacteria; phylum Elusimicrobiota; class Elusimicrobia; order UBA1565; family UBA9628; genus JAJZAK01. The sequence continues at coordinate 22,568 of JAJZAK010000018.1, read as the reverse complement.
CAGCTGCGGGCGTGGGTCGACGGCATCAAGGCTCAAGCGACATCACGATGAGACATCAAGGAGCTTAAAACGCCATGCCCAGCGATAAAAACCAGGAACCTAGGCCCCCACAATTGCCGCCGCTTCCGCCCTTGAACCCTCTGAATCCCTTGAATTCCCCGCCGCCCCCCCCGCTTTCAAAGCCGTCCTTGGGCCCGGGGCTGCCGCCCCCGCCGCCAACCCTCGGCGCCTTCCCGGCGCCGCCCGCGGCTCCCGCCGCCCCCGAGAAAGAGAGCCTTGAAAAGAAGGTCGCCGATCTTGAAAGACGCCTCGCCCAGGAGCGTGAAAAGGTCTTGCTGGCGAGTCTCAAAAGCCAGCAGGAGTCCGAAACCGCAGGCAAGGTGGAGACGGCCATCAAGGAGCTCCAGGAGAAGGTCCGCCGCGAGCGGCGCGACCAGGAGGAGGAGCAGCGCCGCCTCGATCTCGAGGGAAGGCTCCGGCAGATGGAAGAGAAGCTCACGGCCGAGCGCGAGACCTGGATGTCCTCCCTGCGAACTCAGATGCAGGGCCGGGATGCCGCCGACAAGGAAATGGAGGCCCATTTCGCGCTGCGCATCCAGGAGCTCGAGCGCCGGAGCCTCGAGGAACGCGCGCAATGGCAGCGGGCGTTCCTCGCCAAAGAAGAGGAGATACGGACCCTCCGCCCCTTGGCGGAGAGGCTGCGAGCGATCGAAATCGACCTTGAGCGGGCTCATTTCCACAAAAAGGAAGCCGAAGGCAAGATTGCCGACATGGCCCGGGAGCGGGCTTCGATCATCGCCGAGCTTCATGATCTCAAGGGAAGAGCCGCCGAGGCCGTCAAGACCCAGATCGCTCTCGAGCGCGCCGAGGGGCGAATCCAGGATTTGGAGGCGAAGGCGGCCGAATTGTCGGAGGCCCGGGAACGGGCCGCCAAGGCGGAGAGCCGTATTCAATCGGCGCTTGAGAAGGAGCGCGAGGCCGAGTCCCGGCTGGCCGAGTTTGAACAGGACCGCCGGCAGGTGGAGTCCTTCAAGGAGCGAGCATCGAGGGCCGAGGAGGATCTCGCCCGTTCGGCAGCGACGCGCGCCGCGATCGAGGCCCGGCTGGCGCAGGCGGAGCAGGAGAAGAGCCAGGCTGCCGCCCGGATCGAGGCTCTCGATCAAAAGATCGCGAAAACGGAGGCCGAAGCCGAGCGCACGGCCGTCCAAAAAGCGTCGCTCGAGGAAAAGGTCGCGGAGCTCCTCAAGGAACGCGCGCAGATGGACGCTCTCAAGGAAAAGGCCGCCAAAGCCGAGGCCGAGCGGGACAGGAAGGCCATCGAGATGGAGGCGGCGATCAAGGACACGGAGCGCCTTAAGGCCGAAATCCTTCGGCTTCGCGGAATTTGCTCGGCGATGGAGCGCCAAGCGGCGCCGCTGCGGATCGCCGCGGCGCAATTCAAGTTCCAGATCGCCGCGGCCGCCAAGGAAAAACAGGATCTCATGAGCCACAAAGCCGTCCTGGAGAGGCAGCTTGCCGTCCAGTCCGCCTTGGCGAAGAAGGCCGCGGAGGGGATCGAGTTCGAGAAGGTGAAAATCCGCGCGCTGGCCGAAGAGGAGATCAAGAAGGTGAAGGCCCGCATCATCGAGGACATGAAACGCGACAAGGACAACGAGGTCGCGCGCCGCGAGGCGGAACTCCGCGAGGAGTTCGAGCGGAGCCTTCCCGACCGTATGCAGAAGCTACGGAGCGAATGGGAGGGCGTCCGCGCGCGGATGGCGGCCGAAATCATGCGCCTCCAAGAGGAGATCGCCCTTCACCACAAGGTCCTCTCGGAGAAGGACACGGAGTGGTCGGAGAAGCTTCTGCAGAAGGAAAGGGCCGTGGAGTCGTTCCGTTCCGAGCTCGCGGAGAAGCTCGCCGAGCGCGAGAGGGCCATCGAGGCCCTGCGCGTCGAGATGCGGGAGCGCCTGGCGCAACGGGACCAAGCTCTCGAGGGACTGCGCTCCGAGCTCGCATCGGCCCAGCGGAGGCTGGGCGAGACGGAGGAGAGGGCGAAAGCCGCCGCGGAGCGCAACGAGGAGCTCGTGCGGCTTTCTCCGGACGGCGCCGCGGATCTGCGCAAGGAAAACGAGGACTTGCGCCGGACGCTGGCCGCCCAGGGGGCCGAGATCAAGGATCTGCGCGAGGAGGCCGAGGCCGAGCGGGAGCGCGGCCGCGCCGCGGCTATCGCGGCCGTGATGGAGGAGAAGCGCGAGGCCCAGGCGCGACAGGCGGAGCTCGAACGGCGGCTCGCCGACTCGAGAGAGGAGTACGCCCAGCTTGAAAGCCGGCTCGCGGAGCTTCGCCGACGCATCACGGAGTCCTCCTCCAAGCTCCAGGAGGCCGCCTTTGCCCGCGCCGAGCTCAAGGAGGCTCAGTCACGGCTCGCTGAATCCCAGAAGCGCTTCGATGAGATGGAGCGGTGGAAGGAGGCCTTCGCGGGCGCTTCCAAGGCTCAGGAGGAAGCGGCGGCCCGGCGCGTCAAGGAGCTCGAGGAGGCGCTTGCCGCGGCCAAGAAGGACGTCGCCAAGGCCCGGGATGTCGCCGACGCGAAATTAAAGGAAATCTCCGAGAAGGTGCAGGCGGAGGACGTATGGCGGTGCCAGGCGCAAGCAAGCAAGGAGGAGATCGCCAAGCTCAAGCGCCGGCTTGAGGAGGCGGAGTCCCGCTCCTGGATGGACGTCCTTCGCAAGAAAAAGCCTTCCGCCAAATGATCACGCTGCGCAAGCTCAACGGGAGCGAGATCGTGGTGAACGCCGAGCTCATCGAGAACATGGAGCCCGGGCGGGAGACCGTCGTGGCGCTCACGAATGGGAATCGCTACATCGTCATGGAGAGCGCTGACGAAATCACTCGAAAAGTGCTGGAATATAGGGCGCGCCTTTTGGCGAAGGTCGAGGCCTTGCGTTTGGTCGCGCAGACGGGGAAAGGAGGGTAGAAGCTCGTGGACATAGCGACGGTGCTGGGGATCCTTGTTGGCTTCTTGATGGTCGTCGCCAACATCTACCACAGCGAGGGCATGGAAGGCTTCAAGCCCTTCCTCAACATGGAGGCCTTCCTGGTCGTCATGGGAGGCACTTTTTGCGCGACCCTGGTCAACTATCCCTTGAGCCAGGTGGTGGGGCTCGGGCGCATCGTCAGGAAAGTCCTTTTTTCGAGCGGGGAGGACACCTCGAACATCGTCGGCACCTTCGTGACCCTCGCCCAGAAGGCGAAGAAGGAGGGCTTCCTCGCCCTTCAAAACGAGATCAAGAACATCCCGAACGACTTCATGCGCCGGGGCATCCAGCTCGTCATCGACGCGGCGGACGCGGAGTTCATCCGGAACATGCTCGAAACCGAGATCGGCTTCATCCGGGAGCGCCACAAGGTGGGCCAGGAAATCTTCAACGCCATGGGAACCTACGCCCCGGCGTTCGGCATCATCGGCACGGTGCTGGGCATGATCATGATGCTCGCGACGATCAGCGACGTCTCCGCCGTGCCGCGCCGCATGGCGCTGGCCCTCGCCTCGGCTTTCTTCGGTTTGGGTTCGGGCTACCTCATCTTTCTTCCCATGGGCGGCAAGCTCCGCCGGCGCTCGGAGGAGGAGCTTCTCGTCAAGGAAATCATCATCCGGGGGGTTCTTCTCCTCCAGAGCGGAGCCAACCCGAGCGTCGTCGAGGCCAATCTCAAGGCCTATCTCGAGCCCGCCAAGCGCATGGTGATCAAGGCGGGGGCCGCGGCCCAGCCCGGCGCGGCGCCCGGCGCCGCCCCGGCGGCGCCGCCGGCGGCATAGGAGGGAGCCGGGCCCCATGGCCGTCCTTCGCCCGCCTCGGGGCTTCATCGATGAGAGCGACCCAAAGGTCGCTCAGATCGGACATCCGGCGCCGCCTTGGCTCGTCAACTACGCGGACTTGATGACCGAGCTCGTCTGCTTTTTCATCATCCTTTACGCCCTCTCGGCGGCGCTCAACAAGAATATCCAGGATGCCTCCCAAGAGGTCAAGAAGATGATGAAAGAAGGCGCGATGCACGGCCAGGTCTCGATCGACAAGGACGGCATGAAGATTTCGATCGACGAGGAGGGCCATGCCGCCTTTTTCAAGAGCGGCTCGGCCGAGCCCACGTCCACGATCGAGGGGATCCTGGCGAAGCTCGCCCCCGTTCTCAAGAAGCTGGAGGCGGACCACGACATCATCGTCGAGGGATACACCGACAACCAGCCGATCTCGAACCAATATTTCGACTCGAATTGGGAGCTCTCGACCGCGCGGGCGACCAGCGTCGCGAGGCTCCTGATCGATAAGTTCGGCCTCATGCCTTACCGGCTGGGCGCGATGGGATACGGGCAGTACCGCCCCGTCACGACGAACGCCACGCCCGACGGCCGGGCCAAAAACCGCCGCGTCGTCATCCTCGTCAAGAACGGCGCGGCGAAACCCGCGGCGGCCTCCCAGGCGGCGCTTGCGTCCAGCGTCACGGCGGCCGCGTCGCCGGCTCCAGGTGGCCGCGAATGATTCGCCGTCGGCACGCCGTTGTCGCCCCGGCCGTCGCGCTTTTTCTCGCCGCCTGCGGCCCCTCCAACAAGGCCCTCGTGCGGCACGACTACGCCGAGGGACAAGTGGTCGATCTCTCGGTCACGAGGAAGGTCTCCGGGACTCACGACCTTTTCTTCTTCTCCATCCCCAAGGAGACGCCCTTTCTCGACGGCTACCTCCAAGGCATCATCACCGACTATCAGGACCATCCCATCCAGGGCGTGGTCGTGAGGGCCGTGGCCTCGGGGGAGGCCGAGGTCGAGTCCGGGGAGGCCTCGCCGGGCTTCAACGTGAGCTCCTTCGATCCGGGCGTCAGCGACACAAACGGCGTATACCGGATCCGATTCTCCTTCCCGATTCTGGACGGCATCGTGGACTTGCGCGGCAAGCTCCTTTTCAACCCCGGCTGGGAACAGGAGAAGACCGAGCTCGGGCGCGCCTACGAGCCGCAGCTCAAGGAAAGCCCCTTCCACTTTTACTATAACGAAAAGAAGGGAACCGTCATCTTCGATCAGGGCATCCGCAAGACGATCGTCGCCCCCGCCATCAACCCGGGCGGCGCCAAGATGGCGGCGCTCCCCGGCGCCCAGCCTCCAGCCGAGGAAAAGGCCCCGAAGCCGAAAGAAAAGCCCAAGGCGGCCGCGGCGGACGCGGGAGACGCGCAGGATCTTTTCAAAGGATTCGGCTTCGGGCCGTGACGCCAGCGACTTCAATCCGGCGGCCGCGCCGCGCGGTTTATCTCGACTATAACGCCACGGCCCCGGTGCGCCCGGAGGCCTTCAAGGCGATGAGGCCGTTTCTCTTGGGCGAATTCGGCAATCCCTCGAGCGTTCACATCCTGGGACAACGGGCTCGCCGCGCGGTCGAGGAGGCCCGGGCTCGGGTAGCGGAGCTCCTTGGGGCGTCGGCGGGGGAAATCGTCTTCACCTCGTCGGGCTCCGAGGCGGATGCGATGGCCGTCCGGGGCGCCGCCTTGAGGGCGTTTGAGGCCTCGGGAGGCAAGAAACGGGCGGTGGTCTCGAGCCCTATCGAGCACGAAGCCGTTCTTGGCGCGCTCGAAAAACTGGAGCGGCGGGGATTCGAGGTCAAGTTCCTCCCGGTCGGCGCCGACGGAACGGTCGCGGCCCAAGCCTTGCCCGGGCTTCTTGACGATTCCACGGCTCTCGTCACCGTGATGCACGCCAATAACGAGACGGGCGCCGTCCAGCCCGTGCGGGAGCGGGCCGGAATCTGCCGCGAGCGCGGCGTGATTTTCCACACGGACGCGGTTCAGTCGGCGGGGAAGATCCCGGTCGACGCGCGCGAGATCGGAGCCGATCTTCTGTCGATATCAGGGCATAAGCTGGGCGCTCCCAAGGGGGTCGGCGCCCTGTACATCCGCCGGGGAGTTTCCCTCGTTCCCTTGATCTCCGGCGCCCAGGAAAAAAACCGCCGCGGGGGGACCGAGAACGTCCCGGGGATCGTCGGTTTGGGAGAGGCCTGCCGACTCAGCCGGACCGAAGCGCTCGACGCCTCCCGCTACGCGGCATTACGAAGCCGGATGCTCCAGAAGGCGCTCAAGATTCCGGGCTCGCGGCTGACGGCCGGTCCGGAAGGAACGCTCCCTCACATGGCGCATTTCTGCTTCGAGGGCATTTCCGGCCCCGAGCTTGTCGCGGCGCTCGATCTCGAGGGAATCGCGGTCTCAAGCGGACCCGCCTGCAGTTCGGGATCTCCCGAACCGTCGCACGTTCTCCTCGCAATGGGGATACCGCCCGAGATCGCGCGGGGGGCGCTGAGGGTCTCGATGGGTTTCGGAACGAAGACATCCGACGTCGAGCGGTTCCTTAAGATCCTATCAGGCGCCGTGGAAGCGCTCCGGCGCGTTCCGGCGGAGTCGCGGCCGTGAAGCGGCGTCTCGCGGTCGTCGCGATGAGCGGAGGGGTCGATAGCTCCGTCGCCGCGGCGTTGATAGCCGAGCAAGGATACGAGGTCGCGGGAGTGACCTTGAAGCTCCTGCCCCGGCTTGAGACGGGATTCGGCTGTTGCGGCTCCCCCGCCGACATCGAGGACGCCAAGAGAGTAGCCGAGCGCCTTGGCATCCGCCATTACGTCATGGATTTGAGCGTCCTATTCGAGGACCAGGTCATCGCCTCCTTCGTGCGCGAATACGCGTCGGCGCGCACTCCGAACCCTTGCGTCGAGTGCAACCGCTCGGTCAAGTTCGGCCATCTTCTCGCGCTTGCCCGGGCTTGGGGGGCCGACATCCTCGCCACAGGACATTATGCCCGGGCGGAGGGCGGCAAGCTCCTCCGCGCCCGAGACGAGGGGAAGGACCAGAGCTATTTCCTCTACCAGCTTCGCGCCCCGGAACTCTCGAGCGTCCGTTTCCCCGTGGGGGAGCTCGCGAAGGAGGAGGTGCGGGCGAAGGCGAGGGCCTTGGGACTCGCCACGGCGGACAAGCCCGAGAGCCAGGAGATCTGTTTCGTCCCGAACCGCGACTACCGTTCTTTCGTGCGAACCCGCCTGGAAGCCGAGGAATCTCCGGCCGCCGCGTCCGCCGGCGGCCCCATCGTGGACCGGAAGGGCCGGCCGCTCGGCCGGCACGCGGGATATCTCGATTTCACGGTCGGCCAGAGGAGGGGCCTGGGGCTCTCGGGAGGATCCGCCGCGTCCTACGTTGTCGCCATCAGGCCCGAGACGTCCTCGGTGGTTGTCGGGCCCGAGGAGATCCTCTACGCCCGTTCGATCGACGTGAAGAACCTGTCTTGGTGCGGCGGCGGCGCTTTCCCGGAGCGCGTTTGGACGCGCATCCGCCATCGCCACAGGCCCGCTCTCTCGCGTCTTGAGCGCGTGGGTGAGGACACGCTCCGGGCGCATTTCGAAGAGCCGCAACGCGCCCCGGCGCCCGGCCAGGCGGCCGTTTTCTACGAAGGGGACTTGGTCTTGGGTGGAGGGACGATCGAGAATGCCGTGAGCTGCGTCGAGAAGAAGGACGCGGGCATCTCATAGGCGTCCAGGAATTCCTCCGCCTTCGAGTGCTTGAGCCTTCGCGTGGCGGCTGCGGCCGTGCGGCGCATGAGACACGCCGCGAGGAAAGCGAGGGAATGGGCGTAGCGCAGCCGGGGATGGGCGCGGAGGAGGGAGGACGGCTTAGGCAGGAGCGCGGAGCGCGACGACGCGGAGATCTCCTTGCCCTCCAAGGTTTCAAGCGCCGTCCGGCACGGCCCTCTCGGGCCCAGCTTTTTCGTCACCGCGTCCGCGGCCGTTTCGGCCATGAGCCGGTAGTCGGACATCTTGCCGCCGGCCAAAGTAAGGAACTCCCCGGGGCCTCCCTGCTCGGCTTCTCCGTAGAGCTTAAATCCCCTGGAGAGGAACTGCTCTTTTCCGCCCGACTCGCCCACGATGGGTCTCAGGCCGCAGACAACGCGGTCGAATCGCTCCGGGAAATCCTTGAAGTAACGGCGGGCCGTCGCGAGCAGATAGGCCACTTCCTCTTGGCTCGGGGCGCAAGAGCCGGGTCCCGCCGAGTGCTCGACGTCCGTCGGTCCCACGAGGGTATAATTCGGTCCCGGGAGGATGAAGATGTAACGGCGACGGTCCTCGGCCTCCAGGATGAGTCCGAAAGGAACGAGTCTGCGCTCGTAAACGAGATGCGTGCCGCGGCGCAGGATCAGGGGAACTCGGGCCCCGGCCAAGCGCGCGATTTCTCCGGCCCAGGGACCGCCCGCGTTCACGGCAAGACTCGCCGCCACTTCCATGTTCGGCCCTTTAAGGAGGATGCCGCCGCCCGGCGCCTTCTCGATCGACTCGACGGGGCAGTCCCGACGGATGGCGGCGCCGTGCCGCTCGGCCGAGCTTAGGTTGGATTCGACGAGCCTGACTGGGTCCACCTGCCATTCGTCAAATGTCAGCGCCCCACGGAGGCCCTCCTTCTTGAGGGTGGGAAGGAGGCGAAGCGTTTCCTCGGCGGTGAGGCGCAGATGGGGCTTGCCGCCCTTGAGCCTTTGGAAGCCGTCGTAGGATTGGAGCAGGGCATCGACCGCCGCGAGCCCGTGGGCGTGGCCTCGGTAGACGGGCCAGAGGATGGGGAGTCTCGTCAAGAGGGGCGCCGCGATCTGCAGGATGTAGCCCGCGTCCCAACTCGTCTCGAGCGTCGTCTGTCGGTCGTAAAGCAGGTAGCGCAGCCCCCCGTGGATGAGACGGCTCGAGGAAGCGGTCGTTTGGCGCCCCGGCTGGGATTTTTCGAGGAGGATCGTGCGCAAGCCGCGCATGGCGCAGTCCCTGGCGAGCCCCGCGCCGGTGATGCCGCCGCCGATGATCGCGACATCGGCCGTTTCCCTGTTCATGGCGCCGACTCCGCGGCCCCGGCCTTGAGGTCCACCGAGAGGGTGTCTTCCTCGGGGGCGGCGCTGGCGGCGAGTCCCGCCTGTTGGGAGAGATCGGCCGCCAGCTGCTGCCTCGAGAGGCCGTCATTGACGGCGGCCCAGAGAAGCGCCCGGCCTCCGCCGCAGCGCTCGACGATATAATCGCCCACTCCCGGGGCGGCTTCCAGGATCTTCTCGAAACCTTCGAGGTCCGCGCAGGCGTTGAGTCCCGACAGAAGGATGCGCACATGCGGCCCCGCTTTAACGGCCTTGGCGGCTCCTATCTGGAGCAACTGATGCTCGATGGCCGCGAAATCGACACGGGCCTCGATTTCCGTTTTCACGTAGGCGGGCTCCTTCCAGGTCTTGATCACCTCGCGGCGGCGGATGAAGTTTTGGGGATGATCGAAAAAACGGGACTGGAGGGCGGCGGCGTTGCGGACGAGAAGGTCGTGGGGCATGTGGAGAAAGAGGGCCTCCTCGACGGCCCGCTTCATCGCGTCATCGAGGGCCCTGCGCTTGGCGGACTCGGGGGCGCGGACGTCAATCTCCGCCTTTCCAGTCGCCCGGATGTTCCCGCTCTCGGACGCCGCCTTCGCCGCCTTCGACGTCGTTGCGCAGGCGCAAAGCGCCGCGAGGGCGGATAAAACGCAGAACGATCTCATGTCCACCATTGGACGTCATTGGGGGACATGATGTCAACGGCTCGGCTGATAGAGACGAGCCCGTCAATCATCCCGGCCGACCAACAGGGGGTGCGGCCTCTGAAAGCTGATTGCCGAGCGTCGAACGCTTACGTATAATTTTATGTGTCACGAAGGCGCTTCTGGGACGTCATCGCCGCCTCGCTGCTGCTCGTCCTTGTCGCGGCGTGGATACTGCGCAAGCTTCTCCTGGGCCTCCCCGACATCCGCTCGCTCGAGACCTATACGCCGCCGCTCACGACGAGGGTCTATGACCGCAACGGCGATGTCATCGCGGAGTTCTCGATCGAAAAAAGGACGCTGCTGACGCTCGCGCAGATTCCCGTCGAGCTCCGCAACGCGGTCATCGCCGTCGAGGACGATCAATTTTTCAGCCATTGGGGGGTCTCCCCCAAGGGCATTGTCCGCTCGGCGATCATTAATTTCATCCACGGCCGGGTCGTCCAGGGAGCTTCGACCATCACCCAGCAGCTGGCGAAGCAGATTTTCCTCACCCGCGAGCGCACGATGGCCCGGAAGGTGCGGGAAGCCTTGCTCGCGGTCCAGCTCGAGCGCAACTATTCCAAAAGCGAAATCCTCCAGTTCTACCTCAACCAGGTTTATTTCGGCGAGGGGGCCTACGGGGTCAAGGCCGCGGCCCACGTCTACTTCGGCAAGGACATCCAGGACTTGACCCTTCCCGAGTGCGCGCTGCTCGCGGCGCTGATCCGCTCGCCGCGCGGCTACTCGCCCTTCGTTCATCCGGACCGGGCGAGAAATCGCCGCGCGGTGGTATTGGACCGCATGAAGTCCCTCGGCCTGATCACGGCCCAGCAGGCTGCCGCGGCCGCCGCGACCCCCCTTCCCGCCCTGCGCCCGTTGGGACCGTCGAACGTCGCGCCCTATTTCGTCAGCTATATCCAGCATGATATCGAAAGGAGATACGGTTCCAACGCCCTTTGGCGGGGAGGACTCCAGATCTACACGACTCTCGACGCCGGCATCCAGCAGACGGCGGAGCGGGTGTTTAATCAGCGATTGTCGGAGGCCGACCAGAGGATGCTGGCCGACTGGACGCGCCGCCAGAAGGAGGCCGCCGAGGACCCCTCGATCGTTATGATGTCGTCGACGCCGCCGGCGGCCGTTCAAGGCGCCTTTTTGGTCCTTGACGTGAAGACGGGCGCCATCCGCGCCATGATCGGAGGGCGCAACTCGATATTCAATCGCGCGACGCAGGCCCGCCGCCAACCAGGATCGACTTTCAAGCCTTTCGTGTGGGCCGCGGCCCTCGACTCGGGCATGACGGCGGCGACCCTGGTTGACGACTCGCCTTTGGCTTATTACTACGACGGCAGCGACTGGCGTCTCATGAAGGGAACGACGGACTTCTCGGCGATCAGCCTGGCGACGGCGCCCTTCGCCCTTTCCCCGGACTTCAAGATCTGGGTGCCGGCCGACTTCGACAACAAATTCCTGGGTCCCGTCACCCTGCGCCGCGCGATAGCGAAGTCGCGCAACATCGCGTCGATCCGGCTCGTGGAAAGGGTCGGCCCTCCGCGCGTGGTCGAGGTCGCCCACAGGGCGGGCATCGTGTCGAGCTTGAACCCCGTGTTGGCGCTGGGCCTCGGCACCTCCGTCGTCACGCCCCTTGAGATGGCGAATGCTTTCGAGACCTTCGCCAATGGCGGCATCCGGGAGACGCCCTACTCGGTCGAGCGGATCGAGGACAACAAGGGGCGGGAGCTTGAGAGCCATGAGGCCTCCGAGTCCGAGGCGTTCAGCCCGCAGCTCGCGTATCTGGTCACGAACCTCCTCAAGGGCGTCGTGAACTCCGGAACGGGGCGCTACGCCTCCCGGCTCAAGCGTCCGCTCGCGGCGAAGACCGGGACGTCCAACGAGAACCGGGACCTCTGGTTCATCGGCTACACGCCGGACCTCGTCGCGGCGGCCTGGATGGGCTACGACGACTTCATGAGCATCCCCATCCATTCCTGGACGGCGGCCACCACGGTGGTTCCATGGTGGACCGAGATCATGGGGGAGGTCCTCAAGGACTACCCGAAGAAGGATTTCCCCGTGCCGGCCGGAGTAAGCTTCCAGAAAATCGACGGGATCAGCGGATTGCTGCCGCTTCCCACATGCCCGCGCTCCGTCCTGATCATGGAAGCGTTCAAGGACGGGACGACGCCGACGGAATTCTGCCCGCTGGACCATGAAAAGGATCTCGCGCCGCAGCTTGAGGCTCTGCTCCATAAGGAATGGGGCGGGCCGGCCGTGGAGGTCTCCTCCTATCCCGCCGAGGCCAAAGCCGAGGCCTCGACGATGACGGTCCAAGTCTCGACCGTGTCCGAGCCGCTTGACGAGGACTCCGAGGGCGCAGGCCGAGGCCTGTAACCGAGGAGCAACGCCGCGATGGCCCCGAAATGGGCCTTCCCGCTGCGGGCTGGGCCTCTTTCGCCCGGCTTCCGCGTTGCTCGTCGCTCACATACATTCAGTATGCTCGCTCCTCGCGCCTTGAATCCGGCCAAAATAGGCCCAGCAATTGTAAAGATATCATGGACTCACTACACTAGCCCCGATAAATCCGCGGCAGCTGCGAGTTCGCGGCCGTGCGGCGAACCGGCAGAAGCACGGGTTCCCCGCTGCGGATGTCGGGAATCCGCGTCACGTCCAGGAGGACGTGGGAGATCGCGCATCGTCCCACGAAAGGGGCGGGACGTCCCCGGACCATGGCCCAGTAGCGGAAGCCTTGGCCGAGGCTGATCAGGCGCTGGGCGGGTTCCATCGTGATCCCGTCGGCGTAACCCGCGGGAACGGTGGCCAGCCGCATCCGGCGCGTCGGGATGAATTCGGCCGCGTAGCCGATGGGACGGCCTTTCTCGGCCGTCCTCAAGGCGACCACCCGCGCGTGGAATTTCCAGGGGTTGCGAAGGCCGGGGGCGGCTTTGCGGGCGGGACTGATGCCGTAAAGAAGGTTCCCGATGCGGACGCGCTCGAAGCTCCAGTGGGGGAAATCGAGGAGGACCGAGCTGTTCGCGGCCTCGGCATGGAGCCCCGGGAATTTCGCCTTAAGCGTCCTGGCGATGCCGTCGAAAGCGCGCAGTTTTTCCTCCGCCTCGACGGCGTTCTCCCCGGGAACATAGTCGATATGAGTCGAGAGGCCGACGAGCCGCAGAGGCTTGAGGCGAGAGACGGCCTCGGCGAGGGCCGGGATGTCCTTGGGCGCCGCTCCCCAGCGGCCGAGCCCGCCGTCCATCTCTAATTTCACGGGGATGGGGCGCTCTCCCGCGGCTGCGGCGAGAGCGCGGGCCTGCTCGACGCCGTCGACGGGCGCCACGGCTTTGAGAGACACGGCCTCCCGGGCGTTTCCCGGCAAAACAGGGGCCAGGAGCTCGATCGGCGCCTTGAGCCCGGCGGCCCTCAAGGTCCGAGCCTCGTCGATCGTGAGGACGCCGAGGCTCGCCGCCCCGGCCGCGAGGACGGCCTTCGCGACCGGCACGGTCCCGTGACCGTAGGCGTCGGCTTTCACCACGGCGACGAGCGACGCCCCGGTCGTGAGCCTCGAGAGGGTCCAACGGACGTTGGCGCGTATGGCCGCCAGATCGATCTCGATCCATTTGAGAGCGGGGCTCGCGGTCTTCATGGTTGGATTCTATAATATGGGTCGGGCTTTCGGTTTTTCGCTTTTCGCGATAGAAATGGACCGGAATATGAGACTTCCAGAGAAACTGAAAAACCGAAAGCCCGACACCAACACATGACGATCATCAAAATGGGCACCCGGGGCTCGAAGCTCGCGATGGCCCAATCGTCCTGGGTCGCTCGCAATATCGAGAAGATCCATCACGGCGTCAAGGTTGAAACGGTCGTCATCAAGACCAGCGGCGATTTTTTAGGCGGCAGGGAGGGGGCTTCTCTGGCCCCTGCGGGCATGAAAGGGCTCTTCGTCAAGGAGATCGAAGAATCGCTTCTCGCGGGAACGATCGATTTCGCCGTTCACAGCGCGAAGGACCTCCCCGAGGCCCTCGCCCCGGGGCTATCCGTGGCGGCATTTCCCGAACGCGAGGATCCTCGCGACGCCTGGATCGGGCGCGGGGGACTCCCCTGGGCCGAGCTCCCGGCATCGGCGACGGTCGCGACGGCCTCGCTGAGAAGACGGATCCAGCTGCGCGCCGCCAAGCCGGGCCTTCAAGCCGTCTCCATCCGGGGAAACGTCGACACGAGGCTTAAAAAACTCGAGGAAGGCGCGGCCGACGGGCTGATCCTGGCGCTTGCGGGACTCAGGAGGCTCGGGCTCGCGGCCGTCAAGGCCGAGCCACTTTCCCTCGATTGGTGCGTCCCGTCGCCCGGGCAGGGCGCTCTCGCGGTCGAGGTCCGTTCGGACCGTGCGGACGCAGCCGCGATCGTCTCGCGCCTTGACCACGCGGCGACGCGAGCCGAGGTCGAACTCGAGCGCGGCCTCGCCCGGGCCTTCGGCGGGGGCTGCCAGACGCCCTTCGGGGCGCTGTCGCGGACCGAACCGGGCGGCATGTCGGTGAGGATTTTCCACGCGCGCCCTGATGGGAGCCGTTGGGTCCGCTGGAGCGGCCGCTGCGGCGCCCAAGAGCCGCCCCAAGCCTTCGCGGCGGGTCTTGCCAAGCAGTTGTCGTTGTGATCCGTCTGAGGGGCCTCGTCAACGCGGGGGCATGGGCGTACGCGGCGAGGCTCATCCTCCACGGCCGGAGCCTTCCGGAAGCCGGCGATGTTAAGGAGCCTTCCGGCCCCCTGGTGTTGGCTTTCAGGGACGAAGCCTTCGCGGCGCGCGTCGCGGACGATTTCGAGGCCTTGGCCCCCGTCTTCGGGGCTCCGGCGCTGGCGAGCGCGGTTTTCGGCGACGATCCGGAAGGGCGGCTCGCGGCGCTGGAGCGGCTCGCCGGCGGCGCGCGGCTCGTCCTGCTGGGCGGCGCCGCCTTGAAGGCCGATGCGCCCGATCGAGAGAGCTATCGGTCGAGCAAGCTCGTCTTGAAGCCCGGCTTGAGGCTCCGACGCGCGGAGGCGATCCAGGCCCTTGAGGCGGGCGGCTACGCGCGCGTCGATTTTGTCGGTTCTCCCGGCGATTACGCCGCGCGCGGCGCCGTGCTCGACTTCTACCCCTTGGAGCCGGAGCGTCCCGTGCGAGCCCTCTTCGACGAGGACTCGGTCGTGAGCCTTCGCGTGATCGACCTGGCGAGCCAGGAGACCGTGGAGTTCCTTTCCGAGGCAGCCGCGATTCCCGTAAAGGCCCGCGGCCGTACGGCGCCGCTTGCGCGCTGGCTGGATTCCGGCAGCGTTTGGATTGTGGAGGAGGCCCTTTTTGAGGAAGGCTTGTCCCCCGCCCTCACCCTCCCCCTTGCGGGCGGCGGGAGGGAGGTGCGTCTCTTCGAGGGCGGAAGTCTTATCGAAAGAACCGGAAGAACCGGGATTCCCGAAGCCGACTTGGGCCTGAGGGCGGCGGGATTGTCGCCGGGCGCTCTCCCGCGTTCGCGCGAGGAGCTTGCCAGAAGAGCCGAGGAGGGTTGGAGGATACTCCTCTATTCCATGACCCGCGCCGAGGACATGCGCCTCGAGGAGGCTCTGGGCGGTCCGAGGCCGGGCTTCGAGTTTCTCGTAGGCCCTCTGCACGACAGCTTCTCGCATCCCGGCTCGAAGCTCCTGGCCGTGGCGGCGGGGGAGCTTTTCGGGCGCAGCTTTCCCGTCCGCGCCTCTCGCGGGCGTCCAGCGGGTTTGGGGCGGCGCGGGATCCTGCGCTTGAGGACGCTCAAGGCCGGCGATTTCGTCTCCCATGCGGACTATGGTATCGCGCGCTACAGAGGCCTCAAGCCCGTCTCCGCCGGGAGCGGAGAAATCGTCGACTGCCTCCAACTCGAGTTTCGCGGAGGAGACAAGGTGTATCTGCCGGTGTCGGAGTTTTCGAAGGTCGACAAGTACGTCGCCATCGAGGGGACGCGGCCGCGCCTTTCCTCCTTGGAGCGGGCTTCATGGGAGAGAACGAAGCTCCGGGTGCGCGAGGGAGTGAGGGAGTTGGCCCAGAAGCTCATCAAGGCCGAGGCCGCCCGCCGCTCGATCCCGGGGATCGCCTTCGCTCCGGAAAGCGAGATGGAGCGTTCCTTCGCGGCGTCGTTTCCCTATGATTTGACCCCGGACCAGGCGCGCGCGATCGAGGAAGTCCTCGCGGATTTGCGCGGGACCAAGCCGATGGACCGGCTCGTGGCGGGGGACGTCGGATTCGGGAAGACCGAGGTCGCGATGCGGGCCGCCTTCGCGGCGGCGGCATCCGGGAGGCAGGCGGCGCTCCTGGTGCCGACGACGATCCTCGCCGAGCAGCACGCCGACAATTTCCGCTCCCGCATGGCGGACTACCCCGTGAGAGTGGCGGTTCTCACGCGCTTCAACACGCGCGCCGAGACGAAAATGGCCCTCGAAGGCGCGAAAACCGGCGCCGTCGACATCGTGGTCGGCACGGCGCGGCTCCTGCAAAAGGACGTCGCCTTCCATGATCTGGCGCTCGTCGTCGTGGACGAGGAGCATCGCTTCGGAGTCAAGGACAAGGAGAAGCTGCGGGCCTTGCGTCGCAGTGCCCACTGCCTTTTTCTCTCCGCGACCCCCATTCCGAGGACGCTCTTTCAGGCGCTTTCGGGACTGCGCTCCCTCTCCCTCATCCAGACGCCGCCTCTCGGACGCAAGGAGGTCTCGACACGCGTGGCGGCCTATGACGAGTCCCTGGCCGTGTCGGCCATCGTCTCGGAGGTGGAGCGCGGCGGGCAGGTCTATTACGTTCACAACAGGGTCCGGACCTTGCCCCGGCGCCTGGCGGAGCTTCGAGCCGCGGCCGGGAGCGGCCTCCGCTTCTCTCTCGTCCACGGCCAGATGCGGCCGCAGGAGATCGAAAAGGCCATGTGGGAGTTCTACCACCGCAAAGCCGATGTCCTTGTCGCCTCCTCGATCATTGAGGCGGGTCTCGACATCCCCTCGGTCAATACCCTCGTCGTCGAGCATGCGGAAGACTTCGGGCTTTCCCAGCTCTATCAGCTGCGCGGGCGTGTCGGGAGGGAAAAGGAGAAGGCGCACTGCCTTCTTTTCTTCGGCGGGCCGGACGGGGCGCCCGGCGGCCCGCCCGCCGGCCGGCCGGCCGCTTCCTCCCTCCAGCGGCTCGAGGCCCTGCAGGAGTTCGCGGCCTTAGGCTCCGGCTTCTGGCTTGCGATGCGCGACATCGAGATCCGAGGATCGGGCGAGCTTCTGGGGATGAAGCAGCACGGCTTCATGGCCGCCATCGGTCTGGAAGGATACACTCGGATGCTTGAGGAGGAAATATCGAGGCTCAGGGGGCGCGTTCCCCAGGAGGCGCCGCGCTCTGCCTCCATCGATATCGCCCTTCAGGCCTTCATCCCCGAGGATTATCTGCCAAACGAGTTCGACCGGCTCGATTTTTACAAGCGCCTGCTCGCTTCCCGCCCGACGGAGCTTCCGCAGATGCGCCGGGAGTTGGAGGATCTATGCGGGCCGTTTCCTCCCGAGGTGAAAAACCTCTTCGTCGTCGCCGAGATCCGCAGCCGGGCGCAGGAGCTTTCCATCACGAAGATCGAGCAGAGAGACGGAGCCCTCGAGATACGCTTTCGCGAGGGTTTTACCGCTCCGGAGGGGGCGCTCGATGGGTGGCTTCAGCATTATGGGCCGCGCCTTCGCTTCCTGCCGGCCGCCGCCGGTGAGGGGCCAGGCCTGAGGACGGAACTTGCGGGCGTTCCGACCATCCCCTGGATCGAGGATTTTCTGGAACGTTTCGGGTCAGCGAAGAAGAAGTCTTAGGACTTCGTAGATCCCAGCGGAGACAAGGGCCGAGCAGGGGACCGTCAAGACCCAGGCCCAGACGATGCGGCCGGCGATACCCCAGCGGATGGCGGAGAGCCGGTTGGTCGCGCCCACTCCGACGATCGCCCCGGCGACGGTGTGCGTCGTCGAGACCGGAATCCCCAGAAGCGATGAGGCGAACACGGCGACCCCCGCTCCTGTTTCCGCGCAGAAGCCGCCCAGGAGGTTGAGCTTCGTGATGCGGTGGCCCATGGTCTTGATGATCCTCCAGCCTCCGGAGAGCGTGCCCAGGGCGATCACGCTATAGCAGCTCAGGATCACCCATTTGGGGATGTAGAAGTGGGCGCCTAGATAGCCGTTCGTAAAGAGGACCAGGGCCACGAGCCCCATGGTTTTTTGGGCGTCGTTTAAGCCATGGGCAAGGGAGAGAAGCGCGGAGCTCACGAGCTGGCCCCCTTTGAACAGATGCGAGACCTGGCCGGGGGCGCTCTTGCGAAAAACCCAATAACTCAGGACCATCAGGAAATAGCCCGCCGCAAGGCCCAACAGGGGGGAGATCACGATGAAGGCCGCCGTGACGAGGAGTTTTTTCGCCTTGAGGGAAGCCAGACCCGCCTTCGAGACCGCGCCGCCCAGAAGGCCGCCGATGATGGCGTGGGTCGAGCTCGTCGGAAGCCCCGTCAGCACCGAGAAATAGTCCCACAGCGCCGCGCCCACGAAGGCTCCCAAGAGCACGGCGTTGTCGATCGCGTTCGAGGAGACCAAGCCCCGCGCGACGGTCTCGGCGACGTGGGGAGTGAAGCCGAAGGCCGCGGCGAAGTTGAAAAACGAGGCCCAAAGGACGGCCGCTCGGGGCGAGAGCACTCGCGTCGAGACAAGCGTCGCGATCGAGTTGGCGGCGTCGTTCATGCCGTTTAAGAAGTCGAAGAGAAAGGCGATGGCCGCGATCAGGACGACCCAGCCGAGGCTGCCGTGGGGCAGGGACACTTGGCTAGGCGTTCTTGACGAGGATCGCTTCGAGGATGTTGGCGACGTCCTCGCATTTATCGATGGCGCGCTCGGCGCCCTCGTAAATCTCCTTCCACTTGATGACCTGGAGCGGATCGGGCGTGCCTCCGAAAAGTTCCCCCAGGGCCTTCTCGAGGGCGCGGTCGCCGGCGTTCTCGAGGCGGTTGATCTCGATTAAATGGTCGAGGAGGCGGCGGTGATGGCTGGGGTCCTTGAATTCAAGGATCGCCTTGCGGACCGTCTGCGCGGCCTCGAGCAGGATGTCGCAGAGCGTCGAGAGATTCCCGTCGGTGCGGGAGACCCGGTAGAGGGGCATGCGCGCCGCCATCGACTGGATGAGGTCCACGATATCGTCCATGGCGCAGGCAAGTTCGTGGATGTCCTCCCGGTCGAAGGGCGTGACGAAGGTGCGGTTGAGCTTGTCGTAGATCTCATGGGTTGTGATGTCCGCTTCGTGTTCGACATCCTGCAGCCGCTTGAGGAGTTCGTGCGAGCGCTCGGGCCAGCGCTCGGCCAGTTCATGAAAAAGCTGGGCCGCCTCGACGGCTTTGGCGGCCTGCGCCTCGAAGAACTCGTAAAACTTCTCCTCGCGCGGTATGAGCCGGAGGGGCATTGGGAACGTTGTAGTATAATGGCGCCATGTTGGGCAAGCGCGTTTCCCAAGAACGGGCGACCGCGGAGCCCAATCCTATCCCGACATACGAGTTCTCATCGCGTATTTTCCAGAGAGGACTTGGCCTCGTCTTCCTGATCGCTTTCCTCTCCTGGGCCGTCCAGGCGGACGCCCTTGTCGGACGCGCGGGCATTTGGCCGTTTGCCCGCATGTTCCCGATTTTTCGGCAAAGCCTCGGCTCCAAGGCGTGGCGGCTGATGCCGACCTTATTGTGGCTCCACCCGACCGACGGCTTCCTCCATGCGATCCTCTGGGCGGGCTCCGCGATTTCGTTGATGCCGATCTTGGGATTTTTCCCGGGCCCCAGCTTCCTGGCGCTCTGGGCGCTGTATCTTTCGATCGCCACGGCCGGCGGGGATTTCATGAACTTCCAGTGGGATGCGCTCTTGATCGAGGCGGGATTCCTGGCGGCGTTCCTGGCTCCCTGGAAGTCGCGCTTGGGCAGGCCCGGGGAGGGGGGGCCGCCTCGCATGGCGCTTTGGCTTTTTTGGTGGCTTCTTTTCCGCCTGATGCTCGAGTCGGGGATCGTCAAGCTGGCGAGCGGCGACCCCGCGTGGAGGCATCTGACGGCTCTTGATTATCACTACGAGACTCAGCCCCTGCCTACTTGGATCGGGTGGTACGCGGCCCAACTGCCGGAATGGTTCCAGAAAATCTCGGCCGGCGGCGTCTTCATCGTCGAATTGGCTTTCCCCTGGCTCCTATTCTGGCCCGGCTGGCCGAGGCGGACGGCTGCCGCCGCCATCATCGGCTTGCA
This sequence comes from bacterium, assembly GCA_021799485.1. Taxonomy (GTDB): domain Bacteria; phylum Elusimicrobiota; class Elusimicrobia; order UBA1565; family UBA9628; genus JAJZAK01. The sequence goes on along the minus strand of JAJZAK010000018.1, from coordinate 2,736 downwards.
AATTCTGATCGCCCTCACGGGCAACTACTGCTTTTTCAACCTCCTGACGATCCTGCTCGCGCTTCTATGCGTCGACGACCAGTCGTGGAAGAGGCTAAGGCTTTTGCCGAGCTCCTTCGTCGCGGCGGAGACGGTGCCGGACCCCAAGCGCCTTGAGGATTGGGGACGATGGCGGCGGGGGGCGGGAGCGCGTTCCGCCAAAGATGGCGCGTTTGCCGCCTTCGCGCTCCTCGTCTTCGCGCTCGGGGCGGTGCAGCTTGTCGAGATCGCATTTGAAAGGACGATCCCCTACTTCTCGATCATCCAGCCGCTTCTTGACGACGCGGAACCATGGCGCACGGTGAACCATTACGGTCTTTTCGCGGTGATGACGACGGTCCGCCGCGAAATCGAGATCGAGGGGAGCCGGGACGGGAAGGACTGGAGAGCCTACGTTTTTAAATGGAAGCCCGATGACGTCATGAAGAGGCCGGGCTTCGTCGAACCCTACCAGCCGCGGCTTGATTGGCAGATGTGGTTCGCGGCCTTGGGCCCTTGGCGTCGGAGCCCTTGGTTTCTCGGTTTCATGGGCAAGCTCTTGGAGGGCAACAAAGACGTCCTGGCGCTTCTCGCCGGCGATCCTTTCCCCGGCGCTCCGCCGAAGTATCTGCGCGCGCTGATCTACGAATATCATTTTACGGATCGAGCCCAGCGCAGTGCCACCGGCGCTTGGTGGACGCGCAGGCTTCTGGGGCTTTACTGCCCCGTTTTATCCTTATCTAAGGAAGCGGCGGGCGGACACGCCGATCCCCATCCGCGATAGCGGGGCGTTTGTCAAAATTTTTCTTGACCCCGGTGGGTCGCCGGGGATATACTGCCGGCGGATGGCTCGTTGCGGCATATCACCTTGGCGGAGGATCGGCTTGGTCCTGGGCGTCCTTTTGCAATCCATCACCCTTGGCTGGATTGATTCTCGCCATGCCCTCGCTTATGACGGTCTTAATCAAGGTTCGGCCAACTCCGGCGCCGTTCAGGTTTCCTCCGGAACCTCGGTCAATCCTTACGAAGCCTTTGACCGCTTGCGCCAAGTCCTCTCGGCCGCGGCCCAGCAAAACTTGAATGCCGGGAGCTCGTTAGCGCCGGCAAGCAGCCATGCCGCCCTTCCTCCGCCGCGGACAGCCCCTCCCTATTTATTCCGGGGCATCCCCCAAGCCCCTTCCAACGCCGAGCCGAGTCCCGCGTCACCAGCGCCCCCCGCATTCCGCCTTCCAGCCTATCCGGATCAAAGCCGCTCGGCGAACCCCTTCCTGTCGCCTGATCAGGCTGACGCCCCGGTTGCGGCGAAGGCGGCGATGCCATCTTCCTCGAAAATCCTGGGGACGAGGTTTTTTCGCGGTCTTTTCCAGAGGACGGACGGCGCCGTCAATGATGCGTCGGCGTCCGCCGTTCCCTTGGGGGGCGCGGAGGCGGTCTCCAGCAACGCGTCCGCGACGACTGCCGCCGGGGGCGTCTGCGGCGGTTTTAAGCTGCCTCCCTCCGATCCTCTGGCCCCGGAAATGAACGCCATCCTTGGGGCCGTGAGCGCCGGCGACGCCCAGTGGTGCCCGCGCGTCACCTCCGTTTCGCGCCTTACCGGCTCCGCGCGCGGGGCAAGGCTCGGGCTTAATGCTCCTTCCCAGGAGCCGTCGGGGCTGTGGAGCTCCTTCGTCAACGGGCTTAATTCAGTCCTCAATGGCATGCCTCCGGCGCCCAGCGGGGTTTTTGACTGGAGAAACCACAACGGCCTGCATGCGGTGAGCCCCGTCGAGGACCAGGGCCAGTGCGGCTCCTGCTGGGCCTTCGCGAGCACGGCCCAGCTTGAATCCCAGATGCTTATCCACGGAGCCAGAAGCATGCCGGATGAGTCGGAGCAGGCCTTGATTTCCTGCGGGCATGTGGGCAGCTGCGACGGAGGGACGTTGGGCTTGGCCGCCGCGTATCTCCAAACGTATGGGTTGCCGCCCGTTTCGTATTTTCCTTACACGGGAACGAATAATTCCTGTTCCAACGCCCAGCAGGGTTGGCAGTCTCAAACCACGAAGATCGACGCCTATTTCAATGTTCCCGCCACGCTGGTATTGCCCAATGTCGCCGCTCTTAAGAGCGCACTGGCCCTTTATGGCCCCCTCTCGACGAGCTTTAAGGTATATGACGATTTCTATAACTACAGCAATGGCGTTTATTCCTACACGTCCGGGAATTTCGACGGCTGGCATGCCGTCCTGATCGTGGGATATGACGATCCCCGGCAGGCCTTCATCGTCAAGAACAGCTGGGGAACGGATTGGGGGGAAAACGGCTTTTTTGAAATCGCCTATAAGGAAGTCGGCGGCAAGACCGATTTCGGCTTCCAGACCCTGGCTTATGCGGGCGCGGTTTCGAACGCCAATGAAGGGATTCTCCAGCGGATCGGCGAGGCCGTGGCGACGCCCTTTTTATTTCTTGATTGGGGCGTCCATGATGTGGAACAGAATCTGGCCATGGAGGCCCAATCGGCCGGCGCCGCCATCGCGAGCGGCCAGGCGGGCTCCGACATCGTCAAGGTCGCCGTCGGCATCGGGACATCCATAGTCCACTTTTTTTCGGGTTGGAGCATTTTCTCATCCATAAATGAGCCTGAAGGTCGTTGACGTTTTGCGTTGCTATTGGATCCGTCTCCTTGTCGGTTGTCGTTGTTCCGCCTGATTAAAAGAACAGCCGTTAGCCCTGGGGAAAACC
>JAJZAK010000049.1 GCA_021799485.1 bacterium | reverse complement strand
TGGGCCTCGATATCAAGCCCTATTTGGCCCTGCGCCCCGACATCGAGACGACCCTCGATCGCGTCTACGGCAAGCCCGAGACGATCCTCGCCCGCAACCTTCTCAACCGCAGCCGCGAGCCGGTCAATGGCGGGGACAGCGACGAAACGCAGCAGAAGGAACGCTCCGAGATTTTCGACGTCGACGTGACGGACTCCGAGGCCCGGCAGTTTTTGAAGCTTATCATCCAGCAGGCCCTCAACCTGCGCGCCTCCGACATCCATATCGAGCCCATGGAGGACGCCTCGGGCAAAAGTTCCAAGGTCGGGGTCCGCTACCGCGTCGACGGGAACCTGGTCGCCGCGCCCATCGAGGTCCCTTGGCGCTACCGAGACAGGCTGATCCGGCTCGTCAAAATCGACACGGGACTCAAGCCCGACGAGAACCGCATCCCCCAGTCGGGCCGCTTCGAGCAGTCGGCTCGAGGAGCCCCCATTCAGTTCCGGGTCGAGATCGTGCCGACGGCCTTCGGCGAGTCCTGCGTCATGCGCATCTTGGACAGCAAGGCCGTCAAGGTCGACATCGACAAGATGGGCTTTCTTCCAGACACCCTCGACAAGCTCAAGGATCTTTTGAAGGGCGTCGGCGGCAAGAAGAATTTCGGCCTCATCGTCATCTGCGGGCCGACGGGCTCCGGAAAATCAACGACCCTTTACGCGGCCCTCAACCACATCAACAATCCCCGCATCAAGATTCTCACCGCGGAAAATCCCGTCGAATACAACCTCTCCGGCATCGTCCAAGTGCCCGTGAACCCCGATTTGAAGATCAAGATAGGCGACGAGGCCAAATCATTCGACTTCGCGCTCGCGATGCGCTCCTTCCTGCGCCTCGACCCCGACGTCATCATGATCGGAGAGATGCGCGACCGGGAAACCGCCCAAATCGCGATGGAGGCCGCCATGACGGGCCACCTCGTCTTCTCCACGATCCACACCAACGACGCCGCCTCCGCCATCCCGCGACTCATCGAAATGGGCTGTCCGGCCTACTTGGTCGCCTCGACCGTCAAAGCCGTCATGGCCCAGCGCCTTTCGCGGAGGCTCTGCCCCGAATGCAAGAAGCCGCGCGCTCCCACGGCCGAAGAGATCAGGACCTTCGAGGACCACGGCCTGCCTCTCGCGAAGGACGAGGAGCTCTACGACCGCTCAGGGGAGGAATGCAAAGCCTGCAAGAACCTGGGATTCTCGGGCCGGTTGCCGCTTCATGAGCTTCTCGTCATGTCGGAGCCTCTCCGTTCGCTTTCATTAAAGGAGGTCGTCGCGAGCGTTCTGCGCGACGCCGCGCTCAAGGAAGGGATGCGGCTCATCGTCCAGGACGGGCTTCTCAAGGTCCGCCAAGGGCTCACGACAACACGAGAAGTCCTGGGAGGCATGGATTCATGACGTCTGGGATGCGACGCTAATGGCCGAGAAACCGACTTTGCTCGCCGCGGCGGGCCTGCAGGGGGATATGGACGTCGGGACGGCGCTCGAGCTTTTCAACGTCGCGGGGCAGATGACCTCGACGATGGACCTCGACTTTCTCTTGGAGCAGATCGGCCGGACCGCCGAGCAGCTTTTGGACAGCGAGGCGAGCTCCATCATGCTCGTCACGGACGACGGCGCCAGCCTTTATTTCAAGATCGCCTCGGGCGAGAAGGCCCAGGCGATCAAGACGATGACGCTCCCGATCGGCCAGGGGATCGCCGGCTCCGTGGCCCAGAGCCGCAAGCCTCTCGTCATCGCGGACGCGCAATCCGACGACCGGGTGAGCCGCAAATTCGACGAGGCCTCCGGCTTCAAGACCCGCTCGATCCTTTGCGTCCCCATGCTTTACCGGGGAGACCTTGTCGGCGTCGTGGAAGTCCTCAACAAGCGCTCGGGCGCCTATACTCCGCAGGACACGACGCTTCTTTCGGGCTTGGCGAGCTTCGTATCGGTCGTCATCACGAACACGAAGATCATCATGGAGCAGAAGAATTTCTTCTCGCGCATGATGGAGCTTCTCATCGGCTTCATCGAGGCGTCGAAACCAAGCTTCGAGGGCCATCCCGCGAGGTCGGCGCGGCTTGCCTGCGCTCTCGGTCGGGCGCTGGGAGTTTCGGACTACGAATACCGCATGCTTTATTACGCCGGGGTCCTCCACGATTTGGGCTATGTGGCGCTCAAGAACTCCGAGGTCGTGGGCGACCTCCGCGGCGTCCAGGCCTTGGAGGGGATGCACCCGGAGATCTCGGCGCGGATGCTGGAAGGGATCAAGATTCTCGAAGGCGCGGTCCCCATGATCCGCCACCACCACGAGCGCTGGGACGGCACGGGCTATCCATCGAGGCTCCAGGGCGCCGAGATCCCGCTGGGGGCCAGGATCCTCGGCCTCGTCGAGTCCGTCGAGGAGATTAAAATCGGCGGGCTGGACGGCGACGCCGTTTATCAAAAGGCCCGCCAGCTGGTCCAGGAAGGATCGGGCTCGCGATTCGATCCCCAGGTCGCGGCGTCTTTTCTTGATCTGCTTTCGAAAGGAGAGCGCATATGGTAGAAGAAGCGGCGAGCCCTTATAGAATCCTCATCGCGAAGCCGGGACTGGACGGCCACGATCGCGGGGCCAAGGTGATCGTGCGGGCCCTGCGGGATGCCGGTTTCGAGGTTATCTACACCGGGATCCGCCAGACGCCGGAAATGATCGCCCGAGCCGCCCTCCAGGAGGACGTGGACGCCGTCGGGCTCTCTCTTCTCTCCGGAGCGCACATGACGCTTTTCCCGCGCATCGCTGCCATTCTTAAGGAGGAAGGGCTCGGCGACATTCTCATCTTCGGCGGCGGAATCATCCCGGACGAGGATTTCCCTCTTCTGCGCAAGAAGGGGATCGACCGGGTCTTCGGACCAGGCACGAGCCTGCGGTCGATCGTCGACTACCTCAAGGAAGCCCTGGCAAGCCGCAAGAAAGCCGCGGACGGCAACAAAAAGACCCGGAAGGCCCAGGAAGGAGCGAAAGCCGCGAAATGAACGACGTCCGGCAATTGGCGCGACGCGTCGAGGGGGGGGATCTCTCGGCCGTCGCCCGGGCGATCTCCTTCGTCGTAGACGAACGGCCGGGCTCGGAGGAACTCGCTTCGGAGCTTTATCGCCGCTCCTCCTCGGTCCACAAGGTCGGGTTAGCCGGCCCTCCCGGCAGCGGAAAATCCACGCTGACAGGCCGGCTTATCTCCTATTGGCGCGGCCAAGGGCTCAAGGTCGGCGTCCTCGCGGTCGATCCATCAAGCCCCGTCTCGGGCGGCGCGTTCCTGGGCGACCGCCTCCGCATTCAAGATCACGCCGGGGACCCGGGCGTTTATATCCGGAGCCTCGCGACGCGGGGGAGAGTGGGGGGGCTGACCCCGACCATCTTCGGAGCGATCCATGTCCTCGAAGCCGCGGGATTCCAGAAAATCATCGTCGAAACCGTCGGCATCGGGCAAGACGAGGTCGAGGTCGCCCACGCGGCCGATACCGTCCTCTACGTCGTCACGCCTGGCCTCGGAGACGAGATTCAGGCCCTGAAAGCGGGGATCATGGAGATCGGCGACATCTTTGTCGTCAACAAGGCGGATTTGCAGGGCAAGGACAAGGCCGTGGCCGACCTGCGCCGGGCGCTCGCGATCGGCGCGGAGGCCTCCCCCGCCGACGGCTGGGCCGCCCCGGTTCTCGCGACCTCCGCGTTGACGGGGGAAGGAATCGCGGCCCTCGGGGAAATGATCGAGAGGCATCGGGATCATCTTGACTCAAGCGGACAGAGGAGCCGCAGGCTCAAAGACCAACTGCGCGCCGAAGTCTCGCTTTATCTCGCCCGCCGGATCTCGCGTTCCGTCGAGAAACGGCTGACGGAGAGACATCTCTCGGCTTTGGTCGAGAGAAAGACAGACCCCGTGACGCTGGGACAGGAGCTTCTTGAGGCGCGAGGCGCCGCATGACCGTCGACCATATCGGCATCGCCGTCTCATCGATCGAGGAAGCCGCCACGTTCTACGCGAAGACGCTGGGACTCAAGGTCGCTCACCGCGAGGACACGCCGGGGCACGGCGTGCGGGTGGCCTTCCTGGGCGCGGAAGGAGAAAAGGCCATGATCGAGCTTCTGGAACCTGCCGCCGAAGACGGTCCTATCGCCAAATTTCTCAGGTCGCGCGGGCCAGGGCTTCACCACCTGGCCTTCGCCGCCGCCAGCATCGAAGACGAAATGCCGCGGATCGCCGGTCTGGGCGTCTCTCTCATCGACCGAGCGCCCAAGCCTGGTTCCCGCCGCACTCGGGTCTGCTTTCTCCATCCCAAGGACTGCGGCGGCGTTCTTGTGGAGCTTGTGGAACACCCAAACGCCCATCAATAAAAATGCACGAACTTAAAGAAGCCAAAAAAATACCTTCGGACAAGACCGAGGAACTCCTGCGGCGCCGGGAAGCCGCGCGCCAACCCGCCGGCGGCGAGAAGGAAAAAGCCCAGCGCTCCCGGGGCAAGCTCCTCGCGCGCGAGCGGATCGAGCTTCTGCTTGACCAAGATTCATTCGAGGAGACGGATCTTCTCGTGGAGAGCCGTTCGGAGGCCTTCGGCGACGGCCGCAAGCCTGCGGCGGGCGACGGCGTCGTCGCCGGAGTCGGGCGCATCAACGGCCGCCCCGTCTGCGTTTATTCCCAGGATTTCACGGTGATGGGCGGCTCCTTGGGCCTCGCCCATGCCGAGAAGATCTGCAAGGTGATGGACCTCGCGCTCACGGCAGGCTGCCCCGTCATCGGCATCTGCGACTCCGGCGGCGCGCGCATTCAGGAGGGAGTCGAGGCGCTGGGAGGCTACGCCGAGATTTTCGAGCGCAACGTCCGCGCCTCGGGAGTCATCCCCCAAGTTTCGGCCATTCTGGGCCCCTGCGCGGGCGGCGCCGTCTATTCCCCGGCGCTGACCGACTTCGTCTTCATGGTCGAGGGCATCAGCCACATGTTCATCACCGGTCCCGACGTCGTCAAGCAGGCGACGGGCGAGGAACCGGACTTCGAGTCCCTGGGCGGCGCCAAGCTCCACAGCGAGAAATCCGGGGTCTGCCACTTCACGGCCGGCTCGGAGCACGACTGCTTCCGGCAGATTCGAGAGCTCATCGACTTTCTGCCCCAGAACGCGCGGGAGATCCCCAAGCCGCCGATCTCCTCCGATAGCCCGCGCCGCGAAAGCGCTCTCCTCGACGCGATCGCCGCGTCGGATCCCCGCAAGCCCTACAGCATTCGCGAAGTCATCCGCGAGATCGCCGACGGCCGCCAGTTTCTCGAAATTCAAGCCGCCTTCGCGAAAAACGTCGTCGTCGGATTTGTGCGCCTTAACGGCCAAGCGATCGGCGTGGTCGCCAACAACTCCGAACACCTCTCGGGCGCTCTCGACATCGACGCGAGCGAGAAAGCGGGACGCTTCGTGCGCTTCTGCGACGCTTTCAGCATCCCTCTTTTGACCCTGGTCGACGTGCCCGGTTATTGGCCGGGCCTCGACCAGGAAAGCCGCGGCATCATCCGCCGGGGGGCCAAGCTCCTCTACGCCTATTGCGAGGCGAGCGTCCCGCGCGTCACCGTCATCCTCAAAAAGGCCTACGGCGGCGCCTACGATGTCATGAACTCCAAGCACATCCGCGGGGACATGAGCTTCGCTTGGCCCTCGGCCGAAATCGCGGTCATGGGCCCGGCCGCCGCGGTCGAGATCACCCACCGCCGCGAGCTCAAGGCCGCCGTGGACCCCAAGAAGCTTCGCGCCAAGCTCACGGAGGACTACATCCGGGACTTCGCCTCGCCCTATCATGCCGCCTCCCGGGGCTACGTCGACGAGGTGATCGAGGCGAGGCTTACGCGCCCGAAGCTCATCCGGGCCTTTCAATTTCTCAGGACCAAGCGGCAGGCCGCGATCCCTAGAAAACACGGGAACATGCCGCTATAATATCACGGTGTCAGACTTTAACTTTTTGACTGATGAAAAATTCAAAAAGTTAAAGAAGTTAAAGTCTGACACCGATTCCAAGGGAGGTTTTAATTCATGCAGAACAAGGTGACGGTGGTTGGGGCCGGAAACGTGGGCGCGACGCTGGCGCAGCGCCTCGCGGAGATGGAGATCGCCGACGTCGTGCTCGTGGACATTCCCCAGGTGGAAGGCATGCCCCAGGGGAAATCCCTCGACATCCGTCAGTCGGCCCCCATTTACGGCTACGACGGGCGGGTCACGGGAACGACATCCTACGAGGCGACGGCGGGGTCGGATGTCGTCATCATCACGGCCGGCATCCCCCGCAAGCCCGGCATGAGCCGGGATGATCTCCTGAACACGAACGCCGCCATCGTCGGCTCGGTGACCGAACAGGTGGCCCGGCTCTCGCCCAAGTCGATCCTGATCATCGTCTCCAACCCCCTGGACGCCATGTGTCTCGTGGCCTTGAGGACCTCCAAATTCCCCAAGAGCCGCGTGATCGGCATGGCGGGCGTCCTCGACAGCGCCCGCATGCGGCTCTTCATCGCCGAGGCCATCGGCGTCTCCGTGGAAAACGTCCACGCCATGGTGCTGGGAGGCCACGGCGACACGATGGTGCCCCTGCCTCGATTCTCCACGGTCAACGGCATCCCCGTCACGGAGCTCCTTCCCAAGGAGACGATCGAGAAGATCAACCAGAGGACGCGCGACGGCGGCGCGGAGATCGTCAAGCTCTTGAAGACGGGATCGGCCTATTACGCCCCGTCGGCCTCGGCGGCCGAGATGACGGAAGCGATCCTCAAGGATAAAAAGAAGATACTTCCCTGCGCGGTCTTCCTGGAGGGGGAATACGGGGTCAACGGGGTCTTCGTGGGCGTCCCGGCCAAGCTCGGCCGCAACGGCGTCGAGTCGGTGGTCCAGCTCAACCTGACGGTCGAGGAGCGTTCGGCTCTCCAGAAGTCGGCCCAGGCGGTCAAGGAGGTCGCGGCGGCGCTCAAGTAGCAACCATGACACGGAAAGCGACGGAGGGCAACGGAGGGCAACGGAGGGCTCCCGCCTTCCGTTGCCTTCTCCTGCTTCCCGTCGCCCTTGGCGGCATCCCATCGCCCCTTTCCGCCGACTCCTTCTCGGCCGTCGGCACGATCACGAGCGCCGCATCCCTCAAGCCCTTCGCTCGCGATCTCGGCGGGCTGATGGGCTCGAATAGCTTCCACACGGCCCGGCCGTTGGGGTTTTCCGGCTTCGAACTAAGCGCGGACGATGCCGTGCAATTCGCTCCCGACAAAAACGACACAATCCTGCGCGCGGGCGGCGCGAAACCCATCTGGATGCCCATGGTCCAGGCCGACATCGGCATGCCCTACCGCTTCGACGGCTTCGTGCGCGGGACGAGCTACCAGGGTTTCACGATGGCGGGAGGGGGATTGCGCTACGGTCTTTTGAAGACGAACGACAAGTCCTGGGCGCCCCAGCTGCTTGCCGTCCTCGAGGGCGATGTCGCCGCGGACCCTTACTTTTCAGCGACGCATTATGGCGGCGGCATCGCGGCCTCGATTGGAAACCGCTTCATCGCCCCGTATCTAGGCGCCGGCTTTGACGCGACCCAGGTCACCGTGGGCTCCGATTCCACCTTGAATGGAACGTCCGTTTCGGTCTTGGAGCCCCGATTCACCGCCGGCACCCAGATCGCGCTCCGGGCCTTCGTCTATGCCCACTTAAGCTACGTCTATATGCATCGCCAAAACGGCGCGCAGGGCGGGCTCGGCGTCAGGTTCTAAACGACAAAGCCGGGCCTGAATTCAGGCCCGGCTTTTCTCCTCAAGCCCTTACTGCGGCTGGAGGTCGATGCATGCCTGCAAGTTTGTACAACCCGTCAGCGAGATGGCAGGCGTACCCGTCTGCGGCGGGAAGATAGCGGAGACCGAGTAGCAACCGTAGTACGATGGACAACCGGGTACCGTGCCATTACCTCTCTGCATCACGACCGTCCAATTCGGCATTCCACCGGGACCGCCATTTTGGGTGGCGGAAACTGTCGCGTTGAAGTATTTCAGCAAAGGCAACGTTACGCTAAAATCCGAAGTATTCGGAAGATTGCCTGTGTCGTATTTTCCACCATCGGTCGGTACGTCACATGGAGCCGCGCCGCCGCTGTCACTTGCGCTGGGCAGATAATTCCCGCATCGAGCGAGGACCTCCTCCTGACCGGTCTTGAGCGTATCAATGAAGTTTTCCGCTTCCGCGAATTTTCCCTTTTCAATGATCTTGAAGTACTGCGGAAGGGCGATCGCAGAAAGGATGCCGATGATGAGAACGACCACCAGCAACTCGACGAGGGTGAAGCCCTCCCGGCCCCTGTCGTCTACATATCGTTCAGTCGTCATTGTCATTAGACTCTTTGAACCTCCTTGGGAGATTTCCCATATTCTTCCATGCCAACCAGCATAACAGATTCGCATGGGAAAGGGATGGGGATTTCCTGAATAAATTGTGAATTAATGCGCTAGAATAGAAACACTTCTCCCCGCATGAAATCGTTCTTAGAGCGTCGGCTGTCCCTACCCCAAGCCGGCGCCATGGGCGGGCTCCTGGCCGCGATCGCTTTCCTCTACGCACTGGCGTCTCGCGCCTTTCCATTTTGTTTCAGGTCCGACGAGGCCGTCTACGTGCTCTTGGCGAGATATTTAATGGCTGGCCATTTCTTCGCCTTCGGTGCCGATCCTCTTCCCGGGTATTCCCTGCTCCTGATCATCCCCGACCGTCTTCTCGATTCACATTGGCATTGGTATTGGACGGTCGGCGTCTCCTTGACGCTCGCCACGGCGACTTTGAGCTGGCTTTTGGCGCGCCGACTCCTTCCGCCTCCGGCAGCCTTCGCCGTTTTTATTTTGACGGCCTGCCATCCCTTGTTCGTTGAATTCTCGGGAACTCTCATGCCGGACATCCCCTTCACGGGCCTCAGCCTTTTAGTCTTTCTTCTCGCAAACCAAAGCCGCAATATCTCGAATGTATCTGCCCTCTGCTTGGCAGGCGCGCTCACGGCCCTGACGAGGCCCGAGGGCTCCTTGGTTGTCCTGTGCGCGGGGGCCATCGTTTTCTTCAATGGAGGCTGGAAGAAGGCATTTCTCTTCTGTCTCTCCGCCTTGTCGCCGGTCAGCCTCTGGCTGGCGCGCGATTACTGGCTCAATAAGACTCTGACCGGGTACGCCGCCAACTGGAGCTCTCAAGCTTCATCCGTTGGAGGTCTCCTCGCGCAATCCCAAATAGCGGCGCGATGGCTTGCCGGCGTTTTGGGATGGAATTTTTGGGGGCTCCCGACCTCGTGGCCACGATGGCTCCTGTTGGTCGCGGGAGGGGGAACCCTCCTTGCGGCGGGACGCGGCGCCATCTCCCTGCTCGACGGCCGGCGTGATCCCGCCTCGCGTGTTTTAAGCTTTGGGATCTCCTGCTACATCGTCCTTCTCTTGTGTCTTCATATCACATGGAAAGCCGTCGCTGGACGCTACCTTCTTCACTTCCTCCCTTTCCTCTGGATTCTTATTCTCGCGGGACTGGACGGCGGCATCAAACCTCGCTCGACGGGTTTTCTTGTAGTGGCGCTTCTCCTATTCAATTTTATGCGCTCTGACGTCCGCCTAGCACGCCTGGGCATATCCAAGCCCCGCGCAATCACCCTGCCGAAGACGGTCGCCTGGATCAAAAGCCGCACACCCCCGAACGCTAAATTTCAAAGCATCGAGTGGCCGGTTTTGCTTCTTCTGACTGGACGATCGAGCTATCCGCCGATATTAATCCCGCTCCGGGATTTATGGCTCGGTGCCATGCTAAGCCAGGGGATCTCTTACGCCCAGGTGGCGCACTTGTCCCCGGACGGCTTTTTAACTCCCGCAATGGCGGGAATCATAAGGAATGAAATGCGTTGGGCGCGGTCAAGCCGCTATATCCGGCGGGTCTTTTTCAATCCTGACGAGAACTCTGAAATATTCCGAGTCTCCCACCCCGATCCTTCTCGTTATCTTAAGGCTCTTGATCTCTATCAAAAGGCCGTTGAGGAATTGCTTGCCGGAAAAAATATAGCACGCGTCCGGCAAAAACTCATTGACAGCGCCGAGCTCGAGCCAACGCTTTCGATTCCATGGCAAATGCTTGCGAGCATCGAAAAAAATCCCGGCGAGCGCCTGGACTATCTAAAAAAGGCGGCCGTCGCGGAACCGGAGTCACGCCGCATTCGCGCCGTCTTGGAGGCCGCGCGAGCGGCCCAACACGCCCGGCATGCCGGCACGGGACGCAATTCCTCATAATCCGAACGAAACCATCATGCGCGAGTTGCTCGTCTTCGACGACGGTTCCAAAATCATCGAAGGAGGGGCTCTCCCCTCTTTTCACCGCTCGCCAGCCGCCATTCTCCTGTTGCTGATTTTATGCGCCTATCTGCCGGTCCTAAAAGGGGGCTTCAACGCAGACGACTCTCTCCATTTCATATCCGTTCCGGAGATGGCCGCGCACGGGGGACTCGCGGCGCTCTGGTTTCACCCCTCAACACCCCAATACTACCCACTGACATTCTCCGTTTTTTGGCTGGAACGAAGGCTATGGGGCCTTAATCCCGCAGCCTACCATTTTCTGAACGTCGCCTTGTTTTCGGCCAATGTCGTGCTCGTCTGGAGACTGCTTGTCTTGCTGGGCATGGAGGGGGCTTGGTTTGCAGCGGCGATCTTCGCCCTTCATCCCGTCCATGTGGAATCCGTGGCGTGGGTGTCGGAGCTCAAAAACGTTTTGTCCGGAGCCTTTTACTTCGCGGCCATGATCTTTTACGTTCGATTCCAGAAGGAGATTCGCAAGCGGCGACCTCAAGGGCTCGATCCTTCCTTTCGATTTTATGCCGCTTCCCTCGCGGCCTTCTTGCTGGCACTTCTTTCTAAAACATCGACCGTCATGCTTCCCGTCCTGATATTCTTCGGCGTCTCCTGGCTTGATCCCGTCGAACCACGAAAGTTGACGGCGTTCCGTCTCATCCCCTTCATGCTTCTTTCCGCGCTTGCGGGACTTGTCACCATGCGTTTTGAAAACGCCGGCGGTTTGACCGTGGGGAGCGAATGGGCGTTGGCGTGGCCTGCCAAGATCATCCTCAGCGGCAAAGTCGTGTGGTTCTATTTGGGGAAACTTGCTTGGCCCGCTTCGCTTTGCTTCGACTACCCTAGATGGAGAATCAATCCACGCGATCCGATCTCCTATCTTCCCACTATCGCCGTTCTCGTCCTCGCGGCGATACTGTGGAGGCGGGCACAATCCTGGAAAACCGTAACGACGACGGCAGCCATGGGATTTTTTATCATCAACCTCTTTCCCGTGCTTGGCATTTTCAAAATCTATTTCATGAAATACACCTTCGTGGCAGACCGCTTCCAATATTTGGCGAGCCTAGGGCCCATCGCATGGGCCGCGTCGTTTGCCGTCGGCTATTCCCGTCAAGTCAACACAGCCATTCGCAGCGCTTTCGGCGCGGCTCTCCTGGCCATTTTATTTGCCCTCACCTGGACGCGCTGTGGTGTCTTTGAGAGCGCGAAGAGCCTTTGGCTCGATACGCTGGCGAAGAATCCCGCAAGCTTCATGGCTCACAATGATCTAGGACTGATCTACGCCGGAGAGGGCCGCTGGCGCGATGCCGTCCGTCAGTACCATCAAGTCCTACGGATTCGACCGCAGTCCTCGAAGACCCATGCAAACCTTGCTGAGGCCCTGGCGGCCGAAGGGCATTTGCGGCAAGCGGCGCAGGAGTACGAAGAAGCCTTGCGGCTGCGCCCTCGAAACCCCTATGTTTTGACCAAACTCGCTATTCTCATGCTGCGCCAGAAGAAGATTGACATCTCTGGCGCGCTCTTTCGGAGCGCCCTCGCCCTAAATCCGGCTTATCCTCCGGCGCTCGGAGGATGGGGCGTTGCCTTATCTCTCCAAGGTAAATTCGATGTCGCCCTCTTGCAGTTCCAACGGGCAGCGCAAGCTGGATCAAACGACCCGCGTTTATACGACAATTGGGGCTGTGTGTTAATGCGGTTGGGACAATGGGAGGAGGCCATCGCATGCTTTAAGAAAGCGCTCCGTCAGGGTCCTCGTTATCCGCCGGCACGTCGCCATCTTGCACAGGCCCTGAGAATGCTGCACAGCGCCCATGGCGGCGCGAAGAGACATCCATTATAATTCCCCATAAAGCTAAAGCCCCTCATGCCCCGGATCCTCGCCGTCGACGACGACCCCAAGATTCTAGAGGCGATCGAAAAATCGCTGTCGCTCGGTCGCATTCCCTTTGTTTT
>JAJZAK010000017.1 GCA_021799485.1 bacterium | reverse complement strand
TTTCCCCAGGGCTAACGGCTGTTCTTTTAATCAGGCGGAACAACGACAACCGACAAGGAGACGGATCCAATAGCAACGCAAAACGTCAACGACCTTCAGGCTCATTTATGGATGAGAAAATGCTGGCTTCTTTAGGAAGGAAAAATCGCGCTGGCAAAGGAGACGATCCCGCCCATCGGGTCGGGGGCCTGCCCATAGGAAAGAAGCCGGTTGCCCGTTTCCTTGGCGCCCAGAATTTTCATCCAGCGCAGGCCGCTATAGAGGGCGGAAAGGCCGCAGACCTTGCGCCAATGGCCATCCGCGACGACGGAGAGGTAGAAAGCGTCGGCGTCGAGTCTGAGCGCGTGCTCCAGCGAGGAATGGTCCGCGTCCTCGATTTTCTTTTCCGTCTCGGCTCCAAGCGGCATGTCGTCGCCGAAGCGCGGCCCCACATGCGCGAGATCCACCGAAGCGAGGATGAGGACGCGCTTGCGCGCCGCGATCTTGGCGAACGCGCGGCCCGTGTCTTGAAGGGCTTTCTCGATGGTGTCGATCCCGGAGGGCGGCCGATCGGGCGCGAATCGGGCGAAGGAGGAGCAAAGGATGGGCAGCCAGGGAGGAGTCTTCTCGCGCCACAGGAATTTGAGCCAGACAGCGGCAAGTTCCAGGGAGTGCTCCTGCCGGTGCGCCCAGACGTCGTCCTGCGGATCGTACCAGAGGGATGAAGCGAGGGCCTCGTAGAGATCATCCGAAGGGGCGATGGGGCCGTAGGGGGTGTCATAGGCTTTCCGGGCGGCGGTCCACGGGGAGTCCGGCGAGGAGTGAGCGACGCCCAGGGCGACAACGAGGTCGGGAGGCTGCGACTCGCTTAAGGCTTGGTAGGCCCAGGCGTAGGCGGGGCCGCCGCGGGAATAGTCGATATGGGGAGCGACGAGCCCGACCGGCGAGGTCGCCGACGGCGACTCGGCGAGGGGCTTGCCGGGGCCCTTGGCCCCGTCGTGAAGGTAGGCGCCTAGGAATTTCGCCAGCTCAAGCCTGTCCGAGGGATAAATCTTCCCGGCGTAGCGAGCCTTGCGGACCGGATTCTTCGCGAATTCCCGCCACAGCTCAAGGCGTCGCTCCCGCAATTCCTCGGTCTCGAGAAGGCCGGCGGCGGCCAGCTCCGTCGCGAAGGCCGCGATTTCTCCTTCTCCCAGAGCGGCTCCGGTGCGCTTGAGAACCTCGGAGCGGACTTCTGCCGCGCCGCGCCGTCCGTCAAGGCAGGAGAGAATGAGCAGCGCCGATTCGGGGACGGCGACGCCGTCGGCGCCCAACCCCTCGTCGTCGTGGAGAAGGAAAAGATTCTGGCCGTCTTGCCGGACCGGAACGATCTCGATGTCGCGGCGCAACGGGGGAAGAGGCTTGGCGGCCTCTTCCCCCGTCGGATCAGTCAATCGCCCATCCCCATGCAGGCGCCGCCGGCGCATTCGCCACGGCCGCACCCGCCCGGGCCGCCATCATCGGAGGAGGAGACGTCCGCGCTTCCCTCGGAACTCTTGGAGAGGCCCGGGACGCGGCCGGATACCTTGACCACGCGTCCCAACTCGGCGTCGTAGACGTAAGTTCCCGTCGCCCCCGAGGAGGGAGAATTCCCCTCGGAGCGAGGCTGCGTCTTGGTTTTTTTCATGATCGCGTCGCTCGTGGATCAGCTATGCGAGGGCCCCGTTTCGGTCGAGAAGCCCTTCCCCTTCCACTCGGCGAGCCCGCCGATGAGCTCCTGGACCTGGAAGCCCTTCTCGGCCAGCCTCAGGGCCGCGTGCGGCGCCATGGCGCAGGTGATGTTCCAGCAGTAGCTGACGATGGTCTTGTTGCGCGGAAGCTTGGAGAGGTTTTTCTCCAGATCAAGGAGCGGGATGTTTTGCGCTCCCGCGATATGCTCCGCCTTGTAGGCGTCCTTGTCCCGGACGTCGATCAAGAAGACCTTGCCCTCCTCCATCGCGCTCTTGAGCTCGTGGGGGGTCGTTTCATATCGGAGCTTCGCCTTGAAATAGTCGACGGCGCTCATTTCCTGCATTGATACGCTTGTAGCCATACTCTATCCTCCCTGCGGGCCTCTTTTGAGGGCCGCTGTGTTTAAAAATTATACCTCTTGCGGCAGAGCCACGCCGCGAGCCTTAAAGCTTCGACAGTCCCCGCATCGTCGATGCGGGCGCGGGCCTGGGAAGAAGCCGCGAGGTCGAAGCCCGTTCCATGGCCCGGCGAGGTCCGGACGAAGGGCAGCCCCACGGTCCAGTTGACGACTCCGAAGCCCGCCGCGGCCTTGAGGGCGATGAGCGCCTGGTCGTGGTACAAGCAGACGAGGCCGCTCAAGTTCCCGGACCGGTGCGCGTGCCATGCGGCGTCGGCCGGCGTCGGCGGCGACAAAGGTATGCCGCGGCGGCGGGCGAGGGCGGCGGCTTCGGCGAGGACGCCCGTCTCCTCGCCTCCGAAGAGGCCGGACTCGCCGGCGTGAGGATTGAGGGCGCAGAGGCCGAGGCGGACGCGCGGATCACCAAGTCGGCGGACCGCCTCGAAAAGCGCTCCGGCGGCGTCGGCGATCGCGGGAGCGCGCAGGACTCCTGGCACATGGGACAACGGAATATGTCGCGTCACGGTCACGCAGCGCAGGCCCTGGCGGGGCGCCAGAAGAATCATCTGGGCCTTGGGGCAATGAGCGGCCGACGCCAGATATTCCGTCTGGCCCTCATGAGGGAGTCCGGCGAGGCTCAAGGCGATCTTCGAGAGGGGGGCGGTGACGAGGGCTTTAACGGTGCCGCGAGCAACGAGGTCAAGGGCCCGGCGCAGGGCTGAAAACGCCATGACGCCCGAGCGCCGGCTCGGCCTCGCGGCGGGCCACGCCTTGAGGCCGAGCCTTGTCGGCACGAGGGGGGCGAGGCCCGGACGCCAGCCGGCCTTTCTCCAGGCGAGCTCTTCCCCGACAAGGACGGCTCGGAACCGGGGGACATCATGCCGCAGGGCGCCCCCGGCTTTCATCAGGGCCTTGACGACGGCGATCGGCCCGATGCCGGCCGGGTCGCCGCAGGTGACGGCGATGTCGATCATGGGCGGCGCTGGTCGCGGTGGCTTTTGCCGACGTTGCGGTCCGCCGAGCTACTCGACCGTAGCCAGCAGGGCTTGATTCTTGGAGATCGTGGCGCCGGCCTTGAGCTTTTCAACGTAGGACTCGGTCGCCTTTTGGATGCGGAACTGCATCATCGCCTCGGCGATCCGGTCCTTGAACTTGTCGAGGGTCGGGATGCTGGACGCCCGCTTTTCCTCCACGCGGATGATGTTGTAGCCGATCTCGGTCAAGATGGGCTTCGAGATATCTCCCGTGCGCAGCGAAAAGGCGGCCTTGATGAGGTTGGCGGGCAGGGGGCTTTCGCGGTAGACGAAGCCGATATCTCCGCCGCGGGGAGCGCTCAGGGGATCTTCGGATTTGGCGCGCGCGACCTCCGCAAAGCTGACGTCCCCTGACTCGAGCTGTGTCCGGATATCCTCGGCGGCTTTGAGAGCGCGCGCTTTCTCGGCGGGGTCGGCGTCCGGCCCGAGGCGGATCAGGATCACCGAGAGCCGCACCCGTTCGGCGCTCATGTCCTTGACGCCCTGCGCGATCTGCATCAAGGCCTGGGCGTCCTCGGCGGGCATCGCGGCCGGCGGCACGGTCGAACCGCTCAAGAGGTACTTCTTGACCCTCTCGAAATAGGCCGCGACTTCCTTGTCGTCCGGAGGAGTCACGTCGTTGAGGACCTGTATTTGGAGCAGCTTCTTGATCATGAGCTGTTTTTTGATGCGCTCCCGGTACTGTTCCTGCGTGAGGTTCAAGAGCTTGAGCTGGTTGTTGAAGGCCGCCTCGGCCTCCTTCTCCGGAATCTCGTTCCCGTAAGGGTCGTAGCGGAAGCTGCGCTTGGCTTCGGCGATCCCGCGATCGATGTCGTCGGAGCTGACCTTGATCCCTAGTTTTTTCGCCTGCTGGGAAAGGAGGGAGTTGTCGACCATCTGGTCGAGCAGCATCCTTTTGAGGGCCTTGACCCATTTGGGATCCTTCGTGGCGCCCGGATGCGTCCGGTTCCATGTGGCGGCCGCCTGCTCGAATTCCTTGCGGTATTGGGCGAGCGGGATGCCGACTCCGTTGACCGTCGCGACAAAGGGGCCGACATCGTGGGCGGCGTATAGGAGCGGGGAAGACGGCGCCAAGAGCAGCAAAAAAACCGCGGCGGAACTACGGAGTCGTTTCTGCATGATAAACCTCCACGGGGAATTGAGCTTTGATGGACTGTAGATAGCGGTCGAGTTTTTCCTTTTCCAACAGGCGCGCGATGCGTTCGCGGGCCTCATTATAACTAAGTTTTTTCTCGCTTTCCTTGCGCACGACATGGTAGCCGAATTCCGTTTTGATCGGTCCCGAGATCTCGTGGAGCTTCATGCGGAAGATGAGGTCGTTGAACTCCGGGATCGCCTCGCCGTAGATCGCCCCCGGCATGAGCCCTCCATGGGCGGCGGAGTCGGCGTCAAGGGAGGCGGCTCGCGCCAATTTCGCGACGGAAACCCCCGCCTTGGCTTTCCGGAGCAAAGCCTCCGCCTGCTGCGGCGTGGCGGCCAAAATCTGGCGGATGACGACTTCGTCGGGATGCTTCTCCCAGTAGCGGCGGATCTCGCCGTCGGAGACGGCGATCGTTCCGTTCTTGCGCAACGTGTCGATCCAGAAGCGTTTGAGCAGGTAGTCGCGCCCTTCCTTGAGCCGACGGTCTTCCTCCTTCTTGAGCCGCCGGATTTCCTTCTTGAAGCCGGGATCCTGGGTGACTCCCGCCTTCTCGGCGGCGGCGAGGACGAGCTTCTCGCGGATCAAAATGTCGATGAATTGGCGCCGCCCGTCGGGGCTCTCGACGAAGGCCTTGTAATCGGCCGGCACCTCGGCGAGCTTCTGGTCGAATTCCGAACGAGTGATCGCCAAGGATCCCACGCGGGCGACGACCGGGTCCCGGGAGGGCTTGCAGGAAATCGCCAAGAGGGCAATAGTCGCCGGAAGGAGTCTCTTCACTGGCGCATCTTAACAAAAAGGATTGTTGAGTAGTTGAATTCGCCGAGGGGCGGCCGTTTTTTATATGATGCCAACGCTTGGTCCGCGGCATGCGTCAGCTATCGGGATTCCTCGCGCGAATGATTCTCTCGGCGTTGACAGGCGCCCTTGCCTTCGGCGCTGCGTTCGCCGCCCGTCCGCCGGATGGGCGGGCGCAGCCAGTCATCAAATGGGAATTCCAGGCCTCCGACAAGATCTATGCCGTCGCTGTCGCTCCCTCCGGCGTTGTCTACGTCGGCTCCGGCTATGGGAATTCGGGACAAGTCGACGCGCTGGGCCCCTTTGGCGCCCTTCAGTGGTCATATCCAGCCTTCTGGGTCCAGTCGCTGGCCGCCCTTTCGGACGGCGGGACGGCCGTCGGTTCCGAAGACGGCAATATCTTCGCCCTGAGTCCGGGCGGACACCTGCGCTGGAAATACCAGGCCTCCAACGCCATCACCTCGGTGGCGGCGGAGCCAGGCGGACATATCTACGCTGGATCCTGGAACCACAGCCTCTATGCCCTCGACTTGAACGGCAATCTCCTCTGGACCCACCAGGCGCCGGACGCGGTGACCGCGGTCGCGACCGCCTCCGGCGGGAAACGCGTCTACGCGGGCTGCAACGACAACGACGTCTACGCTCTCGACGTCAACGGGAATCTCCTCTGGTCCTTCTCGGCCAAGGATTCCATCTCGGCCGTCGCGGCGGCTCCCGACGGCGGCGTCATCGCCGGCTCGTGGGACAAGGGCGTCTACGCTCTCGACGCTTCGGGGCGTCTTCTCTGGGTTTACCGGGCGGGGGGGCTCGTTCGCTCGGTCGCCGCGGCCGCGGATGGGTCCGTCTATGCCGGGGCGGACGACGCCAATATTTATGCCTTGAGTCCCCAGGGCCGTCTGCGCTGGGCCTGGCGCACGGGCGATACGGTCCGCGCCGTGGCCGTCGGGAAGGGGGGGGCGGTCTACGCGGCATCGGAGGACAAAACGCTGTACGCCTTCGACGCCAATGGGGATTTTAAATGGATGTTCAGCGGGGCGGCCGCTTATTTAGCCTCGAAGGATCTCGGGCACGGGTCCTTCGCGCGAGCTCAAATGCGCGGGGAGTTCCCATGGGACGCCTCGCACGCGATCTCCATTCCCAAACGCCTATGGCGCGGCCTTCGAGGCGGCCCTTACAACCATCCTCCCCGAGGCTTTGATCTCGTCGGCTTCCTGGCCTCGCAAGGCCTGGAGCAGGAGTTCCGAAATCTCTCGGGCCAGCCTCCCACGCCGCCCCAGCTCGTTCAAGGGCCCTACGAGGACCGCGTGGCGTTTCAGGAACGGGTCGCCGTGGCGAGGCGTCAATTGGCTCTGGAGGTCCAAGCCTACCGCGAACGCTTCGAGAAGGCCAAGGTCCGCACGTCGCGCGACGCCACGGAATGGCTTGTCAAGGCCTTTGACTTCGTCTTCGGGACGCCGCGCGTGCTGGGCGCCCCGGCTTACAACCCGGATCGCATGCGCTTCACGATCGCCGTCGGCCCCTCGGGAGACGACGGCCTCCATCGGCTTCTCGCCGGCGGAGCCAGCTTCTATCTTCTCCTGCAGGATCATGTGCCCCCGGCCAAGGCGCCGGATATTCAGGCGCGACTTGCCGGTGGCAAGCCGCGGCTGCGCTTCGCGATTTCGAACGGCAAGTTCGTCGTCACGAGCGCCGAGATTCGGACCGGCCGTTGGTGGTGGTCCCATGATTGGCGGGCTCTCCCGGCCGCTCTCGGAGAGAACGATCGCCCCGCCGAGGTGAATTTGGCCGACGTTGTCGCCAAGGCCGACATATCGGACCTTCATGTCAGCCTCTCGCCGCTATCGCAGCAGAGCGAACTCCTTCCGGATGTGGAGGAGCCTGGATTTAAACGCAGGGAAAACCCGAACGCCTACGCGGTCGTGATCGGGATCGAGAACTACCAGCAGGAGTTGCCCGCGGCGGTTTTCGCGGACCGTGACGCCCGAGCCGTCCGCCGCTACCTGCGCGCCCTGGGCTATGCCGACCGCAATATCCATGCTTTGACCGAGGACCAGGCGACCTACACCGCCATCCAGAAAAATATCGAGGGCTGGCTTCCAAGACATACGAACGACGCCTCGACGGTCTTCGTTTATTACGCGGGACATGGCGCTCCGGATCCCGGCTCGGGAGACGCATACATCCTGCCTTGGGATGGCGACCCCCAATATCTGGGGAACACCGCTTACCCGTTAAAGCGTCTTTCCGGGAGCCTGTCCCGGCTGCGGGCGAGAAACGTGATCGTGGCGCTCGACGCATGCTTTTCTGGGGCGGGAGGGCGTTCGGTCGCGGCCCAAGGGCGTGCCGTGCTCGTCAAGGTCGATCCCGGGCTCTGGACCGCGCGGGACATGGGCGTGATGACCGCCGCCAAGGCGGACCAGATCGCCGAGCCTCTTGATGCGGCCGGACATGGGCTTTTCACGTACTTCATGCTCCGCGGGCTCAAGAAGGGCGGCGGGCGCTCGACGCTTCTCGATCTCTACGACTACTTGAAAGCGCCCGTCGAGGACGCGGCGATGCGCGACGACAATGTCCCCCAGACGCCGCAACTGCTGGGGAAGGACACGGGCGTGACGCTTTCCGGGAGACGGCCGAGGACAACGCGATGAGAAGATGGTCGGTGATGGGCGCGGCTCTTGTGGCGGCCACCGGCGGCTGTTTTTGGTCCGCCCGCAAAGCGGGACCGGTCCAAAACGCCCCTTCCTCCCGCGAGCTGGCGGCCTCCCTGAGCGATCAGGGCGGTTCGATGGTATCGACATCGGAATCGCTCGCCGCCCAAGCGGCCCCGATCCCCATCCGGGTCTTGGGGAAAGACGCGCGGCTTGGCTGCACGTGGGTCGAGGCCGGCGCGACGGTGGAATATCCCGGCGATGAAACGCGCGATCAGGTGCGAGCCCAGGCGATTTCCCAGGCCGAGAACGAGGCGATGACGGGATTCCTGGGCGTCACGGCGCGCTCCCGGACCATGGTCTTCGCCCAGGAGGGATTCGGCCAGGATAAGACGCTCGTCGAGAACGTTCTCAGGACGACGCGCTCGGGCCGCATTCTCAACGAGAAGGTCGTCTCCGAGGGTTCGACGAAAGGCGGCGCCGCGGGTTTTCGCTACGCCGCGACGGTTCAAGACTGCATCGTCCCCATCCCTTCTTATCACGACGCGAACTTTCGCGTGGACCTGTGGTTGTCGCGTCAACAGGCCCAGGCGGGAGACTCTTTTCAGGTGCGTCTCACCTGCAGCGAGAACTGCTTCGTCTATCTCTATGACGTGGAGGACGATTGGAAGACCACGCTGCTCGTTCCCGACGCGCAGCTGAACTTGACCCAGGTTCCGCTCAAGGCGGCGTCTCCTTGGATCTTCCCCGATCCATCTCTCGCGAACGAAGGCGTCTCCTTGGTCGCGGAGCTTCCCAAGGGCAAGATTTTCTCCGCCGAGACGATCCGCGTGATCGCGACCAAGACGCCCATGACCGCCGACATGAGCGATCCCTCGAAAGGCGGCTACTTGGGCGTGGTGCGACGGCTCAACCGCGCCGCCATCGATTGGTCCGAGGACACGCAGGCCCTCACGATTCGGCTCCCGCCGAAACAATAAAGTCGAAGTCGAGGAAGGGCCGGGGATGGACATTCCGTTGCGTTCTATTTTCTCCAGGCACGTTCCGCCGCTTTATTAAGGTACGGAGATTTGTTATAAGAGATGGAGACCATGTCGCGTCATCAGGCGCTTGATGCTTGGATCGCGGATATTGCCGCGCTCGCGCGTCCCGACCGGGTCGTTTGGATCGAGGGGACTCCCGAGGAAAGGGAGCGCCTCATCGAGGATGCGGTCTCCTGGGGCGAGGTCGAACGGCTCAACCCCGATAAATTCCCCGGCTGCCTCTACCACCGATCAGACCCTTCCGACGTCGCCCGCACCGAGGAATTGACCTTTATCTGCTCCTCTTCTAAAGAGGATGCGGGTCCGACCAACCACTGGATGGCCCCCGAGGAGGGTTATCGTCGCGCCCGCGCCATCCTCAAGGACTCGATGCGGGGCCGCACGATGTACGTCATTCCGTTTTCGATGGGCCTTCCCGGCTCCGAATTCTCGAAGATAGGCGTCCAGCTCACCGACAGCCTTTACGTCGTCCTTAACATGCTCATCATGACGAGGGCCGGCCGGGCCGCTCTCGACGTTTTGGGGTCGAACGGCGAGTTCGTCCGCTGCGTGCACGGCAAGATCGACCTCGACATTAAGAAGAGGCTTATCCTCCACTTTCCAGAGGATCAGGCGATCTGGAGCACGGGCTCCGGCTACGGCGGCAATGCCCTATTGGGGAAAAAGTGTCTTGCCCTGCGGATCGCCAGCCACGCGGCGCGTCGGGAGGGGTGGCTGGCCGAGCATATGCTCATCGTGGGCATCGAGGATCCGAGCGGGCGCACGGAATACATTACGGCGGCCTTCCCGAGCGCCTGCGGCAAGACCAACCTCGCGATGCTTATCCCGCCGGAACCCTTGAGGCGACGCGGCTACAAGGTCTGGACCGTGGGAGACGACATCGCCTGGCTCCGAATCGGCTCCGACGGCAGGCTCTGGGCGGTGAATCCCGAATTCGGCTTTTTCGGCGTGGCGCCCGGCACGAATTCGAAATCCAACCGCAACGCCATCGAGACCATCCGCAGGAACACGATCTATACGAACGTGGCCTTGGGCCGAGACGGGACGGTCTGGTGGGAGGGGGCGGATTGGCCGCTTCCCCCAGGGACCAAGGATTGGCTGGGCGTCCCTTACGATCCAAAATCGGTGGGGCAAAACGGCGCGATGGGCTACGCCGCGCACCCCAACAGCCGCTTCACGGCTCCCGCCTCTCAATGCCCGTCGTTGTCGCCTCATTGGGAAGATCCTCAAGGCGTGCCCATCTCGGCGATCCTTTTCGGCGCTCGCCGCGAGCGCTTGGCGCCTCTCGTCTACGAGTCTTTCGACTGGAAGCACGGCGTCTACGTCGGCGCCACCATGGCCTCGGAGAGAACCGCCGCCCAGACGGGCAAGGTGGGGGAGCTGCGCTACGATCCGATGGCCATGATCCCTTTTTGCGGCTATAACATGGCCGACTATTTCACGCACTGGCTTGACATGGGCCGCCGGATCCCCAAGCCCCCCAAGATTTTCCACGTCAACTGGTTCCGCAAGAACGAGGCGGGGAAATTCCTGTGGCCGGGCTACGGCGAAAACCTCCGTGTCGTCAACTGGATCCTGGCGCGCACGCGCGGCGAGAGCAAGGCCCAGGAAACCCCGATCGGGTATGTCCCCACGCCGGAAGCGCTCGATTTAGACGGCGTCCAGGTCAAGCCCGAGGATATGGAAGAGCTTCTCAAGGTGCGCCCGGAGGAATGGGAAGAAGAAATCGAGAGCCAGCATCGCTTCCTCAGCCGCTTCGATGCGCGGCTTTCCCCCGAGATTTGGCGCGAGCATGAGGCCTTGAAGGAGCGCCTGCGGTCCGCCGTCGCGGCCTAGGTAGGAGTAAAGAAGGGGGCCAGGTCTCAACATTCAACACTTGCGCGTCTCTGCGGTGGAATGTTGAGACCTGGCCCTGAGGCCTTTTATTGTTCAGGCGCTGTTGAGACCGGAGAAGCCGAAGCTCCGGGGTCCTGTCCGTCTCCCGTTCCGCAGCAGGGGCGCCTGCCGCATCCGCGGCCGCCCTCGCCGCGCCTCCAATCCATGGGGCCGTAGGGGCCCATCCCCATCATGCCGCCATGCAGCATCAGGTGACGGCGCATGCGCCAAAGCATCATCTTGGCGCGCTGGGTCGGCGTCAGGAGCCCGGCGAGCTTCGCGCGGAAGTTTGACTTTTCCGTTTGGAGAGCTTGCTTCGCTTTTTGGACCCGTTCCAGCGTCGCCTGGATCTCCGTATCCGCGGCGTTGTCGCCAACTTGGTCCGACAGCTTGATGAGAGCATCCCGCAGCTCGCGATGCAGCGGACGCATGGTCTTTTTCTCCGACTGGAAAGTCTCATCGAGCTTCTTGGCGTCCTTCTCCGAGAGCCCGAGACGGCGTTCCCACATGGCACGGCGTTGTTGGTCCCATGACGAGGCGGCGTTCTTATCCGTCGTCTTGGCCTGCGCCCGTGACAGTCCCAGCGGGGCGGTCAGGAGCAGTCCGGCCGCCGCGGAGAGAGCGGCTTTGTTCATTATTTTCATCGATCCTCCTTTGCTGCGCGACTTGATGGAAATTCGCGGCTTGCCCGTGCGGTCAGGCGCGCGCGGCGCCGCAATATGTCGCGGCAATGATACGCAACGATCGGGCCAGGGACGACATCCGCCCTATTTCAAGACCGCGGCGAGCCGGTCCTCGACGGGCTTGGCACGGGCGGGGTCTTTGAGCGAGGCGACGTTGATGCGGACGTTCTCCGCGGCGCACAAAACGGCTGTCTTGAGAAGGTGAAGCCCGCACGCCAGGTCCGAGGCGACCGAGGGCAGAATGAGCTCCTTGAGGGCCGCGGCCTCCTCGGCGGCTTTGCGGGCGATCTCCGCGGTCTCAAGCGGCACCGCGGCCGCCTTGACGAGGGCGTCTTCCATGCGCCGGGGCCGGTCGGGATCGTCCTTGGGAAGGGCCCGGGCCGAGGCGAAAGCCTCGAAAGCGCGGGAGTCCTCGTCCGCGAGCGACGCGAGACGCGTGCGGAAGCTTAAAAAAGAGACGGCGGCCTTCTCGAGGGAGCCCCGTCGATCCGCGGCGATCTTGGCGGATTTCGCTGTGATGCCGCAGGCCATGAGGACGAGCGAACAGCCGAGTTGGCCCGAGACGGCGGCTGCGGAGCCGCCTCCGGGAGTGGGGGCCGTGGAGGAGAAGGCGTCCGAGAGGGCGCGCGCGGCCTCTTGCCAGCGCAATCCGGAGGCCGTGGGGCCGACCCCCGAGGCCGCGAGCCGATCCTCGAGGACTTGGGCTTGAGGGTTGAAGCGGGCGATCTTGAGGGATTCCACGGCGTAGTCCAAAAGGGCCGCGCGGGGGGTGAGGCCCACGATTTCAGTTTCCTCGACCGTGGCGCCCTTTTCCCTGGCGAGCCGCTCGATTTCAGAGAACACGCGCCAGAGGGAGGTGGTCTTGTGGTCTCGCAGCACCGTCGAGACCTGGACCCGGGACCTCTCGGCGATGAAGATTTCCTTGGCGCGCACGGAGGGGAGGCCTCCGCTTGATTCGCGGATCGCGCGCGCGATCGACTTCCCCAACTCCATGTCGGGCGTGGAGAGGTTGACGTTGAAATTGACGATGTGCCGCCGCGCCCCCACGGCGACGGCCCCGGCGGTGGGGTGGGTGCGGTTGGGGCCGTAATCGGGGTCATGGGAGGGATCTCTCCCGATGATCTCCCTCAGGCCTTCGAATTGCCCCTTGCGCACGGCCGCCAAATCACGGCGCTCGGGGCGCTTGGCCGCCTGATCGTAGAGGTAGACGGGGATGCCCAGCTCCGATCCGATGCGCTCGCCCAGCCGCTCCGCGAGCCGCGCGCACTCGGCCAAGGTCGCCCCTTCGACGGGGATGAAGGGGATGACGTCCGCCGCGCCCATGCGCGGGTGCTCGCCCTTGTGGATATTGAGGTCGATCGTTTCGGCGCATTTTTTCGCGAGACGGAAACAGGCCTCCACCGCCGCGTCGGGGGGCGCCATGAAGGAAAGGACCGAGCGGTTGTGGTCCGCGTCCGACTCGACGTCGAGAATCACGACGCCGGGAACGGACTTGGCCGCCGCGACGATCGCTTCGATTTTCGCGGGGTCTCGGCCTTCGGAGAAGTTAGGGACGCATTCGACTAAAGCCATGTCAGCCTCTCAACACCAGGGTGCGCAGATCGGTGAACTCTTCCATGGCATAGCGGACGCCTTCGCGGCCGATGCCGGAGTCCTTGACGCCCCCGTAGGGCATCGCGTCCGAGCGGAAGGCCGGGACATCGTTGACGACGATTCCGCCCATGGGAAGCTCGTCCCATGCTTCGAGCACGCTCTTTAAGTTCCGGGTGAAGATTCCCGCCTGGAGGCCATAACGGCTTTCGGCCATTTTCCGGAAAGCCTCCGGCGCCCCGGACACCGGCTCGATCGTCGCGACGGGCCCGAAGGCCTCTTCCGCGGAAAGCTTGCAGGCGGGGGGGACGCCCTCGATCAAGGTGGGTTCGAGCAGGAGCCCCTGACGCTTGCCTCCGGCAAGAATTTTCCCTCCCGCGGCCTTCGCCTCCTCGATCCAGGATTCAAGACGCCGGGCCGCCGCCTCGTTGATCAAGGGCGCGATGTCCGTCTTGTCGTCCAAGGCCTCTCCCATCTTGAGCTCGGCGATATGCTTGAGAAGCATCTCCTTAAATGGGGGATAGACCGCCGATTCGACGAAGATGCGCTGGGTCGAGATGCAGACTTGGCCCGAATAGTAGTAGGAGCCCCAGGCCGTCCTTTGCGCCGCCCAGGGGAGATCGGCGTCGGCTCCCACGAAGACGGAAGCGTTGCCGCCCAGCTCGAGGAGGACGTGCTTTTTCCCGGCGATGGATTTGAGGCGCCAGCCGACCGCGGCGCTTCCGGTGAATGAGAGGATCGCGAGCCTGTCGTCCCGTACGAGAGCTTCCGCCTCGGGCACGGGGAGATCGGCCAGCGCCGCCGCGTCCTCGGGCCATCCCGCGCCGCGCAGGATCGAGAGAAGCTTCTCGGCGGTCCCGACCGCCTGCGGGGCGGGCTTCAAGGCGAAGGAGACGCCCACAGCGAGCGCCGGGGCGACCTTGTGGGCGACAAGGTTGAGCGGGAAGTTGAACGGCGTGATGAAAAGCGCGGGGCCGCGGGGGACTCGCTTTGAGAGCGCGAGGCGCCCCTCGCCGCCCGGGTCGATGTCGAGAGGCAGGATCTCTCCCTCGATGCGCCGAGCCTCCTCGGAGGCCCAGCGGAAGGTGAAGACGGCCCGCGCTATTTCGCGGCGCGCCTCCTTGAGGGGCTTCGAGACCTCCCGGGCGATGAGCCTCGCGAAATCCTCGGCCTCCGCCTCGATGCGAGCGGCTGCGGCGGCGAGGATTTTCGCGCGGGCGTGGGAGGGAAGGCGCGAGACGGTTTTAAAGCTCTCCGAGACGCGGCGGGCGATGGCGTCGGCGCGGGGGGCTTTCGCCGACGCGCCGTGCTCCTCTCCCGGCTGCGGAGCGGGGGAGACGAGGGAAGCTAATTTCTTATTCCGAACCATTGGAGCCATTGAGAGGTCCTCCTGAAATCATGAGCCAGATGATCGGGTTTGGAGCGCTTAAGCTCGTCCATCGCCGCATAGCCCGTCGCGACGGCGACCGTCCTGAACCCGGCGCGCCTGCCCGCGCGGACGTCGAAAGGAGTGTCGCCCACGACGAAGACGTCGTTTGAGGCGATGGATTTCCCAAGCAGGCGCTCCGCGCGCCGACGCGCTTTTTTAAGGAGGGTGTGGCGATGTTCCGCGTCCGAACCAAAGCCCCCCACCTGAAAATACCCGTTCAAGCCCGTGGGCGAGAGCTTGAGCCTTGCCGCGGGCTCGATATTGCCGGTGCCGAGACCCAGCAGGACGCTCCGGTCCCGGCGCAGGCGCCTCAGGAGCCGTCTTAGTCCCGTCGGCACCTCGTAGGTCCCCAGACGGACCGAGGCCTTGACGTAGCGCGGCAGAAGCTCAAGATACTTGTCTTGAAGCCTGCGGACATCGCGCGCTTCGGGGCGGCGTCCCGTCGAGCGCCAATGAGCCATCTTGAAATTGTAGGAATCGGTCCTGCCGGCCAGGGAGGAGAGTTCGCGGACCCCCGAGTTCCCATAGAGGTTGAGGCAGGCGCGGTCGAGAGCCTTGCGGCCGGCCCCGCCGGCCTTCACCAAGGTGCCGTCGATGTCGAAGAGGATGAGGCGGACGGCTGCTTCAGCTTCCATGGACGAGCGTCCCGTTCTTCATGACCCAAAGGAGCGGAGGGCCGCCGACATAGTAGGCGATCTCGCGGTGGTCCATGGCATCGTAGCAAATCAGGTCGGCGCGTTTTCCGGGCTCGATCGTGCCCGCGGCCTTCTGCAGCCCCAGGGACCAGGCGGCGTTCGCGGTCGCGGCGGTGACGGCTTCCGAGACGGCCATCTTCATCTGCGTGCAGGCAAGCGAGACGACGAAGGCCATGCTCAAGCAAGGGGCGGTGCCAGGATTGAAATCCGTCGCGAGGGTCACGGCCGCCCCCGCGTCGAGGAGGAGCCGCGCGGGAGGATAGGGCGTGTTGAGAAAGAAATTGGAGGCGGGAAGAAGGCAGGCCGCCGTCTCGCTTCGGGCCAAGGAGGCGATCTCCTCGCTTCCCACGCGGTCCAGATGATCCGCCGACGCCGCTCCCATTTCGACGGCCAGCCTCGCGGCTCCCGTCCGGGAAATCTGGTCCGCGTGCAGCCGCGTTTTGAGGCCGGCGGCCTTCGCGGCCGTCAGCATCGCCCTTGTCTCCTCCAGCGTGAAATAGCCCTGGTCGCAGAAAACGTCGGCGTAGACCGCAAGGCGCTCCTCGGAGACCTTGGATGTCATCTCCCCGGCCACCCGGCGCACGTAGTCCGCGCGGCGCCCGTCGAGCTCCGGAGGAACGGCATGAGCGCCGAGGAAGGTCGGAACGATCGTCAGGGGGGTGTCCTGTCCGGCCTTTTTGAGGACGCGCAGCATCTTCAACTCGTTTTCGGCATCCAGCCCGTAGCCGGATTTCGCCTCGATCGTCGTCGTCCCGGCCGCGAGAAAGCGAGCGAGCCTGGGCTTTAGGGCCGCGAGAAGATCCTCCTCCGTCGCGCCGCGGACGCCGTTGACCGAGGAAAGGATGCCGCCGCCGCCCTTGGCGATCTCCTCGTAGGAGGCTCCTTGGAGACGCTTTTCAAAATCATCGAGCCGGGGATGAAGCCAGACGGGATGAGTGTGGGAGTCGACGTAGCCGGGCAAAACGACACCGCCCTTGGCGTCGACATGCGTGGAAAGCCTGGCTTTGCCTGGTTCGGGCATCCGGCGCTCGGCGCCGACCCAGGCGATCGTGCCGTTCTCGATGAGGACGGCCGCGTCGCGGATGAGGCCCAACTTTTTCATCTGGGCCCCTCGACGAGGCCCCTCGGGGCCGATGAGGGTCAGGCACTCGCCTATATTGCGGACGAGGACGCGAAGCGCCATGACAGAGCCTTAGCGGTAATTCGTGAACTGAAGCGCGATGCCGAAGTCCTTGGCCTTGAGAAGCGTGATCGCGGCCTGGAGATCGTCTTTCGATCGCCCCGAGACGCGCAATTGATCTCCCTGGATGGCGGGATTCGCCTTGATCTTCGCGTCCTTGACGGCCTTGGCGATCTCCCGCGCCTTGTCCGCTGGGATGCCGGATTGGATCTTGACCTCCATGCGCGCGGTCTGGCCCAGGGCCTGGTCGATCTTGCCTTTCTGGAAATTCTTGAGGGGGAGGTTGCGCTTGGCGAGGCGGTTCAAGAGCACGTCGAAGGCCGCCTCGACGCGGTTTTCGTCCTTGGCGCGCACGACGATCTTTTTATCCTTCTGGTCGAGATCGAGCGAGGCGTTGGCGTCCTTGAAATCGAACCGGTTCGTGATCTCCTTGGCCGCGACGTTGACGCAATCGGCGACGACGTTCAAGTCCACGACGCTCACGACGTCGAACGAGAATTCCTGGGGCATGTCACGACTCCTTGGCGAGCATGGGAATTTTGAGTTTGTGGCGCTTGGCGGCGCGGATCGCTTCGGGGTAGGAGGCGTCGGCGTGGCGGGCGACGCCGATGGCCGGGTCGTTCGTGAGCACGCGCTCAAGCCGCTTCTCCATCATCTTCGTCCCGTCCGCGACGCAGACTTGCCCCGCGTGGAGCGAGTAGCCGATCCCGACGCCGCCGCCGTGATGGAAGCTCACCCAGGAGGCGCCCGAGGCCGTATTGAGCAGGGCATTCAAGATCGGCCAGTCGGCGACGGCGTCGGTGCCGTCCTTCATGCTTTCGGTTTCCCGGTAGGGGCTCGCGACCGAACCGGCATCCAAATGGTCGCGACCGATGACGATGGGGGCTTTAAGCCGGCCCTTCTTGACGAGATGGTTCATGGCGAGCCCCATTCGCGCGCGCTCCCCGAGGCCTAGCCAGCAGATGCGGGCCGGAAGCCCCTGGAAGCGGACCTTTTGAGAGGCAAGCCTGATCCATCGCGAGAGCGCCGGATCGCGCCCGAAGAGCCTCAAGGCTTCCCGGTCGAGGGTCGCGATGTCTCCGGGGTTCCCGGAGAGAGCCGCCCAGCGGAAGGGGCCTTTCCCCTCGCAGAAAAGCGGCCGGATGAACTCCGGGACGAAGCCCGGAATGGAAAAAGCGTCGCCGACTCCGGCGATTTTCGCCTGGGCGCGAATGTTGTTGCCGTAGTCGAAGACGACCGAGCCCTGGCGCTTGAGATCCAGCATCGCCCGGACGTGCTCGGCGATGGAATCCAGGGCGAGCATCCGCTTTTTGTCGGGGTCCTTGCGCGCGAGCTCCCGGGACGCATCGACCGAGAATCCTTTCGGGACATAGCCCAACAGGAGGTCGTGGGCGGAGGTTTGGTCCGTCAGGAGGTCGACCGGGAGGCTTCGCGAGGCGATCTGGGGCATGATCTCGGCCGCGTTGCCGAGCAGGCCGATCGAAAGCGCGCGGCGGCTCTTTTTCGCTTCGAGGACGCGATCAAGCGCCGTGTCGAGATTCGTCTCGATCGCGTCGAGATAGCCGGTCTGCAGCCGCATGTCAAGCCGGCGTGGATCGACATCGACGCCGAGGAAGGCGGCGCCGTTCATGACGGCGGCCAGCGGCTGTGCGCCTCCCATGCCGCCCAGGCCCGCGCTCACGACGAGGCGGCCCTCGAGGCTCTCTCCGAAATGCTTGCGGGCGGCCTGGGCGAAGGTTTCGTAGGTCCCCTGGAGGATGCCCTGGGTCCCGATGTAAATCCATGATCCCGCCGTCATCTGGCCGAACATCATGAGCCCTCGCCGCTCGAGATCCTCGAAATGCTCCCAAGTGGCCCAATGGCCGACGAGATTGGCGTTGGCGATGAGGACGCGGGGGGCCTCCTCGAAGGTCCGGAAGACCCCGACGGGCTTGCCCGACTGGATGAGCAGGGTCTCGTCGTTGGCAAGGCTTTTGAGCGATCGGATGATGGCGTGGAAGGAGGACCAATCGCGGGCGGCCTTGCCGCGGCCGCCGTAGACGACGAGATCTTCGGGGCGCTCCGCGACCTGGGGGTCGAGGTTGTTCATGAGCATGCGCAACGCCCCTTCCTGCTGCCAGGAGCGGCAGTGGAGTTTCCGGCCGCGGGGCGCCCGGATGGGCCGCGGGGGCGCGGCGGCGGCCGAGGATCGGCGGCTGGCGGAGAAGGATGCCATCGGTTTCATGAAAAATAGCCGTCCAGAACGAGATCGCGGGCTCGTTCCATCTTGGGAGAGAGGATCTCGTCGGCGAGACTCGGCGCGATCTCGCGGCGCAGCCGCGCCAAGCCGCGCGCGACGCCGCGGCCGGGCTTCAGGGGCGCGCGGGATTCGACGCCGCGCGCGGCCATCAAAAGCTCGATCGCGACGACCTGCGCCGCGTTCCAGAGGACGCGCTGGAGCTTCAAGACCGCCCCCATCCCCATGCTGACGAAATCCTCCTGGCCGCCGGAGGTCGGTATGGAGTCGACGCTCGCGGGGTGGGCGAGGGCTTTGTTCTCGGAGGCGAGTGCCGCCGCGGCGACCTGCGGAATCATCCATCCGGACTCAAGTCCGGGACGGGAGGCAAGAAAGGGGCTCAAGCCCGGGGATTTGCCGGTCGTCAAAAGGTAAACGCGGCGCTCGGAGACGCCGGCCAGAATCGTGAAGGCCGCCGCGAGAGAATCGTAGGCGACGCTTAAGGCCTCGCCGTGGAAGTGCCCGCCCGAAATGACGCGGTCTCCCACGATGAGGGGGTTGTCGGTCGCCGAGTTCATCTCGATTTCGACCGTGCGCCGCGCCGCGGCGAGCGCGTCCAAGACCGGGCCGTGGATTTGGGGGACGGCGCGCAGGCTGTAGGGGTCCTGCACGCGGGGGTCGTTCTTGAGATGAGACCGGCGGATCGCGCTGCCGTCGAGGAGGCCGCGCAGGCGGCCGGCGACCGCGAGCTGTCCCGGGTGGGGTTTCAAGGATTGCAGCCCGGCGTCGTAGGGGTCGGGCGTTCCCGCCCAGGCCTCGAGCGTCATCGCCGCGGCGAGCGTCGCCGCGTCGAAGATCCGGGAGGCCCGATGAAGGGCCAGCGCGCCCAAGGACTGCATCGCCTGCGTGCCGTTTAAAAGAGAGAGGCCTTCCTTGGCCTGAAGTTCCAAAGGTTCGAGGCCCAGGCGGGCGAGGAGGGAAGCGGCCGGAAGCCTTTGTCCCCGGTAAAAGGCGTCGCCCTCTCCCAGGACCAAAAGAGCCGCGTGGGACATGGGCGCGAGGTCTCCGCTGGCGCCCACGGAGCCGCGGCTTGGAATGAGCGGGACGGCGCCGGCGTTGATCAGACGGCAAAGACGCTCCACGAGCTCGGGGCGCACGCCGGAATAGCCGCGGGCGAGCTCGTTGGAGCGCAGGAAGAGGATGCCCCGGGCCTCCTTCTCGTCCAAGGGCTCTCCCACTCCGCAGGCGTGGCTGAGAACGATGTTGCGTTGAAGCCTGAGGAGATCCTTGGGCGGGATGCGTCTCGAGGCGAGATCGCCGAAACCGGTGTTGACGCCGTAGATCGGGCCACGAGCCGCCGCCGCGAGAAGGCGCTTGCGGGCGCGCGCGACCCGGCGCGCCGCGGCTTGTCCGAAAGAAACTTTTCTTAAGCCGGACGCAACCTGAAGGAATGTCTCCAGATCGACGCGGCTGCCGAGAGAGAAGGGCGCCGTGGGGGGCACCGGTTTAGATGATTTCGACGGCCGCCGCGACGGCCTCGCCGCCGCCCAGGCAGATGGCGGCGACTCCGCGCTTGAGCCCCCTCCGCCGCAGGGCGTGGACGAGGGTGACGAGGATGCGGGCGCCGCTCGCGCCCAGGGGATGCCCCAGGGCGACCGCGCCGCCGTTCACATTCACCTTTTCAAGGGGGAGCCCGGCGAGCTTCATGACGGCGAGCGCCACCACGCTGAAGGCCTCGTTGACCTCGAAGAGATCGACGTCTTTGACGGACCACTTGATCTGCTTTAAGAGCTTCTCGATCGCTCCCGCCGGCGCCGTCGTGAACCATTGGGGCTCCTGGGAGTGAGTGGCCCAGCCGACGATGCGCGCGAGAGGCTTCTTGCCCGCCGCCCCGGCGGCGCTCGCGAGCACGAGCGCGGCCGCGCCGTCGTTGAGCTTGGAGGCGTTCGCCGCGGTGATGGTCCCGTTCGCCTTGAAGGCCGCCTTGAGCTTGGGGATCTTGTCGAATTTGACCCGGCCCGGCTCCTCGTCCGCGGCGAGGCCGTCGACCTGGGCCATCTCGTCCGCGAAAGCGCCGGATTTTTGAGCCTCGATCGCGCGCTGATAGGACTTTTCCGCGAAGGCGTCCTGTTCCTGGCGGGAGATCGCGTATTTTTCCGCGCACATCTCGCCGCAGTCTCCCATGTGGACGCGGGAGTAGGCGTCGAGAAGCCCGTCCGACAAGATCGAATCGATGAGGACGGCATTGCCGTAGCGGTAGCCGGAACGCGCCTTGTCGAGAAGGAAGGGGGCCTTGGACATCGATTCCATGCCGCCCGCCGCCGCGAGGCTCTCTTCTCCAAGGCGGATCGACTGGGAGGCCATCATGACGGCCTTGAGCCCCGAGCCGCAGACCTTGTTGACGGTGGTCGCCCCGACGCTCGCGGGGATGCCGGCCAGGATGGAAGCTTGGCGCGCGGG
Organism: bacterium; assembly: GCA_021799485.1. Classification (GTDB taxonomy): domain Bacteria; phylum Elusimicrobiota; class Elusimicrobia; order UBA1565; family UBA9628; genus JAJZAK01. The sequence goes on along the minus strand of JAJZAK010000017.1, from coordinate 25,225 downwards.
CGCTTGTCCGACGCCGGCGGAAATGACGTTGCCCATCACGACCTCCCCCAAATCGGCGCCGTTCACTTGCGCCTTCGCCAAGGCATTCGAGAGGGCTTTGGACCCGAGCTGCGGGGCGGCGTAGGAGGCGAGGACGCCGTTGAGGGCGCCGACGGGAGTCCGGGTTGCGGCGAGAATCAGCACATCGTCCATGATGTCTCCTTTCCGGCGAGCAGAGCCCGGCATTCCGGTCCCATCTTGGCGGCTTGCGCCGTGATCGAATGCCGAAGGCTCATCGCCGAGCGCTTATATTATGCGTAATAAACCGCGCGTCCCGCGAGGCCAAACGCCACGGCGAACGCCGCTCCGAGCGCGAAGCCCAATCGCGAATAGCCGACCAGGCCCTTGTAGCGCGCCCCGCCCATGACGGCGAGAAAGACGGGGACAAGGAGGAAGGCGAGCGGCGCCGGTAAAAGGCATGCGAGAGCGAGAAGAAGCCTCTCCGCGATCACGAAATACTTTTCGGAGGGTTTGGGGAAGGGAATGCCGTAGAGGTCTTTCTCGATGAAATAGACAAGGACGACGCTCGTGTGCGTCGCGAGGATCAAGAGGCATCCCAGCACGGGCCATTTCTCGGGCATGAAGCCTTGCCAGCCGGGCTGCCACCGGGTGACGATCTGGTACGGCGTCAAGAGGAAGATGGACGTCAGATGGATGAACTGGTCCCACAGGAAATACAAGGTGTTGTCCGGCGTCCGGTATTTGAAGATGGTGAAGACCCGCCACTCGTCCTCGATCAAATGCACGAGAAAAATGGCCAGAATGCACAGCCAACCGGATAGCTTCAGCCATCCGATCTTGATCCAGACGCCGCTCAGGTAAGGGTAGGTCAGCGCGGCGTAGGCGATCGGATGCATGGCGCAATGAAAGAGCATTCCCCAGAAGCTCTTGCGCTTCCAACGGGCGACGAAGTCGGATTGGAACGTAAAATCGGCCAGGAGATGGCCGAAGCAGAGGCGCCAGAAAATAAGCATTAGATTCGTTTTACTTGGCGATCAAGTTGAAAACCCCGATGTCCGCCGAGGGCGGAGGCGTTTGGATATTGTCCCGACAGGCTTTCGCGTAGAGCCGGGAGGGGCCGTCGCCGGGGATCAAGCGCTGGACTTCCTCGAAGACGGCGGCGGCTTGTTCGTAGCGCCCCTCGTTGTAGAGCGAGAGCGCCCCGTCGTAGATGGGCAGGGCCTTGCGCCAGGGCTCGGTCAGGGAGCCCGTCTTCGCCAGGAGTTCATAGACCGCGACGGGGGTTCCCTTGCCGACGACCCTCACGCGGCCGATCTTGCGTCCCGCGACGGCGCCTGCCGCCGGCAGGAAGGTGGCTTCGCTCGCCAGGATCTTCGTGCCGAAATACTTGTTGGCGCCTTCGAGCCTCGAGGCGAGATTCACCTCGTCGCCGATCGTCGTGTACTGCATCTTGCGCTCGCTGCCCGTGAGCCCCACCGTGACGACCCCGGAACTCAGGCCGATGCGGATCGAGGGCATTTCGGGAACATCCCGGTCCAGGTTCTCGTTGAGCCTCGCGAGAGCCTCCTGGCATTCGACCGCGGCGAGGCAGGCGTTGGTCTGGTGTTCCTTCAGGCTCAGGGGCGCGTTCCAGAAGGCCATCACGCAGTCGCCGATGTACTTGTCCACGGCGCCCTTGCGGTCCATGATGGCCTGGCTGAAGGCCGATAGGTAGCGGTTAAGAAAACTCAGGAGCGCCTCGGGGTCCATCTTCTCCGAGATGGCGGTGAAATGAGCGATGTCGAGGAAGAGGATCGTCATCTCGCGCTTCTCGCCGCCCAGGCGGACCTTGGCGGGGTCCTTGGCGAGCTCCGAGACGACGGCGGGAGAGACGAACTGTCCGAAGAGGTCCGTGATGTATTTTTTGTCGCGGCTCTCCGCGAAGACCCGGTGGGAGATCTGGACGAAGAACGAGGAGGTCAGCGCGAAGAGCGGCGCGACGAAGTCGACGCGCCAGCCTCGCGTGAAGGCGAGCCAAGCGATGGCGGACCAGCCCGCGAAGGCGGCCAAGGCGAGAATCGTGCTTGCCAGGGGCTCTAGAAGCATGAGGAGAGAGGATAGCCAGATCATGATCAGGCCCGCGCCGCAGGAGACGGCGGCGGCGACGACGATGCCCTCGGGCGAGATCGGCCGCAGAAAGTCGCCGTGGATGATGTTGTCGGCGACGTTGGCGTTATAGACGACCCCCGGCGTCAAGTCGCTGAAGGGCGAGGGATAGTGGTCGTAATAGCCGGTGCTGGTCGAGCCGAGAAAGACCAAGGCGCCCCGAAGCGCCTTGCGCTGATCCGCGGAAAGACGGCCCGTCATGACGTCGACGTAGGAGATGGGCCGATAGGGAGAGCTGATGGTCAGCAATCCCGCGAGCGTCGACGCCTTGCGTCCCGGATGAGCGGGCCATGTCGTCCATCGCCTGAAATTAATGCGCAGGGTTTGCAGGGTCGACTCCGTTGAGAAGTCGAAGCGCCGGCCCAAATCTTGAAGGGATTCCCCGGAAAAACTGGCCGCCGCGGCGGCGGCGAAGGCGGGGGCCGGTTGGGAGGGATTCTTGGGATCACGGAGGTAGGGATAAAAAAGCAGGGCCGCCCGCGGATGGCCGTCGGCGCTCAGGACGTTAATGAGGTTGGGGTAGCCGACGTGTTGAGATGCGGCCGTTAGCCCCTTGATCGGCCTCTGCAGGCTGCGCAGGACGACATGGCTTGTGCCGCCCGCGGAGGCTTGCGCCCAGCGGATGAGAAATTGGTGGACGGCGTGCCCGAATCGGCGCGTGGCATCGATGAGGGCCCGGCTTCCGGCGCGCGGATTGACGAAAAACATGTCGAAGGCCACCGTCTTGGCGCCCAGGGCCTGGAGCTTGCCCAAGAGTTCGGCGTGGACTTTTCGCGGCGGCGGGAAGCCGTATTTTTGGAGAGCTTCATCGTCGAGGGCGACGACGACGATGCGGGGGTCGCCCGTCGGGAGGGACATTCCGCGCCAGACAAAAAGACGATCCTGGAGCTTTTCCTCGAGGCGGGAAAAGAGATGCGGGGGCGCGTAATAGAGAAACAAGAAGAACAGGCTGTAGAGCGCTGGAAACCAGACCGTAAAACGAGCCCCGGCTTTCGAGGCTGGGGGGGAGCCTGCCATCACGGCGCCGATGTCGCCGTTTTGGCTTGGAGCGTCTTTTGGGCCTGGCGTATGGCCCGGCGGACGGCGGGGTCTTTCTCCGCCAGAATCGCCGTTCCGAGGAGACCGAGGTCATTGGGAGTCCCCGCTAGGGAGATGGCGTAGGCGGCCTGCATGCGGACCCAGGAGGCCTTGGCGCTTGTGAGCAGCATTCGGGCCGCCGGGAGGCCCGAGGCATCCCCAAGGCGCCCGAGCGCGACGGCGGCCTCGACGCGCACGTCCGCGTCATGATTCTGAAGCGCGGCTTTGAGGGTCCCCGCGGCCTTGGGGGAGCCGATGAGGCCCAAGGCCATGGCCGAGGCTCTGGCGGCCGCGGGGTCGGGGCCTTCAAGAAGCTTGATGAGGTCTCCCACGGCGGAAGCCGCCTTGAGAATGCCTAACGACTCGATGCTTGAAAGCCGCACGGCCTTGTCCTTGTCCTGAAGGGCCTTGATGAGTTCGGGAGCTGCCGAGCGGGCTCCCACCATCGCAAGCGAGACCGCGGCGGCCTGGCGCACCGAGGAATCGGGGTCGTTTAACAGCATGCCGACGAGCGTGCCCGAGGCCGCCTTGACGCGAAGCCACCCTAAATCCGATGCGCCCTGCCGCCTTTCGATGACGTCGGCGCTCGTGGCCTCGAGCATGGCCTTGTCGAGATTGATGGGAGGCGGTTGGGCGGCTTTTTGCCGGGCGTTCGGCTCCTCGGGCGGGGGAGGATATTGCAGCGGCTCCTGAGCCCGGACGATCGCCGCGGACGCCGTGAGAACCGCCAGCAAGACCGCCAGGAATCTTGGGCAAGGGGGGACTTGAACCCCCAAGGCCTTGCGGCCACACGGTCCTGAGCCGTGCGCGTCTGCCAGTTCCGCCACCTGCCCATCCATAAAGATTGCTATTCTACAAAAACAAAACGACCATGAGCGCCGACCGAAAAGAGGAAGAGGGGGCGCGCCAAGTCCTGGCGGCGAACCGCGACGCCCGCCGCTCCTACGAGATCCTGGAAACCTACGAGGCGGGGCTCATCCTTGACGGGTCGGAGGTCAAATCCCTGCGCACGAAAGGCGCCTCGCTTGCCGGGGCCTTCGGCCGGATCGAGCGCGGCGAGGCTTACCTTTGGAATCTCCACATCCCGAACTACCCGATGGCGACGATCGCCCCTCCCGATCCCAGGCGGCCGCGCAAGCTGCTCCTCCGCCGATCCGAGATCCACAGGCTTTCGGGGCGGCTCGACGCTCGAGGGCTGACGCTGGTGCCTCTTGAGCTTTATTTCTCGAAGCGCGGATGGGCGAAAGTGAGCCTGGCGCTCGCGCGCGGCAAGCGCGGCCCCGACCGCCGCGAGGATCTCAAGCGGCGGGCCGTCTCCCGGGAGCTCGAGAAGAGCTTCAAGGGGCGGTTCCGAAGATAGCTGCGGAGGTCAACGGAAGGCCGGAGCGTCCCCGGGTCTAGCGCCGTTGCGGCGCTTGCCCCGCTACTTTTGACAGACCGGGCAGTAGATCGCCCGCCGGCCCGCGATGAGGCGGCGCGTGAGGCGCAGGAGATGCCCGCACCGGCCGACCTTGCGGCCATAGAGGGCGGCGGCTCCTCCGGCGCGGCCGCGCCGGCCCAGCGGGTCCAGATAGGCCTCATCCTCGAGCGTGCTGCCGCCCAAGCGGATGGCCCGGCGTAGGACCGCCGCGCAGGCGCGCGCCAGGCGCTCGATTTCGCGGGCAGAAAGCCGGCCGCCCGCTTTGCCCGGGCGGATGCCCGCCTCGAAAAGGGACTCGGTGGCGTAGATGTTGCCGAGTCCGGCGACAAGGCGCTGATCCATGATCAGGGCCTTGACCGGGGCCGCGCGCCCTTTGAGGATCCGCGCCAGGCTCGCGGGCGAGAAATGGGCATCGAGAGGCTCGGCGCCCAGCACGGGGAGGCGCCAAAGCACGCGGCCGAAGCGGCGCGGATCGCAGATCACGAGGCGGCGTCGGAGGGTGCGAATCTCGAAGCGCGCGTGCGGTCCCTGCCGATCGAGGAGGAACCTCCCCGACATGCCGAGATGGAGGATCAGCCGCTTGCGGCCTTCGAGCTCGATGACGAGATATTTCCCGCGCCGGGAGATTCTCCGGATGACCCGTCCTTCGAGAGGCTCAAGCTCGCTCGGCGCGGGGTTGCGGCAGAAGCCGGGAGTCAGGACGCGGCATGAGACCACGACCTCGCCGCGCAGCCGCGGGGCCAAGACCCGCTTGGAGACTTCGATCTCGGGCAGTTCGGGCAACTAGTCGACGGATATCGACGGGTCGATGCGCTCGCACCAGGCCTGGATGCCGCCGGCTAGGTTGAAGGCGCGAAAGCCCCTGGCGCACAGGAACTGTACGGCCCGCGCCGAGCGTCCGCCGGAGCGGCAATGGATCACGATCTCGTCGAGCTTGTTCAATTGCGCGAGACAGCTCTCCAGGGTTCCGAGGGGGATGAGCGTCGCCCCCGGGATGCGGGCCTGCTCGAACTCATGGGGCTCGCGCACGTCGATGAGGATGAAGCGGTCTTTGCGGTCCATCTTGGTCTTGAGCTCCTCGACGGTGATCTCGGGGAGGGATGGCTTGAAGAGGCTCATGTGTTTCTCAGGGAGCCGCGGCCGCGGCGGCGCCCTTCGTGACGTCCTGGGAGGTCACGATCTTCGCTTGGCGCCTCTGAGCCGCGATGAAGGCGGGGAGGGCTTGATTGATTTTTTGGAGCAGCAGAGCCGCATGAAGCTCTTTTTCCGTCTTCTCGTCGAAGACGGCTGGTTTCGCCTCGCGCTTCGCCGCCACCTCGAAGATGCTGAAGCCCGCCGGGGTCTGAACGATGGGAGAGACTTCCCCGACGGGGAGGTCGAAGACGATCTTGTCGACCTGCTGGGTGAGGACTCCGCGGCCGACGAAGCCCAGGTCGCCCCCGATGCCGGGGTTGCCGGGGCTCGCCTTGGACAGCTGCTCGGAGAATTTCTTGAAATCGGCCCCCGCCTTGATCGCCGCCTCGTATTCCTCGGCCTTTTGCCGCGTGGGGGCGAGCAGATAGTAAAGATGGACGGCCTCCGGCTGGCCCAGTTTGTTCTTGTTTTGCTCAAAGTAGCTTTTGATGTCGTTGGGGGTGACGCTGATTTTCTCGGCTTGGGCCACCATGTTCTCCAACTGGACTTGACGCAGGATGTCCTTGCGGATGGCTTCCTCGGTGAGGCCGCGGCGCTTTAAGCTCGCGGCGAAGTCGGCGGGGCTTCCGAATTGGCTTCGGATGCGTCCCAGGCGCGCCGCAACCTCCTTGCTCTCGGCGGCCTTTTCCTTTGCCGAGAGCTTCGCTTTCCAGGCGTTGAGGGCGTGGTCCATGACGATGCGGTCCACCATTTGGTTGAGCGTCTGGTTCGCATAGAGGCTCCAGACTTGGTCCGCCACCTCGGCGCGAGTGACGGGGGTCCCGTCGACCGTCACGAGCGTCCCCTTGGAAAGCGTGGAGCCACCGGACGGCGGCTTCGGGGAGCTTCCAGCCTTCTGGGAAAAGGCCATGGAAGGAAACAGGAGACAGCAAAGGGCCGCGGAAGGCCACGGCATCCCGTGATAAAATCGGTTGCCTTCCGAAGCTTTCTTGTGCCTTTCGCGTCGTCTCGTTGCGTTCATCGAGCCTCCAAGAAGTTTGATTTAATTCTCGATTGATGCTACTACAATGCGTCCGGCGCCCGCAAGCCGCCGCCGCGGCGGCGGCCTTGGTCTTTTTGTTTCTCGGGGCCTCGATGCGGACCATCCCCGCCGCGGCGGCGGCGCCGGCCCCGGCGGTCTCGAGGGTGTCGGTTGAAACGCGGGACGGCTGGAAAATATCCGGCCTCTACCATCCGCCGCGCCGCCGCCTTCCCGTCGCGATTCTGATCCACGGAGCGGAGTCCGGCAAGGGCGAATGGGAGGGTTTTTCCCCCATGCTTTGGGAAAGAGGCTTCGGGACCCTGGCGATCGATCTGCGGGGGCATGGAGAGAGCAAGGCGGGCCCGCGCGGCCGAGAGGATTTCCAGTCGGCGCTCAATGCGCGGCGGGCGTGGCCTTCGGCGGAGGAGGACCTGAGGGCCGCCGTCCGGGAGATCAGGCGTGTCGCCCCCGCGAGCCCCGTCGGGATGATCGGAGCCTCGATCGGAGCCAACCTCGCTTCCGTTGTTTTTCAGGAGGATCGCCGCATCGCTTGGTTGGTCCTCTTGTCGCCGGGAATCGAGTACCGAGACGTCCGCCTGGCCCTGCCGCCCAGAGGCCCCGTCGCGGTCGCCGCCTCCCCGGCCGACGCCTACGCCTTCGCGAGCGCCCGGGCGCTCGCGGCGCAAAGCCCCAACGTGAAGTTTTTCAAGGGCTCGACGGGGCACGGCGTTCAAATGTTCGCCGATGCGCGCTTCGCGAGCCGGATTTTGGCGTGGATCGAGCGAGCTTCTAAGAGCCCTAAGAGCGGGCGAGCGCCCGTCCTTTCGACGGCGACAACGAGGCGATGAAGGACTTGATGCGGCTTGCCGCCTCGCGCAGCCTCTCCTCGGGCGCGACGAGGGAAAAGCGGGCATAGCCTTCCCCCAGCGGGCCGAATCCGGAGCCGGGAGATATGACGACGCCTTTTTCCATGATGAGGCGCTCGCAAAACTCGAGGGAGCCCATTTTTCTTGCGGCGTCGGGGAGCCGGCCCCAGACGTACATGGCCGCCTTGGGAGGATTGACCGGCCATCCTGCCTCTCGCAGAGCCGAGACCAGGACGTCGCGCCGGCCCTGGTAGACCCGCCGAGCCTCGCGGACGCAGTCCTCGGGTCCGTTTAAAGCCGCGACGGCGGCTTTTTGGATGAAAGCAGGGATGCCGTAGTCGAGAAAACCCTTGAACTTGGCGAGATGGCCGACGGCCTCGGCGTTCCCCACGGCGAAGCCCACGCGCCAGCCCGCCATCGAAAAAGTCTTGGAGAAGGAGTGGAACTCGATCGCGCGCTCCTTGGCGCCCGGAAGCTGGAGGATGGAGGGAGCGACGTAGCCGTCGAAGGAGAGCTCCGAATAGGCGTTGTCGTAGATCAGGAGACATCCGTATTTTTTGGAGAAGTCCAGGGCTTCCTTGAGGAAGGCGATGTCTTCGACGACGGCCCCCGTCGGATTGTTGGGATAATTGAGGATAAGAACCTTGGTTCGCCTCGCCACGGCGGAGGGGACGGCTTTAAGGTCCGGAAGGAAGCCGCGCTCCTCCTTGAGGGGCATGATGTTGGCTTTGCCTCCCGCGAGCAGGACGCCATTGTAATGGACGGGATAGCAGGGACTGGGGACCAGGACCCCTTGCCCGGGCTCAAGAAGGGCCATCAGGAGATGGGCGATGCCTTCTTTGGAGCCGATGAGGGGGAGGACCTCCGTGTTCGGGTCCAGTGCGGCGTCGAAGCGCCTGCGGTACCAGGATGCGATCGCCTCGCGCAGCTCCGGCAGGCCGTCCGACGGCGGATAACGGTGGGTCTGGGCGTCGCCGGCGGCCAGACGCAAGGCCTCCACGATATGCGGAGCGGTCGGGAGATCGGGGCTGCCCTGGCCGAGGTCGATGATGTCGAGGCCCTCCGCCTTGGCCTTGGCCTTGAGGGCGTTGATGCGCACGAAAAGATAGGGGGGCAGGGAGGTCAGCTTCTTGGAAGGGGTCGGTTTCATGATGGCGTCATTAAAGCAAAAACGAATGCCGCCGCTCCCAGGGACGTCTCGGTCCCGACGTCTTAAGCTTTCTTGAGTTTCCCGGCGCCGACCGCGAAGCCGGGAACTGGAGTGGCCTCGCCCCAGGGAAGGATGTGGCGGGCCGTCTTCTTGGAGCGCTTGACCGGCTTATACGGAAGGATGTGCATCGGCCCGCTGGGAAGGATGTGAACCGGGTCGGCGGCGTTGTAGAGATTCTGCGCTTTCTTGCCGGGAAGGACGCTGGGCGGAGGCGTCATCGGAAGGGTGGCGTCAAGGCCCTTGTGGGAAGTCAGGATGTTCTTCGGGGCCATGATGATGTCGGGGGCCTGGGCGGCCTTGGAACCCTCGAAGTAGCCGGCGGAGACGGTCTGGCCCGCCTGGGCCAGCGTGGCGAGTTCGTCGAAGGCTCCGGCGAAGGCGCCCGCCGAGAAAACGGTGATGGCGGCTGCGACGAGGGCCAGTCGGGCGGCGAAGGGGGTCTTGATCGTCTGAGTGTTCATGGCTTGTTCTCCTTGTTCCATCTTCGACGGCTTTAGTATATCGCGGACGGCCGGCGCGGACCTATGATCATGGTCAATTAATTGAGTTGATATGGATCAATGATCAAAATCAATGCCGCCGGGGCCTTTTCCCGCGTCTTCTAGCATCCGGGCTTTCCATTTTCTAAGATGATCGAGCCATGGAATTCGATCTTGGGCCGGAGCGCCTCAAACTCCAAAAGCGCATTCGGGATTTTTGCGAGGGGGAGATCATCCCCCGGGCGCAGGAGAACGACCGCAAAGAGGCGTTCCCCTGGGATCTCGCGAAGAAGCTCGCTCGAGAGGGCCTCTTTGGGATCGTCCTTCCGCGCGATTACGGCGGCATGGGCCTCGACGTCTTGAGCCTCTGCCTCGTCCTTGAAGAGCTGGGGCGGGCGGATGCGGCGCTCGCCTTGACGGTCGAGTCGCATAATGGTCTTTGCGCCAACCATCTCTTTCTGCACGGCAACGAGGATCAAAAAAGGCGCTACCTGCCGCGGCTCGCCTCCGGCGCGGTCCTGGGCGCCTGGGCCTTGACCGAGCCGGGCGCGGGCTCGGACGCCGCTTCGATCAAGACTCAGGCCGCGTTGGGCGGCGGAGGCTGGATTCTCAACGGCTCGAAGACGTTCACGACGCAGGGCTCCGTGGCCGGGATTTACGTCATCTTCGCGCGGACGGATGGAGACGGCAAGCCTCGGCTCACCGCCTTCGTGGCCGAGAAAGGCGTCCCCGGGCTCGGCGTCGGCAAAATCGAGAAGAAAATGGGCATCCGGGCCTCCGATACGGCCCAGCTCCACCTTCACCAGATGCGGCTTCCGGCCGAGAACGTGGTGGGCCAGGTTGGCGGCGCCTTCAAGGACGCGATGCGCGTCCTTGACGCCGGACGGGTCGCGATCGCGGCCGTGTCCGTCGGCATCGCCCGGGCCGCCCTCGAGGAGGGAATCCGCCGCGTCAAGTCCCGTCCCGCGGACTATGGCCTCGACATCCCCTCGCCGGGGCTCACCTACGCGCAGAAGACGTTGGCGCAGATCGCGGCGGAAATCGACGCCGCGAGGCTGCTGACTCATCGCGCGGCATGGCTTTTGGATTCGGGAAAGCCTTTCGCCCGCGAGGCGTCGATGGCGAAGCTTATCAGCGGCGATCTCGCCATGAGGGCCTCGACCGAGATCGTCGATCTCATCGGCCCCGAGGGGGGGTCGCTCGATTCTCCCGCCCAGCGGTATTTCCGCGACGCCAAGCTCTACCAGATCGGCGAAGGCTCAAGCCAGATTCAGCAGCTCGTTATCGGCCGGCAATTGCTGAATGGTTAGAGCTCATCCCGAAACCGCGGCTTCGAAGGGCGATTATGCGGCGACGCTTAACCTCCCCCAGACGCCGTTTCCCTTAAAGGGGGAGTTGCCCAAGCGGGAGCCCGAGATGCTCGGGCAATGGGGCGGGCTTTACGAGAAGCTTTCCAAGGGCCGCGACGGCAAGACCGCTTTCGTCCTCCACGACGGACCGCCCTACGCCAACGGCGCGATCCATATCGGCCACGCCCTCAACAAAATCTTGAAGGACATGGTGATCCGTTCTCGGGCGCTGATGGGCCACAAAATCTCTTACCGGCCTGGATGGGACTGCCACGGCCTGCCGATCGAGACGGCGCTTTTAAAGGAAAAGAAATCGGGCCCTCGCGGCATCACGGATGTCGTCCAATTCCGCCACGAGGCCGCCGATTTCGCCGAGCGCTGGATCTCTCTTCAAGGGGAGGACTTCAAGCGCCTTGGAGTCCTGGGCGATTGGGAGAATCCCTATAAGACGATGTCCCGGGACTACGAGTCCGCGACATTGCGCGCTTTCAGGCTGCTTCTGGAGAAGGGATTTGTCTATCGCGGCTTGAAGCCGGTTTTATGGTGCGTCCATTGCGAGACGGCGCTCGCCGAGGCGGAAGTGGAATATAAGGAGAAGCGCTCTCCCTCTGTTTATGTCGCTTTTCCCTTCGCGAGGGCGCCGCGGGGGCTCGAAGGCGCGGAGCTCCTGATCTGGACCACGACGCCCTGGACGCTGCCCGCCAACCGCGGAGTCGCGGTCCATCCGGACCTGCGATACACCCTGTTGGGCCAAGGGAGCCGCCGGTTCGTCGTCGCCGAGAAAAAAGCCGACGAGGTCGCCAAGATCATCGGCGCGTCGCGGCTGGGAGGCGCGTGGTCGGGCCTGGAATTAAGCGGCGGGGGCCTTCAGCCGAACCAATCCCATGAGTATCGCCGCCCCTTCGCGAGCGACGGACAGCGCATGGGCAAGGTCGTCCCGGCCGAATACGTCACGGTGGAAGATGGGACGGGATTGGTCCATACGGCGCCGGGGCACGGGGCGGACGATTTCCAAACGGGCTTGAGTTGGGGGCTCAACGACGACCCCAAGACCCTCTGTCCCGTGGACGCCTCCGGCAGATTCGCGGAAGCGGCGCCCGAATTCTTGCGCGGCCTGCGCGTCTTTCCCGAGGGCAACGAGGCCGTCGCCGCGGATTTGACCGCGCGCGGCCTGCTCTTGGCCCGCGAGGAGATCTCGCACAGCTATCCCCACTGCTGGCGCTGCAAGAACCCCGTCATCTTCCGCGCCTCCGAGCAGTGGTTCATGAGCGTTGAAAAAAAGGATCTTCGCGGGCGGGTCCTCGCGGAGATCGACAAGGTCCGCTGGGTCCCCGCCGCGAGCCGCGCGAGGATCGCCAGCATGGTGGGCTCCCGTCCCGATTGGTGCCTCTCGCGCCAGCGGCTCTGGGGGACGCCGATCCCCATCCTCTATTGCGCGGCCTGCGGGACGTGGCTGAAAGACGACGGAGTCCTTAAGGCCGTCGAGGAGAAGGTGGCGAGGGACGGCTCGGATTTCTGGTTTGCCCATCGCGGGGCGGAAGTCACTCCCGAGGATTGGGATTTTTTGCCGCGAGGAACATCGTGCCCCTCCTGCGGGGAAAGACGCTTCCGCCGGGAGACGGATATCCTGGACGTCTGGCTCGATTCCGGGGTCTCATGGCTCTCGGTTCTCGCCGGCGGGGGGCTTCCCTGCGACCTTTACCTCGAGGGGTCGGACCAGCATCGAGGCTGGTTTCAAAGCTCGCTTTTATCCTCCTGCGCGATCAACGGGACCCCGCCTTACCGGGCGGTCCTCACCCACGGCTTCGTCCTTGACGAGAACGGCCGCGCGATGCACAAGTCCCTGGGAAACGTCGTGTCGCCCCAGGAGGTCATCTCTCAGTACGGCGCCGACGTCCTGAGATTGTGGGTCGCCCTCTCCGACTGGTCGGACGATGTCCGTCTCTCCGCGAACCTTCTCAAGGGGGTCGTGGACGCCTATCGCCGCGTCCGCAATACGCTGCGCTATCTCCTCGGAAATCTTCATGATTATGTCCCGGACGCGGCGGGAGAGCCCGCGGCGGGCCTGCCGGAGATGGAGAATTACGTGCTCGCGAGGCTCGGCGAGCTGGAAGAGCGGGTCCTGGAGGATTACCGGAATTTCGGCTTCCGGTCGGCCGCGCGCCGCCTGGTCGATTTCTGCGCCTTCGATCTCTCGGCCTTCTATTTCGACGTGCTCAAGGATCGGCTCTATACGTATCCCAGGAATCATCCTTTAAGGCGCGCCGCCCAGCGGACGCTCGCCGAGATTCTGCGCTCCCTCCTGCCGCTCCTCTCCCCGATCCTGCCCTTCACCGCGGAGGAGGCCTGGGGGCACAAGCCCCGCGAGTGGGGGTGGGGCGAACGCGCCGCCCTGGCCTGCCTGCCGGCAAGGCGGGAAGGCGCGGCCGAGGCGCCCTCCCGCCAGCCCACCGAGCCGCCGTCCCGAGAGCGTTGGGAAAAAATTTTCGAACTGCGCGCGGCGGCGCATAAGGCCTTGGAGGAGGCGCGCAGCGGGGGCGTCCTGGGAGGATCGCTCGAAGCGAAGATCGTTCTTCGAAACGTTCCGCCCCGGGCTCTCGAGGGAGAGGCGCTCGATTGGGCGGAGATGTTCATCGTCTCCGAGGCGCGGCTCCAGGGCGGAACGGGGGCGCTCGAAGTGGAGATCCTGAAGGCCGATGGCCGCAAATGCGCCCGTTGCTGGAGATATCAAAAGGACGTCGGAAGCGATCCCCGGCATGAGGACATCTGCGGCCGCTGCGCCACGGCCGTCGCGTCCGCGTGAGAAAAGCGTTGTCCTCGCTCGCGGCGCCCGGGGCGTTCGTGGGGATATTTTCCTTGGACCGCCTCACGAAGATTTGGGCGATCGAGCGCTTGAAGCCCGTTTCCGAGATTCCGCTCCTGCCCTTTTTCCACTTGACGTACGTGGAGAACACGGGGGCCGCCTTCGGGATGGGCCGGAGCCGCAACGGTTTTTTCATCGTCCTGACGGCGGCGCTTCTGGCCGGCGTCTTTTATCTTCGGCGGAAGTGGGGCTCCGGGAGCCCCTGGGTTCGATGGGGGCTGCTCGCCGTCGCCGCCGGCGCCGCGGGCAATCTCTACGACCGGATCGTCTACGGCCACGTGATCGACTTTCTCGATTTCAGGGTCTGGCCCGTTTTCAACGTCGCCGATTCTTCGATCACCGTCGGCGCGGCGTGCATGGCCTGGGGCCTGGGCCGCACCGCGACTTCGGCTTAATTTTTATTGACATAAGGGACGTTTTAAGGATATATTGCACGAGGCTCATGCTGGTCGCCGGCTATGCTGGAGATCGAGTCATTTCCCCTTGAATAACGTCATTCCAGCTGAAAGGGGGTGTACTAGCATGAAGTCAAGGATGAACAAGAGCGGTTCGAGCGCTTCGGGTTTCACGCTCATCGAGTTGATGATCGTGGTTGCCATCATTGGTATCCTGGCGGCCGTCGCCATCCCGAAGTTCGGAACGCTCATCAGGCAGTCCCAGGAAGGGGCCACGAAGGGCAATCTCGCCGGCCTGCGGTCGGCGTTGAGCATCTACTACGGAGACCTGGAAGGGGTCTATCCGTCCCAGATGGTGTCGTTGACGGTCAACGGGAAGTACATGTCGCAGATACCGGCGTCGAACCCTGCGAATTACCATCCCGCGAGCATCGGCGAAAACGACCAGGCAACCGGGAGTTGGTCCGTCGACCCGGGCGGGTGGGTCTACGACAACAACTCCGCCGACGCCAACTACGGCACGGTGTGGGTGGGTTGCACGCATACGGACACGAAGGGCAGCGTCTGGACGTTGTACTAAGACGTTCTTTGCAGGAGCGTTCGCAAGGCGGGGGGGCCGCGTAAGGCGGCCCCCCCGTTGAATTTCAGATGGCCCTTCTAGCGAGCTTCATCCTAGGCTCTCTTTACGGAAGCTTCCTTAACGTTCTGATCTGGCGCCTTCCCCGCGAGGAGTCGATCGTCGCTCCAGGCTCCCGCTGTCCCCTCTGTCTTAATCCCTTGGCGTTTTACGACAACGTGCCCATCGTGAGCTGGCTGTGGTTGCGCGGCCGTTGCCGGCGTTGCTCGGGCTCCATATCGGCGCGCTATCCCCTGGTCGAATCGGCGACGGCCGTTCTCTTCGCCGCCCTTTGGAGCCGCTGGCCGAAATCCCCTCTCTGGATGGGCGCCGTCTGCGCGGCCGCCGGGCTTTTTATCGCCGTCGCCTGCATCGACGCGGAACACCGCATCATCCCCGACGAGATTTCCTTGGCTCTTCTCCTTCTGGGGCTCCTCGTCTCGCCCGTCAACCCCTTCTTGCGCGCGGCTTCGGCGCCTTGGTACCTAGCCGTCCTCTGGAGCCTCTGGGGCGCCTTCTTCGGGTTCCTGGCGGGTTGGGCCGTGGCGGCCATCGGCGAGAGAATATTCAAAAAGGAAGCCATGGGCGGCGGCGACGTCAAGCTTCTGGCGGCGATCGGGGCTTGGGGGGGGGCTTTGGGAGCGTTCGACGCCCTTTTCATCGGGTCTTTCTGGGGGGCGCTCTACGGAATGTGGCTGATCCGCAGGCGCCTGATCGATCGCCGGGGCGCCATCCCCTTCGGGCCTTTTCTTAGCGCCGGGGCGATCTTCAATTTTTTCTACTTGGTTCCTTGGGGTCTTTGGCCGTAGAATCCCAGTAAACGGTCTCTCCCCTGGCGAGAAGGGCCGCGACGCGCTCCCGCAAAGCCTCCGGCCTCCCTTCATAGTAGCGCCGGTCGATCGTCTTTCTTCCGGCGAAGTAGGGCAGATAGACGGCGCCGATTCCCGAGGTGACGATCCAGGCGTCCGCCGGGGTCCGTTTGGCGATCCCGAGGGCTTCTTGATAGGCCCTGTTGGCGGCCGGGTTTTCAAAGGGGATGATGAGAAAGAGCCCGTTAAAAAGACCCAGCCCCAGCGCCAGAGACGCGAGGAGAGGCTTGGCGGGGCGGCCCAAGGCGCGCGCGCCGACGGCGATCAAGATCCACAGAGCCGGCAAATCCGAAATCCGGTAAACGAGAGTCGCCGGCTCCCAGGAAAGGTAGAGAAGGGCGTAGCAGCCAAGCCATAGAAAGATCGCTCCCTCCCAAGGCTTCGTCGCGCGGTCCCGGGCAAGCCTCCAGGCGCCGGAGATCGCGAGAGAGATCGCGGCCGCGCCGAGAAGCAAGCCCCAGCCGGGCGGACGGGCCTGGTCCAGCGGATCGCAGAAAACCCTCGGTGCGGCCAGAAGCCAGGCGGCGACGGCCTGAAGGCCGGGCGCGGTGTGCCAGTGGAAGGCTCCGCCGAGGCCCAGGGCCGCGCTTCCGAGAAGCCAGATCGCCAGACGGCGCCAGGAGTCCGGGTGAACGATGAACGCGGCCGCCGCGAAATAGCAAGCGCCGACAAGCGCCGCCCAAGCCGCGGCGTAGATTCCGGCCCCCTTCTTCCCGGCGGAGGAGCGGGAAAGCATCCAGAGGCCGGCCGGCAGGAAGAGGGCGTGGCCGGCGTGTCCCAAGGTCGCGAGAGCGTGCCACGACGCGGCGAGAAGAGGCCTTGGGCGTTCGCTCAGAAGCTCCCGGAAGGCCAGGAGCAGGAAGAAAACGGCCGGGACATAGACTTGGGCTTCAAGGCTCCAGATCCAATAAGCGGCGCTCACGCTCAAGCCCGCCGCGGCGGCAAGGGACAAGGCCCCATCGAAGCCCAAATCGAGGAGAGCCAAGAAAAAGACGGCCAGGCCCGCTCCGCCGAATAAGGAATCCATGGCGTCGAGCGCCGGAAGGGCGCGGCCGTGATATCCCGCGAACGTCCAGGCGTCGAGGAAAAGCCGTCCCATCGCGCCGTAGAGGAGATGATTCCCGTGGACGAGATGCTTCCAATCTCCCAGCTCGACCGCGATGGCGCAGGCGACCCCGTCGAAATTAAACCGGTAGGAAGGGCATCCGAGGTAGAAGAGGGCGCCTGCCAAGCCCAGAGCCCAAGCCGCCGCCCGCCTGTCAGAGCGGCTCATAGATGGCGGCGTTTTCGCGCGGATTGTCGTAGATTCTGCGGAAATATGCGGGGTCGTCGAGCCAAACGTAATCCCTCGACAGCCTTTGGAGTATCAGGGAAGACTTCGGGTCGGAAAATCCGAGATCGAGTCTGGTTTCTCTAAGAATAATTCTCGCTTGAATCCGTTTGAGACGGCTTGAAAAGGACGCCGCGGAGCCGGCATCGGGGAGGGGGAGGCAGGGCCTCCGGGCATAGAGGCCGTCTCTGACGTAGAGGGGGCTCGATAGCGCCTCCCAGGGCTGGGTATGCTCGCGAATCCAAGAGTAGGTCTCCTGGAGTCCTGGTTTCGCGTCAGGGGACCGCCCCGATATCCACGCCAGGGAGCCCCAAGAGAATTGACAGGCCAGCAGGAGGGACAGGAGCGCGGCTCGCCGCGCTCCGGCGCCGCGCGCCAAGCACCAGAGAAGCCATGGAAGGAGCGTCATCAGATAGCGATGGTAATGCCATGGCCAGAGGAGATAAAGGATCGTCGAACCGCCAAGAGCCCACAGCGCCGGGCGTTCCGCAGAGTTCTCGCGCCACAAACGCGCCGCGCCGCGCGCCGCGACGAGGGCCAGAAGCGTTCCGGCGCCGCGCGCCAACCAAGGGTGGGCGTGCCAGGCCGCCGGTCCGTAGGTCTGGGCCCAAGCCTGGAGGTAATAGAGCGCGTTGGCATAGGCCGCGGGGATGACGCGGCGCGCGGAGCCGGCCGCCAAAAAGAACTCGGACACCTTTTGCACGCCTCCGTGTTCGTGGGACCACCAAAACCAGGGGAGAAGTCCGCCGCCCGCGATGCCCGCGACGATGGCGGCCTGCCGCCGACGGCGTCCCATCGGGGCGGCGGCGACGGCCGCTGGAAAAAGAGAGAGGGCCGCGAGCCTCAGTTCGCAGAGGGCCCAAAGCCATGCGCCGCGGCGCGCGGGGCGCTCTCCCGGAGCTTTCTCGAGCAGGAGAAGCCAGGGGAGGAGAAGGAGCAGATAAGGGATCTCGCTCATGACGCATCCGGACTGGGACAAGACCAGGGGGCTCGAGGAAAATAGGAGGATGAGCAGGGACCTCGTCGGCTCCTCGGCGCGCCGGGAGAGCCAGGCGGCATACGCCCAGGGAAGCGCCGCCGCCATGAGCGCGGCGGCGATCTGATAGGCCCAGAGGCGCATGCCGAAGAGCCAGGCGACGGGAAGCAAGAGCGTCGGCAGGCCGGGATTGACCATGACAAGCGGGATATAGGCGGGGCTTGTCGGCAGATGATAGCGGCCGTGGGAAAGCGCCAGGGAGGCCAGGATGTAGAGGAGGTCGTCTTGCTGGCGGCCGAGATATTGGGCGGGCGCGGCGAGCAGGATCAGGATGGAGCTTAGGACGGGCGCGGCGAACGGGGTCAGTCGTTGAAGTCGGACCGCCATAGTGTTGTGAGCCTAGTGTAGTGCTTCCAACATTTCTTTACTTTCGATCTCGACGAGCGAGAGCATTCTTCGACGAGGCGAAATGTAAAGGGACATATGAAGCACTACACTAGCGTCGGCCGATCTTATGGATCGGATTGACAAGCCGCCCGAAGCGGTCGTGGACCTCGAAATGGAGATGAGGGCCCGTGGAAAGGCCCGTGGAGCCGACGCGCCCGATCAGGGTCTTGCCGCGCAGGACCTTGTCGCCCTGCTTTACCGCGATCTTGGAAAGATGCCCATAGTAGGTCGTCGCGCCGTCCCGGTGCTTGAGGATGATGAGGTTCCCGTATCCGTTTTTCCAGCCGGTGAAGAGAACGGCGCCGCTTCGAGAGGGGTAGACGGGGCTTCCCCACGGCCGCGGAAGATCGAGCCCGTCGTGGAAGATGCGCCGGTGAAGGATGGGATGGTAGCGCATGCCGAACCGGGAGCTGATGCGGGGCCAGCCGAAGCCCCGGAAGGGGAAGCGGTAGGTGTCGAATTGGAAGGAGATTCCGGGGAGAAGGAGATGCGCCCCTTGGGTGAACACGTAGGAGTGGAGCAACGCCGCTCCGGGGAGGTTGTTCGCCTCGACGACGGCATCCTCGAATCGTTTTCTGGACGAGGCGGATTTGTAGAAGCGCCTGGCGATCTGGTCGAGGCTTTCGCCGCGGGGAGACCGGACCTGGTAGAGATAGCCCGGCTTGTTGAGGACCGTGATCTTTTGGCCGGGAAGCAAATAGAGGAGCTCGTTGTTGTTCGTGGCTTGGAGCCCCTTGAGCGAAGTCCCGTATTTGCGGGCGATGACGTCGCCGCCGTATTCCCCGCGCCGGATCCGGTGCAGGGCATAGACGAGGCGGTTGATCTTGCGTAGAAAATCCGACTCCGGCTCGGGCGGCCCGGGAGACGTCGTCACGGAGTACATCTGCCACTCCTCCGCCGTGTCCCCGCTGCTCCAAGGCGCCGCCGCGATGGGGAACGCCAAGGCGGAGACGGCGGCGACGGCTGCGGCCGCCGCGGCGGCCGCCGTGCCGGTCCTCAATCCCCGGCGCTCGAGAGTTCGATTGATTTCAGGAACTCCTTGTTGGTTTTGGTCGAGAGGAGCTTGTCGCGCAGAAGCTCCATGGCCTCGACCGAGCCCAGGGGAGCGAGAACCTTGCGGAGGATCCACATCTTATTGAGCTCGTCTTCCGAGAGAAGCAGCTCCTCCTTGCGGGTGCCCGAGCGGTTGATGTCGAAAGAGGGGAACATGCGGCGGTCGGAGAGCTTGCGGTCGAGGTAGACCTCGCTGTTGCCCGTGCCCTTGAATTCCTCGAAGATGACTTCGTCCATGCGGCTTCCGGTCTCGACCAGGGTGGTCGCGATGATGGTCAGAGAGCCGCCTTCCTCGATGTTGCGCGCCGCTCCCAGGAAGCGCTTCGGCTTTTGGAGGGAACCCGACTCGAGCCCTCCGGAGAGGACGCGGCCCGTCGAGGGCGCCATGGCGTTGTAGGCGCGGGCGAGCCTGGTGAGCGAGTCGAGAAGGATCACGACGTCCTTGCCGAGCTCGACTTGCCTCTTCGCCTTTTCAAGCACCATCTCCGCCACCTGGATATGCCGGTCCGGCGGCTCGTCGAACGTCGAGGAGATGACCTCGCCCTTGATCGAGCGCCTCATATCGGTGACCTCCTCCGGGCGCTCGTCGATGAGGAGCACCAGGAGGACGGCCCCGGGCTCGTTCGCGGAGACGGCGTTGGCGATCTTTTGGAGGATGACCGTCTTGCCCGTTTTGGGCGCCGCGACGATGAGCCCGCGCTGCCCCTTGCCGATGGGCGCGATGAGGTCCATCAGGCGGGTCGTCGCCTCGTTGCGGTCGTTTTCAAGCGTGTAGCGCTCGTCGGGATGAAGGGGCGTCAGGTTGTCGAAAAAGGGCCGTTCCTTGAGCTTGTCCGCGTCGACGCCGTTGACTTTCGTCACCTGGAGGAGGGCGAAGAAGCGCTCTCCTTCCTTGGGAGGGCGGATGAATCCCGAGACCGCGTCGCCTTTGCGCAAGCCGAATTTCTTGATCTGGGAAGGGGACATATAGATGTCGTCGGGGCCCGGAAGGTAGTTGTACTCGGGAGAGCGCAGGAAGCCGAAGCCGTCGGGCAGTATTTCGAGGATGCCCTCGTCGTGGATCATCCCGTTGGCCTTGAGCTGGGCATCGAGGATTTTGGCGATCAGCTCCTGCTTGCGAAGGCCTGTCAATGGCCCGTCCGCGCCCAGGTCCATGGCGATGGAGGCGAGCTGCGGCATCGTCATTTTAGCCAGGGCCGGGACATCGAGCTGCGGCGGGGGCGGGGCCTGCGGCGCCTTCTGCGGTTCTTGAGCGGTTTCTTCCATGGGAATGCTCCTTAGTTCGACGCGGAAATGACGGCCATCGCTCGTCCGTAGGAACGGATGGTCCGAAGGAAATCGGCCTTGCCGCCGCGGTTCTCGATGACGACGTCCGCCAGAAGACGCTTGCGGCGATCCGGCCATTGGACTTTCATGCGGGAGAGGGACTCGGATCGGCTCAGGCCTCGATATCGCCGCAGGCGGGAGAGTCTGGCGGCTCTCGTCGAGCAGAGAAGGATGGTCGCGTCGAACAGAGAGGCGAGCCGCTTTTCGAAAAGGAGCGGCACGTCGCAGACGAGCACCCCTCCTCGCGCCCGCGAGGCCTCCCGGCGCAGCGCCCGGAGGATGGGGGGGTGAAGGATATGTTCCAGCCGGCGGCGGTCCCGCGGGTTCCCGAAAGCCCTGAGGGCAAGCTTGCGGCGATCGATCGATCCATCCGCCGCCGCGGCGTCCGCGAAGGCCCGCGAGACGGCTCGGGCGACGCGGGAATTTTCGCGCAGCAGCCGATGGGCGGCCTCGTCGCAGGAGAAGACGCGCGCCCCCGAGCGGCGGAACTCGTCGAGGGCGAGGCTTTTCCCGGAGGCGATCCCGCCGGTGAGGCCCGCGACGAACGCTTTTCTCATGATGATTTGGCCCTCCGGGAGTAGCGCTCCATGATCTCGCGTTCCTTGTCGGTGAGGGAGTCGAGCCCGGATGCGAGGATTTTGTCCAAAATCTTGTCGACGTCCTCCATCTCCGGCTCCTGGGGGGGACGGGGCGCCTGCGGGCGGCGGGGAGGAGCCCTGCGGGGCCGAGAACTGGAGAAAATCCCGCCCAAGGGGGTCGATTCCTCGACCGTTTGCCAAAGAGCCCGGATCTTGATTTTCGCGATCCACCACCAGCGCAGGTAGACATAGCCCGTCGCCATGCCTCCCAGGTGGGCGAAGTGCGCGATGCGCCCGCCCGGGCTGTTCATGCTGAAGTAGAACTCGAGGAGCCCGAAGAGGATCGCCGCGTGAGCGGCCTTGAGGGGGAAGAAGAAATAGACGTAGATGACGGCCTCGGGATAGAGCATCGCGAACGCGACCAGGAGTCCGTAGATGGCGCCGGAGGCGCCGATAACGGGGATGTCCGAATGCGGCGCGACCAGGATCTGCGTCGCGGCCGCGCCGAGGCCGCAGAGGAAATAGAATTTGTAGAACTCGCGGCTTCCCCATTGAGCTTCCACCGGAACGCCGAACATCCAAAGGATCCAGAGGTTGATGAGGAGGTGCAGGAGCCCTCCATGGATGAAAAGGTAGGTGATGGGCTGCCAGAGCCACAGGGACCCCGTCACCTGCCTCGGGATGAGCCCGAAGATCTCGACGAACTGCCCGCCCACGATTTGAAAGAGGATGAAGCCCGCGCCGTTGGCCAGAAGGAGGGTCTTGACGGCTTTCGGCAGGCCCCTGAAGTCAAAGGGCCCGCCTCCGAAACTCTGGGCTTGAAGGGGAGTCATCGCGATCTCATGCTTCCACGGCCTCCATGTCGCCCCAGTCGGGGCCTGCCGCCACGTCGGCGCGAAGCGGCACGGAGAGCTCGGCCGCCCCTTCCATCAGCGAACGGATGTTTTCGCAAAAGGACGGCACATCGGCCGTCGGAACCTCGAAAAGAAGCTCGTCGTGGATCTGGAGCAGCATCCGCGCGCCATGGAAAGGGCCGCTCTTGGCGGCGGAGCGCTCCCGGTGGAACTTGATCATCGCGAGCTTGATGATATCGGCCGAGCCGCCTTGGATGGGCGTGTTGGTCGCGGCGCGCTCGGCGTACTGGCGCAGCGCCGTGTTTTGGGCTTTGAGTTCGGGGAGATAGCGGACGCGGCCGAGGAAGGTGCGCACGAAGCCGGCCTCGCGGGCGGCTTCGAGGTTCTCGTCGATCCAGCGCTTGACCCCCGAGTAGCGCTCGAAATAGCGCGCGATGATCGCGGCGGCCTCGGGCTGGGGGATGCCGAGCGTCTGGGAGAGCCCAAAGGGGGTCTGGCCGTAGGCGAGGCCGAAATTGACGGCCTTCGCCTTGCGGCGCATGTCATCGCTGACCGAGTCCGGAGGGACGTGAAAAACCTCGGAGGCCGTGCGAGCGTGGACGTCCTCGCCGCGCTCGAAGGCGTCGCGCAGGCCCTTGTCGCCCGAGACGTGCGCCAGCACGCGCAGGTCGATCTGGGAGTAGTCGGCGGAAACGAAGAGATGGCCTTTCTCGGCCGCGAAGGCGCGGCGGATCTCAAGCCCCAAGGGCGTGCGTATGGGGATGTTCTGGAGATTCGGGTTCGAGCTCGAAAGCCGCCCCGTCTCGGCCAGGGCTTGGTCGAAGCGGGTGTGGACCCGGCCGTCGCGAGGGCTGATGTGGGAGAGGAGCCCGTCCACGTAGGTCGATTGGAACTTGGAGAGTTCGCGAAAGGCGAGAAGCTTCTCGACGACCGGATGACGGCCGCCGAGCGCCCTCAGGGCCTCCTCGTCCGTCGAGCGCTTGCCCTTCTGCGTTTTGTGGGCGACCGGGAGACGGAGCTTGTCGAAGAGCAGGGCGGCGAGCTGCTGAGGGGAATTGGGGTTGACGGGAGAGCCCGCGAGGGAATCGATGTCGAGCCGGAGCTTGGTGAGCTGGGCGTCGAATTTTTTCGCGAGGGATTTGAGGTAATCGCCGTCCACGGCGATGCCGGTTTCCTCCATCTGCTTGAGGACGGCGACGAGAGGGAGTTCGATCTCCTCGTAGAGCTTGAGGACTCCGGCGTCCCGCATCCGGCGCTTGAGATCGGGCCATAAGGAGGCCTTCTCGAGGCGGGCGGCGAGAGCCCCGCGCCATTCCTTGGCGGACTTGAGGGCCGGAGCCTTGGCTTGCGAGGGATTGAGGCAATATTGGGCGAGCCGGGCGTCGCCGTAGGGCTCCTTGAGGGCGGCGGCCGAGGGGCCCAGGGCCTTGAGCGTCTCCTTGAGATCGTAGGCCGCCTTCTCGGCCTTGGAGGAGAGGAGCCGTTCGAGATCGCGGCGCCGGCTCGAGAGGGCCTGATCGTCGAGAAACGCCGCCTGCCCGTCCGGCAGGGCCGCCGCCGCGAAGGATTCCCCGTCGGCCGGCGCCTCGTCGAGCCTCCATCCGGACATGGCGATATATTCCGGGGATTTGAGAGCCGCGGCCAGAAACTTATCCCAGCCGGATTCCTTGTAGGCATGGGCCGGCTCCGGCTCGGCGTTGCCGCCGTTTCCGGCCGGGGCGTCGCCGCCCAGGACCTCCTTGAGAAGGGAGTGGAACTCAAGGCGCTCAAAAAGAGGGGGAAGGGCTTTCAAATCGGGGCGGGGCGGGCGCAGGCGTTCGCGGGGCAGATCGATGGGGGCGTCTTCCTTGAGGGCGATGAGGGCCTTGGCTTTCTCAAGCGTCTCCTCGGAATCCCGGAGGCTTTGGAGAGCCTTGGGGGGGATGCGGGCGTCGCCCTGCCGCGCGGCGCGAAGAATCGATTCGACGCCTCCGTAGCGGTTGACGAGATTCTTCGCTCCCACGGGCCCGATGCCGCGCACTCCGGGGATGTTGTCGATGTTGTCGCCCGCGATCGCCAGGTAGTCGACGATGTGCCGCGGCGGCACCCCGAATTTGGACCGCACTTCGTCCTCCGCCATCCAGGCGCCCTTCGCGGCGTTGTAGACCTTGACGCCGGGGCCGACGAGCTGGAGGGCGTCCTTGTCCGAGGTGACGAGCGCCACCTCGAAGCCGTTGTCGCGGCCGGTCTTGGCGAGGGTCGCGAGGAGATCGTCGGCTTCATAGCCCGGAAGGGCGGCGATGGAGAAACCCAGGGCTTGCGCCACGTCCCGGGAGATCTCCAGCTGGCGCTTTAAGTCCTCGTCGATCTCCTTGCGGGTCCCCTTGTATTGCGGGAAGAGCTTATGCCGGAAGGTGGGGCCGGGACTGTCGAAGCAGGCGCAGGCGGCGTCGGGACTCTCCTCGCGCAGGAGCTTCAGGAGCATCCGGGCGAAGCCGTAGAGGGCCCCCACGGGCAGGCCCTTCGAGGTGGTCAGCGGAGGCAGCGCGTGGTAGGCGCGATGAATGTAGGAGTGGGCGTCGATGAGGAAAAGGCGCGGTTTCATCTAGCGGACTACGGCGGTACGGGCAACGAGGCCGGCCCCGAGGGGCCGGATGCGCAAAAGAGGTTATTGATCCGGCTCGGGCACTATGCGGCGACCAAGGTGTCGAGAGTTTTTTTGATCTCGGTCTTGGAGTGGACCCCGACCAACTGCTCGACGACCTTGCCTTCCTTAAAAAAGAGCATCGTCGGGATCGCGGAAATCTTATAGCGCGCCGCGGCGTTGGGGTGGTCGTCGGTGTTGATCTTGGCGACGCGGATCTTGCCGGCGTACTCGGAGGCGATCTCCTCGATGACGGGAGCGAGCATGCGGCAGGGGCCGCACCAGGGGGCCCAAAAATCGACGAGGACGGGTTGTTGGCTCTTGATGACCTCTTGGTCGAAGGAAGCGTCCGTCAGTTGGATTTCCGTCATGGTTTTTTCTCCCCGCGAAGGGACCCCGAACTCCCCGGGGCTTCGCTTCGTAGCGTTAGACGGCTGAAATCATGATAGCAGGCCGAGGGAAAGCTGTCAAGCAAACGGGGCCGGTCTGTCAGGAATTTTTTAAAAGTGGACAGTTTTCCCTGGATTTACGATTTAAAAGTGGACACCCCATCGAGGCGAAAATCCTTCGTCGGCGCGTGAATCGAGTGGGCAA
>JAJZAK010000016.1 GCA_021799485.1 bacterium | reverse complement strand
AGAATGGGCACCGTTGGAAAGTCGAAAAATCGAAAGAAGTGGTGACGACGTCGTTTGCGGGGTTGCCGATGCTTACGGAGCTGGCGCACCAGACGGGGCTCGTCGAAGCTCTCGACGGCTTGCCCGGGCTCTGGAAGCGGCGAGGGGCTTACACGACATCGGACTATATCCTGGGCCTGGCCACGACGTTGATCGCGGGAGGCGAGGGGTTGGAGGACACTCGCGTGCTGAAGGGGGACGTGGGTCTTGGCCGCCTGGCGTTTTCGGGGCTTCCGGCGGCCAACAGCTTCGGGGAGTTTCTGCGGCGATTCACGCAAAGGAGCTTGACGCGTCTGGGCGAGATCGTGAGCCGCCAGGCGTTGCGGTGTCTCAAGCCGGGGCAGACGGTGACGCTGGATATCGATTCGACGGTGATCGAGTCGGACAAGAAGGCCGCCAAGCGAACCTACAAGGGGATCGACGGCTACAATCCCTTGCTGGCCTGGCTCGACGAGTTGGATGTTTTCGTGGGCGGGGTGTTTCGAGAAGGCAACGCCTCGCCCCAGTTGCACATCCTGTCTCTGTTGCGCTGGTGCCGCAGACGATTGGGCGGCGTGAAGCTTAGGTTTCGGTCGGACAGCGCGGGCTACCAGTTGAAGGTCATGGAGTATTGCCACAAGAACGGCATCGAGTTCGCGATCCGGGCCGACTTGGATGCCGCGGTGATGACGACGATTGAGGCGATTCCCGATAAAGATTGGCGGCTGGTGGTGAGAGGGCGCGACGTCTTCTTGCTGGCCGAGACGGTCCACGCGCCCGGTCAACAGGGGAGCCGCGCGCAATCGCGGCTGCCGGCGTTCCGGCTGGTGGTGGTGCGGCGGACGGGGCAATTGGACTTGTTCCGCAAGGCCATCGAGTACTACCCCATCATCAACAGTCTTCCCGAAAACTTGAGCGCGGAGGATGTCCTGGACTTTTACAACGGCCGAGGGAGAATGGAGAAGGCCATTGGGGAAGCCAAGAACGGCTTCGCGCTGCACTGGCTGCCGTGCGGGGAGTTCTTGGCCAACGCGGCGTACTTCCAGACGGCGCTCTTGGCCTACAATCTGGCGCGGATGTTCAAGCTGGCGGCCCTGCCGGAGAGCTGGCAGGGCTTCTCGATCAAGAGCCTGCGCTTTCGCCTGCTCTGCCATGCGGGCGTGATCATCCGCCACGCGCGGCGATTGATCTTGCGGCTCTCGGATGGCTTCGCGTTCTTGACGGAGTTCGAAAACGCTCGTTGGGCCGTGTTGTCGCCATCCTGGGCGACGTAGCGAAGTCCCAGCGCCCCTCCAAGTTCGTCAGCCAACCCACCCTGTGGATAACTTTGCCCGCATGATCGCGTTGGTCTCAAGGAGCGTTCTCGATGCCGTGGGCCGGGGCGTGCCGGAGGCCGACCTACGCAGGCAGGAGGCCGAGGCCCGAGCGGCGGCTTCTGGCCGACCGCGTCCCCGGCCGGCGGCGTCGAGAACGCGGACTTTCAGGGCTTAGCTGAGGATTTGGGTTGTCCTCGCCGGCTTGCGGGTCCAGTCGAAGTGCTTCGCCCAAGTCAGGGAGTAAACATTGACGGTCGGCATGTATTTGCTGGGAACGTCATAGACGTAGACGAAGGACACGTCCCAGGGCCGGTAGCTCACGGTGACTCCGGGAGTGGCGAATCCATCGGGGCCGTGGGACTGGTTACATGCGAAACTCGACACCGAGCCGCTATCGGAAGAACAGTATTTAAAATTTCCCGGGCCCAGAGATCCGACAAGAAAAGGCGTGACGCGGAAATACTTCCCGGCCGGAACGGAGGCCCCGACGCCCAAGGCCGCCCCGAAGCGGCCCTCCGAATCCGTCACTTGCAGCGAGCCCGCGGAGTTGCTGGCCGTGGCCTCTTGGTCGTAGGCGAAATAGTTTCCTCCCAGGACGATGGGCAGGCGGAATCCCCGGGGATTTCCGAACGGATCCATCACGAGGGCCAGAGAGCCGGTCTCGCCCGAGAGATGAATTGAGGACTGGGGTAGATCCCTCCCAGATCCGCCTGTTTGAAATTCGAGGTGAAATAGCCCGGAATGATCTTCAGTTCGGCACGGCCGGCTTCCATGGGTAGGTAGGGAAAAACATAGCCGTAAAACGCGCCGGCCACGCCGTCGCCTGCCGGGCTCTTCCTTGCCGACGCCCAGCCCGCTCAAGACGTTGGCGAAGCGGTCCGATAAGGTCTTGAGCTGGGCGTAAGTGAAATCGCGGACAGCTCCGTCCTTGCCCATCCAGCGGATCGCGACGCGCCTCCCGAGTCCAGCCTCGACGTGGCGATCGACCGCCTCATAGGCGATGTTGAGCCCACCTCCGTCTGGAAATCGTGAAAGCTCTTGTCGGACAGCCCCCACGAGAAATCGGCGCAGGCCCTCGCGTAGTCTTCCATATTGGGGAGCGGGCCGTGCCGCGGAGTCGATTTGACGATAGGGGCCCAGCGGGATTTCATTCCTACCGCTTTAATTGCAACAAACCAGCCTCTGCCGCGTGCGCCGAGAACCAGTCGGCCGCCATTTGGGCGACTTTCTCCAGGGTGCCCGGCTCCTCGAACAGATGAGTCGCCCGGGGCACGATCCGGAGCTCATGCTCCGCCGTCAAGAGCCGCGCGGCCGCTTCGTTGAGCCGCAAGACCTCCGCGTCGTCCCCGCCGACAATGAGCAGGGTCGGCGCCTTCACGGCATGAAGCTGCTTCATCGCGAGATCCGGGCGGCCGCCCCGCGAAACGACGGCGAAGACGCCCTCCGGCCTCTCCGCGGCCGCGATCAGAGCCGCCGCGGCCCCCGTGCTCGCCCCGAAATAGGCGATAGGGACGGCTTGGGCATGGGGTAGCCGCCGCGCCCAATCGGCCAAGCCGAGAAGCCGGTCCGCCAGGAGCCGTATGTCGAAGCGCAGCTTCGCCGTGAACCGGTCGATCTCTTCCTCCCGCTCCGTGAGAAGGTCGGCGAGAAGGGTCGAAAACCCCGCCTCTTGAAGCGCCAGGGAGACGAAGCGGTTGCGAGGGCTCAGGCGCCCGCTTCCGCTCCCGTGGGCGAAGATGACGAGCCCCTTCGCCTTCAGCCGTTCCGCGAGATCGCCCTTGAGCAAAACGTCCCCGCTCGGTATTTCGACGTGGCGCGTCTCGCGCGGCATTCTCAGGCCCCGGCGCCGTTCCCTGATCCAGAGACTTGCGAGATTTTTCCCGTCTTCCCGGCGAATTCATCCGCGGCATCGACCAGGGGTTTCAGGTACGTCAGCGCCGGGCCACCATGCATGACGACCGCGACGAAGCCCGCCTCAACGATCTCTCCTCGGGTGGCCCCCTGGGAGACGGCCGCAGAGACGTGGAAAGCGATGCACCATTCGCACTGAGCCGCCACCGCGAGAGCGACGCTGATGATCTCCTTCTGTTTCGCCGAGAGCGCCGGCCCGCTCTCCGCCTTTTTCATGAAGGAAAGGAATCCTTTAATCTCCTCCGGGTATTCCTTCTCCAACGCGCCCAACAATGAGTGGAACTCCTCAAGCTTCCCCGCCATATGTCCCATGGATCGCCTCCTCTGTCGAATGCTCCGGCAACGCTTGTGCCAGCGATCGCCTAACCTCGCCCAAACGCCCTGCGCAGTTCACGCTTCGCCCGATCGAGCCGCGCCCGACCACCCAAGACACCCAGCCCTTGGAGGCCATCGCGATAAATGCGCTTATTTAAATGCAAGACCGTCGCAGCCGCAGACGCATTCCCTGTGCTCAAGGCAGCGGCATGAATCGCAGCATTCGCATCTCTCCCGCCGAACCCTCTCCTGGCTCTCGGCTTGCGCGAGCTTCTTCCTGGTGAACTTGGGGCTGTCTTTCATCAGCATCCTCCTCTGGCGATGCGGTGTATTGCAACGAAGCTACCGGAAATCTTTGGCGGCTACGTTGCTTTCAATTTCGATGGGACCGACGAAACGAAGAGCTCGCCATGATGCCGCCAAACTCGCGTTTAGCGCGAACAACCGCATTGGACTCCTGCCTCTTGTGCGCCGCCATTATGGCCGCCTGCTCCGGATTGGCGAGAAAAGACCCCCCGCTTCCTTTGTATGCGGCCGCCCTGCCGCCCGGCTTTCCATCCTCGGTTCGCTGGGCCGGTGAAATGCCCCGGCAGGATTTCATCAACCGCCTGGCCCCTCAGCTCCGGCATATCGGACGCTCGGCCAAGGACGGCCGTCCCGACATTCTCGTCCTGTCCGGAGGAGGCGTTGGGGGGGCATTTGGAGCCGGAGTCCTCTCGGGGTGGAGCCGCCTCGGGACGCGCCCTTCTTTTGAGGTCGTCACGGGAGTCAGCGCGGGCGCCCTCATCGCGCCCTTTGCCTTTCTTGGACCCGCTTGGGATGCGCCGATGGTGGAAGCATTTTCGGCTCCCCGCACCCGCCGCCTGCTGCGCCCCCGTTGGCTGGCCGCGCCCTTCGGAGCAAGCCTCTACCAAGGCAAGCCGCTGCGCGAGTTGGTCGACAGCTTCGTCACGGAGCGGCTCTTGAGGGCCGTGGCCGCCGAATCCTCGAAGGGGCGACTTCTCCTTGTCGCGACCACCGACCTCGACAGCGAACAGACCGTCGTCTGGAACATGGGCGCCATCGCCGAGCGAGGCGGCTCTGCGGCGCTCAAGCTCTTTCGCGACGTGCTGACCGCCTCGGCCAGCGTCCCGGGCTTTTTCCCTCCCGTCTTGATCCATGTCGAGGCGGCGGGGCGCGTTTTCGATGAAATGCACGTCGACGGCGGCACGACCGCTCCTCTGCTCTTTGCGCCGGGGATGATGTCGGTCCTTTCGGATCGATTTGTTCCTCTGCGCGGCGGCAACGTCTACATGGTGGTGGACGGCCAGCTTCGCGAGCCGCTGCGGATCACTCCGGTCAGGACCATGCCTATTTTCCTGCGCGGCCTCACCGCGGCCTTAGACAGCGACATGAGAAGCCGCTTGGCGCTCGCGTATTC
Source organism: bacterium (assembly GCA_021799485.1). Classification (GTDB taxonomy): domain Bacteria; phylum Elusimicrobiota; class Elusimicrobia; order UBA1565; family UBA9628; genus JAJZAK01. The sequence continues at coordinate 41,645 of JAJZAK010000016.1, read as the reverse complement.
GTTCTCGCGGCGCCATGGCATGAGACTCCGCGTTACCGTCGTCCCCGCCGACTATCCCTACCGCAGCCTATTGGATTTCGGGCCGTCGGAAATCAAGGCTCTATTTGATTACGGCCGCCGCTGCGCTTTCCAGAGACGCGCTTGGGCCGACGTCCTCGACATCCTTGAGGCCGCCGCCAAGCCCCGGACGCCCGCCCGCGCGGCTCTCCCCGACTGCCCGGCCAAGTTCAATATATCCCAAGGACCTCGATCTCTTCGGCCATAGTACGGCGTCGATGCGCCACGCTAGGAGAACAACGAAACGGCCTTGCTCCGGCGCCGCACGCGCAGGCCGCCGAGAGGCCTCTGCGCGCGGGCCGAATTGTTGCTTTAAGATATCCTGCCATGACCTCGATTGAAGGCGAAACGATCTCCGTCGAGGGCGGCGCGATCACGTGCTCCGGGGCGTGGACCGTCGGCCGCCTGGGCTTGATCGAGCGCCGGCTTGAAGCCCTGCGCCCTCCGAACTCACCGGAGATCTCCGTCGACGTCGCCGGCATCCCCGCGATGGACACGAGCGGTGCCTGGCTCCTTCGCCGGATGATCGAGCGCCTGCGCGGCAAGGGGAGCTCCGTCGCTCTCAAGGGAGCTTCCCGGGAGATCGAGTCTCTCCTGAGCCTGGTCGCCGAGACGCGCGGCCCGATTCCGCATCGCGCGCCCCGCAAATGGGGCTTGGAGCACGTCGGCCGTAGCGCCTGGAGCGCCGCGCGCCAATCTCGAGACGCCATCGCTTTCGTCGGCGAGGCCTTCGCGGGCCTCGCTCAGGCCGCGCGCCGGCCCGGCGCCATCCGATGGCGCTCGCTTCTCCTAAGCCTCCATCGCGACGGGCTCGACGCGCTCGCGATCGTGGGACTGCTCTCTTTTCTGATGGGGATCGTGATCGCCTACCAGGGCGCCGAGCAGCTGAAAACGGTCGGCGCCAATATCTTCATCGTCGATCTCGTCGGGATATCGATGCTCCGCGAGATCGCCCCCTTGATCACCGCCATTCTCGTCGCGGGACGATCCGGCTCGGCCTACACGGCTCAGATCGGCACGATGCGCGTCACGGAGGAATTCGACGCCGTGCGCGCGCTCGGCATCTCTCCCTTGGACTACCTCATCCTGCCGCGCCTCCTCGCCCTCGCCATCGCCCTGCCGCTCTTGACCGTCTACGCGGACGCGGTGGGCGTGATGGGAGGCATGATCATCGCCTCGGCCGATCTTGGCATCCGCTTCCCGCAGTTCCTCTCCCGCTTCGCCTACGCCGTCGCCCTCAAGCACTACGTCATCGGCGTCGGAAAAACCCCCATCTTCGCGGCGACGATCGCCCTCGTCGGCTGCCGCCAGGGGCTCGAGGTCAGCGGCGGCGTGGAGAGCGTGGGGCGGCGCACGACCGAGAGCGTCGTCCAGAGCATTTTCCTCGTCATCGTTTTCGACGCCGCCTTCTCCATTCTCTTCAGCGTCTGGAACATATGATGGCCAAGGCGCCCGTCATCGAGGTCGAGGGCCTCTCCACCCGCTTTGGCGAGGCCGTGGTGCACGACGGAGTCCGGCTCTCCGTCTATCCCGACGAAATCTTCGCGATCGCCGGCGTCAACGGCGCCGGAAAATCGGTGCTCCTGCGCGAGATACTGCTCCTGCAAAAGCCGGATTCCGGTTCGATCCGGCTTTTCGGGAAGGACACGGGCTCGCTCTCCCGCTCGGAGCTCCTCGCCCTTCGCCGCCGCTGCGGCGTCCTCTTCCAGCAGGGAGCTCTCTTTACGTCGCTCACGGTCGCCGACAACATCGCCGCCGCGCTGCGCGAGCAGGGCGGCTTGAGCGAAAGCCTGATCTTCGACATCGCGACGCTCAAGATGTCCCTCGCGGGCTTTCCGCTCGACGGGGCCTTGAAGCTCCCGAACGAGCTGAGCGGGGGCCTGCGAAAGCGCGCGGCTCTCGCTCGCGCCATCGCCCTCGACCCCGACATCCTCTTCCTCGACGAGCCGACGTCGGGGCTCGACCCTGTCAGCGCGGCCGGCTTCGACGATCTCGTGCGGCGGCTCAAGGAAGCCCTCAAGCTCACCGTCGTCATGGTCACCCACGATCTCGACTCGCTCTGGGGTCTCGCGGACCGGGTCGCGATGCTGGGCCGCGGGAGGGTCCTGATGACGGGCTCCATGGAGGAGCTCGCCCGCTCGGAGGATCCGACCGTGAGAGAATACATCCACGGCCCCCGCGGCCGCTCCGCCCGCAGCCAGGCCGCCATCAAGAGAGGCTCCTGACGATGGAACCCAAAGTCAACTACGTCGCCGTGGGGGCCTTCATCCTCCTTTTGGGACTCTCGGCTTTCGCGGCCGCGCTCTGGCTCGGCAAGACGGGATATGGAAAGGCCTACGACCGCTACTACGCCTTCATGCGCGAGTCGGTGTCGGGCCTCAGCGTCGACGCCCCCGTCAAATACCGCGGCGTCGAGGTGGGGCGGGTCGAGCAGATCGCCCTGAATCCCGCCAATTCCGAGGAGGTGCGGCTCACGCTCGACATCCTCCACGGGACGCCCATCAAGCGGGACACCGTCGCCGTCCTCGACACGCAGGTGCTCACGGGCCTCGCGATCGTCAACTTGCGGGGCGGCAGCCGCGACTCCCCGCTGCTGGCGCCCGAGGCGGGCAAGCCCCCGCCCGCGATACCGGCGGGACCATCGCTTTATTTCCAAGTCAACGAGGAAGTCTCCAGGCTCCTCGTCGACCGAAGCGCCTCGAAGCTCCTCGCCGATCTCGACGCGCTCGCGGTCGACTTCCGGGACGTCGTGAGCAAGGACAACCGCGCCGCCCTCAGGAAGACGTTCAAGAGCCTCGAGCGGGTCACCGGGAGGCTGGATGCTCGCGGCCCCGAGATCGAACGGAGCGCCGGGAAAGCCCTATCCGACGCGGACCTGCTCATCGCGCAGCTAAGAGAACTCGCGGCGACGCTCGACCGCGCGGCGCGGCGCGTCGAGCGCCAGCCCAATCTGCTTCTTTTTGGATCCTCCCCCGGGCGAGAGAAGGGGCCTGGAGAATGACTCGGCACGGCGTCCTTTTCGCCGCGGCGGCCGCCGCGGCGGCCGGCTGCCTGAGCCCGGGCCTCGGCGCGAGCGACAGCGTCCGCTTCTATCAGCTTTCGGCCCAGGACCCTGCGCCGGCGCCGAAAGAAGCCGCTTTCGGGGCGCCGGCTTTGGCGGTGTCCGTCCCGAGGGCCAGGGCCGGCTTCGAGACGCGTCTCATGGCCTATTCCCCTCGTCCCGGCGAGCTGCTTTATTATTCCGTCAATGAGTGGGTGGACTCCCCCGCTCGCATGCTGCAGGCGGCGCTCGTCCGATACCTGGAGGAGAAAGGCGCCTGGGGCTCCGTCGCGGCGGAGCCCCACCCGGAAGCCGCCGACTACAGGCTCGACGTCGATGACTTGCTCCTCGTTCAAGAGTTCTTCGCCAAACCCAGCCGCGTGCGGATGTCCCTTGAGATGCGTCTTGTGAAAGCCCGCTCGGGACGCATTGTGGGCACGCGGCGATTCGAGGACGTCGAGGACGCCCCGGGGAACGATCCCTACAGCGGCGTCACCGCCGCCGACCGCGCGCTCGACACGATCTTGGGACAAGCGGCTCGCTGGCTGTCCGATCTCTCGCGCCGCAGCATTTCGCGATAAAGCTAAAAGGCGACTTCCAAGAAGCTTCCGAAGGAGGCCCATTCCCGGGTGAATTGCCCGCCGCTCGAGAGTCCGCCGGGAAATTGGGCGTAGCGGAAAGCGATGCCGAATCGCCCGTAGAGGATCGATGGCTCGACCTCCCAGGAAAACCCCGCTGCCGTGCCGGTTGTCAAAGGGGTCGAGCAGCCGATGCCCATCGCCGAAAAGGTGAAGGCTCCGCCGCCGTTCGCCGTGCCTTGGGCGCTTTCGGAGAGCCGCGGGCCGGCGATGTAGCCGAAGCTCCCGCCGAGGGCCAGCTTCGGATCGAGGGTGAAGAGCATTCCCACGCGCCCGCCCCAGGCGCCGGCGGCGGAGACGGAATTCGATCCCGACGCGCCGCTCAGAGAGAGGCTTTGTCCGGTCGCGTCCAGGAGCTGGTTGGCCAGATCGGTCGGGTCGAAATAGTCGAGATCGGCGAAGAGATAGGCCTTGCGCGGCGCCTGGGGCGGCGCCTCCTCGTCATCCAGCTCCGTCATCATGGAATCCTCGGGAGACCCGGCCCAGAGCGAGGTCGGCCGCGACGCCAAAATGCAGAACGCCAACAGGGTGTTGAGGTTTATAATCAGTGGGACACTTTGGCCGTTGGAGGACATCTTAGGTGAGTTGACGGGGCCATGTTCGGGGACATCTTACGTGAGTTGATGCGTCGACTTGAATCCTGCGAGAATTCCAGCTATAATCTTTTCATAGACTCCTGGCAGTAAGCATCTCCAACAACAAATCGCGGGGGTGCCGAGCCCAGGAGTTCCGATTATGTTCTCGTATGGAGGTGTGCCATTATGCCAACAGCAGTCCTTATTGACGGCGGTTTTTTCCAAAAACGCTATCGCGCGCTGTACGACGGCGCCGCCCATCACGACCCCCACTCAGTCGCGAAGAATCTTTTTACGCTGGCGCTGAAGCATGTCGACCAGGAAGCAGGCGAAAAGCTTTATCGCATCTTCTATTACGACTGCCCCCCCTTCGCCAAAAAGCTCCACAATCCCATAACAGGACGGCTCGTCGATTTCTCCAAAACCGCACAGGCCGATTTCCAGTTGCGGTTTTTCGAGGAACTCAAAAAACTTCGGAAGGTCGCTCTCAGGCGGGGCGAAATAAGGGACAGGAGTGGTTGGACGGTCGAAAAATCCAAGCTGATGGACCTTCTTCGCCAGCGCATCAAGATCAGCGACCTAACGGAGGCAGATGTCAAACCCGACATCGTTCAAAAGGGCGTTGACATGCGCATCGGCCTCGATATTGCAGCCCTGGCGTTCAAACGGCTTGCCGACAAGATCGTGCTCATCTCCGGGGACAGCGACTTCGTCCCGGCCGCGAAGCTAGCGCGACGCGAGGGGATCGATTTCGTTCTCGACCCCATGTGGAACCCCATCAACCCCGACCTTCACGAGCACATCGACGGCCTCCAGTCCTATAGCCCGCGCCCCCGCGACTAGCAGAAGTAGACGACCCATCGAGGAACACAGCATGACTATTTCCACGGCCGATATGGAATGGTTTATCGGGACGATCATCGCCTTGCTGGGCATTGTTATAACGGCAGCTCGGACAAAACGAAGGATGTCCCAATCCCAAGAGCAGCATTCTGAAGGACCAAGCAACCAAACGCAGTCGCAGAGAATGGAGGACTAAAATGCTGGGAGATCGTCAAGATCAAAAACAAGCGCAACACGTCAGTCAAGGCGTTAATATCCAAGGCCAAAAAGGCCAATTCGACATCTCATGTGATTTTTACACAAATGAAAGGATAGAAAGCCTGGAGACGCGCATCAAAAAGGCGTCGGAGGTCGGCCAATTCAGCATTGAGACTACCCTCGCCTCCGAGCTCAAGAAAGAACGTGAAGTGATCGCCTTACAGCATCAGGGCCACATCACCCAAGTCATATGCAAATTCCTGGAAGACTCGGTCTGCAAAAGCTCCAAAAACTCCGGGAAACGATGTTATCTCTTGGGACCTGCGCCTGCGGGGGCCATGATAACTTAACGAGCGGGGGTCCAGGTGGAGTTTTCCAGGACGCAAGGGACTACTCACCCCTCGCTGACACACATCGGCCCCATGCGTGTAAAAAAGGGTAAAATCCTGACACGCATGACGTACACGCATCGCCGGATTTGGCCGCATTTTGGCCGCATGCGTGTAACTTTCGGAGCCCCCGCTCAAAAAAATCCTTGAATTTCCCACACGGGCAGGTGGCGGAACTGGCAGACGCAAGGGACTTAAAATCCCTCAGCGGCCCGAAATGCGTGTCAAAAATCTCCGTCGAGAAACCGATTCTTCGAGGGAGAATGCGTGTAAGGCGTTTTCCCTAGGCTTCCCTGCTTTTCCCTGATTTACCCCCGTTTCCCGAACGATTTGGCCGCATTTTGGCCACAGAGATGCGTGCAGGGAAAACGGGCCTAAGACGTCTTCGACCCGAGGTAGCCCAAGCAGCCCGCCAAGGTCGCGATTTTGCGGTAATCGGTCTCGGGAATCCGGATGCTCAGTCGCTGCTCCAGGCGGCTTGCAAAATGAAGGAAATCCAGGGAATCGATATCGAGCGCGTCGCGCAGGTTCTCCTCGGGCTTAAGCCGGCTTAAGTCCGCCTCAGGGGCAATCTCCGCCAGAATCCCTAGGATCGTCTCCCTTAACCCCTCGCCTGTCTTGGGTTGGGCGCTCATAGCGCCGCCGGCGCTTGCAGAAGCCGGGAAATCGCGGCCAAAAAAAGACCGCCGCGGTGGGCGTCGCTGGCGCGATGGTCCGCGGAAAGCGTGGCCATGGTCGTCGATCGAACGACGACCCGCCCCTCGACAGCCCAGGGCCGCTCGACGATCCTGCCGAAGGCGATGATCGCCGTCTGCGGCGGGACGATGACGGCACAGGCCGACTCGGCGCCGCGGTCGCCTAGGCTCGTGACCGTCACCGTCGCATCGGAGAGGTCCGAAGCCCGCAGGGACCCGCTCTTAGCCCTTTCGGCCAGGTCTCGGACGTTGATCATAATCTCGGAGAGGCTTTGCCGGTCCGCGTCCCGCAGGGCCGGAGCGACGAGCCCGCCAGATCGAAGCGTGATCGCGACGCCTATGTGAATCGATGGATGGGCAACGACGCGGCCGTTCTGCCAGGAGGCGTTGAACTCCGGAAAGTCGCGAAGCGCCATCGCCGCGGCCTTGATGAGAAGCGTGCCGTAAAGGATGCGCTGGGCGACTGGAAACTTGGCGTTGAAACCCGCGAGCCAATCGAGCGCCGCCTGCATGTCAATCGTCTCCGAGACGTAATAGTGCGGGATTTCCCTTTTCGAGTGCTCCATGGCCGCGGCGATGGCACGGCGCATGCGCTCCGACTTATCGTCATCCCGCGTGATGACGGGAGAGCGCCGCGGCAGCGGCTCGGTCGTCGATGCTGCCATGGCGGCTCGCGGCGGCGGAGCGGCCTGTCCGTCCTCCCGGATGATCGCCAACAGGGTGCCGACGGGGGTCGTTGTTCCTGGCTTGACGAGAATCTTGTCCAAGGTGCCGGACACGAAGGCCTCGACCTGGATGACCCCCTTGTCGGTCTCGACCTCGGCGATGACGTCCCCTTTCCGGACGGTTTCTCCCGGGCTCTTGAGCCATCCCACCAAAACGCCCTCGGTCATGTCAGCCCCGAGGGACGGCATCTTAAACTCTGCCATGAGCGATCGCTGTGCCGCTGCCAATGGTAGCAAGAACGGCCGCGACGATGGCGCCCGGCTGCGGAAGAGCCGCGTCCTCCAGATGCTTGGGGTAGGGGATGGGAACCTCGGCGCTGCAGACCCGCGCCACCGGCGCGGCCAGATCCCGGAAGGCCCCTTCCATGATGCGCGCCGAAAGCTCAGCGGAAAATCCGAAACTCCTCCACGCCTCGTCCACGACGACCGCATGGCGGGTTTTCCGGACCGAAGAGAGGATCGTATCGTCGTCGAGCGGACGCAGGACCCGCAGATCGACGACCTCGGCCTCGACGCCTTCGCGGGCAAGCTCCTCCGCCGCTGAAAGCGCCTTCCAAAGGTTCGCGCCGAACGCGAGGATCGTCGCGTCCTTGCCGGCCCGCCTGACTGCGGCGCGAGAGAGATCGACCGCCATATTGTCCGGGACAGGGCCGCCCTCCATAGGATAGAGAGCCGCGTGCTCGAAGATGATCGTGGGATCCGCCTCGCGGAGCGCGGCAAGAAGCATCCCCCTGGCGTCGGCCACGGTTGAGGGCGAGACGACCTTGAGGCCGGGCACATGGGCGTACCAGCCTTCGAAGCTGTGGGAGTGCTGCGCCGCGACCTGCCGGCCCGCGCCGGTCGCCATCCGGATGACGAGCGGCACGCCGAACTGCCCGCCGGACATGTGCCTGATCGTCGCCGCGACGTTGACGATGGGATCGAGTGCGAGGAGGCTGAAGTTGACGGTCATCACCTCCACAATGGGCTTCATGCCCCCCAAGGCGGCGCCGATCCCGGCGCCGACGAACGCAGACTCGGACAAGGGCGTGTCGCGAATCCGCTCCGGCCCGAACTCCTCCAGAAGTCCCAGGCTGCAGGCATAGGAACCCCCGTAGCGGCCGACGTCCTCGCCCATGAGGAAAACTCGCGGATCGGAGCGCAACGCTTCCCGCAGCCCCGCCCTCACGGCTTCGCGGTATTTCATCCCGCCTCTCCCGCCGCCACGTCCTTGAGAAGATCCTCCTCCGGCTCGACCGGCGCCCCGTCAGCAAAGCAAGCGGCCTTCTCGATCTCAAGTTCGATTTCGCGCTCCATCGCCTGGCGCTCCGCATCGCCCAGGAGGCCGGCCCGCGAAAGGCTTTCCGCAAAGAGCGTGATCGGGTCCCGGGCCCGCCAGCTCTCGACCTCCTCCCTCCCTCGGTAGAGCTGGGGATCGTACATGGAATGCGCTCGGAAACGGTACGTGCGGAACTCGACGAAACAGGGGCCCTCCCCCCGCCGCACGGCGAGCGCGGCGCGGCGGGCCGCAGCCTCGGCAGCGAGAACGTCCTGGCCGTCCACCGACAGGGCTGGCATGCCGTAGCCCCGTGCCTTGAGCGCGATGTCCGTCTGCGCCTGGCGCCGGGACAGGGCCGTTCCCATGGCGTAGAGATTGTTCTCGCACAAAAACAGAAGCGGCAGCTTCCAAAGGGCGGCCAGGTTCATCGCCTCGTGGAACTCCCCCTCGTCGGTCGCGCCGTCGCCGAAGAAGCAGGTTACGATCCCGGGCTTGCCGCTCATTTTTCGGGCGAGCGCGAGGCCGACAGCGACCGGGAGGCCTTCGGCGACGATGGCGAAGCCCCCGTAAAATCCCCGCGCGGCGTCGAAGAGGTGCATGGATCCGCCGCGGCCGCGGCTCGTCCCTGCGGCCTTGCCCAGGAGCTCGGCCATCACGGAATTGAGCGGCACGCCGCGCTCGATCGCGTGGGCGTGCTCGCGATAGTTGGCGACCACGGCGTCCTCGGGAACGATCGCCTGGAAAGCCCCCACCGCGACCGCCTCCTCGCCGTCGTAGAGATGGAGGAAGCCCCGGATCTTGCCGGCGCTGTAGAGCTCGGCCGATTTCCGCTCGAAAATGCGGATGCGCATCATGCGCCGCAGGAGATCGAGCGCATGCTCCCTTCCAACGGCCTTGAGGTCCTCCTCGGCCGGCGTCATGACGGCGCCTCCAGGGTGGACAGGTCGCCCTCCGGGAGGCCGAGGGCCTGGGCCTTCAAGAGCCTCCTCATGATCTTACCGGACCTGGTTCGGGGCAGGGCCGAGCGAAATTCGAGATCCTTCGGCGCGACCGCGGCGCCAAGCCTCGATCGTGCCAGGCCCAGGATGCGGAGCTGCAACTCGGGGGAGGCCTCGAATCCGCTTTTGAGCGTCACGAAGGCCTTGACGAGCTCGCCCGCGACAGGATCGGGTAATCCGATCGCGGCCGCCTCGGCCACCGCCGGATGCTCGAGCAGCGCGCTTTCCACCTCGAAAGGCCCGATGAGATGCCCGGAGCTCTTGATGACGTCGTCGGATCGTCCCACGAACCAGAAATAGCCGTCCGCGTCCCGCCGGGCCAAGTCCCCCGTAAGATAAAATCCGCCCGCGAAGCACTTCCGGTAGCGTTCAGGCTCGTTCCAATAGGCCCTAAACATCGACGGCCACCCTGGCCGCAGCGCGAGCTCCCCATCAGCCTCCGGCTCGCGGATCTCCTCGGCGCCATTCTTGGTGCGCCTGACGATCGCGGCCTCGATGCCCGGCAGCGCCCGCCCCATCGAGCCGGGCCGGATGTCCATGGAGGCGAAGTTCGCGATCATAATGCCGCCGGTCTCGGTTTGCCACCAGTTGTCATGAAAGGGCAATCCGAAGGCTTCCTGACCCCAGACGACGGCCTCGGGATTGAGCGGCTCCCCCACGCTCCCCATGAAGCGCAGACGCGGGTAGCGGTGAGCCTTCACGAGGGCGCTCCCGGCCTTGACCAGCATTCGGATCGCCGTCGGAGCCGTGTACCAGACCGAGACCCCCTCGCGCTCAAGGATCTCCAACCACAGGTCCGCGTCGAACTCGGCCTCCACGACAAGGTTCATAACGCCGTTGACGAGGGGCGCGATGATGCCGTAGGAAGTTCCGGTGACCCAGCCGGGATCCGCCGTGCACCAGAACACGTCGCCGGGCTTCATGTCGAGCGCGAGCCTCCCGGTCGCATAGTGGGCGACGACAGCGTCGTGCACGTGAAGGGCGCCCTTGGGAAACCCTGTCGTGCCGCTCGTGAAATGAAGCAGCGCCGGATCCTCGGCGGCGGTCGGCGCGATCGCAAATCTCTCCGAGGCTTCCTCCATCGTGCGAGCGTAATCGACAATTCCGGGCGCCGAGCCTCCCCCGCCCGGGGCGTCGGCGATGACGACCACCCTCTCGAGAAACGGGAGGGCATCGCGCAGAGCTTCGACCTTCCTCCGGTAGAGCGATTCCGTCGTAACGAGAACTTTCGCCTGGCCGATCATCAGCCTCGACCGTATGGGCTCCGGGCCGAAAGCCGAGAATAAGGGGCAGAAGATGGCTCCCCTCTTAAGAGTCCCCAAGGCCGCGACATACAACTCGGGGATGCGGCCGCAAAGCGCGAAGACCCGGTCGCCTTTGCGGACTCCGAGCCCCCCCAAGACGTTGGCGAAGCGATCCGTCAGCGACTTGATCTGGCCGAACGTGTAGTCGTGGATCGCTCCGTCCTTACCCAGCCATCGCAAAGCAACGCTCCCGCCGCGCCCGGCATCGACGTGCCGGTCCACGGCCTCGTAAGCGATGTTGAGGCCGCCGCCTCCCGGAAGTCCCGCGAGCTCCCGGCGCGCCGCGTCCCAGGAGAACGTCGACCACGCCTTCGCGTAGTCTTCCAAGTTGGGGATCGCGCCCTGGGAAGGCCGCGATTTGACGATGGGCGCCCATCGCGTCTTCATGCCATGATTGCGCTTCGCAACGAAGCGGCCGCTTCGTTGCGAAGTCATTAGTGCGATATGCCAGAACTAACACCCACCGTCCAAACAACGCTGGGAACGATCGAAGCCATCTATAAGCGCCGCGCCGTGCGGTCATACGCCGCGAAGCCCGTGGGGCGGGGAACAATCGAAAAGTTGCTCGACGCGGCGGTCCATGCCCCGACCGCGGTACATGAGGAGCCTTGGGCCTTCGTCGTCATCGAGGACCCCCAGATCCTGAGGAGCCTCTCGGACGACGCCAAGAAATCCCTGGGGGAGATCGGACGCTCCGTCCGTCTTCCAGGCGAGAGCCATGGCCACCACTTCTCGCCGCCCGACAACATCTTTTACAACGCAGCGGCGCTCATCGTGATCTACGGCAAGCCCCTGGGGCGCTTCGTCGTCGCCGACTGCTGGCTTGCCGCCGAAAACCTCATGCTCGCGGCCGTCGCGATGGGGCTCGGGACCTGCGTTATCGGCCTTGCGGTCGAGGCGCTCAACGCCCCCGAATGGAAATTGAAGCTCGGCATCCCCAATGATTTCACCGCTTTCGCGCCCATCATTGTTGGGATTCCTGCCGGGGAGACGCCCGAGACGGGGCGTCGAAAGCCCGAGGTCATCGCATGGAAATAGGCTCGGGGCCCGCAACCCGGCTCAAGGCCCCTCTCATCAGGGCTCGGGAGAATTCCTAGGAGACGATTTTCTCGCCGGATGCAGCGATAGCCGCAGCCGGGCTGATTTCACGGCGCCTCTTAAAGCGTCGGTCGAGCCGCCCGAGCCTTTCCGTGATGCCGGTGTACTCGAGCTCGCTCATGGGGAGCATGGCCGCCCCGAAGAAGCCCTGGCGCCGCATCTCCGCCGATTTGTCCGAAAGCCGCGAGCGTACGGCGTCCCAGAAGGGATGGTCGAAAACGTCAACGGGCTCCGTCAATCGTCCGTCACGGACCGAGAAGGCGGCACAGCTGACGATGGGCGGGCCATCAAAGAAGCTCACGGGAGATAGCAGCTTGACCGGCATGAGGGGCATTTGGTGCGACCCGCGCATAGCGCCGGCGACGAAGGGGCCCACGTGGTACGGCGCAAGAATCTCTCCCGTCGCCGGGAAATCCATCTGGGCGCGCACGAGCATGACGGGGTCATCTTTTCCGGTGTATTTGCCCGCGATGTTGTGAAGGCGCGAGGTCGAAACCGCGACTGCTTGCTCGCCAGAGGCCCGCGACCAGACGGATTCGACCACGTAACGCTCGGGGTCCCTCAGGAGCGCCGCGAGGTCGTAGATTTCCTCCGGAGTCTCCAGATCGATAACCCGGTCGGCCTCGCCTGGGGAGACATCCATGACGACGAAACGGAAGCCGAGCCCCATCTTGGGAGACAGGAGCAGGCCCGGGGAGTTCATGGCGTCGGCGAAGGCGAGGTAGAGCGGAAGATTATACGCCCCAGGGTCGGTCTTGTCCGCCGCGAAAAACAAGAAGGCCTCGCCAGGACGTTCCTCGATCTCCATCTCGGCGACCGCCGGCCCCATGCCCCGGACGTTGCCGGAGAAGGAGTCGACGAGAAGGTCCTGCCCCGCCCCGTAGAGGCCCTGCTGGCGGGCGACCCTCGTGCCGGCGAGAAAGGCCTTCCAAGCCATCTCGTGGAGGTCGGCGTTTCCAACGCCCCTCTTATGCGTCATGAGAAGGGCGATGTCGTCGCCGGTGTGGCTAACGTAGAGGTCCAGGAACAAGTCCTTGCCCTTTTCCCGCACGTAGTCCTCGACGGTTTGAAGAAGCCGCTTCGATGGCCTCAGATGCCCGCCGATCGATCCGACGTCCGCCTTGATGACGCTCAGGGTTAGTTTCATGGCCGCTCGTGACCGTCAAGTCCTCACCAGGGGCTTTTCAGCAACCCGCCGACCCGCCTGTTTGAACCTTTCCGCCTCTTCTGAGCCCTTGGTGGCATCACCCGCCGTATAGGAATGTGCCCCCGAGCCGGCGAGTCGTCCCTTATCGACAATAAGGTATTCGTCACGGATCGCTCGGCCGGAGAACCAGCATTCCAATATCTCACGAACGCCCGCGGCATACCGAGCCTGGGCGGGCAGCGTCGTCCCCGCCACGTGCGGTGTCATTCCATGATGGGGCATCGTCCGCCAGGGGTGGTCTTTCGGCGCGGGTTGCGGAAACCACACGTCGCCGGCATAGCCCGCAAGCCGTCCGCTTTCCAACGCCCGCGCGATGGCGTCGCGATCGCAGATCTTCCCTCTGGCGGTGTTGACGATGTAGGAGCCTCGTCGCATCTTAGAGAGGAGAGCATCATTAAAAAGATGCTCCGTCTCCGAATGAAGAGGCGTGTGGATTGAAACCGCGTCGCAAACTCGAACAAGGGACTCCACGTTGGGATGGAAGGTCAATCCCATCTCCTTCTCCACGTTTGCGGGCAGGCGGTGCTTGTCCGTGTAATGGAGCTTGACATCGAAGGGTTTGAGCCGTCTCAGGACAGCGGTGCCGATGCGGCCGGCGCCGACAATCCCGACGTCCATCCCTTCCAAGTCATAGGAGCGCTCCACGCAATCGGCGATGTTCCAGCCCTTCTTGAGCACCCATTCATGGGATTCGATGTAGTTGCGGACGAGACTTAGAATCATGGTGACGGCATGCTCCGCGGTGCTAATGCTGTTGCAGTAAGTCACCTCGGCGACCGTGATGCCACGCTCCATGGCGGCCTCTAGATTCACGTGGTCCGATCCAATGCCGGCGGTGATGGCGAGTTTGAGCTTCTTGGCTTTGGCTATCCGTTCTTTCGTCAAATAGGCAGGCCAAAAGGGCTGCGAAATAACGACATCCGCATCGGGCAGCTCCCGCTCAAATCGGCAATTGGGGCCATCCTTATCGGATGTGACAATGAGCGTGTGCCCTTGTCCCTCAAGGAATTTCCTCAAACCCAGTTCGCCAGAAACGCTGCCCAGTAGTGCTCCTGGCTTGAAATCAAGTCGTTGCGGGGTCGGCAGGGTCTGTCCGCCGGGATAGCCCGTTATCGTTGGGATGCCGTCTCTCGCATAGGTTTTGGGGTATCCTTTCACGGGATCGTCGTAAAGAACGCAGAGTATTTTTGCCATTGCTTTCTCCTTCTGCCTTGCGAAACTCCAAGGCAGTATTGTCGTTATTTTTTGGAACTGCCCAAAGGGACTTTCGCAACAATCATGCCTCGAGTTGCTTTTGGGAGATTTTCCTCTTGAATGTCAGCTCGCAGCGGCCGATACGGGCCTGCGACCCTCATCGAGCGCGGCGGCGAGGGCTCGCAAGCCCTCCGACAGGCGCACGGAATAGGGCGGAGCGGGGTCGAGCGATCTAAGGGCGCGAGGAAGAGCTTCAAGTTGAACCCGCGCGTAACGGCGCGACTCTTCGAGCGAGGGCTGGACAAGGCGCCGCCCCTCGCGCATGACAGGAACGAGAAGCGGCGCGCCCGGGAACGGCTCCCCCTCCAGGGCGACGACGTCCCCCGCGAACCAATCGTCGACAAGGCTCCGCCAAACCTGCTTGCGGCCCGGCCACGTCGCCTTGCCCTCTGACCGCTTGCGCCGCGGCTTGCCGGCGTATTCCTGAAGCTTGTAGGCGCAGTCAAAATAGGGGGCGTCGGCCGACGTCGACAGGCGGGTCCCGACGCCAAAACCGCCGATGGGCGCCCCGGCCGACAAGAGATCGCGGATCGCCCACTCGTCGAGGTTCCCGCTTGCGAAAATGGTCGCGCTCTCAAGCCCCGCGACGTCCAGCTCGCGGCGGACCCTCTTGGCCTGCGCGGCCATGTCGCCGCTGTCTAATCTCACACCCTGCAAGGGGAGCCCTTCCGCGCCAAGCCTGACGCCGAGGATAGCCGCCTGCGCCGCCGCGGCGTCCACGTCGTAGGTGTCCAGGAGCAAGGTCGAGCTCTGCGGGTTGGCGCGGGCGAATATCTCGAACGCCTCCGCCTCGCTATCGTGAGCCTGGATGAAGGAATGCGCCATGGTTCCGGAAACGGGTATCCCGAAGAGCGGCGCCGCCAACGTGTTGGATGTGGCGTCAAAACCCGCCAAATAAGCGGCTCTTGAGGCCCACAGTCCGCCCTCCCCACCTTGCGCGCGGCGCAGTCCGAACTCGACGAGCCTTCTATCACCCGCGGCGAGGACGCAACGCGCCGCCTTGCTGGCCGCCGCCGTCGAAAAGTTCATGATGTTCAGGAGCCGCGTCTCGATGAATTGAGCCTGCGGCAGCGGCGCGGTGATGCGCAAAAGCGGTTCGTCCGCGAAGAATACCGTGCCTTCGGGCAGCGCGTGGACGTCTCCCCGGAAGCGCATCGGCGCCAGATAATCCACGAAATCCTTGGCGAAAAGCCCGCAACTCGAGAGCCAATTCAGTTCCTCGGAGGAAAACGCCAGGTTTTCAAGGTAGTCCAAGACCTGCGCGAGGCCGGCCGCCATCAGAAAATTCCGCCCGCGCGGCAGACGACGGATAAAGAGTTCAAATACCGCAACCCCGTTCATTCCCTCGCGCCAATAAGCCTGCAGCATCGTCAACTCGTAGAGATCGGTGAGAAGAGCGCTGGAGCATGGGCTTAACGTCATAGCGTCGCCGCCTCCCCGATAAACTTGCTGGAATCCGTCAGTGTCGCCCCTTGCTCCCTCAATTCGGCAAGAGCCCGCTGCCCCGTTTGGTAGTCGACCGAGCGAACGGCATCCAGGAGTATCGCGACCGAAAACCCCCGCTGGAGAGCGTCCCGAGCCGTCGCCCGCACGCAGTAATCGGTGGCGAGGCCGGCGATGACGACCCGGCGCACTTGAAGGGCGAGCAGCTGTTCCTCGAGGTTTGTCTCGTCAAACCCGGAGTAAGCGTCGCGTTTCGGTTCGGAACCCTTGGATATGACCGCGGCCGCAGGAGGAAGGCGCAGCGCCTCAGGGAAATCCGCGCCCTGGGTTCCGGCGACACAGTGCCGTGGCCATGGGCCGCCTCGCTCTCTAAAGGAGCAGTGCCCTTCCGGATGCCAGTCGCGCGTGACGAAAATCGGCAGTTTTCGTTCCGAAAACGCATCGAGACAGAAATTGAGTGGCGCCAATATCTCGCCCGCCCCAGGAACGGGAAGGGCTCCTCCGGCGAGAAAGTCCTTCTGGACATCGACGACGATCAGCGCGTCACCATGCTCCGGCACGGCTATTCAATCTCGCGATATCGACTCGCCGTCCGCCGCCGGTTCACTCCAAGCTCAGGCACGAGCAGCCGCAACCACACGCTTGGCGGCGCCGGCATCGGCAAGAACCGCAACAGTCGCAGTTTCCCATCCTCGCCTTGACCCGAGTCTTATGCTCGGCGCCTAACGCCTTGGTCGTCTTCATCCTCTTTTTCATCAAATCACCGCCTCTTGAGCCTCAAGCCCGCTTCGGAGCGTCCAGGTCGCCTTTCGGCCCGAGTCGAAACTCATGCAGACGCAACCGCACGAGCATAAATCGCTTGTGAGGCATTCGCAGGACTCGCAGCAGTAGCAGTTACGGTCGTTCTTGAGAGCGTTTTTCAGCTCCCGGGCAAACCTCCTGGAAAACGTCGTCCTTTTCTTCAAAAATTCCCTTGTCATAGGCCCCTCCTAGGCGTAAGCCGGAACGAGCACCGGCCGGTCGGACCATGGCGCCGGAGGCGGAGCGGCTTGCCTCAGCGTATCCTCGATCCGTTCCGGGCGTCCCCAGTCGCTCCAGCGGAGGTCCGTCATGGGAAGGACGAGGCTTCGATGGGGAACACGTTCCAAAAGATCCCGGGAAAAATCCGCGGCTTTAAGCGCGCCGTAGACGAAGGGCATCATCGCCTCGGCGCGACCCATGCCGGCCGCGACCCTCAGCAGATCGAAGCGACCCATGATGTTGGGCGAGAATATCCGCGCCATGTCCCATAATGTCCGCGCCTTCGCCGCGACGATCATCGTGCTCCAAAGGAGTCCCTCCTCGAAGAACTCCGCCGCCTGCTCCGCCGTGGGCTTCTCGTGGAAAACCCGCACCGAGAAGGCCCGTCCGGAAAGCGCGACCCCCGGCTCAATCCATCCGTAGTCGGGCTCCGGCCCGTCCGGAACGGCGGCCAGCATCACCAGCTTATCCGCGGCACGGTCAGCCGTCTCAAGGGCTTCCCTCAACACCCTGCGAACACCGGCGAGGGGCTCCATGAAATGATCCGAAGGGAGGATCAGAACCGTCGCCTCGGGATCGGCGGCGATCACATGGGCCAGCCCCAGCAGGACGCCCGGCAGCGTGCCGCGATTGGCGTATTGTTCGAGCACGCGCCCATGCAGAGTCTTGTCGCCCAAAAATCGGCGATGGCCGCGGCCGATGATGGTGACGGTCCGCTCCCCCGGGATGATTCCCTTGATCCGCTCCATAGTGTGCTCCAGCATTGTCTTGCCGCCATTGAAGGCGCAATACTGCTTCGGCATCGGCCGCCCGTGGCGCCTTTCGATAAAGGCCTTCAGCCGCTCGCCCTCGCCTCCTGCCAGGACCACTGCCCATTCGTTTGCGACGCGCATATGCTCCGTCTCCTCCCGATGTTCAAAATTTCCGAACGTTCGACATGTTTTCGGATGCTATAGGCGTCGCAACGAAGCGGCCTACTCCGAAGGTCAAGCAGACCTCCCAAAGACTTTGCGCAGTTCCTCCTTCGCGGTTTCCAGGCGGGCCCGGGCCGCAGACGGGAGGCTTCTCCCGGCGCGGTTGATATAGAGGTTGAGCATCGACATCGCGGACCGGAACTTCGTCCCCTTGGTCCGGTCGCTCAAAAAGACGGCGCGCTTGAGCCCCCGCGCGATATCCTCCGGCTTCCGCTTGAAGAGGCCGGATGGAATATCCATGGCATTGGAAGTTCGGGCGACCCTTGCCACCCATCCCCCCGCCGCTACGCTCCGATGGCGCATGGCGGCTGCTTGACCCTGAGCCTGGAGCAAGCCTCCGCGGTAAGCAGGCTCGGGGTCTCCCAGCCCTCTCGCGCGTAGGCGTCGCGCCCTTTGACGAGAAGCCAGGCCCGCTCGCGGCCCGGACCGCTCATCTTGACCAGGGCGAACTCTCCTTTGAGAATGCGGCCGCTTAATTTGAATCGCAGCTCGCCGCGACCGAGATCGGTCTCCGGATCTGCCGAAAGGATCTCCAACGGGCCATGATCCCAGATCAAGACGGGGCCCGCCCCGTAGCCGCCCTCTGGAATGATCCCTTCGTAGGAGGCGTAATCAAGGTCGTGGTCCGGAGTCTCGATCGCAAGGCGGCGCTGGGACGGATCGAGGGACGGCCCCTTGGGGACGGCCCACGACTTGAGGACTCCTCCGATCTCAAGGCGAAAATCCCAATGCCGCCGCCGCGAGCGATGCTCCTGCACCACGAAGATCACGGCGGCGGCCTTGTGCGCCTCCTTTATTTTCTGATCTGGATATGGATGGTCCCGATCTGGTCACCCTGCTTCATCATCTCGACGTGCTGGCCCGCCTTGATATCGGTTTGAGACACCGCCTTCCAGGTCCCTCCCCGCGTGATCTTGGCGCCAGGAGTGACCATGTAATTCACGCTACGGCCGCTCTTCGTCTTGATGACGATCCTGTTGCTCGCCGAATCGTAGGACGCGACGGTCCCGTAAATCCTGGCGGCTTTCGCCATGGCCGGTGCGGACGGCTGAGTCGAAACGGCCTTCGGCGCTGGAGCCAATGGCTTCTGGATCGCCGGCTGTTGGCTCGCTGCCGGAACGGCTTGGGGTGGATCGGCATCCAGCTGACCCGACATCGAACTCCGCGCCGCCAAAACGAGCGCTGCCGCGCCTACCCATAATGCCATGCCTTTCATTGAATCATCTCCTCCTTAAATTGCGAGTGCGGAAGGGCTTAGAATCTCTTCCCGAACTCCCCCGCAAGCTGTGACAGAGCCCACGACCCCATCGACATAGTCAATAGGCAAAGTGCCAGGCCCTTATGCCCCGACGTAAGGGCGAAGTTGGCAACCCCAAGCCACAGGTAGAGGGTTACGGTCTGCGCTCCGAGCAGAGGATTGACGGCGACGAGGGCTCCGATCGCCATGGCGATCCACCCGAACATCTGGATCACGGTATGGCCTCCCGCGGCGCTCAAGCCGAAGGCCGGCGCTAGGTAGTTCTGCCAGTTGACTAAGGTCCCCGACGCCATCCCGATGCCGGCGATGACGGGCATCGCGATGAAGGTCAGGTAAAGAGCCTCGAAGGCCCGATAGGAAGGATCGCCGGCGCCGGTGGCGATTCGTCCCTCGTGTTTTTGCGGACTGCGGAATACTTCGACAGGCGACATGACGGGCATGATGATCTTCCTCCTTACAGTTATTTTTTCAAACGCGCCGGGCGCGTCCGGACCGTTCTGACGCAACGCTTGCGCCCGGCGCGTAACCCTGAAACCAGTCGGCAGCAAGACGCGCGACCTCCTCCAGGGCCCCCTCCTCCTCGAAAAGGTGCGTCGCGCCGAGCACGATCTTAAGATCGTGCTCCGCCTTAAGAAACCGCGCCGCCTCCTCGTTGAGGCGGAGGACTTCCTCGTCGAGTCTCCCCACGATCAGGAGGGTCGGGGCCTTCACCTCCGCGAGCCATTCCCGCGCCAAATCCGGACGTCCACCCCGCGAAACAACGGCAAAAACTCCGTTGGGGCGCTCGGAGGCCGCGATCAAGGCCGCCGCCGCTCCGGTGCTCGCGCCGAAGTAGCCAATCGGCAGATCGCGTACCAGGACGCTGTGGCGATGCCACTCGGCGCAGCCCAGAAGCCGATTGGCCAGTAGCCGGATGTCGAAGCGCAGTTCGGCCGTCTCGTTGTCAATCTGTTCCTCGTCGCGGGTCAGAAGATCCAGAAGCAACGTAGCGAGCCCCGCATTCTGCAGAGCTTGGGCGACGAAGCGGTTCCTGGGGCTTAAACGCCCGCTGCCGCTTCCGTGCGCGAAAATAACGAGCTCTTGCGCCTCCGGAGGGATCGCAAGATCGCCCTCAAGCAGGGCGTTCTCGCAGGGAATCAGCACATGGTGCATCTCTTGGGTCGCGGGCATGGGAAGGACCCCCGTCAGCAGCAGTGCGATTTGGCCCGCAAGGCCCTTCGTGCCTGGCCGATGTCCCGGTCGCGAACCCAGATCGCGGCGCTGAATTTGTCACCGGCGCCGAGAACGTCGGAATACTGGACCGGAATACCCGCGCAGGAAAGCTTTTCGAGGACACCGGGCACGGCGGAGGCGGTCTCCCGGCCCGCCACGTAAAGGCATTTGGAATGCCGGGGCTTGACTCCAAGATCCCGCAGAAGCCTGTCCAGTTTGGCCGGCCGCTTCGCGACCGCCGCGATTTGATGCCCCTTTCCATTGTGGCGATAGGTCCATAGCGCCTCAAGGCCCACGCCGGCGTCCATCAAGGTATGGGTGTAACTCGCCAGTTCCTCCGGCTTGTTCGACGTGTTCCAATCCAAGCACTCCATGACCGATACTTTCATGAGCAGCCCCCTCCTTTTCTTCTCGTCGTCAACAGTAACAGATGGCTTTCCGCAACATTGAGGCCGAACCCCTTGGCCGACTTGTTCCATCGTCAAAAAACTCTTAGCGGCCCAATATGCCCCTAATCGCGACGACCCAAAACAACCGGGCGCGCTGGGAGCACTTTCCCCACGGAGCGGACGTCGGGGTACGCGGGATAGGAGCCAGCCGCGACGAGGCTTTCGTCCAGGCGGCGCTCGCGCTGACGGCCGCCGTCTGCGAGCCGGAGCGGGTGAAAGCCGTCCGAAAAGTCCCGGTGTCCTGCGAGGCGGCTGACGAGCAGATCCTTCTGGCCGCCTGGCTCAATACGGTCATCGAGGAGATGTCGGCCCGGAAGATGCTTTTTTCGCGTTTTTCGCTTCAAAGCCGGGGACTGCGCCTGAGCGCCGTTCTTGAGGGGGAGGAGGTAGACCGGCTCCGCCACGCCCCGGCCGTCGAGCCCAAGGGCGCCACCCTCACCGCCTTGCGGGTGGCCCGCGAAAATGGGCTGTGGACGGCGCAATGCGTCGTGGACGTTTAGGAAGATTGAGAAAAAATACCGTGAATATCGCGAAACTGGACCGCCGCTCCGAACATGCCTGGGAAATCCCCAAGCGCGGCCGCATGCGCGTGCCCGCCGTCGTCTACGCGAGTGAAGCCCTCGTGCGGGAGATGGACGAGAAGGTGGCCGAGCAGATCACGAACGTGGCCTGCTTGCCGGGCATCGTGGAGGCCGCCTACGCCATGCCGGACGCCCATTGGGGCTACGGCTTCCCGATCGGGGGAGTCGCGGCTTTCGATCCCGAGGCGGGCGGCGTGGTCTCGGCGGGCGGCGTGGGATTTGACATCTCCTGCGGCGTGCGGGCCTTGAAGACGGGCCTTCGCGCGAAAGACGTGGAACGCGTCAGGCAGCATCTGGCGCGCCGGCTTTCCGAGATTATCCCGGCGGGCGTCGGGAGCACGGGCGAGCTTCATCTGAGTGACGACGATCTCGACAAGATGCTCGAAAACGGAGCGCGTTGGGCCGTCGAGCGCGGCTACGGAAGACCCGAGGATTTGGACCGCATCGAAGAGATGGGCCGCATGGCGGGCGCGATTCCCTCCGAGATCAGCCGCCAAGCGCGTCGCCGCCAGCAAGATGAGATGGGAACGCTCGGCTCAGGAAACCATTATATGGAGGTCCAGCGCGTGAGCCTCGTTTACGACGTCAAAACAGCCGAGGCGCTGGGGTTCTCGCCGGGAGACGTGATCGTCAGCCTTCATTGCGGGTCCCGCGGCCTCGGCCATCAGGTCGGGACCGAGTTCGTCCAACGCATGGCCGAGGCCGCCCCGAAGTTCGGCATCGATCTTCCCGAGAGGGACCTCGCTTGCGCGCCGCTTCAATCCCCTTTGGCGAAGGCTTACCTCGGGGCGATGCGAGCCGCAATCAACTGCGCCCTCGCCAATCGCCAAATCCTGACGCAGCTTGCGCGCCGGGCTTTCGCCGAGGTCCTGCCCCAAGCTGAGCTCACGATCTTCTACGACGTCTCGCACAACACCTGCAAATTGGAGGAGCACGAGGTGGGGGGCCGTCGCCGCCCCCTCTTCGTTCACCGCAAGGGCGCCACCCGCGCGTTCGGCCCCGGAAGGCCGGAGCTGCCGGAGGCGCTTCGCGGGTTCGGCCAGCCGGTCCTCATCGGCGGCACGATGGGAACGGCGTCGCACATCCTTCTGGGAACGCCCGAAAGCGAAACGAGGGCCTTCGCCTCGGCCGCCCATGGCGCCGGCCGCGCCATGAGCCGCCACGAAGCGGCCCGGCATTGGAGCGGGTCGCGCTTGGTCAAGGAGCTGGCCCAACGCGGCATCCTCGTCGAGAGCCCGTCGATGCGGGGAATCGCGGAAGAGGCGCCCGGCGCCTACAAGGATGTCGACGCCGTGGCCTTGGCAACCGAAAAGGCCGGGCTTGCGAGGAGACTGCTGCGTCTGGAGCCCATGGTCTGCGTGAAAGGCTAAGGGTTCGTTACGGAATAATTGGCGCGCGCCCCGGCCGCTCCGTTGCGACTCTTGACGCCGTCGGTTCATCTTAACCATCGGAGGAAAATGGGACTATGGCTGGGAAAAGCGAGTTGACGCGGAGGGAGGAGACGGGAACCCTGTCGCCCTGGAGGCCATTTCGGGATATCGAGAGGGAAATGAGGAGCATGCTGTCCTCGACGCTGGAGGATTTCTTCGGCGACGGGCACATCGTCGGGCGACCGCTCGACGTTTTTGGCGGCAGGGGCTGGGGCCCCGCGGTGGACGTCGAGGAAAACGATAGGGAATACACCTTCGAGGTGGAGCTGCCGGGCCTCGAAAAGGATGATTTCAAGGTCGAGATGCAGAATGGAACATTGATCATAAGCGGGGAGCGCAAGGAGAGCTCGGAGCATAAGGGCAAGAATCTTCTGCGCCAGGAGCAGTGCTACGGGCAATTCCGCCGCTCCTTCTCGATGCCGGTCGACGCCAACCCAGACGCCATCAAGGCGGCCTACAAGAACGGCATCCTGACGGTCACGGTGCAGCGGGTGGAGAAGGCGAAACCCAAGTCCATCCCGGTCTCGATCGCGTAGCTTTGTCGTGCCCGGCATGTCGATCCCGCTGGGAGGTGGAAGACCTCTACGGACCCTGATGAGGGGAACCGCGAGCCAAACAGCAAGGACTCAAGCCGAAAGGCCGGTCCGGAAGAAGCTGCAGGCGAACTCTCGATCCGAGGGACACGAATCGCATAACAAAGGCCGGAGCGCCTGGGCGAAGGGCCACAATACCCCGAAGCCCGATACTCATCCGGAAGGCGCGCCGGTAAATGCGGCGGATGCGCGAGAGGAAAGCGAGGCGACTTACCCGGGGAGACCTGGCCCTCAAAAGCCAGGAGTCGGAGAGGGCATAGTAACTCCAACCGACCGGAGCGAAGGCCCGAGCGCACAGGAGAAAAGGTCACGGACCATGATGAGTGAAGGAGGCGCCAAGAAGGCTGCAATGCCGGAGCCTTGCCGCGAGATGCCGGCCGTAAGCCGACCTATCAAGCGGGAAGGCGCGTCAAACGCCTGTCGTGGAAAGTGGGAAAGCCTTTTGCACGACGGCGACGAAGACCGCGCGAGGCCGGCCAATGTCGCACGGTCAAAGCCGTTGCCGTGTGGAGCCTGTGCGACTCGCCGTATGCCGGACGGCACGTACGGCGGGAAGGGGGACGGGGGTTTCGCTAAGAGGCCCCCGTCCCTCGCAATTTGTATTCAAGGAGAATAATGCCATGGCCAAGACGCTCATGAAGAAAATCAAACAGGAGGCCGTCAAAACCCAATTATCCGTCGATTACCCCCAGCAAGGCGAAAAGATCACGGGACCGCAATACACCTTGAGGCTATCCGCCCCCGTAAACGCCCGGAAGGTCGAGGTCGCGATCGACGACGGCGAGTGGCAATGCTGCCGACAGTCGAACGGGCACTGGTGGTATGACTGGTCGGGGTATCAAAACGGGGATCACGAGATCGTGGCTCGCGTCGAAACCCATGAGGGCGCGCGCATCAGCTCGGAGCCGCACGATTTCGCCGTGGAACTGCAGTCGTAAGCACGAGTTAGGAGGAGACGCTATGAATCGATGGCACCGCACGGCGTTCGTTGGAATGATGGCGGCGGCTTTGGGGCTGGCCTCGGGACTGCCGCGAGCCTACGGAATCGATCCCGCCGACGATCCCGCGAAAAACGCGGATGCAAGCCCGCACGGGCAATGGGCCGAACATTGTCCTCTTGGCTTATCGAAGGACCAGCAGCAGAAAATGAAAGATGCCTTCAAGGCGGAACGAGAGACCATGAAGCCCTTACGCCGAGAGCTACGCGACGCGTTGCTTAAACTCAAGGATATGGTCGAGGACAAGGCATCTGACACCGATCTCCAGGCCGCGATGGATCGTGTCGCAAAGGCCAAGACGGCTCTCCATACGGAGAAGGAGCAATTCCGGGCAAAAATGGACGGGATTTTGACGGCGAGCCAGCGCGCCAAGAAGCTCTTGTTCCGAATGCATCATCGCGGCGATATAGATCGCGGCATGGCGTGCCGGTGTAAATCCGGAGAAATGGGGTGCGGCATGCGCCACGGCGGGAAGTGCGGGATGATGGGCAGCGGCCAGCATTACGAAGAGGGCCAGGACGACCCATCGTCCCCCGAGGGCATCGAAACTTCCGCGCCGCCCGAACGCCCCGACGAGCAATAAATACTTTACGCTGGACGCGCGCAAAATGGCCGCGGCCCGATCATGGATGATTGGGCGATCGGCGCTGAATTTTCGCGGGGAGGCAACAATGAGAACCGAAATGGTCGTGAAAACGGAGATAGGGTTGCTCGAAAAGGACCGGCAGGAGGTCGCGCGAATCCTGCGGGCGATCCTGGCCGACGAGTATGTCCTTTACACGAAGACCCGGAACTTCCACTGGAACGTAACGGGCCCCAACTTCTCGGAGCTGCATTCGCTTTTCGAGAGGCAATACGAGGCCCTCAACGAGACCGTCGACTCGGTCGCCGAGCGCATCCGCGCCCTGGGCGAGGCCTCTTCGGGAAGCTTGGCCGAGTTCCTCAAGGAAACTCGCCTACCCGAGGCAATGGGACAGGCGCTTTCAAGCCAGGAGATGCTCTCGGCGCTCCTGGAGGACCACGAAACGATCATCCGGACGCTTCGCAAGGAACTCTCGGTCTGCCTGGACCGGCATCATGACGCTGGCACGAGCGATTTCCTGACGGGGCTCATGGAGGATCACGAGAAAACGGCTTGGATGCTGAGAAGCTATCTATAGGAAGGGGGACGCCCGCGAATCACTAAAACAGCCCGGCGCGCCGGGTAGACGCCGTAGATGATGCGAAAGTCCCCCTCGCGCAACGAGTAGCAGCCGCGCTTTGCATGGCAAGGACGCTCTGCCCATGGACGAGCCCCCGCGTAGTTAAAGACCATCGGCGCGCATGTCCGCCCTGCACGCAAGGTACTATTCGCCCCCCGCTGACACGCATCAGGCGATGTGAAACGTTACCGCCCGACTCGGAACGTGATGGTCCGCATCTGCCCGCCTCCGATCAAGAGGAGTGCCGCTATGAGGATAAGTCCCAGGCCGAACAGGACAAGCGGAATCCCGATCGCGGCGCCGACCACGGTCAGGGTCAGGACCGCGCCGAGCACGCATAGTCCGAGGCCAAGGACGCCGACGAACAGGCTCAGGCCCACCCTGCCCGCGATCCGCTTCCAAAGAGAAGGCCGGGGCTCGAAGCCCACGATCTCGGGCTCGACCACTTCGGGCTCCACCGCTCTCGGCGTCGGCAAGTGCTCCATGATCAATTCCCCCGATCCTCGACAAGCGCGGGCAGGATCGCGCCCGCAAGGCCGATCAGGCTCACGGCGACGAGGTTGGAGACCGGCGTCGGCTCCTTGTTCACCTCGACGACCGGAATCCCCCGATCGTAGGCACGGAAGGCGAACGCCGCGGCGGGCTGAACCTGGGCCGAAGTCCCGACGACGAGGAACAAGTCGCAGGAGACCGTCGCCTCTTCCGCCAAGGCCAGTATCCTGGGGTCCAGAAGCTCCCCGAACCAGACGACGTCGGGCCGCAACATGCCGGGACACCGTTCGCAACGCGGGGGAAAGGGCAGTTCCACCGGCCGGTCGGCGTAGACCGCGGCGCACCGGGAGCAGCGAACCCGCCATATGTTGCCGTGCAGCTCGACGACGTCGTCGCTCCCCGCCTTCTGGTGGAGCCCGTCCACGTTCTGGGTCAGGACCGTGACCTTTCTGCCAGCTCCCAAACCGGCCAGCGCCAAGTGAGCCGGGTTCGGTTCCGCCGTCTGCGCGGCCTTGCGCCGGGCGTTGTAGAACCGCCAGACGAGTTCGGGATCGCGCTCGAACCCCTCCATCGTCGCCACGTCCTCGACCCTGTGCTTCTCCCAGAGCCCGCCCGAGTCGCGAAACGTCGCCAGCCCGCTTTCGGCCGAGACGCCCGCCCCCGTCAGGACCGTGACCGTTCGGGCCCCTTTCAGCAAGCGACGGGCCTCGTCAAGTTTCCCGTCAAGTTCGGGAAGTGGCTTGGGCGCGCCCATGCGTCAATCTTATCGCTTCGGCGCCCACCGTTTCATGGCACGGGCCTGTTGCATCACGCGCATGACGCCGTCACGAGCCGCGACCCGAACAGCGTCGGTCGTCGTCGGTTGTCGTGTGGCCATGTCCATGTCCGCCCATGGACCCCATGATCGTCACGTCGCGCCCGTCGACGCCCATGGTCGAGTTGGTGGCCCAGAACAAGCGCCTGACTAGGAGGGCGACCAGGACGTCGAACGCGTTCCACATGACCTTCCAGACGTCGGTGTGCGCCCCCTGGAACAAGTTCCACGCCAGCCCTGTTAGGGAGCGCGGATCTCTGGTAGACTTATTGTAGTCGGCACGGTAGTGCGCAGAAGCGCAGGTTCTGCCTTATGGCGGGAGCCGTTGCCAAGTAAAAAGGAGGATCACACCATGCCGACGACGGAACACGCCGTAACGCCGCACGACGCCGCAGTAACGCCAGCCACGCCGACCTCGTCCGCGCCCAACGCTCCCGCGAACGTCGCCGCGAATATGTCCTCGCCCGTGACCGGCCAGGACCCCGCCGACCAGCACCGCCCGTCCACGTTCACGGAGCGAGACGCCGACGGCATCGAGTGGGAAGTCCACGACGCGTCGTATTTCCGCGTCGACGACGATCCCGAGACGACCCCCGCCACGAACGAGCCGCTCGACGCCATGGTCGAGATCGAGCGTCCCTCGATCAATCCAACTTCCGCGGACGCGCCGCTATTGGTTTCAGGGAGTGTCCGCGACCTGGAAAATTCCAGCGAAAGGAACGTCGAGGACCCGAAATCCGCCTTGACTCGTCTAAAAGGCGCGACCCACGAGCCCTCTGGAACTGGAACATCTTCGTCTGGAACGAAGGAAGGCTTCGGACGAGGCGGGCCCAAGACGGATGCCGAGATCGCGGAGTTCCGCCGCGTCGTGGGCGCGCTTGGCACGGCCCAAGCCGCGGAGCAGTTCTCGGTCGAGCAACGCACGGTCAACTCGTGGTGCCAGAAGCTGGGCATCGCCCCCCAGGAGCGCGCTGATCCCCGCCACAACGCCACCGCCCGCAACGCGGCGAGGATGCTCGAGGCGGCCAAGGCGCGGGGCGGGGAGGTAGGAAGGGTCGCCAAGGAGGTGGGCACGGCCATGAGCGCCCTGGCTCCGTCCGCGTCGGGCGTCATCGTGGACCCCGGTGGCGCGTCGGGCGTTATCCCCAGCGAGATCGCCATGCGCTTCATCGACCTCGCGGACGAGCCCAAGATCGCGGACATCGTCAAGGCCATGGACGAACTCGACTACACGCGTCTTGGCGCGGTTGTGATCCTGCGCGAGCTGGCGATCAAGCTCATCGCCGCCATCCTGGCTCGCCAACGCCTCGTCAGCATGGACGTGGTCGAGAGCACCGCGGTCAAGATCGCGAACCTCGCCATGATGGGGCAACGCGTGGACGGCGAGCACCCCGTCGCTCGTGACGACGAGGAAACGAAGAACAAGTACGCCCGCGAGAAGTTCATGGAAATCGCCGGTGTCCTGACCGATGAGGAAAGCAAGGTCATGACCGACCTTCTCAAGAAGGCCACGAAGCGGATCCAGGACGGGACCGGGCGCCCGCGACCGCCGCTCTACGATCCAGACGGCCAGGAGGAAGGTACCCCCTAAGCGGCCGTCGCGAAGGGAACCTTTATCCAATTTCGGATAAAAGTAGCCCTCAGCCGCGCTTGGTCTTGCGTCCCTGACGGGTCCCGCGCAACCCAATCCACTGTTCCAGGGCGACGATCATCTCGTCGTTGGCCGACCGCCTGTCCTGGAAGGCCGCCTCGGTCAGGAGCTTGTGGAGGGACTTGGGCAGGCGCAGGATGAAGGGTTGGACGGGTTCGCGGCGGCGCATGGGGTCCTCGGCGGGGATTATAGCTCCATGGGAGCTATCTTTTCAATATCTAATCGATATTGACAAACTTTGGAACCGCTGGTAAACTTCTGCGACCTCCCGGATTTGACCCCCGGCTTTCCGAGGGGAGGCTAAAGATACTCGGCTAAAAGGGCATGAGGCGGGCGCCCTCGGGGCCCCGCCTCACGGCTTCCTGGGGGAGGAGGCGACATTGAAGACTCGGTTGATGGTCGTTCGGGAGGGCCGCAGATCGACGGCGGTTCTCGACACTCCAGCGAAGGTGTTCCGCTTCATGAGTCGCGTCTTGCTGCGTCGCGACCGCGAGACGTTCGTGAGGCTCGACCTCGACGCGCGCAATCGCGTCCTTGGATGGGAGATCGTCTCCGTCGGCACGTTGACGCAGAGCTTGGTCCACCCGCGCGAGGTCTTCAAGGCGGCGATCTTATCCAACGCGGTAGGGATCATCGTCATGCACAACCACCCGAGCGGCGACCCCGCGCCGTCGCCCGAGGACATGCGCACGACCGAGAGGCTCGTGGAGGCGGGCAAGCTCCTG
The DNA here is from genome assembly GCA_021799485.1 of bacterium. Lineage (GTDB taxonomy): Bacteria > Elusimicrobiota > Elusimicrobia > UBA1565 > UBA9628 > JAJZAK01. The sequence goes on along the minus strand of JAJZAK010000016.1, from coordinate 12,524 downwards.
GGCGTGCCGCTCATCGATCACCTGATCGTGACGGACGACGGCGGGTTCTTCTCCTTCAAGGAGAAGGGCCTCCTGTGACCCCGCGCGACAAGTCTCGACACGAGATCGTCGTTCGCGCCGACACGCCGCCCGTCCAGGACCGCGCGTCGGCGTTGGTGCAGGCGTTTCTGTCGGGCCGCAACGCCCTCACGATCCGCGCCTACCGCCAGGACCTCGCCGACTTCGCGTCCCACGTTGGGGCGGGCGACGCCGACGACGCCACGCGACGCCTGCTCGTCATGCCGGCTGGCGACGCCAACGCCCTCGTCCTGGGCTACAGGAACGTCCTGGTCGAGCGAGGACTGCGTCCGGCGACGGTCAACAGGCGTCTCGCGGCGTTGAGGGCCATGGTCAAGCTCGCCAGGACGCTGGGCCTCGTGTCCTGGTCCCTCGAGGTCGAGAACGTGAAGTCGGATCATGGCGACATGCGGGGTCCTGGGACGGCGGCGATCAGGAAGGCACTCGCCATGCTCGCCAGGCGACCAGGAGCGAAGGCGCGGCGCGACACGGCGATCCTGCGCGTCATGCACGATCTCGGCCTCCGCCGCGGGGAGGTCGTGTCCCTGGACGTCGGGCATGTCGACATGTCGGCGGGGATGATCGCGGTTCTCGGCAAGGGCAGGACGGCACGGGCGACGCTCACGTTGCCACCCGAGACGCGTGACGCGCTTGTCGCGTGGATCGAGGCGCGCGGGAATGAGCCTGGGCCCTTGTTCACGAACTTCGACCGGGCGGGGAAGGGCTCGCGGCTGACGGGGACGAGTCTCTACAGGCTCGTGAAGGGCCTGGGCCTCGGCCGACCGCATGGGTTGCGTCACGCCGCGATCACGGAGGCCCTGGACCTCCTGGGAGGCGACGTCAGGCGCGTCCAACGCTTCTCGCGGCACCGCGACGTGCGCGTCCTGAACGCCTACGACGACAACCGCCAGGACCTGGCGGGCGAGGTGGCGCGGATCGTGGCCGCCAACCTCAAGCCGGAGGGATGAGTACGCAAACATCCATTATCGTACTCAAAATAACGCATCAACTCAGGGAAGCAGCCATCGCATCCCGTCGCCCGCATGGAGCACTCCGCCCCCTGCGGCCCAAAACGCCTTATCAAGAACCGCTAAAAGGGTCTTCGCGGGGGTTTCTCGGGCGACCTTCTCCATCTTTGCGCGGTCATCCGGACCCATCAGCGAATCGATAAGCCAACGATAAAAATTCACGAGCCCTGTGTAGTTGGTGCTCCAATCGGCAGATGCCGAAACGTGGACCTCACCCGGGATCGAACAACCAAGGCTCTTCGCTTCCTTAAGCACCGACCTCCACGATTTGAGTGCGAAGTTATCCCAGATCGGGAACACCTCAGGGCCCACGAAATGAAGAAACTTGCTTATCGCGGAAGGCACATTGGCCGCAGCGCCCTCGCTCGCGGTCTCCGCAACCAAATGACCGAGAAGGCGGCCGATCTCTTCCGCATTATTGCCCCTAGAGTCGACCGTCGACATGATTCGACCCGCATTCCGCGCGATGACTCGCGTCGCGGGAAGCCGCGCCTTGAAATACCGAAGGTTTGAGTTATAAGCGGAGTCGATTACCAACAGGCGCACGCAAACACTCTCCGGGTCTCCCAACCACTCCTTGGGGCTACTGAAAATCTTTGCTAGCGCGCCTTCAACCACTGCTGTGTCCGGGGTCGCATAAAAGCCTCGAACTATCCGGACTACTTCATCCACGTTCAATCGTGCCATAAGTATTACTGGGTTTTTCTCTTCGCAACCTCCTCCACTAAGCGACGAATTTGATCGACAGGGACCTCATCCTCAAATTCATGCGCAATTCGCTCAAGGACCTCTCGTCTTACTTGCTCCCTATTCTCTTGCGATATCATCGGAGTCACAGCTATCCGTCTGAGAACTTCCTGTTCCACCGTATGCCTCATCTCGTTTATTTTCTGACGGATTTGGACGCCTACTCGACGATCCTTTTCTGCATCTTTTTCATTTCGATTCACTTGTTCCCTCCACCAATTCGGCTTTCAAGTCCGTGCGCCTGATGAATTGTTTCCCAACATTATATACCTCGGACGCCCCGAGCTATTTTCAGGAACCGACGATGACGAGGTCCCGGGAGGCGCGGGTGACGCCGGTATAAAGCCACCGCCGCCATTCGTCGTCCGTCATCTGAGAGAACCGCTCCTCAAATAGGACGACATGCGGGGCCTCGCTTCCCTGCGCCTTATGGACGGTCAGGGCGTATCCCCAGTCGAACAAGCAACCGCCTTGGGCCTCCTCGAAATCGAGCGTGCGGTCGAGGCCGAACTGCGCGCGGAGGATGTTCCCGCTGAATCGGATGTCGGAATCCATAGCGATCTCGGCCGACCAATGTTGCTCGCCCGCGGGGTCTATCGCCTCGATCGAGCCCAACATCCCGTTGAACACCTTATGCTTGCGGGAGTTGCGCAGGCAGATGACACGATCACCGACCACAGGCTCGGGTGATTCGATGTCGAGACGGCGCCTGATCTCCGCGTTGAGAGCAATACGCATGCGGTTGCGCCCGCACAAAAACATGGTTTTCGCGAGCGGCATCTTCCACGGCGCGTCCTCGGCGTCGCGGGTCTTGAGGACGCCCGGCCCGTAGTCACCGACGGGAATCTCGCCGTCGAGCCTCGCCATCATCGAGAGTTTCACGATCGGACTCTCCTGAGCCTGCCGATGGATGATCTCGAGGCGGACGTCGGGGTTCTCCATGAGGTTGTATCGGTCCTCCACGGGCGGGAGCTGGCCGTGGTCGCCCACGGCGAGGATGGGAACGTTAAAGGAACAGAGATCGGTCCATATTTCGTTGGAGACCATGGAGGCTTCGTCAACCACGAGAAGATCGGGCCGGATGCGCTCGCGCTTCCTCCATCGGAGGGTCTTGCGTCCCGTGTCCTCTTCGAGCTCGTAGATGAGCCCGTGGATCGTGCCGACGTAGTCCCCGCCTTGCAGCGCCTCGGCGGCCACGATCTTGGAGCGCAGGACGTCCGCGGCCTTGCCCGTGAAGCAGCAGAAGCCGATCGAGGGGCGGTCTTCGAGGCGGTTGATCGTCTCCGCGATGACGGTCGTCTTGCCCGTACCGGCGAAGCCGCCGAGGGTCAGGACCTGCTTCTTCTTCGCGCGGAGCCAACCGAAGATCGCCTCCTGGGCGCGCTCTTGATCGGGGGTGAGCGCGATCCCGCCGCGCGAGACCCGTGCCCCGGCCTTATGACCATCGGCCGACGGCGTAGCGGCGGATTCTGCGCGTCCTTTGCTGCGGGCCCGGGGCTTTCTTGGTGGCATGGGATCGTCCCTCAATTTTCGCATTTCCAATGAGCGTTCAAATCGGCGTCGCTCATCGTCCGTCCCGTCTAACCTCTCACGACTTTGTCACGTTCACCTGTTGAGAACGGGACCGCCCCCGCCAGGGCGGCCGAACGTCGTTACGGGATGGCGGCCCCGGGAAACCACACCATTCCATTCCGTGTCATGCCGTGTGCCTTGGGCGCCTCAAACAGGCTTCTTTTTAGCCTTTGGGGCGCGTCCGACACCCGCGGGGCGGTCAACCATCCCGTGACGGTTCGGGGACCAATCGCTCACCCATGCCATTACGGTAATAGGCTTGCGAGGAACTTCAACGACGGTCGCCAAAACCGTCATCATGCGTCTGGTTTCCATTGCGTCTCCTTTTTGCAGGCCCTTATTGCGCCTGCAAATCAAGGCCGTCCCTCGCCAGCGGGACGGCCCGGATACGTTCAGGCGCTGGCGCGCCGAGGGGAACAGATCGCGTCGTTTTATTTCATTTCAATGCAGACCGCATCCTCATGGCGTCCTATTGCCCGAAGAACTCTCCGAGTCGCCGAAGAACATCCTCCCTGCTTCCGAAGTAGTCCCGCAGCTCTCTTAGGGCCTTCGTTCCCCGCCGCGGGTTCTTGGCCGTTAGCAACAGGCCCTTGACCCGCGCCAGTTCGGCATTGAGAGCCTTGAGGCGCTTACGTGCGACCTTGAGGGACGCCGGGGACTCATCAACGCTGTTGATGATGTCCTCCAGCTCTAACAAGGTTTGCTGCATTGTCATCTGTTCATCCCCTCCTTTTTATGGCCGTATGGGCCATAAATCGGTCCTTGGTTTCTGGGAAGTAAACTCGCAGGCAGTCCTCGATACGGTCGAAGTGAATCTGCCACCCTGTCTCCCGGCACCGGGAGATCGCGCCATTGGCCTCCAGAAGGCTCAGCAGGATCGCCGCCCGGCACGAGGAACCGATCTGGGACCTCAAGAGGTCATACGAAACCCGTCTCCGTTCCAAGATGATCCTCAAGGCGCGCTCAAAGTCCTCGGCGGAGACTCCGGGCCGCGCCGTTGCCGACACAAGACGGACCTTCTGCATCTGCCCGTCCACCTCGACGGCGAGACTCTCGCTGGGGAAAGCCGTCATCGCGGCGAGCTTCGACTCCATTCGGTCATGATCTATCGCCCACCCGCCAGGGCCTTTGGACTTGCGGATTAGACCCGTCTTGCGCATTATTCTCGAAACCCTCTTCGCCAATGTGGTTCCGAACTCGATTTTCAATATCTCTTCCGACTCCCGTCGGAGAGCGAGGGTCAGCCGCAGAGCCCTTGCGAAGTCATCCGCTCGTATCTCCCAAGGCCACAGCTTCGCATTCCTAGGCAAGGTAATGAACATCGGGATCACGGGAGCCGCACGCCGACGACGCTGTCCCGAGACGCTCTCCTCAATTATTTGGACAACCGACTGCAAGAACCTGCTGAATTTATCCCGCAGATTGTTCATCGAACGCTCCCCGGATTGCATGGCCGTTTTCGCGATCTCCTTGTGCACCTAAGGACGCCGCCGTGAGCGCGCGCCGAGCTTGCGCCGCATCGTGCGGACCACGGCCTCTCCATCTCTGAGTTTTCGTTCCGTTTCTTTTAGTTGGGCCTCCAGGACGTCCCCGGCCTCCTTGTCGCCGGAACCCAATCGCTGTAACAGTTTCTGCAAACTCTCTTCCTCCAACCTTTTCGGCCTCGGCATTTCAGTCATTTCTCCTTTTCCGACATGTCATTCGGGGCCTTGCCCCTCCATCCCTCAAATCAACGCTCCCGAAACCGCAGGGAGTCCTTGAAGAAATCGAGCCGCACGACACCGCGCGGCCCCCGTTTGTTCTTGACGACGAGAAGCTCAGCCTCTTCGCGCTCGCCGAGCGGCATGTTGGGGCGGCCGTTGCCGGGCCGATGGAGCAGGGCGACGACGTCGGCGCATTCCACGATGGCGTGAGCCTCACGGAGGTCATCCACCCGAGGGCTCTCAGGCTCGCCATTCTTGGGCGCGCGCCTGGCGAGCTGACTGACGACCAGTATCGGCGCGTCCAATTCGCGGGCGAGAGCCTTGAGGCCCTGAGCGATTAGCCGCATCTCCCCCGCACGGTCCCCCGCCCACCCTCCCGGCCCGCCGACGAGCTGAAAATAGTCGACGATGACCATGCCGACGGGCTCCCGCCGACGCGGTTCATCCTTCATTTTGCGCCCCACGACAGCCATGTCTTTCACGCCGAGGCCGCCCTTATCGACGATATAGAAGGGAACGTCATTCAAGGCCGAGCTTGCGGCCGGCCAAGAGTCATCCGCATCTCGCCAGGAAGGCGTTCCGGTCTTCAACGCATAGAGACGGGCCGCGACTTGGATCGCGGTCAGCTCCAGCGAAAAGATGAGAACGGCCTTAGGACGTTCGGCCGTGGCGACGTTGAAGGCGATGTTGAGCGCCAACGACGACTTGCCCGTGCCCGGCCGCGACGCCAAGCAGACGAGGTCGCCGCCGCGAAGCCCTCCCGTCAACTTGTCGAACCCCACGAACCCCGTGTTGACGACGTTTCGCGAATCGCTCATTTCAGCCTCCTTGGCCATAACTTGTCTTCCCACGGCCGATCCGGCAAGCCCCGATGTCCCTCCCGTCCATGCCCGTTGTGAGGAAACCGCCTTGAATCAACAGCACGGGCGGGAAATGCGTGATAGACACGTCGCCGTCGGGACGAATGTAGATGGCCTTGAGATCAGGGTAGCTGAGGCAACACTGCCATCCCGTGCGACTCGAGTAGCCGAGTAGGAAGCGCACGGCCTCCTGCTCCGTGGCGCCTGGTGGGAGCCAGACTCTTCCGTAGATCGCCGGCATGTACCGCACGATCGCCCATCGCGGGAAACGAGGGATCGCCAGAGCCTCGCGATACGCCTCCATGTCCGCTCCCCCCGCGACGGACATAACGTCCGTGTCGACGCCGATGGCCTCAAGGTACGCCAGCGGGACGGGGCGGGCCAGCGCGTCCCACGCCGCCCTGCGCCGGATGAACTTTTCGTAGCGCGCGTACCCGACCCGGGCCATGAGCCGCTTGCTGGCTTCCTTCCCGGCGTGACGCGTCGAGCATTGAGCGACGTAGGTGCGGACATGCCGAAATCGCGAGTATCCCGCGACCGCGTTCCCGAGGCCGGAAAACATCGAGAGTTCTTTACTCATGCCTCTCCCGCACTTGCGATGATCGTTCTCATCTTTTCTTCTCCTTGTCCATGCACGCCTCCATCCACGCGAAGGCGCAGCGGCGGCAGAAGCGGACCATGTGCTCGACGTGGGGCTTCATGTCGGCGCAGATGGAGTCCTGCTTCTCCGCCTTGGCGCACCAGCGCGACGAGACGCGGTCGAACCCGCATTTGGCGCACTTGGCGGCGGCGTTATACGGCGGCAGTTCAGGCATGTTTCAACCCCCACCCAGGCTTGATCCCGAGCCTCTTCGCGATGCTCACGAGCCTCACGGGCTTCGCGATCAACGCGAGCTTCCTCGGCTTGCTCCACTTGCGCGTCCTGACCTTTCGCGCGCCTTCCTTCCACTTCGGCGACGTCACGGTCATGACGACGGCGTGGAGGAAGTCGGCCACGTCCCTGTTGCGGCGCATCTCGGCGGCGACGGCGATGAGTTTCCTCACGTCCTCGGCGACGGTCAACGCAGATGGACGTTCCCATCCGAACCCGCGCTCAAGCGTCGCCTTCTCCGCCCTTGACATCCTCGCCAGCCCGTCGGCGATCTCCGCCGCCTTGATGATGGCGTCGCAATAGGCTTCGAGGCGGCGGTGCGGGATGGCCGAGATGCCGCGGATGCTGATCTCGACGGCGCCATCATCGGGACGCCTGTATATCTCGATGCGCCCCTCATGTTCCTTGCCGAACGGGTGCACGTAGGCCCCGTCCTTGAAGAACGCGATGTCGATGCCCATCGTTCCTCCTCTACTGCCTCCTCCGCGCGCGCCTCTTCAGTAGCTTCTGCTTGCGCGTGGCTTCGCGCTTCATCGCCTCCGTGAAGACGGCAATGTTCTCGGCGATCCGCTTGGCAATGTCGTCGAGGCCGGCTTCCACGGCCGCGGAATAGAGGTCGTTCAGTACTTCGATGATCTCGGCGAGGTTGATTTTCAACCCAGCCGCGCCCATGCGCTTCATCTCCCCGCCGCCGCCAGCGACCTCGCCAGCACCGACTCGACCTGATCCCGGCGCAGCTCGAGCACCAAGGTGCACGAGTCGTCGTCGGCCCAATTCGTCTGGACCTCCTCGGCGTTCGAGATCATGTTGTCCACGATTTCCTTGAGGTTCGAGTCGGACTCGACCTTCTTCCTAATCGTGACGTCGCCGCTGATCTTGATGCCCTCGACCTTGGCGATCAACTCCTTGCGTGCGTCGACGAGGGCCGCGTCGCGAGATAGGCCGCGCCGCAACGTCGTGCCCGTCGTGTCTTGAGGAGCCACGCCGACGCCGCGCACACGGATCGCGTACTCGTCGGACACGGTCCCCCACGAGTCCACGATTCCCTTCCTGTTGGCGAGCGTATACTTCCCGCCGCCGCACCCAGCCAACAGGACCACCGCCGCCAACCACAGCCTGTTCGTTTTCATTTCTGGCCTCCTTATTCCTTTTCCGTCTCGATCTTCCCATCCCAATCCTTCGGGAGCTGGAGCATCTTGCCCGCTTGGGCCTCGTCTATCGGCATGGCATGCAAATTCCCGGTCCCCTCGTACGTGAACTTCCCGCCCGTGCTCCGCAGGGCGAACCATTTCCCGCCCTTCTTGAGCGCGACGGCCACGCCGTTGTTCCACGAATCCTCGAACTCGTCCGCAACATCGCCGAGCAGCTCGAAATGCAGGTCGACGAGCGCGCCCTCCCAGTCGGCGAACTCAGGCGGAAGGCCCTTGGCCTTGACGACATAGGGCCTCGCCGTCTTGGACAGGCCGTATTTCGCGAACATGGCGGCTTTGTTGGACCTCGCCGACTTGATGAGGGAGGCTCTTTGGCGCGCGTCGTCGAGCGATGCCCGCTCCTTTTGGCTTATCCATATGGAGCCCTCCCATCCCAGCTTCGGGCCTACGGGAATCTCAGCCATGTGATGCCTCCTTGCAATTCCGACACGTTCTCGGCCGACCGCAGGACCGCGCGTATGGGCGACCGCATGATCGACACGCCCTGCCATCCGAAATCTCCCTCTCATGCTCTTCCAACCTGTTTACGACAGCTTTCAGGAACTCGGAAGTTTTTGGCGCCGAACGCTTGAGGCGTTTGGCTGCCGCTCTTAACTTCCGAAGGTCGCTCCTCATCTTGGCGTCCATATCACTTGGCCTGGCTCGTCAGCGAACGTGCACCGTATGAGTGTCCACTGGCGGCAACCACAATGCGCTGTCGATCAGGTAGTTTCCCGACCTGTCCACGCTCGCAACGCAAAAGATCGACTTGTCCCGTGTGTCAAACGTGCCGTTGAATCCGGGAGCGAACTCACCCCTCCTCGCCTCGATGTCCTCGACGAGATGGCGTTGGATGAACCCGTACGGGTCGCCATTCTCGAAAGACGTGGCTGTCGCGTAAATGCCGCGTCCGATCTCGAAAGCCCTGAGACCGCCAATGAGGACCGTGCGCTTGGACACCTTGACGATGTAATCCTTACGATCACGGGGCTCGAAATTACTCCCGACCCAATAAGAAATCAACTTCAACTCGAAGGATCGCGACCGCAGTCTCCTGAAGGCGCACGTTAGGCTCAATTTCGTCGATGGCGACTGGATAATGACCGTGAACGCCGACTCGGTTCGATGATATATGCCCACTATATCCGAGATACCTTCCGTCATTTTCTGCGCTATGACCGTGCGGTCAGCGACCCGTTCCGGCGTCCTCGGATCGTTCAGACGGATGAGAGCGTGATTTGAAAGAACGATATCCACAGTCCCTTCCGTCGTCTCCACTTGACCTACGTTCTCAGGCATGTTTCTTATGCTCCTCGGCCTGGCTCGTCAGCGGCGGTAGGCCACTTCCGCCGAACTGGGAAAGTTTGGGTGTATACCTCGTACCCTGTCCCAGTTTCGCCACTACTTGGAAGTAGTGAGCAGATTTTGTCCTTGGCATGGATCGTCATGCCGAATATGTCACCGACGATCCAAACTCCCGGCAAAGGGCGTCGATCTCAGACAACCTCTGCCCCGACACCTTCATTATCGGCGACGACGTGAGTTGATGTCCTTTCGCCGCTGACTGCTTCATCTCGTGAATGTCGCGCAAAGCCATCGAATGAACATCTTCCACCGAGGATTGGGACAGTTGCGAAAGCGCGGTCCGAATCTCCTCAAGACTCATGGTGCTGAGAATCCCGAAGTCGGATGGGCGTCCAGCGGCCGCGGCGACCATCGCGGCCTTGAGCAACTTGACGCTTTCCTTGTGACCGAGAGATTCCTGGATCGGAATCTCATGCGCCAACCTCGCCGCGGCCTTTGGATTGGGCGGAGTTTGCAGTGCCCCCCCTCCCGATGCCGCCGCGCTCGTCACTGCATCGAGGAATGCCGCTCCCTGGGGTGCCGATGATCTGATCCGATCAGCTTCCGCTATCAACCTCTGCAGGATAGCCGTCAACTGTTCGTCCATGTCATGCCTCCTTGGCCTGGCTCGTCAGCGGCGGTAGGCCACGTCCGCCGAACATGGAGGCAGGGGCGACCGCCTCCATGTTTCGCCTGGGGGTCGTTAAACGAGCACAGCCTCCTTCTCGGCGATGATGCGGCCCGCGAGGTCCTCCAAGTCGGAGGCGCGGTCCGCGTCCTCGACGTCCTGTTTCTGAGGTGGTCGTTCTCATCAAAATTTTCGATAGAGCTTGACCGACATAGTGCCGCGGCGTCCGTCGTCGTCCATGTCCACGCCGACGTCGCCACCCTTGACCGCCGCCACGTCGCCCGACGCGTTCCACGCGCCCGTGAGATGCACAAGGCCGGCCAGCACGAAGAAGGCGAGCGAGGCAGGCCCGACCTGCGTTCCGTGGGCTGTCATGGTCGCACCGCCCACGCCGACAAGAGCCGCCGTCCCGAACATGTAGAGGAGGCCCGTGTTCGACAGCCCCTCGTTCTGCAGGTCGTTGCCGTAGTAAATCTGCCCGCCTCCTGGGAACACGAGCGAGATGGCGGTCGCGGGCGTGAAGTCGGGCAAGTTGATGCCGCCCTCGAATTTCGCGATCTCCTTGAGCGTGTCGGCGTCCCCGGATACGTCCATCTTCTTGTTTCCCGCTGCGTCGGTCCTGATCCTGACGGCGACGCGCCGCTTGGGGGCGATGGGGTCGAGCGCGGAGGTCTTGCGCACGACATCGTCTATGCGGTCCCGGGCGAGTTCGAGCGTGACCACGCACGAGTCGTCCTTGAGCCACTCGGTCCTGATCTCCTCGGCCCCCGCCACGACGAGGTCAGCCTCAGCGCGGACGTTCCCGTCACGTTCGATCAGGTCGCCGACGGTGTATCCGCCTTCCACCTTTACGCCCTTGATGACGGCGAGAAGCTCATAGCGGGCTTGGGCGAGCGCGGCCTCGCGGGATGACGCGCGTCTCGCCTCGTGGTCGCCGTGACGACGCGGGACGCCGATGCCGCGGACGCGCAGGTAGTGAGCGTCGGAGGCGCGACCCCACACGTCAGTGAGGGCACCGTTCGACGTCGCCGACGAGACGCGCGTGCCATGGCAGCCCCCCAGGACAGGTAGGAGCACGACCAGGACGAGGCGGAGGGAGGTTGGTAGCCTACTCACCGCCCCTCCCGATGCCAACGACGACCAGCTGGCGGGCGCAAGCCAGCGTCGAGGGCTATCGGGAGGGAACGGTGTCCGGCCAGATCAGGTGGACGTTCCGTTGTCATGTCCTTTAGTCCTCGAGTTTTCGGCCTCAAGCCAAGTAGACGTGCTCATTTGTCTAAATGCCCGCCGCCGTGATACGCCCGGGCTTGCGCCCGGACGGATCCCGGTAGTACGTCGACCTTCATGACTTCACACCGCCTTCCTTCTTGTACTTGTAAAAAATGGGAGCCGCATCGCCCAATTTAAGCCGCGCCCGCTCTTCCAGCAATTGCCACCGCGACGGCCCGGCCTTTCTCGCCCCCGACAATCCAGCCTTCACCCGCAGTCGCATGAGGAGGTCGTACTCATCAGTAACCCCTGATAGATCGGGATCAAGTTCGAGAGCCAATCGGCATGCCGCCCGGATGACTTCCGTCTTCGCGAGCCTGGCGCCGCCCAACGCCTTCGAGAGCCTCCCCACGGCGTCGAGGCCGGCCTCGAGATTCGGGCTCAGGGTCAGATTCATGTGATAGACTTCCGCGCCGCGCGGCGCGAGCGATCGTCTGAGCGCGTAAGGCAAGGATATTTTCCCGCGCTTCTCCGACGCTTTTTCCTTGCCGGCGGGGGCGTGTTTTGCGGCGTCCGCCGCATAAGCCTTTGCAGTAGTCTCCATCACTGCCGCCTCTTCCTTTAGAGGACCCTTCATCGCGGCGATAAGCCTTTGCATGTTATCGACGTTGTCCAAATTGTCCAATATGGACCTCATCGCCTCTGCGGACTCGCTGTGGAGGATTTTCTCTAAAACGCGCGGGGTCGCTTCCTTTAGATACGCGCCCAACTTAAAAGGTCGCGGAATCGATTTCGCCGCATCAATCAGGTCCTTTTCGATAAGGGACTCCAAATATGCCCTTTGCGGCTTCGCCAGGTCCGAGAGTTGAAGATGGTTACTCATGGCTTATTTATATGGATGTGCATCCATATGCTAACAGAGATTACGTGTTTTGTCAAGACCCCCCTCTAACCGTGACCGCTTTTCAGACAAGATGGGGTGTCGCAGTCCCGCCGTGGGGACAGAAAAAGGCCCGGCCCCAAGGATTTGGTGGGGTCCGGGCCGACTTCGCGTTTCGCGTCAGTTCGCGTCATGTCTTTTAGGTCCCTGTGGGCCGGGGCCAAGTTGACGTTAAAGTCTCGCCGCTGAACGCGTCAGCGTTGGGAGTATAGCCCGTTTCCGCCGGATGTCAAGGCCCGATTATGGATTTGTCAGGAATTTTTTAAAAGTGGACAGTTTTCCCTGGATTTACGATTTAAAAGTGGACACCCCATCGAGGCGAAAATCCTTCGTCGGCGCGTGAATCGAGTGGGCAACGCGAAGCGTTGTCCAAGC
>JAJZAK010000015.1 GCA_021799485.1 bacterium | reverse complement strand
AACCCACCCTGTGGATAACTTTGCCCGCATGATCGCGTTGGTCTCAAGGAGCGTTCTCGATGCCGTGGGCCGGGGCGTGCCGGAGGCCGACCTACGCAGGCAGGAGGCCGAGGCCCGAGCGGCGGCTGCTGGCCGACCGCGTCCCCGGTCGGCGGCGTCGAGAACGCGGACTTTCAGGGCTTAACTGAGGATTTGGGTCATGTCCTTAAACCACCCGAGCCACGCGGGTTTCCTTGGGAACAATCACGATGATGGTTCTCCGCGCCTCCCCCTCCTGCTGGATGAAGATCGCACGGACCCGGCAGGGCGCATCGCGAAACGTCGTATCGAGCTCAATAAGCCGATTAGGCTGCTCCAGGGCCTGGCCGACGAGCCGCAACAGGTCCTGCTGCCGGGAGTCGATGACGTCGAGCAGGTGGGCCTTGCCGGTGAATCCCGCGGGCAACGGCAGTGTGGTGTAGAGGACGCTGTTGTCCTCGTCGACGACGATGACGCCCTCGCGACGCCCCAGAAGGCTCCCCAGCACCGCCCCCCACCATCGGCTCTCGTTTTCCCCGATCACCCGGCTTCTTGTATGGGCGGCCGAAAGCTCGTTTTTGACCTTCGCGAGAAGGATCGTAAGGGAGCCTGCGACATCCCCCACCTCGTCGCGTCGCGGAGGATATTTGAGATCGAGGTTCTTGAAGGATATCGAGTCAACCGAGTCCCGCAGCGCCAGCAGCGGGTTGATCACGAACCAATGGAGGAACAGGTAAAGCGTGATGCCCAGAAGCACCAAGACCCCCACGGCGCCCATGGCGTATTTCTCCATGGCCATTCCGACGAGCTTTTCGATGCCCGAGCGATCCACCTGGAGATCGATGACGCCGAGCACCTCTCCCCGAAAGGTCAGCGGGACGGCCACGTCATAAACCGCATGGTTGGGGACTTCCCGGATCTTGGGCGATTTGGTCCGGATGGCCATGGCGATCGCGTCGGTGGGCAGCGTGTATTTCTGCACGAATTCGTCGTAGGAAATGCCCATCACCGACGGGTCGACATCCCAGCGAATCTGGCCATAACGGTTGAAATAGATGAGGGAGAGGATCGAATTCTCGCCCTGTAGGCGACTGACGATATCGTACTCCGGCATCGTGATGACTTCCATGTTCTCCTCGAGGCCTTTGATGAGGGAAGGCGTATAGAGCCGGACCATGTCGAGAGTGGTCTTTTTAAGCTTCTCGTCGTAAGACCAGCGGAAAAGGTTGTAATAATAGATGCCCCCCATGAAGGCGGCGTAAACGCCGATGGCCACGTACCACAAGAGCCATTTGCCGGTCAGCCTCATTAGGGTCCGCCCTCGGAGTAGATCCTGTCAATGCGTTCCAAGCCCGCCTGGGCATCTGAGTTGGATGGGTCAAACTGCTTGGCGATGGTCCACTGTCGCCGCGCCTCCTGGTAGTCCCCTTTTTGAAAGGCGATGATGCCCGCGAAATAATGCTGCTGGGACAGCCGCTTGGCCTCCGGCGTGATGACGGCGGGGCCCGTCGAGATCTCGACGGGAACGGCGGGCGCGGGCTTCGCGGGCTCCAGCTCCTTCTTTTTCAACTCCTCCTCTTTCTTGGCCTTCTCGCTTTCTTTCTTGGCCTTCTGTTCCTGGCGTTTTTTGCGGGACGCGGCGGCGGCCGCAGCCTCGTCCTTTTCCCGGACCTTGGTCTCCAGCACTTGGGCAATGAGAGCATCCGCCGTCCCCGGATCATAGCCGTACTTGACGGCGACCTTGAACTCCGAGATCGCCTGGGCGTAGCGCCGCTGAGCATAGTAGCGCCGTCCCTGGTCAAGATGCTGGTCGGCCATCTCATGGCGCAGCTCCCCCATCAGGCGCTCGACCCGGGGATTTCCCGGAGTCTGCGCGAGAACCGCGTCGAGCCGGCTCAGAGCCTCCGGGATCTTGCCCTCCCCGTAAAGAGAGAGGGCCTCTTGGAGCCGATGGTTGGCGACCTCCTTGCGATGGTCGGCTTCAGCCTGGGAGATGACGGCGACGAGACGGGGGTAGCGGGGATCGAGCACGAGGGCGGAATACCATTGATCGAGCGCGTCCGAGAGCCGATGCTGGCGCCAGGCGCGCTCCCCCCGCTCAAAATGCAGCCCCGCGAGCTCGTGACGGACGCGGTGCAGCCAATAGCGGACCTTGAGATTATAGGGGGAGAGCTCCAGCGCCTGCTTCCATTTCGCCTCGGCCTGGGCGAGCTGTCCGTTGCGGTAGAGGACCATGCCCTCCTGGAAGCGGTCGTCCATGAAACGGTTCTCGGCCGCTCCCGGCCGCCGGGAGCCTTGCAGCGTGGTCGCGGCGCTATAGAGCATGGAGGCCCTCGTCCAATTGGGGTCGATGTCCAGGATCTTTTTCGTGAGTTCCCGGGCGCCTTTGAAATCGCCGGCCTGATAGAGCTGGAAGGCGTTCTCGTAGACGATCTCCAGCATATGGCGGGTCATGCGGGACTTTTCGAGCTGGACCGTATAGAGGAACCGATCCTTTTCCTCGGCGCTCGTGACAGGCCCCAGCTGGACCTTGGAAAGATCCAGGAATACCTCGGCATCGCCCGGAGGCTTGACGTCCTGAGACCGGGACCTGGCGGGGGCGGCTGCCCAAATGACCATGCCCGCCGCCGCGGCCGCGATCCGACGATGCGTGGGGCTCAAAATCCGAGCCCCCCTTTAAAGAAGGACTTGATCATCGGCGACATAAGAAGAATGAATACAGGCGGGAAGATGAAGAAAATGAGCGGGAAAAGCATTTTGGTCGACGCCTGGGCCGCGAGTTTTTCCGCGCGGTTGAGCCTGCGAAAGCGCATATCGCCGGCATAGTTGCGCAGAAGGTCGACAAGGCTCGTTCCGAGCTCGTCGGATTGGACGATGAGCCCGACAAAGGAGCGGATTTCCTGGAGACCCGTGCGGAGCGCCAAGTGGGAAAGGGCGTCCCGGCGCGAATAGCCGAGGGAGATTTCGCTGACCACCTTCCCGAGCTCGACCTCGAGCTCGGTTTTCTTCTTGGCGTTCTTTAAGATTCTCTCGATGGCCGTCATATAGTCAAGCCCAGCCTCGATCGTGAGCGCGGCCAAATCGACAAAAGCGGGGAATTGGCGCATGATCTCCTGTTGCCGCTGCTTGACGCGGTTCTTGATGAAAAAGTCGGGGATAAAAAACCCGCCGGCCGCCGCCAGCGCCGTCGCGGGAATCGAGTGGGACGCCAACGCCAGAAGCGCTCCCGCCGCAGCTCCGGCGACCTCCTTGTAGTGAAGAAGCTGCAAGGGGGTCGGCTTGTCCGGACGGCCCAAGAGCATATGCATCTCCTCCAGCTTTCGGTCGAGACGGAGCATCCTCAGCAGGAAAAGGTCGAGGCGGTCCCCCAAGCCGCGACGGGGGTCGAGCCCGGAAAAAGGCGTCGCCAGGCCGGCCTCGCGCTTGGCGATCCGCGCGACGTCCGTCGCGGACTCCCCCGCGGGCGCGACGACGCGCTCGATCGCCGTATAAAGGCCCACGGCGCTGCCAAATACGACCGTCGCCAGGAGATAATAGACCCATGCCGGGAACACGAGCGTCGGATGATAAGGGTGGGCATACAGCCAACCCAGGAATCCCAGAAAAATCCATACGTAGGCCATCAGAGCTCGATGGCCCCCATCCGGTTGATGATCCACATGCCGATCCCGATCCACACCAGGCACACAAAGATCGTGACGATCCCAAGAGGACTAAAGTAATACGACATCATCATCTTGGGCTGGAACAAAAACATCATCGCGAACATGCCCCAGGGCATGATGCCGACGATGAAGCTTTGCAGCCGTTGCTGGGAGGTCAAGGCCGCTGTCTTCTCGACAAGCTTGGATTCCTCGCGGATGTTCTCCACGATGCGATCGAAGATGCGCGTGATGTTGCCGCCGACGGTGCGCTGCAGGACGATGGCCTTGATCATATAGGACACCAGGCGGCTCGCGACCCGGGCCTCGATGCCTTCGAGCGCGGCCTCGAGGGGCGTTCCCAGCTGGTAGTTCTTGAGGCATAGTCCGAATTCCTCCGAGATCGGGGGGTGGAGATCCCGATGGACGAGCTCGAGGCATTGCACCAGATCGACGCCCGACTTAAGGCCGTTCGACATGAGGATCATGGCGTCCATGAGCTGTGCCTCGCAGGCGGCGCCGCGCCGCAGCCGCAGCTGGGTGAGAAGCCAGCCCGGCAGGGTAAAGCCCGCGAAAAGCCCCAGGATCGCGAAGAAAAAAAATCCATAGACGTTGGCCGCGATCCACATGATGGCCCCGAGGGCGAAGCCCGCCAAGATAGGGCCGCCTACGAGGTAGTTGACCTTGATGTTAAGGAAGGACCGTTCATACTCGCGCGCCCAGGCCCTGACTTGCTCCCTTTTTCTGTCGAAGTAGGCGTCCACCTCTTTTTCCCGAATCCCGTAATAACGCCACAAAGCCGCGAAAAAAAGCGCGGCGCCCAAGAGGCCCAGGAAAGCCGCGATGGCCCTTGAGGCATTGCTCTGCCCGGAGGACTCCCTGGCCGACGCCTCCTCGGCCGCGATGAGTCCGGGACGGGGCGGGTTGACAAGAGCGGTGAAGGCTTGGTCGGAAAGGGCGGAGATCGCGAGCACCGACCGGCGGTACCCCGCCACGTTGTGGTTGTCCAGGGCATCAAGAAGGCTTGACATCTCCTTGTCGATAAGGCGGAAGCTCGCGATCAGGGGGCGCCCCCGCCCTCCCATGGAGTCGTCGAGCTGCGCGCGGTAAAGCCGATCGAGAGACATCTCGAATCGCATGTGATTTTCGCCGTAATCGTCGATGAGGTCGAAGGGAGAAACGTAGCTCCCTCCATTCTTGGGGCCCAGCGTCTTTCGGGTGATCTCGAAGAACTGATAGAGGACGGAGGCGGGCGCCTGCCAGAGCTGCGCCTCGTTGAGGATCCCCTCATCCGGGTCCTTCCAGACCGGACGCGCAAGCATCGCCCCCAAGGCCTGGGTGATCCACTTCGGCGGATGGATCGCGGGATCGCGCTCGTTGTTAAGGTAGTGCCAGAAGAGCTGGATGCGGTGCTCGGAGCCTGCCGGGTCGCCGACCAGGGCGTTGGCCTGGGCGGGGGTAAATGTCTGAGCCCGCAGCGGCACAGGCGCCCAAGCGGCCAAGACGGCCCAAGCGGCCAAGACGAATCGAAAGCTGCCGTGACTCATGATGTCTTCGGAGGCGCGGACGCCGCCGCCGGACCCAGCAGCTCCCGTCTCTTCTGCGCCTCGTCGATGGGCTTGTAGACCGAGAGCGGGACATTGAGACCCTTGAACTTGAATTCCTCTTGGAAGCCAGGGACGTTCCCCGTGGCCGTGAAATAGCCGATCGACTCGCCGCGCTCGTTGACGGCGATCTGCTTGAAAAGGAATATCTCCTTGATGTTCACCTTCAGCCCGTCGGCGCCGCAGACTTCCGCGATGTAGGTCACGCGGCGCTTGCCGTCCGCGAAACGGGTGAGCTGCACGATGACGTGGACCGCGCTCGCGATCATGCCGACGAGGATCGACATGGGGAATTCCGTCCCCCCCATCAGGCACATGGCGGAGAGCCGCGAAACGGCGTCGGTCGGGGAGTTGGCGTGGATGGTGGTGAGAGAACCCTCGTGACCCGTGTTCATGGCCTGGAGCATGTCGAGGGCCTCGGCGCCGCGGCACTCGCCGACCACGATGCGGTCCGGGCGCATGCGCAGGGTGTTCTTGACGAGGTCGCGGATCGTGATCTCTCCTTTCCCCTCGATGTTAGGCGGACGGCTTTCGAGCCTGACCCAATGCTCCTGCATGAGCTTGAGCTCGGCCGTGTCCTCGACCGTGATGATGCGCTCGTCGGAGGGAATGAAGTTCGAGAGCATGTTGAGGAACGTCGTCTTGCCGGTGCCGGTGCCGCCCGAGATGATCATGTTCTTGCGCAGGATGACGCAGTTCTTGACGAACTCGATCATCTCCAGCGTGACCGCGCCGAATCCGACGAGCTGATGATGGGTGAAGGGCTTGGCGGAGAAGCGGCGGATCGTCAACGACGGCCCCGACACCGCCAGGGGAGCGATGATGGCGTTGACGCGGGAGCCGTCCTTGAGGCGCGCGTCCACGAGCGGGACCGACTCGTCGATGCGGCGTCCGAGCGGCGCCACGATGCGCTTGATGACCTGGATGACCTGCTCGTCCGAGCGAAAGCGCATGGGAAGCTGCACGAGCTTCCCCTTCTGCTCGATGTAGATCTTGTCGGAGGAGTTCACCATGATTTCGTTGACGGAGGAGTCCCTCATGAGCTGCTCCAAGGGGCCCAGGCCGAGGATCTCGTCGGCCAGCTCCTGCGCGAAGCGCTCGCGCTGCTGGCGCGACATCGCCAGGTGAGGCTCCTTCTGAAGGAAGCCCTCGATAAGCGAGATGACCTTGGCTCGCGTCTCCCCGCTCGCGTCGCCCTCATCGGCGATCCGGATGCGCTCCGTCTCCAAGGCGGCCACCACAAGCTTATGGATCTTGCCCTTGAGGTCGTCCCAAAAAGGCGGGACGGGGCCGGCTTGGGACGCGGCAGGGACGGCGGACGCCTGGGGCGCCGCCGCCTGGCCCTGGGACTTGTCTTTCCAGACGAAATTAGAGGCTTCGGCGAACTCGGAGGGAGGCACGACGGCGTCCCAGTTCTTGGCCTCGGGCTCCGTCGCCGCGATCTTCATGAGGACGGGCTTTAAGGCCTTCACCCATTCGCTCTGAAGAGTCTCCGCGATCAGGACCTTCTGGGTGTTGGCGCATTCAAGCAGCGCGTCCTCCCACGGCAGGAAGCCCAGGACGCGCTTCGACATCACCTCGAAGAAGCGCTCAACCTCCCGCGGCACAAGCCCGCCGGGGAGGTTCGACTGATTGACGACGATCTCGAATTTCTCGAGAGGAAAATGAAGATTCTTGAGCTCCGTGAAGAGCCCGTACGTCGCTTCGAGCTGCGCCCGGTGCGGCAACGTGGTCCATATGACGAGATCGGCGAGATCGAACGCGAAGATCTGGAGCGGCAGGTAGGGATCGACGTCGATGAGGAAATCGTAGCTTTCGGAAAGAGCCCCCATGACCTTGGCCATGACCCGGGGCGAAACCGCGAGAGCCTCCGCGCGCTTTCCGGCCAACGGCAGGAGGCCGACCCCCCACTGGCTCATGGGAATGCGCCCCTTGAGAAGCTTGCCCAGGCCCGCGGGGTTGGCCTGGACGGTCGGTATGAAGCTCGCCACGGACGGCGGGGTCAAGCCTAGCTGGAAATTGAGATCGTTGCGGCCCAAGGGATCCATCTGGATGATGACGACCTCGCGGTGCTGGCTTCCCGCCCAGGCAAGCGCGATGTTGGCCGCGAGCACGGATTTCCCGACGCCCTCCTTCGGACCGCTGAGGGCGATCACCCGTCCCATTTTAGGTCCTGGTTTGGGCGCCGGTCCAGGCCCAGAAACAACGGGACGCGGCGGGCCCGCGGGAGGAGGGGCGGCCGGCGAAACAGGTTTGGGCGGGGCGGGTGGCGCCGAGCTGGGAACCGCCATCGCCGAGATCAAGGCGTCGAGATCGGACGGGATATTTACCCTTCTTTGGGGCGGGAAGTCCGGGGTCTGCGCCATTATCTCACGATCTCCATGGTCAGGAATATATAAAGCGTGGATTCCTGCTTGACGACCGTCTTGGATGTAAACAGCGCCCCGAGCAGGGGGATGCTCCCTAAAAAGGGAACTCGATTGACCGCGGTCGAGTATTGGCTCTGCTTGAAGCCTCCCATGACTATCGTTTCCCCGCTTTTCATGACCAGGGACGACTGCATCGAGCGCGTCGTAATCGTAGGGACGGGGGAACCGGCAACCGTCACCGTGTGTCCGTAGTCGGCGCTATTGAGCATCAGCTGGAAGCTCGCGCCGATGCGGTTCTTATGATTGGGATCGATCGAAGGTTTGACGTCGAGCTCTGTAAGCACCTTCTTCATGTCGACGCCGACTCCCTGGAAATTGGTCGCCGGATAGGGGATTTCGGCGCCCACGGAGAAGGTGGCCATCTCGTTAGACGCCACAAGCACCTTGGGGTTGGTCAGAATCTGGCCTTTTCCCTCGCTCTCAATGAGATTGAGCGAGGTTTGGAGGGCGGCCATCCTGGCGAAATCACCGATTTTAAAAAGGCCGATCGGCGGCTTCGTTCCCTCGCCGAAGGGGACGATGAGGCCCGCAGGCGAGGAGGCGTTGTTGGCCGCGATAGCCGTCCAATTGAAGCCCAAGCTCTGGTTAAATTGCCCATCGATCTCGACGACGTCGGCGGAAACGGCGATCAGGGGCTGCTCTCCCGAGCCCCCCGAAGCGCCGCTCGAACCGGACGCCGCGGCCCCCGGCATGACGCCGGAAGGCATGCCTGGAATTCCCATGCCACCCATATCCTGAGCTTGCGCCGGGAGGGCCGAACCCGCCCAGCACAAGACCGCCGTCAATCCCAGTTGTCGAAGCATTGATGTCGTACTGTTGTCGAAGTAAAAGCTAAGCGCGAACGACCGTCGTCAAGCTGTTCTTATCGGAAAAGCCTCCTAAAGCTCGCCATTTCCATCGGATGCATCTCGAAATCGCCCAAGCCGCGCACGACCACCGTCGTCTCGCCCTCCTTCATGGCGAGGGCGAGATACTGCGCCTCGTTCGGATTGAGCGCCAAGCTCGCGCTTGGCGTTCCCCCCATGGGCACGGCCTGGCTCTTCGCCGAGGCCTTGGCGGCGACCGCTCCTTGGCCCATGTTGCTGCCGACGGCCAGGACAAGGACATTTTGAAGGATCGTCGCCGTCACTTTCTCCTTGCGGTTGTCCGGCAAGAGGGCGTTGAAGGTCACGAGCACATCCACATGGTCTCCAGGCTTCAAGAGCTTCTCGATCTCCGCCTGGATCGGCAGCTCCATGCCGCGGTAACCCGGCGGGATCTTCACGCTCAGGCCCGCCTCGGGGGAAACCGGGACGAGCTCCGATTGGAGGATGGCGTTGCCCTTCGGGATGCGGACCTCGGTGACCATATTGGAAACCAAGCGCCTGTCCTCGTCGGTTTTGGCCTCGAAGGCGTCCTGGGGCATGTAGAGGCGCGGCATCCGGACGATCGTGACGTACTCGGGCTTCATCAGCGTACGCCTCGGGATATCCGTCTGCGCCGCGAGGACGGAGACCATCTGGTAGTTGGCCTGGAGCTGTTTCTCGTAGCTCGCCAAAGCTCCAAGATAAAACAGCACCGCCACGATCGCCAGCGCCAGGGGCAGCATCGCGCTTTTCTTTTCCATTCGTTAGATCCTCATTGGGGAACGGGCTGCTCGATGGGCATTAGGATGGAGGAGCTCACAAGACGCCCCCCCGGACAATTCGAAAATCGGGGCACGAAAAAGCTGGTCGGGAAGACGAAGCGCACGCAATAGCTGCAGTCCGCCACGAGTTCGTAGTTGGTGATCATTCCCTGGGGATCGAACAGGGTCGGGCGCGGCGTCGCCGTGCACCAGGTGTCCCTTGTGATGATGAACTTGTTCATAATCGTCGTCATCGCGTTGTCGATGCGTCCCGGGTCGGGGGCCGTGAAGGCGCAGGATCCGGAGGGATCGCACGCCGACGGGACCGGAGGGAAAGCGTCGAGAGAGGCGGTCCGGGCCGCTTCGAACGTCGCGTGGTTCAAGACGATGACCCAGAAGCAGAGATGCCCCACCTCCATGATCGTGAAGACCAGCGTCAGGAAAACCGGAAGAATGAGCAGAACCTCGACGAGAGCCTGCCCAGCCGTCCTTCGCCGGCTTGATGCGGCCATCGCCCGCCCTCCATCCGTTCGCCGACGAAACAAGGCGGGGCGGGCGAACGCGAAGGCGCGGATTAGTTCGAGTTGTTCGACTGGTTCATGAGGCTGCCGCCGGCCTGGGTGATGCCGCTCACGATTCCCCCGAAGATGTTCCCGATCTGGCTGCGGAAAGCCACTCCGAGGACCCCGACGACGCCCACGATGAGGGCGATCATCATGAGATATTCGACGGTGTTTTGCCCCTTTTCGTTGAACTGTCTCCATCCCTTCCTCATTCGCGCCATTCTCTCTTCCTCCTAAGAAGTCGAATAAAGATACGCCTGCAGAATCTTGGATCCGGCGACCTGGAATAAGCCCTTCAAGCGCCATAAAAGCACCCGGTAAAGCATGACGCTGAACGTCATCATCACCAGCGTCATCAAAAGATACTCGACCGCCGTCTGGCCCCGGGACCCGCGAAAAATGATGGATCTCATCGCGTTGACTGAGTGTATCAGCGGGCATAGTCGTTGTCAAGGCGCCCGTAATTTCGCGAAAGTTAATGTTCATTAATATTTAAATTTCAGCGTAAACTGATCCACGATGCCCATGGCTCCGAACGGCACAAAAGCGTAGTCGAGCGACATCCCATAGCCGAAGGCCCGCGACGTGAAGAGTCCAAGGCCGAAGGAGACGCCGCTCGTGCGGTCGAGATGGAGCGTCTGCAGCGTGCTGTTGAAGCTCTGGCCGTATTGGTCGGACGAATAGTAGCCGATGCGGAAGGCGAGCTGCGCCCACTGGAGGTACTCCTCGGGGACGTCGAACTCGGCGCCCAAGCCCACGCGCCAGTTGTCGGCCTCGGGCTTGTCGGCCTCCACGGCGAACATCATGTCTTCTATCGGATAGAAGGCCGCGCCGATCCGCGCGATATTGCCGATCTCGTTGACGGGGGCTCCGAAATTCTGCATGGACGCTCCCAAGGAGACCCAGTCGCGGGGCTTGTACTCGACGCCCGCGTCCCCGACGAGGTTGTCTTGGATGTAGCCGGCCAGGTCCTCGTGCACGACCCGGATGCTGGCTCCCGTCAGGAGCTTCTCGTAGTCGAAGGCCCGCGCGACGCTCACGGTGCCGAAGGCGTCGTAGACCCTCGGATCATAGTTCGTCAGCGGGATGCCGTTGACGTCCCTGACGTCGAAGCTCGTATCGTAGAGGTAGCCGACGTTCGCCCCCCAAACGGTGAGTCCCACGGGATGGATGGCGGCGAGGTAGAGCGGGGCGCTAAAGCCATTGACGTAGCCAAGATATGAGTAGGCAAACTCGTTTTGGCTGGCCGTCGCTATTCCCGCGGGGTTCCAGGTGAGGGCGTCGACTCCCTCGGCCTCCCCGACATAGGCGTGGCCCAGGGCCATGGCCCGCGCCGAGCCCTGCGAGATATCCAGAAAGGACGCCCCCGAGGTGCCGATATTGGCGCTCGACGCAGAGGCGAGCCGGGGAAAGACAACGGAAAGCACCGGAAGGATCAAGAAGGCCGCGGGGGCCCCCAAAAGCCTTCCATGGCTTCCCGCGGTTCTCATTGGACGAGGAACTTCTTGACCGTTTGAAGGACGTTGACGTGGCCGGGCGTCTGCTCGATGGCGCTTTCCTCGAGCCGGATCACGGCATAGTAGATGCCGGGCGCCACATGCCGGCCCGCCTGGTTCGTCTTGTCCCAGGCGAACTCGATGCTGCCGTTCGTGGTGGGCCCCCCCTGCGCCATGTAGCTGGGCGATTGCTGGCCTAGATTCTTATCCAGGATGAGATCGCCCGCCATGTCGTAGATCCGGACGTCGACCGTCGCGTACAGGGGCGAGTAAATCCGGAAATTGGCGACGGAGTCGGGAGGAATGGGGTCGGGATAGACGAAGCTGTAGGACTCGAAGGCTTTCTGCATGTTTGTGGGAGCGCCGCGGGTGACGTTGATGAAGGCGAGCGGCACCAGGTTCATGGCGAGCTCGCCCGGATAAATGATGTCGCCCGTGATGTTGTCGATCGCGGCCATGTCCGTCGAGGCTTGGATCGTGAAGGGATAATCCCCGTCCGGCACTTGGCTCATCGTGAAGTCGTTGCCGCTCCAAAGGTCGGTGATCGGCGTGCGCGCCGCCCGCACGCCCGTGATGAGCCAGACGAGAGAGACGTTGGGCGGCGGGCTTGGGTTCCCATAGGCGTCGAAAACGGTCCCGGGGCGGTAAATCTTGATCGCGACCTTCATGATCTCCGAGAGGTTGTAATCAATCTGCGCCTGCTTCGCGTTTCCGGTGATCGGCGCCACCGCTTCGTTATAGATGAGAAGAGGCGTGTAGTTGATCGTGTATTGCGCGGACGTGAGCGACGAGAGTTCGGCCGCCGGGTCCTGCGCCGTCGCCTGGATGGTGTAGAAGCCCGCGGGAGGATAGTTGCCGTTATTGTCGAGACCGTCCCAAACCTCGGTGTTTTGCGCGTTATCCGGGAAAACGAAGCCCGAGACGATGGTGCGGACCGGGATGGGCGGGTTCGTGGTGGTGAGAACCTGGATCGTCATCGAGGAGACGCGCGTCGTCACGAAGTCGATCGTATAGGGCGGGAGCGTCACGGTCTCGCTTCCCGCGTTGACCTCCGTGGGCGTGACGTTGAACGTCGTGAAGATGATGTAGCCGCGCTGGATCGCAATGGTGCCGAAGATCTTGTCCGAGGGGTAATAGTAGGGCGCCGCCGACGAGACGGCGGTGAGGGTGAAAGGATAGTCGCCGTCCGGAAGCATGATGCCCTGCTCCGTCCTGCCGTCCCAAGAGTCCGTGATGTCCATCCTCCCGACCCGCATGCCGTAAATCGACATGATGGGAGAGACGGCGCCGCCGTTGGGCTGCGGGAGGGCGCAGTTGACGATGCCGGGGACGTCCGTTCCGGAATTGGGAGCGCCCGCGCAGGGAGGCCAGTCATAGCTGCTCGTGCTGCCGTTGACGATGAGGGTCCCCGGTGGATAGATGTTCCAGGCCATGTACATGTCCTGCGAGAACTGGTAGGTGATGCTCATCTCCGCCGTATTCGATGTTAAAAGTGGTGTCGTGTTGACGTCCGTGATGCGGAAGAGATCGACGGGGAAGAGCGCCGTCACGGTCGAGACCATGGCCGAAAACATCGGATCCGCGGCGGTGACCTGGACCATGTAGGTGCCGGAGGCGACCATCAGGCCCTGGTCGTCCATGCCGTCGATCCAGCGCTCGGTGATCGTCGTCATCCCCGGCCTCGTCTCATTGACGACCAGGTGGCGAACGACGGTGGCCGTGCTGCCGGCTAAGGGGTCGACGGGGTTCTGGTTCACCTGAAGGATGTCGACGTTGACGTTGCAGCTGCGCGAGAGGGTGTAGGTGAAAGTGAAGGGGTTCAGGCCCCCGACCTGGGGGCTCGATCCGATGACGGTCCAGGAGGGCACGACCTGCGAGATGCCGGGAAGGCTGCGGGCGATCGGGATCTCGTTGATGAAGGCCTGCGAGGTCCATATGCGGCCGTCGCCGGCATTTCCAAGAAAAGGCTCCCCGTGGCTCGACGACATCTCGGCATAGAGGATGAAGACGTACTGGCCGTCCGGCAGAAGATTGCCGGCGTCGTCCTTGCCGTCCCAGATCGTCGTGATGGGAGTCCTCGAGTTTCCGGAGAGCACGATCGATCGCACGGCATTGACGGTTGACGAGTTTCCGCTGCAAGTTGTGCCGGACTGCGCGTTAAAGTTGATCGGCATGGTCGAGCTAACCTGCTCGAAATCGGTGATGGGCGGGCTAGAGGTCAGGCTGTAATGGAGATCATTAAGGCTCTTTGTCACATCCACCCCGGCAACCGGGCAGAACTGCGTCCCTGGCGGAAAGATGTTGATGTAGACCGTCGCGGGCTCGGTGAGCGTGTAGGTGAGCGTCGCGAGAGACGTCGATTGGGCCAAGAGCGGCTGGACGAAGACGTCGGTGACCTTCAAGGGATCGATCGAGATCGTGTAGTACTTGGGCAGAGCGATGTCGTCTTGCCCCAAGAAGTTGATCGAGGTGGCGGCGAAGGAGGCGATGTAGACTCCCGGAGGCGCGAAGTCGCCGTCATCCTCGCGTCCGTCCCAGGCGTCGCCGTTCGTCAGCGTTCCCTGGGGTATCCCCTCGCCGATCCGGGGCAGCCCGGGCACCAAATGCCGGATGGGGTTGCTGTTGGAATCAAGGAGAGTGAGATACATCGTCGCGTCCTTGGAGAGCCGGTAGTTGATGTTGTAGGGCTCGGCCGGGACTGGAGTGTAGACCCCGACCATCGTCGAGGTCGCATGGATGACGTGGATGTCGGTCACGTCCATCGTGATCGGCTGCTGCATGACGTCGATCCCGCCGTTCGGAAGGGGGTCCCCGCCTCCAGCAGGACCGCCACTGACACTGAGATTGAGGCCGCAGGCATACGGCGAGGTCTCAAACGATGGGTTCACTGTCGTGTTGGGATAAGGCGTTTCGCAATAATTGACGGGTAGCGTCGGGAGAGGCATCGAGCCGGCGGCCGTCGAGATGTTGGCTCCGTTGTTTTCTAGAGTGTAATAGTTGTCATCATGCGTGGCGCCCTCGGGATAGACGCCGGAGCCCGTGATTTGGACATTGCCGGAAACGGGATCGAATTCATTCGCCATGACGTTGGCGCTGAAATAATAGGAGCCGTTCGATTTCCCGACCCCGCCCGCGATATTCATGCTTCCATCCCATAAAACGCATAGCGGCCCCAATGGGCCGCTGGGGCCGGGAGGCGCGGACGTCGCATTGCAGATGCAGCTGCAACCAGTCGGGGTAGGCTCTCCGCTGGCTCCAACAAGGCTTGTGCAAATGGACGAGCCGTCCGGGCAGTCGGGGTTGTCAGGGGGATTGGGATAGACGCCCGTCGTGGCATTGCCGATCGTCGGTCCATTTCCGCATTGGCAATTGGAGCCATTGCTCTCGCATATGCAGTGATACCCCGGAGGCCCCGGCAGGTCGTTGCTCGAGCAGCCGAACGGAAGAGTCCCCGGATTGTTGATTTGGAGAGTCAGAAGGGCATTGGAAGGGCAGGTCCCCGGCGAGGAACTGCCGCTGCTCTGGGATGTCGGCCCCGTGTAAGGAACGATGCAGAATGTGACGTTGTCGACCGCGACGTTGCCGCCGGTCGTCCCCGACGTCTGGGCCCCCCCCGAGGTCGCGCTCGGCATCGACATAAGCTGGGTGAAGTCGTAGCCGATTGAGGCGCAGAGATAGAGATTGGCGTTACAGAAATTATTGGCGTCAGTGCCGGGATAAAAGGGGCCCGATCCCTGGGGCGTACCAAAGAGATTGACAAAGCACGATTGCGAGTCGCCTCCTTTCTCGATACCGCTCACCTCGTTGACCTCCTGGTCGAACGCCATGTACGGCATA
The DNA here is from genome assembly GCA_021799485.1 of bacterium. Lineage (GTDB taxonomy): Bacteria > Elusimicrobiota > Elusimicrobia > UBA1565 > UBA9628 > JAJZAK01. The sequence goes on along the minus strand of JAJZAK010000015.1, from coordinate 33,217 downwards.
TTCGAGATGTTGCCGAAAGCATCGGGATTAACGCTCGGCGCCCGCTGGCCAAGAGAGGCTCCATTGCCGCAGCTCGCCACAAGTTCGGTGGGCATGTTGAATAGCTCCGCAGAACTGATGACGACAGTAGCCGTGCTAAAGGAGGCTTGTTGGGCGCCGCCCGCCGCCAGAACCTGTCCCGACGAAGGGCCATTCGGAATATAGGTCGCCGTCTGCGCCTGTCTAGTATTATTCATGGATCCGGTGTAGGTCCAGACTCCCGTCTGGGGGTCATAGAGCTCCGCCGAAGCGAGAGAAGCAAACGGCGCAACGGCCGTTGTCGTCGACGCCGGTATTGCAGGGTTATCCCAGCCTCCCGCGACCAGGACATCCCCGGCCGCGGCGCCGGTCAAAAGGAGCGTCGCCGTCTGGAGGTCCCTCGCTTGGTTGAGCGAGCCGGTAGGCGACCATGTTCCACTCGAAGGACTGAAAATCTCCGCCGTCGCGACGGCCTGGCTTCCATTCCAGCCCCCGGCCGCGAGAACCGTCCCGTTCTGGAGCAGAGTCAACGTAAATTGATCCCGCGCCGACTCCATCGAACCGACAAGGGTCCATTTTCCTGTCGCCGGATCGAAGACCTCGGCGGAATTGACGACTCCTCCGCCCGTGGACATGCCGCCGGCCGCAAGCACGCAGCCGACCGTATTCTGGCAAAACGAGCTTCCAGCCCAAGCGGGTTGAGGGACAAACACGGCTTGAAACTGAAACCGGGGAACGTTCATATTGCCCGTACTACTAGAGTTCCACCCGCCCGCAACCGGGTCAAAAACCTGCGTTGCTGCCGTAATCCCGGAAGCGGTGCTTGAGCTGGTATCTCCTCCCGCGACCAGAACGCATCCGACTCCATTCCCATTGCAGTTCGAGCCCAATATCCCGGTCCCCCAGGCGGCTTCCGGGATGAAAATCGCGATCGGGTCTTGCACTGCGGTTATCATAGGTGCCGTTGACGTCCAAGGGCCGTTCGTCGCGGTGTTGTAAACTTCCGCGGTGTTCGTGACGTTCCCCGAGCCGTCCACGCCGCCGGCCACCAGCACCTCAAAGTCGCCGCCCAGAGTGAACGCGCTCGCCGCCTGGTTGAACCTGGCCGTATTTAAGCCCGACGACGTGTAGGTCCAGGAGCCGTTGGAGGAGTGGTAGATTTCCGCCGTGCCCAGCGCGGACGACCCGGCATCGACCACCGTATTGGTTCCGCCGGCCACTAAAACATCCTGGAGGACACCCTGGCTGTTGGGAATCAGGGTGGCTGTAAAGGCCACTCTCTGCGTGTTCATCGACCCCGTTTCCGTCCATGTCCCCGGCGGCTGAAGCGCTCCGCCGTTCGAGCCGAGCTGGCAGGCGGGCGGGCAAGAACCCGTCGCGTCGGAGATGCCCTGGCAAATATTGGCCCCGATCGGCGGACACCAGAACTGCGGCACCCCGGCTTGGTCGGTCTCGACGCAGTTGCCGTTCACCCGCTGGACGAACATGTTGTCGATGTAGATTTGCTGGGCGGAGGTGGGCCCGGGAAGGAGGAGGCCCCCGATAATAATAGAGAGCCCGGCGCAGAGGACCCCAAGGCGGCGCGGTTGCTTGATCATGTGGGGAAGCAGTTGCGCGCGATTAATAACGCAAATCTGTTGCGCGCTTATTATGGAGATGTGAACAGGTTGTTTCGGAGGTTCCGACCAGAAACGGAAGGCCGCGGATAATCGGTGACACCATACCGATTTCTGCATACTGTCGCTGGAAATAGGTATGGTGTCACCGGTTTTATCCAGCTCTCATAGCCTTACCGCATCCACGCCCCATACCTCCAGCTCTCAATGTGGTAGCGGCCGTCTTTCTGGGTCAAGATCCAGAGCCGGCCGCCGTCCTTGCCGGAGGCGGAGGCCGCCATCCCCAACACCGGCTCCGCGAAAGCATGGCGCTGCGCAAGCTCGAAGGAGCTGCCCTTGAGGCGGAAAATAGAGAGCGCCTTGGACTTGGGATCGTAGGCCCAGAATTCGCCTCCGGACCACAGCACGATCGATGGCACCCGGACGGCGTCGAGGGCGTAGGGCTTCCAGCCGCCCGAGGCCGCCTCCCGGTTGACGACTCCAGAAGCGGCGTCCAAAACCCATAGGGAGCCGTCCCCAAAGGCGAGCGCCGAGGGCGCGACGCCCGGAGCGGGCTCGACCGACGCCACCCGGTTGGGGTCCGAGACCCCCTGCTTGAGGATGCGGCTCTGGGCCGCGTCCAAGGACCACAACGCCCCATCACCGAAGGCGAGCGCCGCCGGATGATAGGGCCCCATGCCCCGAACCTCGGAAAAAAGAACCGAGAGAGACGGGGACTTCGGGTCGAACGCCGAAAAATGCCCGTCCCAATCGCTGACCCAAAGAAGCTCGCCGTCGAAGCCCAGCGCCGTGGGGTTGCGCAGCTCCGAGGCGACCGCCGTCGAGGAGACGAGCCGGAAGTGAAAAACACGAAGGGCATGGACGGCCCAGGCGGCGGCGGCGGACAAAACGGCGGCGGCGGCGGCGGCATAAAGGGGCTTCTTGAGGCGCTTGAACATCAAAAGCCGGGATTCGGGGAGCGCCCCGCCGCCAAGAAAAAAAAGGAGCCTTGTGATTTTCCCGGAGGCCTCGGCGGATTGGCGCAGGGATTCCGCGAGCGTCGAGGCGAAGCGCATCTGGGCTTCCTGATTGCCGCCGAGAACGGCCGCGGCCTCCTCCCCCGTCTTCTTGAGCCTCTCCTCGAACTGAGAGAGCTCCTGGCGCTTTTCCTGCCAGCTGGATCGCTCGCGCTCCCAAAGCTCCCGCCATTCCCGGCGCTCCTCCTCCCAGATTTTAGCCAGCTCCTCGACATGCCGCTCAAGCTCGTCCACCTTTTTGAGCGCCTGGAGGCGCTCCCGATCGGCCTCCTCGCGTCCCTCTCGTTCCCGGACGAGCTCGCCCAAGGTCTTTTCGAGGGCGGACTTGGCATCCTTCAGTCCGGCCGAGAGCCGGTCCGATTCCTCGGACTTCGTCCGGGCGGCGTCGGAAGTTTGGGCAAGCCTTTCCTCGAGCCGGGAGAGCTCGTCGGCGTATTCCTTCTCCTTATCCCGCCAAGCCTTCTCCTCGAGAGCGAATCGGCTCTCCATGGAGAGCAAGCGCCGGCGCGACTGCTCAAACATCGCCTTCAAAGCGGCCTGCTCGGTCTCGAGGCGCTCGCGCTCCTCGCGGAAAGCCTTCATGGCGGACTCGAGCCGAGCCTGGGTCTCGATCGCGGAGGCCAGCGACTGGCTCTCGGCCGTCCGGGCCTCAAGCCGGGCGTCCCTGAGCATGGCCTCAAGTTCCCGCTGGCGGCTCCGGGAGCTTCTCAGGGCCTCCTCGCGCGCGCCGAGCAGCGCCGAGAGATCCGCCATCTCCTTTTTTTGGCGGCGCCGAAGGAGCAGGGTCGCCTCCCACGAGGCCGAGAGCCCCTCCGGAGGCGGCGCCGCCGGCGCTTGGGGTTCCAGGAAGCCGCCCGAGGGAAACCCCTCGGGGACTCCGAGGCCGGGAAGCGGCCCCGGCCCTTCTTCAGGCGGCGGGAAGGGCGGCATTCAAAGACGAGAGTATACCCTCTCCCCATGCGGATTCAAGGACGAAATTGTTAACAAACGCGACGGAACGCGGAAGGCGCCGGCGGCAAAAACAGCTTGCCGGGACGACGATGCGGGCGCCGCGGCCCGTTCCGCCGCCGATGCTATTGCCGCAGCAGCCGCAACAAGGCCGCGTTGGCGCCGCTCAAGTCCACGCCCGAGTCCTTGTAGGTCTCGACGATCTGCTTTAAGGCGTTGACGAGGACGGGCTTGGGGGCTCCGGAAAGCTCGAGCTTGCGGTAGGTTTCCATGTCCTGCTCGAACAACATCTGCCTCGTCTTGCCGCCGATCATCCGGGCCTGCTCCTTAAGCTTGCCCCGCAGCGCGGCCTCGTCGCCGCGCAGACGCCGGAGCTCCGCGTCGTCGTCCTTGGTCTTTCCCTCCAGATGGGTCAGCCGCTCCTGGGCCTTGGCCGCCGACACCGTCTTGCCTTCAAGCTCGGACTTCAAGCTTTCGATCTCGGCGCGTCTCTTTTGAAGCTCCGATTCCAGGCGCCAGGACCGGATCTCCTGGGCGTCGAGGTCCCGCGTGAGCCGCTGGCGGTAATGAAGGTCCTGCTCGAAAAGTCTCTCATAGGCGGCGCCGGGGTCCCCCTCGCCGAACCTCACGAGCAGCGACAGGGCGTTTCCAAGCCGCCATGTCCCCTGGAAGGGGACGCTCATCGCGTAGTCGAGCTCTCCTCCGAAGATCTTGACGCCAAGCCCCCAGTCGCCGGTCGCGTCGTCGTTGGCGAGTCGGACCCCCGCGCGCAGGGCGAGCGCGCGTTTTTGCTGGTCGCGCCACCAATACTCAAAGCCCGTCCCGGCGTCGGCCGAGGAGGGAGCGCCGCTCGCTTTGGGAATCGCCCGGACGTCCGCCGCCAGGACGAAATCCGAAACGACCTCCGAGGCGCCGGCCGAAACCGTGAAAGGCGCCTCCTGGGCGAGTCCATTCGCGGACCAGCGCGGGCCTCCGATGTTCGAGAGGGCGACGCCGCCGTAGTATTGATCCTTGAAGTGGTACAGCCCGCCCCAACTCAGGTCCGGATGGACGGCCACCCTCGTGCCGCCGCCGAAGTCCTGCCCCACGAAGGCCAGGGACGCGCCGGTATCAAAGCTCCCCGCTTCGGTGTCCCAGAGTCCGTGGGTCCCGTAGCCGAAAGACTCCAGGCGCTCGGCGCCCGTCCCGAATTGCCGGTCATACAATCCCCCCAAAGCGAAAGTGCCTTGGTAGGACGGCCTTGTCACGGGGAGAGCCACGACGGCGTTTAAGTTGCCCTGGTCGACCGAGGACGCGGGCGCGTGGAATTCGCGCAGGGCGTTCGCGTCGACGCCGACATGCCGGTTCGTCCCAAGGAAAGCCGGGTTGTAAAAAAGAGAGACGGGGTCGTCCGGCACCGCGGTGAACGCGCCGCCCATCGCCATGGCCCGGGCGCTGTAAAAGGAATCCTCGAAGCCGACCTGGGCCCGGGCCGGCTTCGGCGCCATCCAGCCCAAACCCGCCGCCAGGAGAAAAACGCTCCAGTTCTTAAAACCCAACGACGGATCGGAACGCAACGAGCCCGCGCGCGCGCCGGCCCTGAGCCTCATGATGGCGGCCTGGGCGATCATGGCGCCGTTGTCCGTGCAGAGCCTGGGCGGCGGCACGACCACCGCGAACCCGCGCCGTCGGCCTTCCGTCGAGAATCGATCCCTCAGCCGGGAGTTGGCGGCGACGCCGCCCCCCAACACCAGGGAGCGGGGGCGGAAGGTCTCCGCCGCCCGCATCGCCTTCCAAACAAGCGCGTCCACGGCGGCTTCCTGGAAGGAGGCGCAGATTCCCTTCAAATCCTTGCCGCGCGGAAGGCGCCCTCGATCTTTCAGATGATAAAGGACGGATGTTTTCAAGCCCGCGAAGGAGAAATCCCACGAGCCCTCGAGCAGAGGCCGCGGGAAGCGAACCGCGGCGGGGTCCCCCTCCCGCGCCAAGCGGTCGATGAGCGGGCCGCCCGGATAGCCCAGTTCCAGCATCCGGGCCACCTTGTCGAAGACTTCTCCGGCGGCGTCGTCGCGCGTGCGGCCCAGGACGCGCCAGCGCCCCGGCCTCGGGCAGAATACAAGATCGGTATGGCCTCCGGAGACGATGAGAGCCAGGGCGGGAAAGCGAAGAGGCTCCTCGATCCCCGCCGCGAAAACGTGGCCTTCCAGGTGATTGACGCCGACGATCGGGAGACCGCGAAGGCGCGCCAGCGTCACCGCGGCCACCTTGCCGACAAGAAGCGGCCCCAAAAGACCCGGCCCTTGCGTGAAGGCCACGGCATCCGGCCCGCGGCCGCCCGCTTCGTCGAGCGCCCGCTCGACGACGCCGGCGATTTTTTGAAGATGGGCGCGGGAGGCGAGCTCGGGCACGATCCCCCGGAATCTGCGGTGCAGATCGACTTGCGAATTGACGACGTTGGAGAGGATGCGGCCGCCCTCCTCGACCATGCTCGCCGCCGTTTCGTCGCAGGAGGTTTCGATGCCGAGGACTCTAAGGGCTTGCGTCACAATAATATGAGCGATTGGGAGGCCACTCTCCTGCCGACTTCGAGGCCGTAGCCGCTGCCGCCCCCATCATCCGCGGCCGGCGCCGAGCCGCATGAGCGCCGCGCGCGCGCGCAGGATGGAGTCGGCCATATCAAGGGCGTCGTCGGGAACTTGGTCCTGCTTCTTGACGGCCGATCGAGGGCTTTTCCCCTTGGCGTAGACGAGCTCCCACTGCCTGAAAAGCTTATCCCTCTCGGATTCCGGCACCGGCACCGTGATGTCGGGGGAGATGCCGCCCGTATGTTTTTTCTCGTCGCGCTGGATGAGACGGCCCTTGGGGGTGTAGTAGTGGGCGACGGTGAGCCGCAAAGCGCAGGAGTTGGCAAGCGGGATCACGGACTGGACGCTCGCCTTGCCGTAGGTGCGCTCCCCGATCACGACCGCCCGGCCGTTATCCTGAAGGGCGCCCGCGACGATCTCGGCACCCGAGGCGGAGTTCTCATTGGCCAGCACCGCCATGGGCCAGTCGATGGAGGTCGGCGCGCCCTCGCCTCGATACTCGACGCGACTCAAGGGGTTGCGCCCCTCGGTGTAGGTGATCAGCTTGCCCGCGGGCAGAAAGAAGCCCGCGACCTTGACCGCCGCGTCGAGAAGGCCCCCGGGATTGTTGCGCAGGTCCAGAATCAAGCTCGTCGCTCCCTTCTTCCCGTCGCGTTTAAGGGCGCGAAGGACGTCCTCCGGCGTCTTGGCATTGAATTCCACCACGCGCAGGTACGCGATATGATCGTCCGAGACGCTGGTGTCCACGGTCCGGATCTTGATTTCCTGGCGTTTGAGCGTCACCGTGAAGCGCGATTCTCCGCCGTCCTCCGCGCGGCGGGAAACGAGGAGCGCCACGTCGCTTCCCGGCTTGCCGCGAAGTTTGCCGACCGCGTCCCAATTGCTCATGCCCTTCGTGCTGACGCCGTCGATCGCCAGGATGCGGTCCTCGGGAAGGAGACCCGCGTCGAAGGCGGGAGTGTCCGGGATGGCCGTGATGACCTCGAGCCAATCCCCCTCGGCCGTGACTCGCACGCCCAGGCCTCCGAACTCGCCCTTGGTCTCGGTCTTCAAATCCTGGTTCGCCTGCGGCTCCAGAAACTGGGAAAAAGGATCAAGACGCCTCACCATGCCCTCCGCCGCGCCGTAAAGGAGCGCGCGAGGATCGGTCTTTTCCACGTAGTCCTGCCGGATATCGGCGAGAATCTCAAGCAGCATTCGCACGTCCTCGTAAACTTTGTCGGAGGACGGCGTCGCCGTCGAGGCCGCGACGACCGTCGCGCTCGAGAGATTGGCCGGCGCCGTGACATTTCCCGGAGCGAGAGGCTGGGCATGCTTGGAAGCCGCAAGAGCCGTCACGGGCAGCAACGAAAGGCTAAAAAAAACGGAGGGAAACCACGGAAGGCTCGGGAAAGGAAAAAACATCCCTCCTCCGCGGCTTCCCGCGTCTTTCCGCGTCCCTCCGTCGATTTCCGTTGCCATGATTGTCCCCATTGTACTTCTTATTGCTCCTCCCTCCAGGAGGGGGCCAGCCAAACGAGAGGATCGAGGGCCTGCGCGGCTCGCCGCAGCTCGAAGTAAAGGACTCCCCGGCCCCCTTTTCGTTGTCCGCTGACGGCGATCGCGTCGCCGGCGGCCACCTCCGTCCCCTTTCGCATCAAGACCGAACCCAAGCGGCCGTAGATGCTGAAATACCCCGATCGGTGTTCGAGGATCACGACGAGGCCGTAGGAATGAAAAGGACCGGTGAAGATGACTCGTCCCGGCAGAACGGCCCGCACCGGCGCCCGGGCCGCCGTCTCAAGAAGGATTCCCTCGTGGAAAACCGCGGCGCGCCACTTGGCGTCGAAGGTTTTTCCAAAAGCCTCGAGAACCCGCCCGGCGCACGGCCAAGCGAGGCTGTGAGGACGGAGCGCCGCGGCGGAGGGTTGCCGCGCCCGGGCCGCGTAGGCCGCGAGAAGCTCCTCGATCTTTTTCTCGGTCCGCGCCAATTCCTCGGCCTTGCGACGCGCCTCCTCGGCCTTTTCGTGGGCGAGCTGCTTGCCTCGGGCGATTTCAGCCGCCTCGCTTTCACGTCGGCGCTCCTGGCTCTCCAATGTCTGTTTCTGGCTCAGAAGGGCGCGGGAAAGAACCTGGGCCCTCACCGCCCGGCCGAGAGCGGTCCGATGAGCGCCCTCGATCTCCTGGAGCCATTCGATTTTCTGGATGATGGCCGCGCGGCGGAGCGCCTCTTCCCAGAGCCCATTGACGCTGAAATCCGCGCGCCCGGAGGCGATCGATTCGGCGTAGCTCTCGGTTTCCGAGCGCAACAGGGCTCGCCAGGACTTCCCCGTGCGATTCAGCGCGGCCATATTCCGCTCCAGGCCTTGCCGCCTGCGGCCCGTCTGGCCTAGCTGGCGCTTCAGCCCGCTCAGCCGCCTCGCGGCCGTTTCGCGCTCCTTTTGAAGGGCCTCGATGCGGCCCGAGAGAGACTCTTCCTCGTCCTGGTAGGCCTTCATTTGCCGCCGCACGGATTCAAGCTGGGCGCGCACGCGCTTGAGCTCCGCCCGCCGGGAAGCGCGGCCTTCCGCCCGGCCCGGGACGTTTCCCAGGAGGGCGATCGCCGCCGCGGCCGTTATAACGACGGAGCGTCGATCAAAGCCCATGACGCCATGGCGCATAAGAGAGCCACTCCCCCCGCCCCGACTCCATAACCCCAAACGTCGCCGGCCGGCAGCAGCGCCGCAGCCGGAAGAAAGGCGATGCCCGCCGAGGCGACGCCGAGGATCGCGCCAGCGAGAGCTCCGGCGGCCGTCGGAACCTGAAGGGCCAGGGCCCCTCGGGCGGCCCCGAGATAGCGCTTCAAGGCGGACACATGGGAGTCGGAGGTCCTGGGAAGGCCGAAGAGCCTCTGATAAAGTTCGGCGGGGATGTGCGCCGCGATGCGGGCCGCGATGACAAAAACGGCAAGCCATCCCAGAAGTTCCAGCACGAGCCGCAAGGTTTGGGCGTAAAACTTCGTTTCAATGAGAGCCGAGAGTTCCTGGGAAGGGTACCGGACGACGCCCCAGGAGCGGGAGAGATCCGCGAGCTTGGAGAGGAGAGCGGGGGCGCTCTCGATTCCGGATTCACCCAGCCGCATTTCAAAAGCGGCCGGGAGGGGGCTCGGCCCCACGAGAGCGAGGCCGCGCACCAACTCCGCATCGGCGCGGGTCAGGCGGGCGAGGGACTCCTGCGGAGTGACGAAGGCGACGGCCTCGATTCCGTCGAGGGCGCGAAGCCGGCTTTCCATGGCGGCGCGGTCTGCGTCCGAAGGCGCCTCCCGCAAAAACAAGATCAGCTTCAGGTCCTCGGAAATCCCCTGCGCGGCGGCGGCGGACTGGGCGCGAAGAAAGAGGAGGCTCGCGGACGCGATCCCTAACGCCAGAGCCAGGGCGAAGGCCTTCAAGAAGGCCCTTAAACGCAGACGATGAGTCCAATACGCCCAGGCGGGCTGGCTCACGCGAGGAAGGAGCCGAGCCTCCAAACGCCCGCGGCGACGAAACCGATCAGGAGCCCCAGGACCCATGGGGCGTTGCGCGCCATCTCCTCGGCGAAGCGGCCTAGCCCCTCGATGACGCCCGCGGGAACCGGCCGGTCTTCGGCCGGCGGCGGAATTTCCTCGACGCGAAGCCCCGAGGACGCTTGGGCATCGGCGCCGACGACGACCGAAACCTCGGGCGGAAGGCTGCGCCTGGCGCCGACGGGAAGCCTTCCCTCAAGCAGAATAAGGCGGGAGTCGCCTCCCAACGCGACGCGCGCTCCCACCGACCGGCGCCAGGCGAAGCCGACCGCGCTCTTGAGCTTGGCGACCTCGCGCGCCGTTTCCTCGGCGACGAAGGGGCTCTCCTTCAGGCGCAGGCCCAGAACGACGTCTTCTGCCGCCCTATTCCGGAGCGCTTGGGATTCCGGCACGATCGAGACCCTGGAAAATTCAGGGGATTGGACGGCCTGTTTAAGGTCCTGGGGACGTATCCGCCCCGAAAGGACGGACTGCTCCGGCCGCAGGCCCGCATCCGGTCGGAACCAAGGAAGCCCCGCCAGGGCGTCCTTGAAATGCCGCCGCTTCGATTTCAGCTTCAAAATGACGTGAAGATGGGCGTTCGGCTCGTCCGGCGCATCGCGGCGCCAAACCACGCGCCTTCCGGCAGGCAGAGAGTCCGGGATATCATGAGCCGCTTGGCTTCCGGCTTGAGCCGAGGCGACGCCTCTCGGACGAGCGGGGGCGGCCTTCTCCTCGTGGCTCTCGAGGAAATCCCTTGCCGCCGGGTCCGTCAATGCCGAGCCATCCGCCGACACTCGCGACCCGGGAACGCTGAAGGAATCGGCGCGCGCGGGCGCGGCAATGAAAAACAACGCGACGACCGCTGCCATCGCGGCCATCGTATCAAACCGTTTCACAACCAGCAATCGAGCGGCCATGTCTCCTTGTCGAGGAGGCCTCTGGTCGCACCCGATTGAGGTCGGGTCGTGGATACCCCGGGGCCTATCCCCCGGGCTACAGAGCCCCAGCCGAAGCTGGGGACAATCTCCGAAATGATCTTAGCGCAACGGCGGAACGGAGACAACGGTCCAAAGGACCAATTTCATTTAGGCCTTAGGACCTACCACGGCGCCCACGAGATTTTCATAGAGATCGACGTAGGCTCTCGCCGAACGGTCCCATGAAAAATCCGTGCGCATCCCATGCTCCACGAGCTTCGGCCACATCGGGCCGTGATAGGCTTCCAAAGCTCGATCCAGGGCGCGCTCCAGGCTGCCAATGTCTCCCGGCTCGGCCAAAAAGCCGTTCCCGATGCCGCTGTCCGCCTCGAAGACCGTGTCCGCCAACCCCCCCACGCGGCTCCCGACCACGACGGCGCCGTAGCGCATCGCGATCATTTGGCCCAGCCCGCATGGCTCAAAGCGCGACGGCATGAGAAAGATGTCCGACGCCGCGTAGAGTCTGTGGGCGAAGCTCTCGTCAAAGCCTTCCCGAAAATAGATGCGCGAGGGATGGCGCGAGGCATATTGGCGAATGCTGACCGCGAGGGCGGGATCTCCCGAACCAAGGACGGCAAGCTCGAAGCCTCCAAGGCGGCGTTCGAGGGCCGCGATCGCGATGTCGAGACCTTTTTGCCTGTCAAGCCTCGAAACGATCCCGATGAGCGGGAGGCCGCTATCGACTTTCAGCCCACATTCCTGGCGCAGCGCTTTCTTCGCCGCCGCCTTGCCGCCCTGGAATACGGTCGCCGCGCCATAAGGCTTCGGAAGATTCGGGTCTTTCTCCGGATTCCAATAGTCGACGTCGAGTCCATTCAATATCCCGGATAATACATGCGATCGCTGCCGGAGAATCCCCTCCATGCCGCAGCCCGTCTCGCTCGACTCCTGTATTTCGCGGGCGTAGTTCGGACTCACCGTCGTAAGCCGGTCCGCGAAGACAAGCCCGGCCTTCAGGAAGCTCGCCTTGCCGTAAAACTCCAGCGAGGAGGGAGACAACTCCTTGAGGCCCAGCCCCGAAAGCTGAACCGCCGCCGCCGGGAAAAGCCCCTGGTAAGCCATATTGTGGACGGTAAAGACCGAATGCGCCGCTCCCAGGACGGGGTCGCCGGCGTAGAGTCTCTTAAGAAGAATCGGCAGGAGCCCCGCCTGCCAGTCGTGCGCGTGAACGACCTCGGGCGCGAATTCCAGGGCCTTCGCGGCTTCGAGGACCGCCCGGCAGAACAAGGAGAACCTCCGATCATTGTCGCCATAGTCGACGCCGTTCTCGCCATAGACTCCCGGACGGTCGAAAAACGCCGAATCGTCCACGAAGGCGACGCGCAGATTCTCCTTTTCAACAAGCGCGACCGACAGGGATCGGGTTTCGGGGCCGAAGGGGACGTCAATCGTCAGCGTCCGCCGAGCCTTCCCGGCCCAGCTCCTGGCCTCGTGATAGAGCGGCAGAAAAAGAAAAACATCGTGGCCGAGGCTCGCGAGCTTCGCGCTCAGGCTGCCGGCGACGTCGGCCAAGCCGCCGGTCTTCGCGAAGGGAACAGCCTCAGACGCCGCCTGGAGTATCCTCACTCGGATGGTCGGCGGAAACTTGAGAAGCGTCGTCGGCCGCTGGGTACGGCGGCTCGGGCGCCACGGCGGATTCTGGAGCGGACGTTTGACTCGCGTCAGGGACTTCCTCGGCCTTCGCGGGCGCGAAGGAATCGATGGGCGGCAGCTCCGACAGGCTTTTGAGCCCGAATCGGCGCAGGAAATCGGGAGTCGTGCCGTAGAGGAGAGGGCGCCCCAAGCTTTCGCGGCGCCCGGCGACCTTCACGAATCCCTTCTCAAGCAGGGTCTCGAGGGAGGAGAGCGCGTCGACGCCGCGGACTTCCTCGACTTCCGCGCGGGTGATAGGCTGGCGGTAGGCGATGATCGCCAGGGTTTCCAAGGCGGCATGAGAAAGCCGTAGGGTCATCTTCTCGGCGTAAAGCTTCCGGACAAACGGCGCGGCCTCGGGCCTCGTCGCCATCTGGAAGCCTCCCGCGACCTCCATGAGCCGGAAGCCTCGGCCGTTCTCCTCGGCCTCCCGGCCGAGCTCCGCGACGATGCGGGAAACCTGATCCTGGTCGTTGAGGCCAGCCACGCGGCAGATGTCCTCGACGCTTAAAGGCTTCTCCGTGATGAAGAGAAGCGCTTCGATGATTTTCTTCAAATCCGGTCGTTGTTCTTGCGGGATTTCCGGCTCAGACGGCGGCATCGACTTCGACCTCCTTCTTGTATATCAGGACGGGCCCCAAGTGCTCTTCCTGGCGTATGGAGATTTTCTGCAGCTTCAAGAGCTCGAGCATGGCGAGAAAGACCGCGATGATCCCGCGGCGCCTGGTTTCTCCCGCGAAGGCCTCGTCCAAACTCACGCAGCCCTTGGCATCGAGCAGAGAGAGGATCCTCTCCATGCGGGGTTCGATCGGACACAATTCGCCCTCGACCTCCCTCGCGGGCAGATCCGCCCCGTCGAGGACGCGCTTCAAGGCGTCGAGAAGGGCGAACGGGCCGATCCCGAGCGTCTTCTCCGAATCGTCGAAATGCGGGGCGCCTCGGTAATGGATGCCGGCGAACTCCTCCATCCTCCGCTCGAGGAAGGACGAAGCCTCCTTGAATTTCTGGTACTCAAGGAGCTTGGCGACGAGCTCGGCCCGCGGGTCCGGCTCCTCTTGGGATTCCTCGGACTTCGATGGAATGAGCATGCGCGCCTTGATCGCCATCAGAGTCGAGGCCAGGACCAGGAATTCCCCCGCCACGTCGAGGCTGAGCTCTTTCATGAGCTCGATGTAGGAGAGATACTCCTGGGTGATCCGGGCGATCGGGATGTTGTAGATGTCGAGGTCTTCCTTCTTGATCAAAAAGAGCAGCAAATCAAGCGGCCCCTCGAAGACGTCGAGATGGACGTCGAAGCCGGCCGGGGCTTGGCTCGTATTCACGTCACGCAAGCCTCATCGCCCGGCGCACGCGCTTCATCGTCTCCGCCGCGACGGCGCGGGCGCGCCGCGCTCCTTCGTCAAAAATCCGCTCGACCTCGCCCGTCCGGCGCTCAATGGATTCTCTTTTTTCCCGGAAATCGCGAAACGGCCCCTCGAGATGCGTCAGCAAATCCCGCTTGCAGGCTACGCAGCCGATCCGGCCCTGCATGCATTCCTCGCGGCGCGCCCTCCACCCTTTTTTTCCATACTCATCACTATTATAGAGCTTATGGAGAGCGAAAATGGAGCAGCCGGGAGGGTTTTCGGGGCAGGGCTCGGGATGGCCCGGGTCCGTGGCGCGAATCTTTTTCGGGTCGGTATAGGCGCCCATGATCTTGGCCTTCAGCGATTCAGGCCCCTCGGCCAACTCGATGCCGTTGCCGTAGGACTTCGACATCTTGCGTCCGTCGGTCCCCTGGACCCTGGGCGCCGGGGTCAGCAAGGGCTTAGGCTCCGCGAAGACCTGGCCGTAAATCGAGTTGAAGCGGCGCGCGATTTCGCGGGCAAGCTCGATATGGGGCAACTGGTCCTGACCCACCGGAATCAATGTTCCTCCGTACAGAAGAATATCTGCGGCCTGCAGAACCGGATAGCCGAAAAATCCGTAGTTGCCCTCCGAATTGCCTTCCGATGAAACCAACCTCCGCTCGACATCGCCCTCATCTTCTTCCGGGCGAACAAAAGCTGAACCCACTGAAGTGACGCCGAGGCTCGGAATGATACGAACGGACTCCGGCTTGCTCGCAGACAGGCCAACCCTTGTCTTGGCTAATTCTTGAAGCTGGTCTTTCCAGGTAGGATTATTTCGCAGCCACGACATGGGGGTCACCATTCCAAGAAGGAGAGCCAGCTCCGCGTGCTCGGCCACGCTCGACTGCTTGAAGATGACGCAGCGGGCCGGGTCGAGCCCGGCCGCGAGCCAGTCAAGGGCCATTTCGCGGATGTTGTCCTGGAGGGGGGCCGTGTCCTCGTAGCCGGTCGTGAGCATGTGCCAGTCGACCACGCAGAAATAACACGTGTGGGCGCGGCTGAGCTCGACCCAGTTTTTAAGCGCGCCCCAGTAATTGCCGAGATGGAGCCGCCCCGTGGGCCGCATCCCGGAAAACACGATCTCCCCTCCCGCCATGAGTGGATGATTCTAGCTTTTTATGAGACAATGGCATGGAGGCATTCAACGATGAGGCGTGGGGAATTCGCGGCGCGAGTTTGGTCCAAGCTCTTGCGCCTCGAGAAGTCCGCCGGCCTTCTTCAAGACGGCGACGGGGTGCTCGCGGCCGTCTCCGGCGGGCCGGACTCCGTCTGCCTGGCCCATTACCTCGTCTCCCGCCGCCGCAAGCTCGGATTGAAGCTCTCGCTCGCCTATGTCCACCACGGACTGCGCCCCGAGGCGGACGGCGAGGCGGCCTTCGTCTCCAGACTCGCGGCGGCCCTGGGCCTCCCCGCCTCGATCTTGAAGGTCGACGCCCGCGCGCTCGCCGCGGCCCGCGGGGCCGGCATCGAGGAGGCCGCGCGCAAAGCCCGCTACGAGGCCCTTTCCCGGGAGGCATGCCGGCTCCGCCTCAATAAGGTCGCCGTCGCCCATCACATGGACGACCAGGCGGAGACGGTTCTCCTCAACCTCCTTCGCGGAGGGAGCCTGCGCTCGCTCGCCGCCATGCCTCCCGAGCGGACCTTGGCGAGGAAGATCAAGCTCATCCGCCCCCTTCTCGCCCTCAGGCGCGCCGATGTCCTGGAATATTTGCGGCGGCACGGCCTGCGCTACAAGATCGACCGTTCCAATTTCGAGACGCGCTTCCTTCGCAATTGGCTGCGGATGAAGATCCTCCCCGCGCTCGAGAGCCGCCAACCCAGGACGGCCGAGCATTTCTCAAGGCTCGCCGACGAAGCCCGCGAACTGCTGCAAGCCCATGACGGCATTTAAGCTCGTCTCCAAATTCAAGCCCGCCGGAGATCAGCCCGAAGCGATCGAGGCGCTGACCCGGCGATTCCGGGAAGGCGCCAAGTCCCAGGTCCTTCTGGGCGTCACGGGATCGGGGAAGACCTTCACCACGGCCCATGTGATCGCGGCGCTCAACCGGCCGGCCCTGGTCATCTCTCCGAACAAAGTCCTCGCCTCCCAGCTTTACGCGGAGTTCAAGTCTTTTTTCCCCGAAAACGCCGTCGAGTTCTTCATCTCCTACTATGATTATTATCAGCCCGAGGCCTATGTCCCGCAGACGGACACCTACATCGAGAAGGACGCCTCGATCAACCAGCAGATCGACCGGCTCCGCCTCAAGGCCACCGGCTCGCTTTTATCCCGGCGCGACGTGATCGTGGTCGCCTCGGTCTCCTGCATCTACAACATCGGCTCTCCCGAGAATTGGCGGGAGGAGGCCCTTCGGATTTATCCAGGCATGGCGACCGGACGCTCGGATCTTCTCCAGAGGCTCGTGCGCATGCACTACGAGCGCAATGAGACGGAGTTTACGCGCGGGAAATTCCGCGCGAAAGGCGCCACGGTGGATGTCTTTCCCGCCCACGAGGAGACGGCGCTTCGCCTCGACCTTGGAGACGACGGAGTCGCTCAGCTTTTCGAGATCGATCCCTTGAGCGGGCGCAGGCTCAAGCCGCTCCGCGAGGCCTGGATCTACCCCGCCAAGCATTTCGTGACCCCGGGCGCGGAGCTCGAACGCGCCCTCGGGGCGATCGAGAGCGAGATGAAGGAGCGCGCCGACTATTTCAAATCCCGGAGCCGCCCCCTCGAGGCGGAAAGGATCGAGCAAAGGACGCGGCACGACATCGAGATGCTGCGCATCGCCGGCTACTGCCACGGGATTGAAAACTACTCCCGCCATCTTTCCGGCCGCGCCCCCGGAGAGAGGCCCTTCTGTCTCCTGGACTATTTCCCCAAGGACTATCTCCTCGTCCTTGACGAGTCGCACGTCGCCGTGCCGCAGCTGGGAGGGATGTACGAAGGCGACCGCTCCCGCAAACAGACTCTCATCGACTTCGGCTTCCGCCTGCCCTCGGCCCTCGACAACCGGCCGCTCAAATTCGGGGAATTCACGGCGCTCATGCCGCGGACGCTCTTTGTTTCCGCGACGCCAGGGCCCTACGAGCTCGCCTGCGCGCAAGGGGAGGTCGTGGAACAAATCATCCGCCCCACGGGGCTTGTCGACCCCGAGGCCATCCTCAAGCCCTCCGAGGGGCAGCTCGACGATCTCATCGGCCGCGTCGAGGTTCGCGCCCGGAAGGGCGAGCGCACCCTCGTGACGACGCTCACGAAAAGGACGGCGGAGGACCTCACCGAGTTCCTCGCCGGCAAGGGCCTGCGCGTCAGGTACCTGCACTCCGACATCGAGCCTCTCGAGCGCATCCAGATCCTCAAGGAGCTGAGGGAAGGGAAATTCGACGTCTTGGTCGGCATCAACCTTCTGAGAGAGGGGCTTGACCTTCCGGAAGTCTCCCTCGTCGCGATCCTGGGCGCGGACCATGAGGGCTTCCTGCGCTCGGAAACGACGCTGATCCAGATCGCGGGGCGCGCTTCCAGAAACGCCGGAGGCGAAGTCGTCCTCTACGCGGACCAGAAGACGGGCTCAATCGAGCGCGCCCTTTCCGAGATGAGCCGCCGCCGCGACAAACAGATCGCCTACAACGCCAAGCGCGGCATCACGCCCAAGACGATCGTCAAGGCCGTCCGGGAGATGGAGGAGTTTGAGGTGGAGGCCCGGCGGGCGGGCCTCTCGCTTCTGCGCGACGCCGAACGCCCGCTCAAGCCCGCCGACGTCCCGGTCGTCATGGAGGAAATCGAGGCTCGCATGAAGGAAGCCGCGGACAATCTCGACTTCGAGCTCGCGGCGATCCTGCGCGACGAGCTCTTCAGCCTGCGCGACATGGCCGTCCCAGGAGTTCCCGGCCGGGGCGGATCCCGGCCCCGGAAGGCGGCGCATGCCAAGCCGCGATAAAGCCGCGCCGATTCCAGGCGTGGCGAGACTCCACCGTTTCGCCGAGCTTCCATCCACCCAGGACTACGCGAGGTCCCTCCTCGAGAAGGGCGCGGCCGCGGACCGGACTCTCGTCTGGTCCGACCGGCAGAGCCGCGGCCGCGGGCAGATGCTCCGGCGCTGGAAGTCGAGCCCCGGCGGGCTCTACATATCCCTCATCCTCAAGAGTCGGAGCCTTCCCCCCTCCAGGCTCGCCGCCTTGAGCCTCTGGACCGCCCAGGCGGCCGCCCGCGCGATCGGCCGAGAAACGGGTCTCGCGGCGGTGGTCAAGCCTCCCAACGACGTGCTCGTCTACGGTCACCAAGAAAACGGCGCGCCGCCTAAAAAAGCGTGCGGCATCCTCGTCGAGGCCCGCGGAGGCTCCCGGCGCCTCGATTGGGTCGTTGTCGGCGTCGGCCTCAACATTGCCAATCCCATCCCCAAGAGCCTTGCCGCAAGAGCCGCGAATCTGGAGAGCCTCGCCCATCGACGCCTGAGCGTCGAGGGGATGCTGCGCCGCTTTATGATGGAATTTTGGCCTTTTTATCGAAAATTTGTATAAAAGAGAGCATCAAAAACAGATCATGGCCGAAACCTACGTCACCCGGGCGGGCTTCGAGAAGCTGCGAGCGGGAATGGAGCCTCTCCTCGAACAAAAACGCCAGCTCTCCAAAGACATCGCCGAAGCCCGCGAGAAGGGCGACCTCAAGGAAAACGCCGAGTACCACAGCGCCAAGGAGAAGCTGGGCCTCGTCATGACCCGCATCGCCCAACTGGAGGAAAAGCTGCGCACGGCGAAGATCATCGACGAGACGAAGGGCCCCAAGGACGCCGTCGCGATCGGCTGCAAAGTCACTCTCAAGGACGACGACGGCGGCGAGAGTTCCTACGTCCTCGTCGGCGCCGAGGAGGCGGATCCCGCCGCGTCCAAGATTTCCGTCTTCTCGCCCTTGGCCCAGGGCCTTCTGGGCAAAAAAGCCGGCGAGAAGGTGACCGTCGAGCTTCCCGCCGGCACCCGCAGCTTCCGCGTCTCAAAGATCGAATCCGCATAGAAATCGGTGTCAACGCCTGACACCGAATCTTCGCGGCTCGCTCGAACCCTCAAAGCCAAGGCCCTGGAACTGGGCGCCGACATGGTCGGCATCGCCCCCGCCGAGCCTCCGCCCGACGCTCCCGAGCCCCGCGCCCTGGCTGATTGGCTCTCCCGCAATTACGAGGGATCGATGGCGTACATGTCGCGGGACCCCGCCCGGCGTTCCGACGTCCGGCGCTGGCATCCCGAGGCCCGGTCGGTCCTCGTCCTCGGCTTCCGCTACGCCTCGGGAAACCCCGCGAGCCGCCGCTCTCCACCGGCGGGGATTTTCTCCCGCTACAGCCTCCTTCCCGACTATCATCGCGAGATCAAGAAGCGGCTGAAATCCTTGCTCTCATGGCTTCGAACGTCGCGCCCGGAGATCGACGGCCGCATCTTCGTCGACTCAAGCCCCGTGCTTGAACGGTTCTACGGGCGGCTCGCGGGACTGGGGTGGATCGGCAAGAACAGCATGCTGATCTCTCCCTCGGACGGCTCCTACTTTTTCCTCGCGGGCATCTCCCTCGACCGGGAACTCCCCCCCGACGAGCCCCTCTCGGACCACTGCGGAAACTGCAACCGCTGCCTCGAGGCCTGCCCGACGAAGGCCTTTCCGCGGGAGCGCGTCCTGAACGCCTCCCGCTGCATTTCCTATCTGACGATCGAGAGCCGCGGCAGCGTCCCGGAATCGCTCCGAGAGCGCGTCGGCTCCTGGGTCGCGGGATGCGACATCTGCCAGGAAGTCTGCCCTTTCAATCGCTTCTCGAGGCCGGGCGCGCTTTTCGCGACGGCCGCGCCCCGGGAGATCCCGCTTGAGGAACTTGCGCGGACCGATGATATCTCCTGGAAGGATCGCTTCGCCAAGACGGGGGCATCGAGAATCAAGCGCCGGGGGCTGCTGCGCAACGCTCTTCTCGCCATGGGAAATTCGGGAGACGGGCGGCATGCCGCCACGCTCCAGGAACATATTGCGGATGCCGATCCCGTCATCTCCGAGCAGGCTCGATGGAGCCTTCAACATCTTAAACAAAAAAATTCGTCCTCCTCCCGCCCATCCAGCCTCCCTCGACGGGACAAGTCCGGACGGGGAGCGCTCTCGATGTTTTTATTCCTGTCGTTTCTGACCGGCGCCGCCGTGGCCCAAGAAACCCCGCAAAATCTTCCCGAATCATTGGTCCCGGAGGCTTCCTCCCCGCCGCGAGCCGTGCCGCCCGGCGCCGAGCAACCGCCGTCGGAGGCGACCCCCTGGATCGTGCGCTGGATGATCCACCCGATCCACAGCGGCATGTTCGTGAACGTCCCCGTCATCGACGAGGATCCCAACCGCGGGACGACCGCCGGCATCATGCCCATATGGGTCAAGCGAAAGCCCGGCTCCGACGAAATCGAGTCGATCACCGCGCCCTCCTTCACCGGCAACGCCACGTACGGCTTCGTCGGAACGTACCGATACTACTACTATCCTGACGAGGAATCGCAGTACAACGTGGAAGGCTCTCTCACGACGCAGATCGAGCACGACGCGCGTTTCTCCTATCAGTCGTACAATTTCCTCGGCAAGGACATTAACTTCCTCGCGAGCGTCGAGGATGTCGTGAACGCTTCCCAACACTTCTGGGGCTTCGGCCCCGATTCCCCCGATTCAAACCAAGCCAACTACGCCCTCCACCAGACCTCCCTTCAAGTTCTCGGCGGATACCCGCTGCCGCCGCACGGCGACTGGAAAATACAGCTTTACAACAATTACTCCAGCTCCCGCCTTTCGGACTTTCCGGTCCCGGGCCTCGTCGACATCGGCACCGTGCTCCCGGGCTACGCGTCCGTCTATCCGAAGCAGGCGGACGAGTTCGGAGGCTCGCTCTACTACGACACCCGCGACAATCCCGTGACCCCGGCCCGCGGCGCCTACTTGAATATCTACGCGGATGAATCGGCCCACGGCGTTCTGAGCTCCTACAGCTTCCAGCGCTACGGTTTCGACGGACGCTACCTATTTCCTCTCGCGACCCCCTCCCATCCCTCCAAGCAAACCTGGGCCGGCCAACTGCAATTCCAGGAAGTGCGCGGGACGGCGCCCCTATGGCTTCTGCCGAATCTCGGCGGCGAATACAGCTCGCGCGCTTATGGTCTCGGCCGCTACACGGACAACGGCATGTTCGCCCTGAATATCGAAGATCGCATCAACTTCTATGCCCGCAAACTAGCCGGAGTCACCACTATCTTCCAATTCGCGCCCTTCGCCGGAGTCGGCACGGTCTTCGAAGACCTCCCGGACGCCACTTACAAATACTTGCGTCCCGTCGTGGGGGCCGCCATCCGCGCCGTCGTCAAGCCCCAGGTCGTGGGCACCGTCGACATCGGCATCGGCCAGGAAGGACCCGCCGTCTTTACGGGCATCAACTATCCTTTCTAAAATGACCGCCATGAGCCTCCTCACCGAAGTCGTCAACTACGGCCCCGGCGGGATTTTCTCGGTTTACGCCGCCAGGCCTCGCCTCGCCCGACTGCCGCTCCCCGGCGTCATCGTCATCCAGGAGATTTGGGGCGCGGATGACCACATCGAAGACGTCACGCGCCGCTTCGCCGAGGCGGGTTACGCCGCTTTCACCCCGGACCTCTATGCCCGCCATGGCCGGCGCCCCGCCGCCCTTGAGCGTTCCCGCGTCAAGGAACTCCAGGAATTCATGAACGCGCTCCCCGTCTCCGTCTATTTCGATGCGGAAAAGCGCGCCAAGGCCATGCAGGAGAAGGGCGGAAACCGAGCCGACCATTTGCAAGAAACGTTCGACGCTCTCTTCGCTCCCATCATGAGCTCTCCCCGGCACGATTTTCCCCAATTCATGGACCCGCTCCGGGAACTGATCTCCTTCCTTTATAAAGAGCACGAAGCTGTTCGCGGTCAAAAGCTGGGGACCGTAGGGTTCTGCCTTGGGGGAACGCTCTCCGGAGCCCTCGCCACGAAATGCCGCGAACTCGCCGCCGCGGTCGTTTTTTACGGCAATCCGATGGCGGACGAGGACTTGGACGCCATCGCCTGCCCGATCCTCGGCCACTACGCCGAGAACGATCCCCGCATCACCCCCGGCATCCCCGCGCTAGCCGAGAAGCTCAAAGCCAAAGGAAAGAGCTTCGAACACCATATTTACCCCAAAACCCATCACGCTTTCTTCAACGATAATCGCCCCTCATACAACGTCTCGTCCGCCCGTCTCGCCTTCGCCCGGACTCTGCAGTTCTTCGTCCAACACTTGGCCTAGCATCCTAGGCCCTTCAGGCCCCAGGCGGCGTGGCCGTAAGCCTCATGACGGTCGCGCCGAAGCCAGGCTATACTGGCCGCAATGAAACGATTTTTAGCCGCAGTCTTTGTTTCGGCCTCGGCGACCGCAGCGCTCGCCGCTCCTCCGATCCATTGGGACGCCGGAGCCGACGTCATGAGCCAAGTCCGCGCCGTCATCCCCCAAGCGACCGCCCCCTTGGCGCCCCTTCAACGGCGCTACCATTCGAGAGCCGCCTCGACGCTCATGATCGACGCGACGGAGATCGGGGTCGGCAAATTTCACCGCTACGACAACAAGCTTCATCCATATCCGGCGAACAGCGTCTGGAAGGGGCATATCAGCCCCGAAGGAACGCTTCAGACGCCCCTCGTCTTCGATGACGAGGGCGGCTTCACCACCATCCAGTTCTCGAACCTGGAGGAACTCCTGCGCGCGATCGCCGCGCTCTCGGCGAAGCGCGGCGCCAAGGTCTCGGTCCTCAACATACACGGCCACGGCCTTCCGGGCGGGATGTGGTATCCCAAGGATATGGCGCAGGAGCGCAGCGCCGAATGCTCCGACTGGCGCCGGAGCGCCTCGGGACCCGAGGAATCCAACTACGCGCAGTATTACTCGGCCGTGAGCAAAGAAGAGATCATGTCGATCCGCCGCATGTCCGACGCTCCCGGCCATTACGCCTGCACGACCGGCGCCGACGACTGGAAGGAGATCGTCGCCCGCGTGCCCGCGATCCGCGGGGTCTTCGACGACGACGCCGTAATCCATTTTCAATCCTGCGTCGTGGGTCTGGGCGAGGCGGGGCGCCAGTTCGCCGCGGCCGTCGCGAGTCTGCTCCTCCAAGGAGACAAGGGAAGCCTCCAGGCCTCGGTTGATTTCGGCCTTGGCGACTGGTCGATGCCCGAGGGGATGGGCTTCTGGGACTATCAAAACGACCAGCAATTGGCCCGGGACAACCGCGTCTATCCCGTTGACCGCAAGGATCGCGAGATCATGCAAAAGGGGACGATCCGCGTCGCCATGAAATCAGACGGCCAGTGGACGACGACGCTTCTTGGCGGCCAACAGTTCATGTCGGGCGTGAAGGGCTCGGCCCCCCAAGCGGGAACGGCCGAGGAAAGCCTCGCCGTCGATGTCGAGGGAGCTCAGCGAGGCTTCAAGCTTACTCCCGGAGCCATCGAGGGACTCTCAATCTCCTTATCGCAGATCAAGCCGCCTCCAGGCGCGGTCATGACACTCAGCGTCCCCTCCGCGCCCGCGGGCCTCATCCGCATCCCGGGAACGCGCTGCTACACTCAGCGCGTCGACTAAGTGGACACGCTGTCCCACGGCCTCTGGGGCGGCCTCGTCTTCGGCCGGGGCTCGCGCAAGGATTACGCGCTCTCCTTCAGCTTCGGCGTCCTGCCGGATCTCCTATCCTTCGGGCCCTTTTTCCTCGCCTGGGCCGTGAAAGGATTCCCCCGATTTCCCGGCCACCCTGGCGAGCCGCCCGATCCCTCGCTCATTCCAGCCTACGTCCATCACGCCTACGACGTTACCCACAGCGCGCTCGTCTGGACGGCCGTTTTCGCCATCGCCTGGGCGATCCGGAAAAAGCCGCCTAGGACTTACCGGGCGTGGCTTCTCCACATCCTCTGCGACATCCCGACCCATACGCGCCGATTCTTTCCAACGCCCTTCCTCTGGCCGCTTCCGACGCCCTACGTCAACGGCATTCGTTGGGGCCAGCCCTGGTTCATGGTTCTCAACTATTCTTTCCTCGCGGCCGGATACGCGATCTGGGTCGTCGCCCGCCGCCGCAGAAATTAGCTCCACCCCCCAAATCCTCAGCGAAGCCCTGAAAGTCGGGAGCCTCGGGGTCAGGCCTTCACAATTCACGCGTCCGGTTCCGGCTCGGCCGACGCCTCGCAGGGACTGGGCGAGGGGAGAACATCTACGCCCGGCCGCTGGGGGAAAGACTCGTCGGCTTTCTCACAGAAAAGATCTCAAGGCTTCGCGCCGTGTGAAAAGTGAAGACCTGACCCCTTGTACACGGGCCGCTGATCCCTCGATCCGTCACGACCCGTCAGACCCGTTAAAACCCGTCATATTTGAGTTTTGACCCGTTACGGCGACGCCTTCGAATCTGGCGAAGCGTGGAATAATTGGTGACAGCATACTGATTTCTCCACAGGGGAGCTGGAAATAGGTATGGTGTCACCGGTTTACGCCCGGGAACAAAATCGGTCCCTCAACCGTATGATAAGTATAAAGCAGCTCCGCCTTACCCCCTTGCCTTGCGGCCTCCAAATAGGCTAAGTTGTCGCGTCGTCAGGCTTCAATCGAGTTTTTAGCATAACCCAAGGAGGACGTCTCATGATTCGCAAGCTGCTTGCCGTCTTTGGAATCGCCGCCCTGTTCGGGCCTGCCGCCGGGGCCTCGGACGCCATCAATTTCGACCAGGGTTTGGACTTTTCCCAGGTCCTGCGCCAAGTGGATGCCGCCGCGCCATCCACCCTCCGCCGCCATGACGGAGAGCCCGCGGATTGGACCGTCATGGTCTTTTTAAACGGGAAAAACAACCTCGCTCCCTACGGCTACACGAACTTCAAGCAGATGGAGAAGGTAGGCTCGACCCCCAACGTCAACATCGTCGTCGAGTTCGGCCTCATCAGCGACTCGGACGTCCAGGGCGGCTGGCACGGCGCCAGACGATTCCTCGTCAAGAAATCCTCGAACCCCGATAAGATCACCTCCCCCGTCCTCCAATCCATCGCCAACCGCGATATGGGCGACTGGCATAATCTGGTCGATTTCGCGAAGTGGGCGGAAACGAAGTTCCCGGCCAAGCATACGATGCTCATCGTCTGGAACCACGGCAGCGGCTGGACCCAGCACGGCCGTCCCGACGTGACGATCCGAGGGATTTCCTACGACGACGAAACCGGCCATCACATCACGACCGAAGAACTGGGCCAAGCCTTGGCCGCGATCGGCGGGGTGGACGTCTACGCGAGCGACGCCTGCCTCATGCAAATGGCCGAGGTCGACTATGAGATCATGGACCACGCGAGCACGATCGTCGGCTCCGAGGAGACCGAGCCCGGCGACGGCTACACCTACAACACGCTGCTCGGCCCCCTGGTTGAGAATCCCGGAATGACCGCCGAGTCCCTGGGCAAGATCGCCGTGCAATCATACGTCGCCCATTACCAAGGAGGCTCCGGGGAGGCGACGCAATCGGCCGTGCGCGCCGCGGACTTGAAAGATCTGGCGTCCCTGCTCGATGGCTGGACCGCCGCCATCATGAATGGCAATGAGAAGGAGGCGGTTGTCTCCGTCCTCTCCGACGTCCAGAAGTTCTACATCCGGGACAACGTCGACCTCTACGACTTCGCGCGACTGATCTCCGAGCGCGCCCGCTCCGCCGACGTCAAGTCCCAGGCCCGGCAGGTGATGCAGTTTCTATCGGACAAGCTCATCGTCGCCAGCGATACCGCGGGCTCGGGCATGTCCCACGCCAAGGGTCTCGCGATCTACCTGCCGTCATCCGAATTCAATCCCGACTACGCCGACCTCGCCTGGGCCAAGGGCAGCCGCTGGATGGCGTTCGCGCGCTGGGTCTCCAAGCTCAACGCGCGCCCCAAGCCCGCGGCGGCCCTCGCGTCTAGCCTATAAGGCTTCGCCTCCGCCGCGCCGTCCTTGCCGCCCTGGCGCTCCTTGCCGCCGCCTGGGCGGTCGTGGTCGTCGTCGCGGAACATAAGCTTTCAAAGCTCGTTGTCGGCGGGCTGGGCGAGAGCTTCTCGACGAGAATCTATGCCGAACCCGCCGTCTTTCGGGACGGCGCGGAAGCTTGCGGTTGGCCCTGGGTCCTCGCACGTCTCAAACGGCTGGGCTACGCCGAAGCCTCCAGCGCTCCGCCCGCGGCCGGCCAGTACGTCCTGCACCAAGGACGGCTTCTCATCGGCGCCCGCGGCTTCCAAGGGCCATTTTTGTCTCAAAGTCCCGGCATCTATGCATTATCTCGTACTTGGCTTTCTGATCGATGGAGCATCCGGGACTCCTCCGGGAACGCCGCGCCTTTCCTGGCCTTCGAGCCCGAGCTTGTGGAGGAAATCTCCGGCCCCCGGAAGGTACGCCGGGAGCCGGCCGCCTTCAAGGAGATCCCCCTTCAACTCCGACAGGCCGTTCTCGCGGCCGAAGACCGCCGTTTTTACGCTCATGGCGCGATCGATTGGCGGGCCGTGGGCCGGGCGCTTTGGGTCGACCTGCGCCGGCAGCGGATCGTCCTTGGAGCGAGCACGATCACACAACAGCTCGCCAAAAACTTCTTTTTAACTCCCCGCCGGACGCTTAGCCGCAAGATCAAGGAGGCGGCGCTCGCGATCTATCTCGAACACCGCTACGGAAAGGATCGGATTCTCACGCTCTATCTCAATCACATCTATCTGGGCCAGGCGGGCTCCTTGAGCGTCGCCGGCGTCAAGTCCGCCGCGAAATTCTACTTCGGCAAGAATCTCCCGACACTGACG
Source organism: bacterium (assembly GCA_021799485.1). GTDB lineage: Bacteria > Elusimicrobiota > Elusimicrobia > UBA1565 > UBA9628 > JAJZAK01. The sequence goes on along the minus strand of JAJZAK010000015.1, from coordinate 6,760 downwards.
TTGCCGGACTGCGCGCTCCTGGCCGCCCTCATCCGGTCGCCCTACTACTACAACCCTTTCGAGCGCCCTCAAGCGGCCTTGCGGCGGCGCAATTGGGTGCTCAATCGGATGCGGATCGACGGCTTGATATCCTTGGAGCAGCTCCAGCGCGCGCTCCGGACTCCTCTCGCCGTCAACCCCCGTCCCCCCATTCCGTCACGAGAGCGCTTCGCCGCCTATTACGTCTCCGAGGTCCTTCGCCAGATCGTGCCGCGCTATGGCGACGACGCCGTCTTCCGCGGGGGGCTCAAGGTCTACACCGCCATGGACCCCGTTCTCCAGATGGACGCCTATCGCGCCCTGGCGCGGCCCTCGCGCATCGAAGCGGCCCTCGCGGCTCTCGATCCCGAGACGGGCCTGGTCAAAGCCCTCGTCGGCGGACGCGACTTCGCCAAGAGCCAGTTTAATCGCGCGTCCCAGGCGCTGCGGCAACCGGGCTCCGCCTTCAAGCCCATCCTCTATGCGACGGCTCTCGAAAAGGGCCTATCCCCCTCAACCGTCCTCGACGACAGGCCTCGCAGCTACCGCGAAGCCCTGGGCGATTGGAATCCCAGAAATTACAACGAGCACTACTGGGGGCCCGTGAGCCTGCGCCGGGCTTTGGCCCATTCCCTCAATGCCGCGGCCCTGGACGCGGCGGATAAGGTTGGAATCGACGCCGTGATTGATATGGCCAAGCGCCTGGGCTTGGCCCAACCCATCCAGAGAAATCTGACTTCCATGCTAGGGAGCTCGGAAACGACGCTGCTGGATCTCTCGGCGGCTTACGCGCCCTTCGCCAACGGCGGCTTCCGGGTCAAGCCCCTCCTCGTGCTGGCGATCCTCGATGCCGAAGGGCGTTTTCTCGAAACGGATCGCGTCGAGCGCGAAAGCGTCATCAAGCCCGAGATCGCCTTCGTCCTCACCTCGCTGCTTGAAAGCGTGGTGCGCGAGGGAACGGCCCGGTCCCTCGCCTCCATGGGTTTTCGGCTGCCTGCGGCCGGAAAAACGGGGACGACGAATCTCGGCCGCGACGCCTGGTTCATCGGCTATACGCCGCGGCTGCTCTGCGGCGTGTGGTCCGGGGACGACCTGCGCCGTGTCACTGGATTGACCGGCGCGAAAGACGCGTTGCCTCTTTGGCAGACCTTCATGTCCCAAGCCCTCGCGGGCTGCCCCGCCAAGGACTTCACGAAACCCGCGGGCGTCGTTGAGGCGACGATCGATCCCGCCTCGGGCTTGAGGGCCCGCTCCGGCTGTCCCGTTCGGGTCAAGGAAGTCTACGTTTCGGGTACGGAGCCCACGGCCTATTGCAATCTCCACAAAGGGGGCCTCCTAGGCTGGTTCAAAAGGATTTTTAAGCGGTGAGCAAGCATTGACTTGGCCATGCCATCCTGTTATAACTGATGCCGTGGCGCCCGGGAAGAAGAAAATCCTCATCGTCGAGGACGAACCCGACTTCCGGACTTTGATCCGAGACGTGCTCGAGGACGAGGGCTTTGACATCTCCGAGGCGGCTAACGGCACCGAGGGCCTCCGCCTCTACGCCTCATTCCATCCGGATCTCGTCCTGCTCGACGTGCGCCTCCCCGACATGGACGGCTTCGATATCTGCCGCAAAATCCGCAAGGACGGCCCCCGGAAGGACACTCCCGTCATCATGTGCACCGTCAACTCGGAACTGACCCCCATCAACACAGGCCTCAACTCCGGAGCGACGGACTACATCTTGAAGCCGTTTGAAACCAAGGATCTGATCGCGCGCGTGCGCGACGCTCTGGGGCTCGGCGAATAAGTGGTTGCGGAGGCCGTGTGATCAGGGTGGCCGTCGTCGACGACGACCTCGAGTGGGGCGACTTATGGCAGAGACTCCTTAAGGACATGGGCTACTCCGTCCAACATTTTCCGACCGCGGGGCGCTTTTTCGACGGCCTAACGCGCTTCCAGCCCCATGCGGTGATCCTCGACATGCAGATCCCCGGCATGCACGGGCGGGAGGTGATCCGCGCCCTGCGGTCCAACGCCGAGACCTCGGCTCTCCTCATCGTGGCCGTCTCGGCCCACGACGTCCGATCCGAGGATGCCGTCAAGGCCCTCGAAGCCGGGGCGGACGACTACCTGGCGAAGCCCGTCGAGGAAAGGCTTCTTGTCCTTCGCCTCGAAAGCTTGCTCCGCCGCGTCGGCGCGCGCAGCACGGACAGCCTCCCCGTCAAGGCCGGAGAGCTCTCGATTTTCCCGGAGGAAAGGCGGGTCACCTTGAACGGCAAGATGCTCGATCTTCGCCCCCTCGAATACGAGCTCCTGAGCTACTTTGTCGGCCAAGCCAACCGGGCGCTCCCGCGCTCTCTTCTTCTCAAGGAAATCTGGAAGCAAAACGGGGCGCCCAAGGACGAACGCAACGTGGACAAGGAGATTCAGAACCTGCGCAAAAAGCTTGGGGCGTACGGCGAGCGCATCCAGACGATTTTCAAGATCGGCTATTTGTTCAGGCTTTAAAAACATAAGGGGGTTCTCGTGACATTCTCCGTGTGGATCGGCTCCCTCCTGGGCGCGGCCGTCATCGCCTGGGCGCTCGAGCATATCGGCGCCGTTGGCACCTTCCTTGGCGGCCACGCCCTCATCATCGTCTACGGCGGAAGCCTGGCGGCCACGATGATCTCCACGCCGGGGACGATGATCTGGCGCGCTTTCGCGCGTTTTTTGCGCCTCTTTCTCCCCGACAGGCTGCCCGCTCCGGAGCAGGCCATCGCCGAAGCCGTGCGCCTCGCGCGACTCGCGCAGAACGGCGGCGGCATCCTCGCGATCCAAGGCGAAAGCCAGAACTTCGCCGACGGCTTCCTCCATCGCGCCGTCATCGCAGCGGTCTCATCGGGGGAGACCGCCGAGACGCGCCGGATGATGGAGGCGGAGATCAAACGCCGCCGCTCGGACGGCATGGAGGATTCCAATACTTTCAGAACCATCGGCATCCTGACTCCGATGTTCGGGCTCCTCGGCACTCTCATCGGCATGGTCAAGGTGCTTCAGACGATGTCGGACCCGACGCGCGTGGGCCCGGCCATGGCGCTCGCTCTGTCCTCGGCCTTCCTGGGGATCTCGACCGCGAACCTCATCTGCGTCCCCGTCGCCGGCCACATCCGGATCAAGGCCATCGGAGAGACTCTCATCTACGAAATCCTTCTCGAGGGGGTTCTCGACATCGCCTCGGGCAAATCCCCCTACGTCATCGAAACCCACCTTTCCGCCTATGCGGCCCGCCGCCGCGTGGAGGCCGAGGAGGCTCCGGCGGGCGCCGCGGCGACCGCGCCCGCTCCATGATCGACACCGACGCGACGGATGAACTGGAGGGACAGCTCAACAAAGGCGCCCTCTGGGCGATCACCTATGGGGACCTGATGAGCTTTCTGACGGTCTTTTTCCTCCTGATGGCGGCCGGCATTTCCGCGAAGAGCATGGCGGTCAACATGAGCCTCAAGTCGATCGAAAGCCAGTTCGGCAAGCAAAGCCGCCTCATCGAGGAGCTCTTCTCCTCCTATGGAATCCAAAAAATCGCCAAGCTCGAGGTGACGCGCAACCGGATCAGGCTTTACTTCAGCGAGCCCGTTCTCTTCAATCCCGGGTCGGCAACGATCAAGGAGGGGACGGAGGACCAGCTGCGCCAGCTGGCCGCCGCCCTACGGGACATCCCCAACCACGTGTCGATCGAGGGCCACACGGACAACCAGCCCCTGGGACCGCGCTCGCCCTTCAAATCCAACTGGGAGCTCTCCGCCGCGCGCGCCTTCAGCGTTCTTGAGTTCTTCGAGCACGCGGGCGTTCCCGCCTACCGGCTTTCCGCGACGGGCTACGGCGAATACCGTCCCTTGAGGCCGAACACCACGGCCGCGAACCGCGCGGCCAACCGCCGCATCGAGATCGACATCATCCGCAGCGAAGACTAGACCGCGACTTTGGCGGCCTCCACGACCGCATGGCGCGGAATCTGGAAGATAAAGCGCGCTCCCTTGCCTTCCTCGGACTCGGCCCAAATGCGTCCGCCGTGGAGTTCCACGATCTTTTTGCAGATGGAAAGCCCGAGGCCGTAGCCCGAACGCGTGGCCTTTCCGGAATCCAACTGCTTGAATTTCTCGAAGACGAAGTCGAGCTTGTCGGCCGGAATGCCGCGTCCCGTGTCCTGGACGTAGAACTCCATCATCCCCCCCTTCGAGCCGATATAGGCGGTGATGGTGCCTCCTTTGGGAGTGAACTTTAGGGAGTTGCCGATGAGGTTCATCATGACGCGGGTCAGGAGTTCCCGGTCCCCCGCGAATTCGAGGGGAGGCGAGCCAGGGCTGAAGACCAGGTTCATGGAGGCGGCCTGGGTCTGAAGGCTGAAAAGCGCCTTTAAGGATTCCAATATCTCAAGGGCGCTCGTCTGCTCGAGCTTGAGGTCTTTCGTGCCGGACTCGAGCTTGGCCAGATCTAGAATGTCGCTGACGAGTTGGCGCAGAGTGTCGGTCGCGGTCTTGACGTAGCCCATCATCATCTTTTCCTTGGAGCCGAGAGCGGGACTGCGCGCGAGGAGCCCGATAAAGCCTTCGACCGCGGAGAGCGGGTTGCGGAGATCGTGCACGATCGCGTGCATGAAATCTTCCTTCATCTTGTCCAACTCCCGCTCGGCCGTGACGTTGCGCAGGGCGATGAGAATGCCCACGTCGCGGCCGGCGCTCTGGACGGTGAGCGCACGGCAGGCGAAAATCCCCTGGGGGGCTCCGTCTTTCCCGCGCACGGCGAACTCCGCGGCGTCCACACGCTTTTTATGGCCCAGCAACGCGAAGGCGATGCTTCGGATCTCGGGAACGCTTAGCGCCTCGGCGACTTTCATCGCGCTCCCGCCCTCTTTTTTCGCGGCCCCGTCGAGACCCAACAGAAGCCGCGCCGCCCCGTTGAGGTAGAACACGGTCCCGTCAAAGCCGGCCATGATGATGGCGTCCGGGATGTTGTGGACGAGCGCCTCGACCTTCGCTTTTTCCTCGAGAAGCTTCTCGACCTGGAGCTTCTTGTAGGAGTTGAGCCGCCGCATCATCTCGTTGAAGGCGCCCGCGAGTTGGCCAAGCTCCGCCCATCCGATGGGCGGAACGGGCTTGTCGAATTCGGAGCGGGACACGTTGTCGGAGGCGACGATGAGCTGCTTGATGGGCCGGGTCAGGCCCGCCGAGATGGCGTAGGCCCCTATGATGATCAAGAACCCAAGCGCAATCAGGAAGGTCGCCACTTGGGCCACGAAATGCGGCGGCTGAGCGAAGGCCTCGGACCTTTTCTGGACGCTCAAGACCCACAAAGGAAATGTGGGGGCGAGTTCGTAGGCCGCGACTTGGACGCCGTCGTCGCTGGGGACCGACGTCAGCCAGCCGGATTTATCCGAAAGAAGCGCGGGGCTTCCCTTCGAGACCTTCCCCAGATTGAGCTTGAGATCCGGGGTTCCAAAGCCAGGGACCTGTCCTCCCGACGCGTCGAGCAGGACGACAACGCCGTTCGCGCCGACCTTGAGTCTCTTGAGCTCGTCGGCCAGGCTTTTGAGCGAATAAACGACATAGAGGAAGCGTCCATCGTCGAAGGGATAGGCGATCGGCTGGACGGGGACGCCGTTGATCGCCTCAATGGGGCCCAAGGCCACGCGTTTCGTCCTCGAGGCCCGACCGAGAAGCTCCCGGGAGACGACGGCACGGTCCCTGAAAAGGTTTTCCTGGCGCATCTCGAGCTGGTCGAGCACCTTGCCGTCCGGGCCCAACACGGCCGCGAAAGCGAGAAAGGGATGCCGCGAGACGTTCTCAACGAGAATTTTCCTCTCGTAGGAAACATGCTGGCCGTAATCGCGCTCCAAGGGCTCCGCGAAAGCCAAGGACTTGTTCATCGTCACCGCCTCGGCCTCGACGAGTCCCTGGGCGAATTGGGCCACGGCCTCGTGGGAGCGCTTGGCGTTCTCGCGAATCTGCCCGTTCCACTTGATGATCCAAACGCCGCTCGCCAGGATGGGAATCATGGCGAAGACGAATAAAACGAGGAAGAACCGGGTAAAAAGGTTCAAGCGGTCTTATTGTAGCCGGAAAATCCCCGCCACGCCATGGGGAACATGAATGGTATAATTTCGCGCCATCGCAGAAGCGCTCGTAACACAATGGATAGTGTACAAGCCTGCGAAGCTTGGTATCCAGGTTCGATTCCTGGCGAGCGCATGTAGCGTCAACACAAGCCGCTATCCTAAAATCAAGTCCGGTTTCCCGCCTTCTTTTCGAGCCTTTTGATAAAAAAATCGGCGTCCTTTCGGCCGGGATCGATCTTGAGAGCCTGGATCAAGCTATCGCGGGCCGATTTCCTGTCACCCTCCTCTAAACGGAAAAGGCCTTCCTGAACCCATGGCGATGCGCAGGATGGGCAAAGATGTTGCGCCATTCGACATTCCCTTAGGGCTCGCGCCCTAAATCCTCGGGCCCACAAGGCTTCAGCCAAGCCTGATAAAAAAATGGCCCGACATCGTCCGTCACAGGCCGGCATGGTACGAGTGATGCGCGAGGCGATATCCCAAAAATCATGGCGCCGATTTCTTGCCAGGAGGCCGTCAATAGATGTAAGGAAACCCAAATCCTCAAGCAAGCCCGAGGTCTGAAGAAATAAAATACCTCGCGTCCCGACGGTAGGGAAGAATCGGTGAAAAGCGACAACTTTTCACCCGCGAGGTGAAAGCATGATACTTCAAAATGGG
>JAJZAK010000048.1 GCA_021799485.1 bacterium | reverse complement strand
CATGATCAGCACCATGGACCCAAGCTATCACGCTTGGCCAACGTTTTATACCTTCAGGCTCATTTTGCATGAGAAACAGCCCTTTCTTCGGGCTCATCTTGCGTGAGACAAGACTCCGCCTTGATCGCCTATCCATGATGAAGTAAAATGCCGGCTTGGGCGATGGAGTTCGCCTCCCGGCGTTGCGGCCGGAAACCGCTCTCCTTAGCGGGCTAATGACTCCTACCGGCAAGGTAGGTTTTTTTATGGGCAAATGGACTGGATTGATGATCGGCAGCTTGGCTGGCGGAATCGCCCGCTACGTATTCTCCGACGCCCTCCATCGCGCGCTCGGCGCTGATTTTCCCTACGGGACCATGGCCGTCAACCTGACCGGATGTTTTCTCATCGGCGTCTTCGACGCCCTTGCCGAATTTAAATTCCTTTTGAGCCCCGAGGCGCGGGTCACGTTGATGACTGGCTTCTGCGGGGCCTATACGACCCTGTCGACGCTGATTCTTGAAACGAATAACCTTTTTAAGGAAGGAGATACCCGCTATGCCCTCGCTAATATTCTGGGAACGGTTCTAGGGGGCTTCCTTCTGCTGAGGGCGGGAATGCTCGTGGGGGAATGGATTTAGTGAAAATACCGGCCGAAGGCAGGCTGCTCAGAATCTTCATCGGCGAGGCCGACCGCTGGGAGGGGCGCCCTCTTCATGAGGCCGTTGTTCGCGCGGCGCGAGAGGCGGGCATGGCGGGGCTGACGGCCATCAAGGGCTTCATGGGCTTCGGCTGCAAGAGCCATCTTCACACGGCCAAGATCCTGAGGCTTTCGGAGGACCTGCCCATCGTCATCGAGATCGTCGACAGCGAGGAAAAAATAAACGCCTTCCTTCCCACGCTCGACGCCATGGTCCAGGAGGGCCTCATCACCATCGAGAAGGCGCGGGTCGTGATGTACCGCGCGAACGGATCGCGGCCCGATTAAAAACCGGCTTTCCCGGCGATCCGCGCGAAGATGCCGGTGATCGTCCGGGCAAGCTCGTCGGGGCCCTTGAAGACCTTCTCGCCCTTTTTCTCCGGCTTCACGACCCCGGAGAGCACCTTGTCTCCCATCTCGGTTTCCATCATGATGATGAAGGCCGCGCTCCAATCGCGCGCGACCCGGCCCACGAGCACCGCGTCGGCTCCCGTCTGGATGCGCACGTCCGCCGCCGCCTCGAGGCCGTAGCCGAAGTCGCTGTCCATCCTGTGCCCGGCCATCGCGCGCTCAAGAAGCTTTTCATCGACGATCTCGTAGCCCGCTCCCTTAAGGCCCTCCTCGATGTCCTTGGCGACGACGGCGCCCTTATCGCCCACTCCTTGGAAGGGCATGACCCCGATGCGGCGGAGGCGCGCGAAATCGGCCCCCTCGGCAAGCTGGACGCGAGAGCCCGCGTGGGCGCAGCCAGCCAGGACGGCCGCGGCAAGAAGGGGGAGAAGGACGACGGCGCGGCGGGCCATCATCCTTGGAAGCTCCGGACGGCGGAGGCGACCCGTTCGATCTGCGCCTGGGACAACTCCGGGAAGAGAGGGATCGACAGGATCTCCGAAGCCGCCTTTTCGGCGACGGGAAAGGAGCCCGCGGGGCGGCGGGCGATGCCACAGGCGGGCTGGAGATGGCAGGGCACGGGGTAGTGGATGTCCGCCTCGATTCCCTGTCCCCGAAGATGCGCCAGGAGGGCGTCGCGGCGCGGATGGCGCAAGACGAAAAGATGGCCGTTGGATCGCCCTTCCGTCTTCTCCTCGACGAAGGACAAACCCTGTATGCCCGCCAGGGCGCGGCGATAAGTTTCGGCGTGGCGCCTCCGGGCCGCGTTCCAATCGTCGAGCCGACGCAGTTTAGCGGAAAGAATCCCTCCTTGGAAAGCCTCGATCCGAGCGTTCGTCCCCAAGAATTCATGGTGATTCTTCTTTTCCGAGCCGTGGTTGCGCAGGCGCCGAAGCTTCTCGGCCAGGGCGTCGTCGTCGGTCAGCACGGCCCCCGCGTCCCCGTAGGCGCCCAGGTTTTTTCCCGGATAAAAGCTGAAGGCTGCGGCGTCTCCCAGCGAGCCGGCCTTTTTTCCTTTATAGAGGGTCCCGGCGGCTTGAGCCGCATCCTCGATGAGAAAGAGTCCCCGTCGTCGGGCGATTGTTCGAAAGGCGTCCATGTCGGCCGCCTGGCCGTAGAGATGGACGGGGAGGAGAGCTTTTGTTTTCGGGGTGATCGCCGCTTCCGCTTTCTCCGCGTCGAGGAGAAGCGTCGCGGGATCAACATCCGCGAAAACGGGTTTGGCTCCGCGCAGGAGGACAGCCTCGGCGGTCGCGAAAAAGGTCGAAGGAGTCGTCACCACCTCGTCTCCCGGGCCGATTCCTCGGGCCCACAAGGCGAGCCACAGCGCGGTCGTTCCGGAGTTCACCGCGACGGCATGTCGAACGCCGATATAGGACGCGAAGTCGCGCTCGAAGGACTCGACCTGGGGGCCGAGGATGAAATACTGGCTCTCGATCGTCGCCGCGATCGCGCGTTCGATATCAGGCCGGATGGCGCGGTACTGCGCCTTCAAATCCACGAGCGGTATGCGTTCGAGGCTTAACGAGGCTCCCGTGGCGGCGCCGCTCATGGCCTCCGGCTCCCGCCATTCCCGCTCAGGACCGCTTCGCGGGCGCCCTGCTTGGTCATCGCGGCGCCTTCGCTCTCAGATCCGGATTCCACCAAACATCCTTGCAGGCTGGGAAACTCACCGAGCGATGGTATCTAATTTGGGCGGCTTCCGTGAACCGCACGTGCGCGGAGAATGCAAATCTAATAAAATCTTTTTATTCCATGAGAGCAACGTTATGCCGCATGGGCTTGGCGCTGGCCGTCTCGGCCCTCTCAGGCTGCGCCAGCGGCGGGCACGGGGGAGGGTCGGCTTGGCGCGCGGCCTGCAAGGGCGATGTCGCCCGATTTTGTCGCGGCTTCCATGGCTATCAGGCGGTCATCCAATGCCTCAGCCAAGTCGAAGGGAGCGTGACGCCCGCGTGTCATGACGCCCTCGGTCTGATGAGGCAGAAAGCCGAAAAAGGGCAGATCGCCACCGAGAAAAATCAGTATTGACAACCGGCGGGGGAGCTGTTATCGTTAGCCCGATGCAAGCTGGGCGCCTTTGTCTGACGCTGATCGCCCTCGCTTTTTGCGCCCCCTGGGCCCACGCCGACCAGGACTGGTACAAGGCCCGCTCGACGCTCATGACGCCCGGCAGCTACTTTATCGCCTTTTATCAAACCAAGGGAGCCCTGTCCTACCAGCCGATGGACGGCAAGGACCTGCCCGCGAACATCATTGATGCCGGCACGTTCCAAGACAAGTCTTGCCAGTTCGGCATCTCGGTCCCCATTTCTCCGCTGGCCGTCAACAGCGCGAAGATCTCGGCGCATTTCGGAGATGGAACCTACTTCAAGACCCTCCGCAAGATCCGCAAGAAGCATCCTGAATTAGCAGGGCTCTTCGACATCAAGGCGGATCTGCAAACGGTCTCCGTTCTGGGGATCTTCGCCAAAGAATGCGTGATCGTCGCCGCCCGGGGCTTTATGATCGGGGCCAACCGGCCCCCGGGCGTGTACTATACGCGTTCGGCCGGCGCTTCTCCCTAGTGTAGTGAGTCCCTGATATCTTTACAATTGAAGGCCCAGGTTGGGAGCCAGCGCAAGGCGCGACGAGGGCGCAGGCCGAGGCCTGTAACCGACGAGCAACGCGGAAGCCGGGCGAAAGAGGCCCAGCAATTGTAAAGATATCAGGGACTCACTACACTAGCGCCGGCTCCCGCCGCGATCGCGATCAAGGGCTCCAGGGGAAGCCGATATCGCAAGTCGCTCACGAAAACCGAATGGAGAAGCGTCAGGTAGACCGCGAAGCCCAGGATAAAGGCGAAGCCCGGATGCCGGAGAGCGCCGCGCCATAATCCCAGGACGGCCAGCGTAAAAAAGAAAAGGTTGAAAATTCCCGTTCCCCATCGCGCGGCCGCGGCATGGGGGGGATAGGGCGCCAGCCTCCAGAACTTAAAGGCCTTGCGCAAGAGAAGAACCATGAACTCGCGCGGATGCATCCCGATCCATGCGTTCGCCTTCCGGGCGAAATAAGCGTCGGTTTCAAAGATGTCCTTCAGCCCGCGTTCCTTGGCTTCCCGGGCCATGGCCGCCGGCCTCTTCCATAAAATCTCCTCCCGATCAAGCGTCAAGCCTTCATAAAAATTCCAGCCGCCCTGCTGCGAGACGGGCACGAAGCGATGAAAACGGGCCCAGTTGCGGATCGTCCAAGGCGCCATCGTGGCGGCCCAGGCCGACCCGCAGACGATAACAAGGGACATCCAACGAGGCTGCTCCCGCCTTTTCCAGAACGCGACGGCGGCGAGGACGCCTCCGAAAGGCAGCATCACGCCGCGCGTCAAACTCGCAAGGCCCCCCAGGAAGCCCGCGCCGGCCGCTCCTCGCGAGGAGCCTCTTTCCCAGGCCCCCAGCCACGCCGAGAAAAAAAAGAGCTCCAGGACCGCGAAGGGAATCTCGCTCGAGAGCCGGGCGCTAAAAAAAACGAGCATCGGATGCAGCGCGACGAGAACCCCCGCGGCGAAGGATTCTCGAGGCGAGAATTTCAGCCTCGCCGCCAGCCGCGACGTCATTGGCGCAAGCGCCGCTCCCAGCGCCGTCTGGGCCAGCCTCGCCAACGCCAAGCCGGGCATTCCCAGCGCCACAAAGGGGAGGAGGAAAGCCGGATAGCCGGGCGGGTGGGCGACCCAAGGGCGCGGATCGCGGCCTAGGAAGGATTGGGCCATCCCGACATACGCGCCCTCGTCATAACTCGGGCTCGGCGCGGCGGTGAGCAACCCCGACGCCCAAAGCCAGGCCAGGCGAAGAAGCCAGGCTCCCCAAAACAAGCTCGCTTGGGGAGAAAGCGGCCATCCGCGGCCCGGGCCCTCCGCATGTCCGCGCTCGAGGAGGGCGCGCACTACAGCTCGACGGGACGGCCGCGTTCGGAAAGGGACCGGCAGGCCGCCTCCATCAAGGAGACCGTCCGCAGGCCGCTGCGCCCATCGGTCAGCGGTTTCTTCCCGTTCGCGACGCAGTCGATAAAGTGAGCGACCTCGACTTTCAGACCTTCGGCGATGTCGATCGCCGGCGCCCACATGTCGCCCAGGCGATAATGGACCAGGAGCTCGTAGATCTGCTCGGGACGCTCCGCCACGCTCACGCCGCGATCATAGACCTTGATTTTTTCGCTGGGCTCAAGATCGTCGTAGACGATCATGCGCCGGCTGCCGCCGATGAGCGTGCGCCGGACCTTGACGGGAGACAGCCAATTGACGTGGACGTGGCCGATGAGATTCTTCTCGAAAAAAAGCGTCAGGTAGGCGATATTTTCAAGGCCGCCGACGTGGCTGACGCCCGTCGCCGAAACGGCTTTCGGGCTCTTGCCAAGCGCATAGTCCATGATCGAAAGGTCGTGGACGGCCAAGTCCCAGATCACGTTGACGTCGTGCTGGAAAAGGCCGAGGTTCACGCGCACGGAATCATAGTAATAGACGTCCCCAAGCTCGCCGGAAGCCACGAGCTCCCGCAGCTTGCGCACGGCTCCGGTATAGATGAACGTGCTGTCGACCATCAGGACGCGCCGGCGCTTCTCCGCCTCCTCGATGAGGCGGAGAACCTGCTCGGAGGTCGACGCCAGGGGCTTCGTGACCAGCACGTGCTTTCCGGCCTTGAGCGCGGCGAGGGCGAGATCATAGTGGGTGTCCACGGGAGTCGCCACGACGATCGCGTCCACATCGGGATCGGCGATCATGCCGGCGGGATCCGGATGAAAGCTGGAAAACGGGTATCGATGCCTCGCGATCGAGAGCCTGTCGGCCCGGCGATCGCTGATCGCCCGCACCGAGGCGTTCGAATCGTCGGCGAAATTGCGGACGAGGTTGGGCCCCCAGTAGCCGTAACCGATGATGCCGACGCGGATCAAGGCCTTCTCCTCGCGAGCGCCCGGGCCGGAACGCCGGCCACCGTGGCCCCCGCCGGCACATCGCGGGTCACGACGGCGCCGGCGCCCACCAGGGCGTTCTCCCCGATGGTGACGCCGCACATGACGACGACGCCGCTGCCGAGGGAGGCTCCCTTTTTCACCCGCGTGGGGACGACGTTCCAATCCTTTTCGCCGGCAAGCCGGCCGTCGGCGGCCGCCGCGGGCCGCTTATCGTTGATGAACAGCACCCCGTGCCCGATGAACACCTCGTCCTCGATCGTCACGCCCTCGCAGATGAAGCTGTGCGAGGAGATCTTGCAGCGGGCGCCGACGGCCGAGTTTTTCTGGATCTCGACGAAAGCGCCCACCTTCGTGTCGTCGCCGATCGAACATCCATAAAGATTGACCAATCCGGGCTGCGGGATCCGCACGTTGCGGCCGAGTCGCACGTCAGGGGTCAGAGGCATGTCGCGGGTATCGTGTCGAAGTCTATCAATCTTTGATTCCCAGGGTCAGGTAGACGAGCGGCCGCAGGAATCGGATCCAATCGACGACCGGGCGGATTTTCGTATAGCGGCGGTAGGCGGAAATATCGGGGTAGATCTTCGTCACCGGAACCTCGCAGACCTTGAAGCCCAGGCGGATGGCCTGGAGCTGGAGGTAATATTCAAGTTCGCCGCGGTTAAGCCAATCTTGGTGGAGCCGGATGCGCGGATCGCGCAGCAAGGACGCGCGGATCCCGCGGAAGCCGTTCGTGGCGTCGGTGATGGGAAAGCCGGTCGCCCGCCGCACGAGCCAGGAATAAGCGCGGGTGAGGACCGCCCGGTGCACCGGCATCGTCCCATAGGCGCCGCCCGGAAGATAGCGCGACCCTTGGACGTAGTCGAATCCTTCCTCCACGATCGGCTTGATAAGCCGCGGAATCTCCGAAGGATCGTCCTTGTCATTTCCCGCCAGGACGACGATGATGTCGTAATTCCTTTGCAGGGCGTAGTCGAACCCCGTCCGGATCGCGGCGCCGACTCCCTTCACCCGGTCGTGGCGCAGCAGGGTCGCGCCCAGGCCGCGGGCCTCCTCGTCCGAGCCGTCGTCCGAGCCGTCCGACACCGCGATCGTCTCCGCGACCGCTTCCCGCGGGATCTTTTCGATCACGCGGCCGATCTTGCCCCGTTCGTTGTAGACCGGTATCACGGCCGCGACGCGGGGCGCCCCCATACCGGCGTTATTATAAATAAATAGGCGGGAAAAAATAGATAAAATCCAGCGATGACGCAGAGCCGTCTCAAGGCGGGCGTCTGGAGCTTGGCCCTGGGCCTTGCCGTTCTCGTCCGCCTCGTCGGCATCACGCACGGCGCGCGCGTCATCTACAACGCCGACGAACCGCATATCCTGCACCTCGCGGTCTCCTTCGGCTCCGGGACGCTCAAGCCGTACGCGCTCAAATATCCGACGCTGTGGCCCTATCTACTTTTTTTCTGCTACGGCCTTTATTTTCTCGTTTGGTCCGGATTCGGCCTCAAGCACGGCATCGACGCCTTCGCCTCGCTTTACGCGTGGGACCCGGCGTCCTTCATTCTTCTCGCGCGAGGGCTGTCAGCCACGCTTTCGCTTCTCGCCGCCTGGGTCGCCTGGAGGGCCCAGCGAGAGATCGATCGGTCCGATAAGATTCCCTGGGCCTTCCTCCTCCTCGCCTTCGCTCCGGCCGCGTCGGAGATGTCGCACACCGCGAAGCCCGACGATCTCATGCTCTTTTTTTCAGCCTGCGCCTGGTTCTGGGGGATCAAGGTTCTGCGCGAGCCTTCCCGCCGCGCCCACTGGGCCTGCGGCGCCTGCCTAGGGTTGGCGGGCGCCTCCCAATATACGGCGTTTCCGTTGGCCTCGATCCTTCCCCTAGCCCATGTCCTGAGCCGGCGGCGGCCGGCAAGGCGATTTCTTTGGGAAGGCCTGGGAGCCGCCGCCCTGGCCTTTTTCCTGGGCTCTCCCTACTGCGTCCTCAACCCCGGAAGATTCCTGGCGACCCTTCGCGACTTCTCGGCCCTCAACGCCATGAATCCCTTCAGCCGTTGGGGGATGGCTTGGCGCATCCTGCATCAGGACCTTCTCTTCGCCGGCCCCTGGTTACTTCCGGGAATCGCCGCCGCCGGAGGCATCCTCGCCCTGGCGTTCTGGAGGCGCGAAAGGCGCCTGGCCGCCTTCCTCCTGGCCCCTCCGGCGCTCTATCTCCTGCTGCTCTCGACCCAATTCGACGGGTTCGTGCCCCGCTATTCGTTCGCGATTTATCCGGGGCTCGCCGTCGCCGCCGGGGTCGGCCTTTCGGAGCTCGCCCGAGGACTCGCTCCCCGGGAATCCGTCCTCGCGGCCCTCATCCTCCTCGGGCCGGGCTACGCGGATTCCTGGGCCCACGCCCACCGCGACGCGCTGGAGGACACCCGGGACATCGCGGCCGCCTGGATAGAAAAAAACATCCCGCAAGGCTCCGTCATCCTGGCCGACCAGGCTCATAGCGAGCCGCGGCTTGTCATGGAAAAGGCGGAAGTCGAGGAACTCTACGAGAAAACCAAGAGGTCGGGCTCGTTGCGAAACCGCCTTTATCAAGCCATGCTTCGCAAGCATCCCGGCGGGGGCTACCGGATCTGGCTCCTGCCGCGCTCGGCGGCGGACCTCGTCTCGAACCCTTCGCTCGTCGCCCGCTCCCAGGCGGACAGCCCCGTCCTCGAGGGGCCGCCGAGCCTCTCGCTTTTGCGCAAGAAAAAAATCCGCTACGTTCTTTTCTCCAGTTTTGGAGCCACGAGCGAGAAGTCGCCGGAGTTGGGCGGCCTCTTCGTCGACGTGCCCTCCGCGGGCAAGCGGATCGCCCGCTTCGAGCCGGTCCCGGGGCGCATCGCCGGCCCCGTCCTCGACATCTACGATCTCGATCCCAAACGCCGATGAAGACCGTCGTCGTCCTCCCCGCCTACAACGCGGAAAAAACGCTCGAGAAGACGCTGCGCGACATCCCCTCTGGCGCGGCGGACGAGATCGTCCTGGTCGACGACGATTCCCGGGACCGCACCGCCGATCTCGCGCGCTCCCTGGGGCTCGCCGTCATCCGCCACGACCGCAACCGCGGCTACGGGGCCAACCAAAAAACCTGCTATGCCGAAGCCCTTCGCCGCGGCGCGGACGTGATCGTGATGATCCATCCCGACTACCAATACGACGCGAGGCTCGCCCCCATCCTGTCGAACCTTGTCGCCACGGGCATCTGCGACGTCGTCCTGGGCAATCGCATCCGCACCCGCCGGGAGGCCCTCGAAGGGGGGATGCCGCTCTACAAGTATCTGGCCAACCGCCTTCTGACCATCGCCGAGAACCTGGCGACCGGCGAGAATTTGGGGGAATGGCACTCGGGACTCCGGGCCTATTCCCGCAAGGTGCTCGAAACGCTTCCTTGGGAGTCGAATTCGGACGATTTCGTCTTCGACCAGCAGTTTTTGCTCCAGGCCTCCATGCTGGGCTTCCGATTGGGCGACGTCCCCGTCGCCGCGCGCTATTTCGCCGAAGCTTCCTCGATCAATTTCCGGCGCAGCGTCGTCTACGGGCTCTCCACCCTGGCGGCGCTGGGCGGATACCTCCTTCACCGCTGGGGCTTGCGGCGCTCGCGGGCATTTCTTCCTAAAACGGCCGCATGATCTCCTGGCCCCTCCTCTACGGGTTCGCCTCCCTGCTCTTCGCCGCGGCGGTGTTCGCCTCGTATTTCCAGGAAGCCTGCGTTCCCGTCCTTCACGCGCTCCTCGTCGCGGCCGCGCTGCTCTTTCCCGCCGCCATCGCGGGACTCAGAGCCCTCCGATGGCTGGGAATCAGCGCCGACGCGGATCCCGTCGAGCGCGGCGCGTGGGGCCTGGCGCTGGGGCTTGGCGCGCTCAGCCTTTCCGTTTTGGGGCTTTGCTCCCTTGGCTTGCTCAACACGATCGCCGCGGGAGGGCTTCTCGCGGCATTCGCGTTTCTCGGCGCGGCGGAGACGCCGGATCTCCTCGCGGGCTTTCGGCAGGGCATGAACTTCCTGCGCGCGCGTCCCTGGCGAGCCGTCGCGATCCTGCTTCCCGCCTTCCTCGCCGCGGCCTTCGCCTTCGCGCCGCCGCATCAATACGACTCTCTCGTCTACCATCTTGTTTTGCCGGAGATCTACGTCCAAGCCCGCGGCCTCGCCCGCGCCGGATGGCTTCTCTACTCTCATTTTCCCCAAAACGCCGAGATGCTCTTTTCCCTGGCGCTTTTGGGCCGTTCGGCTCTCGCCGCCCAGCTCCTGTCCGTCGCGGCCTTCGCCGCCTGCCTGCGGCTTGTCCTCTGGACGGCGCGACGACTGGCCGGAAACCAGGCGGCCTTCCTCGCCGCCCTCCTTTTTTCGACCCACACGGCCGTCATGCTTCTCGCCTCGACGAGCTACGTCGAGCCCCTCGCCATGCTCTGGACGACGGCCGCCGCCCTCGCCTTCCTGCGCTGGCGCGAGACGGATGGCCGCGGATGGCTGGCTCTTTCGGGGCTCATGACGGGATGGGCCCTCGGGACCAAGTACTACGCGGGAATCACGGCCGGCATCCTGGGAACCTGGCTGGCCGCGAGGCTCCTCATGGCCCGTCCCGGAAGCCGGGAAAAGGCGGCCGGGGACCTCGGCCTCTACGCGGGGCTCGCGACGCTCGTCTTCTCGCCGTGGCTGATCAAGAACGCCGTCGAGATCGGCGACCCCTTCTTTCCCTTTTTCGCCCGATTTTTCCATGCGACTCAGGCGGGGTGGAGCGCGGCGGAGGCGGGGGGATATTTCCACGCCCTCACGGAATACGGCCACTCGGGCCGTCTCCTTCGGGACGCGGCGGCGCTGCCCTTCCTTCTTGTTTCCAACAGCCAGCGCTTCGGGCGAGGCATGGACGTGCTGGGCGGGCCCGGATGGGATCTCGTCTTATGGCTCTTTCCCCTGGGGCTGTGGGCCGCGCGGCGCGATCGTTTTCTCAAGGGGCTTTCGATTTTTCTCGCCGCCTACGTCGGCGCCTGGTTTCTGACCGGCGTTGTCTTCCGGTTCCTGACGGCGGCCGCGCCTCTTTTCGCGATCGCCTCGGGGGTGGGGCTGGCGAGGTTCTGGGAGGAAGTCCTCGTCCCGCGCCCCGCCCTCCTGCGCGCGCCGCTCGCCCTGGCGGCGGGACTGCTCGTCTTCTGCCATCTCGCGGTCTTCCTCTTCATTCAGAACCTCTTTGAGACGCCCGGAGTGCTGTTGGGCGCCGAAAATGCCGAGTCCTTCCTCTCCCGGCGGCTTGACTACTACCCCTGCGCGGCCTTCGCCCGGGACCGCCTGCCCGCAAATGATAAAATTCTCATCGTGGGCGAGCAGCGCAGCTACGGCCTCCGCCGCGACCGGGAAGCCGCGACTCTTTTCGCGCCGAACCGTTGCCGCCAATGGGCCAACGAGGCCGCCGGTCCCGCCCAGCTGGCGCAGGCCCTCCGGAAGGCGGGGTTTTCCGCCCTGCTCGAGGTGCCTCGCGAAGCCGCCCGCCTCGACCCGGCTCTCATGCCCGCCCTCACCGAACGAGGCCGCCGCAACTGGGCCGGCCTTGACCGGGGCATCTTGAAGCCGGTTTTCCGGGCGCCCGGCTGCGTCCTCTCCGTTTTAGGCCCGGGGCCGGGGGGGCCCTCATGAGCGGCCCGGCGCCGTACCTCCTGGCGATCGCCTTCTCCTTCGGAGTCTCGGCGCTGCTCTGCCCGCTCGTCAGAAGCCTGGCGCTGCGCTACGGCTGGGTGGACCATCCCTCGACCCCGATCAAGACCCACGCGGCGGCGACGCCCGTCTTGGGGGGAGTCGCTATTTTCTCCTCGTACGCCATCACGCTTTTTCTCCTGCGCTTCCTGACCCACTTTCCGTCCGGGACGCTCCACGCGCTCCGGGGGATTCTCCTCGGAGGGGCCCTCGTCTTCGCGCTCGGCGTCGCCGACGACATGCGCAAGCCCGGAGGCCTGGGCTTCCGCCTCAAATTCGCCGTCCAGATCGCGGCGGCGGCCTCCCTGTTGCTTTTCGGGCTGCGCATTCGCTTCATCACTCCCGTCCCCGTCGCCGTGGTCCTCACGGTGATTTGGGTCGTCGGCGTGACGAACGCCTTCAACATCATCGACGTCATGGACGGCCTTTCCGCGAGCCAAGCCGCCGTCGCGAGCCTCGCCTTCCTCATGATCGCCCTGCCGCGCGAGCAGCGCTACGTCAACTTCGCCTCCGCGGCGCTGGCCGGGGCGGCGCTGGGATATTTGCCGTGGAACTTCTCCTCGCGGCGAAAGATCTTCATGGGGGATTCCGGCAGCCTCTTCTTGGGCTACGCTCTGGCGGCGGTCTCGCTCGGCACCGACTACAGCGCGGTCAACCGCGTGGGCGTCTACGCCCCGCTCATGATTCTCCTGGTGCCGATCTTCGACACGCTGTTCGTCGCGGCCCTGCGCCTGCGCAAGGGCCGCTCGCCCTTCCTGGGATCGAAGGATCATTTCGCCCTGAGGCTCGAGACCGCGGGATGGAGCCGGGGGGCGATCGTGCTTTTCGCGACGCTGGCTTCGCTCGCGCTGGGCTTCTGCGGCTTTCTTTTGACCGCCCTCGACGTCCCGGGGGCGCTCGCGGTCGGCGCCTGCGTCGCGGCGGGAGCCTTCGCGATCGCGGAATTTCTCTGGCATATCCCGGTCCATGATTGAGCCCCCCTCCATGATTCAATTCAGCGAAAAAGCCAATTTCATCTGGTCCGTGGCGGAGCTCCTGCGCGGCCCCTACCGCCCCAACCAGTACAAGGACGTGATGCTGCCGATGACGGTGCTCCGCCGCCTCGACTGCGTGCTCGAACCCACCAAGGAAAAGGTCCTCCAGAAGGCGCAGGGACTCAAGGGCGGCAAGCTTAAGAACCTGGAGCCGATCCTCAACACGGTAGCCGGCCAGCAGTTCCACAACACGAGCCGCTTCACCTTCCAGAGGCTCAAGGGTGATCCGAACAACATCGCGGCGAACCTGACCAATTACATCAAAGGCTTCTCCAGTCGGGCCCGCGAAATCATCGAGCACTTCGGCTTCGAGGAGCACATCGCCAAGCTCGACAAGGCGGACCGGCTCTACCTTGTCGTCTCGAAATTCTGCGACATCGACCTGCATCCTGATAAAGTCTCC
>JAJZAK010000014.1 GCA_021799485.1 bacterium | reverse complement strand
CTGAATGTATGTGAGCGACGAGCAACGCGGAAGCCGGGCGAAAGAGGCCCAGCCCGCAGCGGGAAGGCCCATTTCGGGGCCATCGCGGCGTTGCTCCTCGGTTCCAGGCCTCGGCCTGCGCCCTCGTCGCGCCTTGCGCTGGCTCCCAACCTGGGCCTTCAATTGTAAAGATAGCATGGACTCACTACACTAGATCCATCCCTCTCTTCTTAATTTGGAGAGGGAAAGAACGAGGGTGCCGACACTTCGACGACGAAGCCCCTCAATCCTGTCTTCTTCCTCAAAAGGAGAAGGCAGGGCTCGGCCGGTGACCGTGTTCGTGGGCGGGTGCTTTAACCGCATTCATAAGGCTCACTGTCGCATGCTGGCCGCCGCGCGGACTCTAGGTGATCGCCTCGTGGTGGTGCTATCGCACGACCGCCATAATAAAAAGCCAAACGCCGTCCCGGCCGCCCAGAGGCTCAAGCGCCTCAAGGCGCTGGATTTGGCCGATAAGATCGTGATAGGAGCGCCAGACAGCTTCGCCGAATCCATCCGCCGCGAAATGCCGGACATCATCGCCCTTGGCTACGACCAGCGCCTGCCTGACGAGGAGACTGAACGGCTCGTTCGCGACCTCGGCATTAAGGTCGCGCGCCTCCCCTGGTTCCCGGGAAAATATGAAGCCTGAAACCGCCGAAGCTCCCCCTGCCGCCGGCGCCGCCACGTCCTACGAGGACCACCCAATGCCGCTGATCGAGCATATTCTGGAGCTGAGGCGGCGTCTCATGATGGCGTTGGCTTGGATCGCGGCTGGAACCGTCGCCGCCTATCAGTTTGCGGACGCCATCATCGCGAAGCTCGCCCGCCCCGTGGGGACGTTGGTTTTCATCGCGCCCGCCGAGGCCTTTCTCGTGCGCATCAAGATCGCCGTCTTTGGAGGCTTCCTCCTGGCTCTTCCCGCCGTGCTTTACCAAGCGTGGCTTTTCGCCGCGAAAGCCTTTGCTCCCGGGCTGAGAAAGTACCTGAAGCGAGCCATTCCGGTTTCCTATGCGCTTTTTTTGGCCGGAGCGTCCCTGGCGCTCTATCTTGTGATTCCGGCTGCCATGAAGTTTTTCTTGTCCTATGAGACCGAGCAATTAAAGCCCTTGATCGGCGTCGGAGCTTATCTCCATTTCGCGTCGCTCATGATCCTTGCCTTCGGGGCCGTCTTTCAACTGCCTCTCGTCCTCATCGCGCTCAATCGTCTGGGCATCGTCAGCAAGGCCCAGCTCAAGGCCCAGCGGCGTCTGGTCTATTTTCTTGGTTTTGTTCTTGGCGCGGTTCTCACTCCCGACGTTTTTTCGCAGACGGTGCTGGCCTTCTCGTCCATCGTCCTTTTTGAAGGGGCCCTGCTCGCGATGCCCGGCGAGCCGGCGCTCTCGCAACCGTAAGCCGTGCCCCGGAGCCGCGTCGACCGCAACGGCTTTTTCTTCTTCGCGAGCTACTTGGCCCTTGGCTTGGGCGGACTCATCTACGAACCGCTCGGCTATTTTTTGAAGGATACCGTCAAACTTTCTCCCGACGAAAGCTCGACGTTCATCTTCTGGATGACTTTCCCTTTTCTCCTCAAGCCCCTTTATGCCGCGGCAAGCGATTTTTTCCCGTGGCGCGGCTATCGGCGTCGCCCGCAGGTCGTCGCGGCGTGCCTTGTGGCGCTTGCGGCCTGGCTCGGCATGGCCTTTTTCGACGTCCGTTCCTACGCGTTTCTTCTCGCGGGCCTCGCCGCCGCCAATCTTGGAAGCGCGGCGGCGGACGTCATCGGCAACGGCGTGATGGTGGAGCAGGGGAAGCTCCGCGGCAAGACCGGGTTTTACCAGGCGATCGAGCTGGGCACTCTCTACGCGACGATCGTCGTCTCCAATCTGGCGGCGGGCTGGCTCTCCAAGCGTGTCGCGATCCGCGGGCTCTTTTGGGTCGGGGCGGTTCTGCCGGCGATCGTTCTCGCGGCCGTGCCGTTGATCGAGGAGCCGCGTGTCGGCCCGACGTTCTCGAAGGCCGTGTCGGGCTTGGAGGGCCTGATCCGTTCCAGGCGTTTCTGGGCTCTGAGCGCCTTCATATTCCTTTGGAGCTTCACGCCGTTTCTTGGAACGGCTCAGTTCTATTATCAGAGCGAGGCCCTCGGTTTTTCGCCTCTGCGCATCGGGGGATTGAGCGGCGTGGAGGGCGTCTGCGGCAGCTTAGGCGCGCTTGTTTACGCGCGCATGCTTGGACGAGACTGGAAAGCGTCTCAAATCGCAAAAGCCTGCGTCTTCGCGGGGGCGCCGTTGACGCTCCTCTATGTGTTTTACGTGGGGCCCGTTTCGTCCGTCGTCGTGACGGCCATGACGGCTTTCGGAGGGGTCGCCCTGCGTCTCTCTCTCATGGACCTCGCCGCCCAGCATTCCCCGGAATTCGGGGAAGCGACGGGTTTTGCGATCTTCATGGCGGTCTTTGACCTCGCCGCCTCGGCGTCGAACGCGGTTGGCGGCCACCTTTACGGCTGGCTAACGCGAGGGATGGGAGAGCTCCCGGGGCCGCTGCCGCCTTACGGAGCGGTCTGCGTCCTGGCGGGCATCGGCGTCGTCACGACCCTCTGTTGTTGGCCGCTCCTGCGCTGGGTCGCGCGCGAAGAGGCATGACAGCCAGCCGACGGATCGCACGGGGCGCGGCGGCGCTTTTCCTTGGGACGGCCGTCGTTCTCACGTTGCTGCCATTCGCCGCCCGCGTGTTTTACCCCCCGGAGAAGATCAAGGCGCTCATCGAGGAAAAGGCTGGTGAGGCCACGGGAAGGCAGATGCGCATCGCCCGTCTATCCTGGGCTTTCTCGGGATTCAGGATCGAGGATGCCAGGATCGCGGAGAAAGGAGGTCCCGGCGCCGGCGACGTCATCCGAATCCGAAGCCTGCGCCTAGGGGTCAATTGGCTTTTGTCGGCGCTTCGGCGCCGCTGGGTTCTATCGAGCATCGACATCCGAGGCCTGATGGTCATCCTAAGGCGCTCCCCGGAAGGCCGATTAAATCTTCCACGCGTCCATCGGGGACGCGCTTTCCAGCCGCCGATCATGAGCGCCGCTCCCGCGTCAGCCTCCGGGCCGGAAGCTTTCGCTTACGACGTAAACCTCCGCCGCTTGCGCGTCACGGACGCCGCCATCGAATACCAAGACGCCGCTTCGGGGGATTCTTGGTCTCTTTCGGGCATCCGATTCGGCGCCAACCATGTGACGATCCAGGAGCCGTTCACGACGGGGCTGGCGCTGGCCGCGACGCACCGGAAGCCTGGAACGGCGCCTCATCATTGGCATCTGGTCTTCAATGGGGCGGTCAATCCGGCGGGAGGAGCCCCGGAGAGCGTGGAGTTAAGGGCGCAATCCCTGAACGTGGAGTCAGGGCCATGGAGGCTCGTCGCGACCGGCACCCTTCACGATATCAAGTCGCCGCGAGCCACCTTTCATTGCCGCCTGTCGTCGGGCGCCTGGACCCTGGCCGAAGGCGACGTCGTCGCGGTGCTCAACTCGCTGTCCCCTCCGAGCGGAAGGGCTTCGGTCCATTTGACCCTGCGCGCCTGTGCCGACCCCTCTTGCGCTCTCTGGACCAAGCTCGCGCCGGCGCTGGTCGTCGCCGGCCGCCTTTCCCTGGATCGTTCAGGGAGGTTGCGCATCGGCTTTCTGCGGGCAGGCTCGCGTCGAGGCGAATGGAGCGCGCAGGGATGGGTGGACGATGTCCTGGGGGATCTTGTTCCGCGCCTGTCGATTCAAGGGGATTGGCGTTTGCCGCCTATCGAGTGGATGCCGGCGGCTGATCTTGCGCTTTCCGCCTCCCTTGGTCCCAAGGGTCTTGGCATACGGAAATTGGCGGCTGCGGCTGGAAAAGGAAGCAGGATTCTCGCATCCGAGGGTCTATGGCGCGGATTTCCGGGACGGCATGCTTACGTGAATATTCCGTTAACGGCGGAGCCGCTCGACGTCGAGGATTGCTCGGGGCTTTTGCCCTGGGTGGCGTCTTATTCGCTTCGAGGGAGAGGGCGCATGGCGCTCAGGCTTCGAGGCCCCCCCCGACACCTTTCCTATTCCGGAACATTCATGGCTCAAGGGCTGAGCGCGAAGCTGGGAGACTACGCCGCCTCGCGCATCAAAGGACGGGTCCGATTCAACGCCCATCGCGTCGCGATCGAGCCGTTGTCGGGCTACTTGGAGGGACAGCGAATCGTTATTTCACGCGCTATCATCGACGATTACGCTGCCGTGCCCAAGATTGACATCAATGCCGCCGTGCCGTCCCTGGATATCGGCGCCCTGATGGCCGCGAGAGGCCGCCGGCCCCCGTCCGGGCGTGGCGCGGGAGCGTCGCCCCAGGCTCCGGCTCGTCGGGCGGCCGCCCGTCCGCCCAAGCCTTGGTCGACCCGCGGCCAATTGAAGGTCGGCCGTCTCGTGGGGAAGGATTTTTATTTTTCCAAGGCGACGCTTGCCTGGGAGGCCGCGGGGAGAGGCTCCGAGCTGGAAACGTGGAACGGACGGGCCAGCCTCTCCGCGAAGTCGGGGCGCATCGAGGTGCTGGGAGGCTCGGAGGGGTTTCGCGTGCTGGACATCATCTTTCTTCCCTTTGTGATCGTCCAGAAAATCACGTCTTTGGGCGGCCTCAAAATATTCCCGAATCTAGCGCATGCATCCTTCAACGATCTGTCCGGACGCTATCGATTTAAGTCGGGCATTCTGGAGATCGAGGAAAGCAGGATGGGAACCACGTGGGGGACGATCTCGATCCGAGGCCGGATGATCATGCCCACCAGGAAACTTGACATGGAGGTAACGGCCCTGGTGGCCCAGGTCGCTCCCATCGTGGTGCACGTCGGCGGGACCGCCGATCATCCCAGATTCCGCATCGCGGCCCGGACGATCATCGCTCCGGTCGAGGATCTCTTTAAGGGGCTGTTCGGGCAGTAAACGACGGCAGGAGGAGCCGTGTTTGCCTCCCCGCCCTATTGGCTTTCGAGGTAATCCGTGAGGGCCTGGCCGACTTTCTTCGTAAGCCCGGCCGCGAGGCCCAAGTAGCTGCGCTGCTTGGCCTCCTGCTCGCTGACGGAGGCCTCGCGGTCATCCGTCTTCAGGCTCAGGAAGGTGCGCCCCGCGCGCTCGTCGGTGAAGTCGACGACCGCCTGGCTTCGTATCCAATGCCAGCCTGGGTCCGTGTCGGCCGGGACCTCGAGAGCCTGGGTCTGAACATGGGCGTTGATCGCGATGTCGGCGGCGGCGCCCGGCTTCGCGGCGCTCAAGCCTAGGGCCGAGAGGGCGTTCACGATCCCGGAACGGATTCGGGAGGCCCCGGGACCTTCCACGGCGACGGAAACCACGAGGACCGAGAGGGCTTGAGCCGCCTGAGTCTTGACGCTGGCCGCATCGAAAGGGGTCGGGAGGCCCTGGCCGTCTAAAAGCCGCAGCTGGTCGTTGAGCTTGGCGCGGGCCTTCATGAGGGAGAGAAGCTTCATGGCGGCCTTGGCTTTCTGGAAAGCGCCCGAGGCGGATAGAAACTGGGATTGCCATTGGGAGCACTGTCGATCGAAGGTCTGGATTTTATCCCGCATCACGGCGCTTGCTTTCGCGCGGTCGAGGACGGCGAGCGCATAGTAGGTATGCGTCTGGGGGTCGGTCCAATCCGCCGCGATCCGCACCCCTTCGAGCGTCTGCCGCGAGGCGACCCGGATGTCCCGGCTGACCTTGTCCTCGAAGCTCGACTGAGTTTTCCCTCCCTGGGTTTTTTCCGCCTCGCTCGAGAAGGTCTGGGTCTGCACCGTCACGAGAGACGAGAAATACTGGGCGATCTGGCCCCGGGCGCTTGACTCGGCGTCTTGGCGATTATCGCCCATGCCGACTCCCCGCAGATAGGCCGAATCGGGATATTGGGAGCTATGCCCATCCACCCAGTCGGGCTTGACGCCGCCGGCGGCGAGGACGGCTTTATGGGCGGCGCAGCCGTTAAGGCCCGCGACGGCGGCCAGGACAGCCGCGGCGGCCGGCAGCCATGGCGTGTCCGTTCTTGCCGTCTTTGCCGCTGCTGCTGCGGGTGCTCTCCGTTGCATGGGTGGCTCCTTTAAGGCTCCGTGACAGAATAATATGGACGATTTGGCCGTCCGAGCTTCGAGGCGAGAC
Organism: bacterium; assembly: GCA_021799485.1. GTDB lineage: Bacteria > Elusimicrobiota > Elusimicrobia > UBA1565 > UBA9628 > JAJZAK01. The sequence goes on along the minus strand of JAJZAK010000014.1, from coordinate 43,113 downwards.
GAGGCGCGCGAGCCGCGCAGGCCGAGGCCTGTAAGGCGAGCGCAACGACGTCGCAGCCCGAAAGCGGACGGCCCGCTGCGGGAGGCCCCTCTCCGGCCGCCTGCGGCGTTGCTCGATCGCTCCCATACGCTCGGTATGCTCGCTCCTCGCGCCTTGCATCCGGCTCGAATAGGGGCCTCCAAATCGCTCATATGATTGGGACGCAAGCCCTAAAAATCGATCGCAAAGCCGACGTCGGCGTACCGTTCCCGCTCTAGGATGAACTGGCCGAAGGGGGAATGGCCGTCGAACCAGCCCAATTGGAGCCTGACGTCGCGGCCGGTCTTGAGCGAGCTCAGCTTGATCCCCGCGACGAGGTTGGAATTGATATTCCATTGATTGTATTCCCTGGATTGCAAATCCCACGCGAGGAAGGCGTCCAGACTCGACCGGGAGTCGCGCCACAGGACCGGGCTCTGTTCCTGGGCGCCCCACTGGAGGATCTGGCGGCCCAGGGATGGGATCGTGTGGAGGATCTGGGTATCTCCCGCGTAGAGGCGCAGCCAGACGGAGGGGAGATCCTCCGAGAACTCGGCCTGGAATGCCTCCTGGCTGAATCGGTGTCCCGGGAGGCCGCTTGAGAAGAGCCCGGAGCTTCCATTCGTCCGGATGTAGTCGTCTCCTAAATGGGAACTCTCGTGGTAGAGGGTTAGTCTCGTGGAAAAGTTTCCGCGTCTCAGCTCCCAGGGCAAGTCGGCGAAGAAGTCCTCGGTTTCAAAGTGGTTGACATCTCCGCTGATATAGAACCGGCTGTAGGCCATGCCCGCGACGTCCCACTGGCTCTTCCAGGAGCCCCAGTCGTGGCGCAGAAGGCCGAAGACGCCTCCTAGGGCCGCGTCGGCCGCGTTATGGCCTTGGAAGCGATAATAGCTGACCAAGGATTGGATCTGGCGTGGGTCGGCCAGGAGCGGCCGGAAGAGGCTCTGTCCCGTCGGAAGGACGTCGCTTCCCGCCGAAGGCAACGGAAGGCCGCAGAAAACCGCGGAAAACAACAGAAGGAGACGAAAGACCGCGAGTTGGGGCCTCTCGCTAGCGCGCCAAATATTTCTCAATATCGGGGACGAAATCCTCAAAGGTTTGCGGACCCACGAAGCGGCGCACGATAAGGCCCCGTCTGTCGATCAGGTAGGCGGTGGGTATCCCCGAGACCTCGTAACCGGGCGGCGCCAGCCCCTCGCCGAGGAGAACCGGGTAGCCGATGGCGGCTTCCCGGACGAAGGGGGCGACGCTGGCCTTCCCGTCGAAGTCGAGGGCCACTCCCACGATGACGAAGCCCCGGTCGCGATACTTCGCGTAAAGATTCTTGAGCTCCGGAATCTCCTCCCGGCACGGATCGCACCAAGTGGCCCAGAAGTCGAGGAGGATGAGCTTGCCCTTGTAGGAGGACAGGCTTTCGCGCTTTCCTTGGAGATCGGGAAGGGAGAAATCCCGCGCGGGGCGGGGGCGGTCCGAGGACGAGGTCGGCCCCGGGATCTTCGCGACGAGATAGAAAATGCCCAGCGCGACGGCGAGTGCCGCGGCCCCGGAGAGAAGCCGTTGGGGCGTCATAAGGCGAAGCGATAAAGCGCCCGGGGCATGAAGCGCATGAGGTAGACGAGGCGATGGCTCATGACGAGGGCTCCCACGGCCGCGAGGATGATCCCCGCGGCGATTTCGCTCGCGCGAAGGAAGCGCTTGAAGCGCGAGAAGAATTCAAGCGCTCGGCCGAGGCCCAGGGCGGTGAGGAGGAAGGGAAGCCCCAGGCCCAAGGAGTAGACGGCGAGCAGCCAAGCGCCCTGGCGGACCGTTCTCTCGGTCGCCGCGAGGGCGAGGATCGCGGCCAAGATCGGACCGATGCAGGGCGTCCAGCCGAAGGCGAAGGCGAGGCCCATCACGAACGACGCCGCAAGGCTCGATCCCGCCGTCGCCCGGCCCAGAAAGCGCTTTTCATAATAAAGCCATCGAATGGGGAGGAGCCCGCTTAAGTGGAGCCCGAGCAGGACCATGAGAAGCCCCGAGGCGGTCTCGAGGGCGCGGCGGTAAGCGGAGACGAGTTCCCCCAAGGCCGTCGCCGAAGCGCCGAGCAGGGTGAACACGAGCGTAAATCCCGCGATGAAGGCGAGCGCGCCTTGGACGGCCCGGCGGGCTACCGCGGGGCGGCCCGCGGAGGAGTGGATCTCCTCGATCGAGGAGCCGGAGAGAAAGGAGACGTAGCCGGGCAGGAGGGGCAGGACGCAAGGGGAGAGGAAGGAGGCCATTCCCGCGACGAACGCCGTGCCGGTCCCGAGCGCGTTCACATCGACTCCGGCGCCGAGACGCCCAAAAGCGCCAGTCCGCGCGCGATCGTTTCCCGGACCCCGGCGATGAGAAGCAACCGGAAGGCCGTGCGCTCCCGGTCCGCGGGATCGAGCACCCGGCATTTCTCGTAAAAAGGATGGAAGAGCCCCGCGAGCTCGAGGATGTAGGTCGCCAGGGGATGTGGGGAGAGCTCGCGCTCGCAGGCCGCGAGCGTCTCTGGGAACCAGGCGATCTTGACGAGAAGGTCGCGCTCCTCCTTGTCGAAAGCCGCCCCCGCGGGGAGCGCGGCGCCCCGCAGGGCCTCCGGGGATGATGGGAAGCCTCTCTTTTGGGCCTCGCGGAAGATGGAACAGACCCGGGCATGGACGTACTGGCAGTAATAGACCGGGTTCTCGGCCGTCCGCTTCTTGGCGAGTTCGAGGTCGAAGACGAGATGCGAGCCCGGGGAGCGCATCGCGAAGAAAAATCGGCATGCGTCTTTTCCCACCTCGTCCACGAGGTCTTTCAAGCGCACGAACTCCCCGGCGCGCTTCGACATCTTGACGGCCTCGTTTCCGCGCATGAGCCGGATGAGCTGGTGGAGAATGACGTGGAAGCCGGCGGGACGGCGGCCGAGAGCCTCCAGCGCCCCCTTGAGTCTCGGAACGTAGCCGTGGTGGTCGGTGCCCCAGATGTCGATGAGCTCCGGATATCCCCGGGCATACTTGTCTTCATGGTAGGCGATGTCCGCCAGGAAATAGGTCGGCCGTCCGTCGGCGCGCACGAGCACGCGGTCCTTGTCGTCCTCCGCGGACGCGGCCTCCTCCGGCCGCTTGAACCACACCGCGCCTTCCTTTTCGTAGACGGCCCCCAGGCTTTTGAGGCGATCAAGAGTCGTCTCCAGGGCCTTGCGCGCGTGGAGCTCGGATTCCCTGAAGTAGCGGTCGAAATGGACGTCGAAGGCGCGCATATCCTCCTGATGGGTCTTTAAAAGCGCTTCCACGGCGTAGCGGGAAAGCTCCGCGGCGCTCCAGGCCTTGGCTTCCGGAGGCAGCTGCCGCGCCAGATCCTCGAGATAGCTCCCGTGGTAGCCCTCCTCCGGCACGGGCTTGCCGTCCCGGCGCGCTTCCAAGGAGCGACCCAGCATGTCGACCTGGCGCCCGCAGTCGTTGACGTAGTATTCCATCGCGACTTCGTGTCCCAGCATCCGCAGGACGCGGGCGAGGGCGTCTCCGAGCGTCGCCCCCCGCCCCGAGGCGGCATGGAGGGGGCCGGTGGGATTGGCCGAGACGAATTCGATGAGGATCTTGCGCTTGAGCTTGCGGGGTTTGTAGGGTCCGGCGAGAAAGAGCCCGTTTTCGGCCTCCGCCACGAGGGAGGTTTCCTTGAGCCGAAGGTTGACGAAGCCGGGAGACGAGACCGAAGCCTCGGCGACCTCGGGGAGCCGAGAGAAACGCGCCGCGAGAGCGGCGGCGATATCCATCGGGTTTTTCCTGGCGGTCTTCGCGAGGCCCAAAGCCCAGGGGAGGCTGACGTCGGCCCTGACGTGCGGCGGAGGCGCGGCCAAGGGAAGCTCGCCCGGGCCATCGAGCCCTTGCGCCTCGGCCCACTCGCGGACTTCGCCCCCAAGGGCGTCGTGAAGCGTCTGGAGAAGCGGCGCCGAGATTTCAGACGTGGGCATCTTACAGGGTGGAAGAGGGAAGGCGGAGGGCAGCGGAGGTTCTTTTGAGGACATCCCTTTTCTCCCTGCCGCCGATGTTCCTTGGCTCCCAGCGAAGCCGCTTGGAGCCCGGGTAGAGCTTCTCGACGGCGTAGAAGCCGCGGGCTTCCTCGCTCATGAGGTGGACGATGATGGAGCCGAAGTCAAGAACCTGCCATCGGTCGCTCGCGGGCCTCGACCGATGCAGCGGCCGCAGCCCCAACGAGCCCGCCTTCTCATCGAGAGCAGCCTCCAACGTGCGCATATGGGGCCTGGAAAGCACGGTCGCGACCAGGAGAAAATCCGCCAAGGGGCTTTCCTTGCGAATGTCAAGGATGACGACGGCCTCGCCCTTTTTCTCGCTTAAGGTCCGGGCCAGGGCGATCGCTTCCGTCTTCCATGCGATGCTGTCGCCCCGTGATGATCGCGGCACAATGACCCTATGCCGTCCCGACGCTCAGGCCGGCCAGGCGGCGCAGGACGTCCGCGTTGTGGGCGCGGAGGAGGGCTTCTTCGGCCGTGATCAGCCCTTCCTTATAAAGATTGGCCAGCGCCTTATCCATGGAGATCATGCCGTGCTGGGCGCCGGTGTCGATCGCGCCGTAGATCATATGGGTCTTGCCTTCCCGGATGAGATTCGAGATGGCGGGCGTCGTCAGCATGATTTCCCGGGCGGCGACGCGGCCCTTGCCGTCCTTGCGCGGGACGAGAAGTTGGGAGACCACCGCCTGGAGGGTGCCGGCCAGTTGGACGCGAATCTGGCTTTGCTGGTGGGGAGGAAAAACGTCGATGACGCGGTCGATCGTGGACGGCGCGTCCTGGGTGTGGAGCGTCCCGAAGCAGAGGTGGCCCGTCTCGGCGGCCGTGACGGCAAGGGAGATCGTCTCCAGGTCTCGCATCTCCCCCACGAGGATGACGTCCGGGTCCTCGCGCAGGGCCGCTCTCAACGCCGCCCCGAAGGACTTCGTGTTCTGGCCCACCTCGCGCTGGCGCACGATGCTCTTCTTGGACTCGTAGGTGTACTCGATCGGGTCCTCGACGGTGAGGATATGGCCGGCGTCCTTTTGATTGATGAGATCGAGGAGGCAGGCGAGGGTCGTCGACTTTCCGGAACCCGTGGGGCCGGTCACCAGGACCAAACCGCGCGGCATGTCGCTTATTTTGATGACCGCCGGAGGCAGCCGCAGCTGCTCGGGCGTCGGGATCTTGGAGGAGATGACGCGAAGGACGGCCTCGACGCCGTTTTTCTGCGAAAAGACGTTGATGCGGAATCGGGCGACCCCGTCCACGGCCGCAGAGCAGTCGAGTTCAAGGGTCTGTTCAAAGCGCGCGCGCTGTTCCTCGTAGAGGAGGGAGTAGATGAGGCTCTTCGATTGCTCGGCGTTGATGACGGGGAAGTTCGGGATCGGCGCGATTTCGCCGTTCAAGCGCATCATGGGGGGCTTGCCGATGACGATGTGGATGTCGCTTGCCCCCAAGACCGTCGCCGATTTTAGGACTTCAACGAGTTCCATGCGATGCTGTCTCCTTCTATTTCAGGACCAAGCTGATGTCGAGCCAGGGCCTCTCCCATAACTGCGTCACGACTCTTGAATCGTGGTCCTCCAGCGCTTCTTGGGCCTTGCGGGCATTGCCGATGCGGCCGTCGCGATCATAGATGATGGTGCGGGGCGCCGCCGAAGAAGCGTTGCCGAGGTTGACGACATCGATCCCTTTCAATCTTAGAACTTTTGTCACGCGCGCGGCGAGGCCGGGCGCGTTGGAGGCGTTGAGGACCTCGGCCAAGAGGGGGGCTCCGGCGGCCGGCGTCCAAAAGGAGGGAGAGACCGTGTCGGCGTAGAATTTTTCAGCGATCCTGGCGGGAGGCCTGAAGGCGGAGGCGACGTTTTTCCGAGGAACCCGGCTCAGCTCCCAGTCGAGGCGCAACCGTTCCCAATCCCGCTCTCGGACATCCCGAAAAAGCTCCTTGAGGAGCCGGAATCCCCGGCCGCGCTTCTCCAGCCAGTCGGCGCAGGCCACGGGGGAGGGATCGGCGTTGTCGGCCCCGGGCGAGGCCTTTAAAAGGACGTCCGGCGGCCAGCGGCGAAGGGGTTCGGGTAGAATCGGCGCCAGCCTTTCCCACGCCTCGTCGAGTCCTCCTCGCGGGGGAGGTCCCGACGAGACGAGCTCGACGGCGGGAACGCCGGTCAGATAGATCCCCAAGAACAACTCCGGAGCCGGTTCGTCCCGAGCCGAGGCCGCCGCGGTCGAGGGGAGAATCACCCAGAAGGGCCAGGGGTCCCCGCCCCGCGCGGCGAGGGCGATCGGGGAGCGCGTTTCGCGGATGCCGACCAGGAAGCATCCGAAGAGGATGAGAGAGGCGACGAGTCGGCCGGGCTTTATCGGCGAAACGAATTCCATAGGGCAAGGCCTTGGGGATGCAGCCACTCGCCGTTGATGAGAGCGTGCCGCAGCTTCGCCGCGACGCTCGACTTGAAGGCTTCATCGAGGTCCCGGAAGGCGAGCTCCCTGACGGCCTCGACGCCTCGGTAGCGCCGGTCGGTTGAGGCGGAGTCGGCGATATAAAGCGCCTTGTCGAGCGACGACATCTCCGCGGCCGCGGGCGCTCCCAGCGTGTGACGGCGGATGGCCCGCAGAACCGCGGGATCGTCCACGCCGAATCGTTCCCGCGCCCAATGCTCGCTCACGTAGGAATGGGCCAGGAGCGGCGAGCGGCGGAGAGTCTCGGCGGACCGGGGTATCTTCAGCCGGAGGCGTCGCGTGAGGCCGGGGAGCCTCGCGGCGGGAACGGCTCGGCCGAGATCGTGGAGAAGAGCCGCGAGAGCCGCCTTCTCCTCGTCAATTCCCCATCGGCGGGCGAGGCGCCGCGCCAAGTCCGCAACCGCGAGGGTGTGCCTGAATCTTGGCGCGGGAAGGAGGCCGCGAAGCCGGCGCCGCAGGCGGATGCCGTAAAGTCCTTCTCGGCGTATGCGCACGGCGACATCGGGCGTCAGCCAGCGTGAGACATCCTCTCCCAGGAGGAGACGCAGCCGGATATCCGTCGAAGCGATATCCGGCATTTTCTCCGGCAAAATCTTGAAAAAATGCGGGATGGGCCCGGCGGCGCCGGGTCTTCGCGCCGTCCACCAGGAAGCTTCTCGGCGCAGGCGCGAGGGGGACTTCCAGGAATCGAACGACGTCGCGTTGTCCGAGCCGACGAGGACGTGAAGCTCGGCCCCCGGTTGGAGCTTCTTGACCCGCTCCAGAGTCTCGATGGTGTAGACGGCCCGGCGAGAACGGAGTTCCGAGGCGTCCAACGAGAGGCGGAGGCCCAGGAGCCTTCTCAAAGGCTTGATGATCCCGGCCCGGACGAGGCCCGCGCGCTCGGCGGCGGCGGCGTGCGCCGCGGCCTTGAAGGGAGATCTCCAGGCGGGGACGACGAGCACCCGGTCCGGCTTGATCGTGCGGGCGGCGGCCCTCAGAAGGGCCACGTGGGCCTTGTGCGGCGGATCGAAGGCCCCGCCAAAGAGAAGGATTTTCATCGTTTGGATGACGGGCGCCTGCGGACCCCCAGCGTGAGCCCCTCGACGGAGACGACCTCGACGGGCTCTCCAGCGGGGATGTCGCCATCGAGGCTTCGAGCGCTCCATGCCTCGCCTTGGGCGATCACTCGCCCCTCGGGAGACAGGGCCGTGACCGTTTCGCCCGCGGCGCCGATCAGGCCTTCCGTTCCGGCAACCGACCGCCGCGCCAAGGCCCTGCGGGCGAAAAGAAGCGCCGCGCCGGCGATCCCGGCGAGGAGGAGAAGCGCCATGACGAATCCTGCTGGGACGGGCCTGGGGCCGCCGGGCGCGGTCCGCAACAGGAGCAGCCCTCCCGCGGCGATTGAGGAGATCCCTCCGGCGGTGAGGAGGCCGTAGCTGGGGATCTTGAGCTCGAGCAAAAATAGAAACAGCCCCAGCAGGACGAGAAGGCCCCCGGCATGTCCCGCGGAGAACACCTCGAAGGAATAAAATCCCATGATAAGGCAGGCCGCTCCCACGATGCCCGGGAAGATGAGGCCCGGGCTGTAGAGCTCGATCATGAGCCCCGTCACGCCCAGCGTCATGAGGATCGCGGCCACGTTGGGGTCCGAGAGCGCCGCCAGCGCCCTTTGGCGGGGGCTCATCTCAAGGAAAACGATTTGACGATTGTTGAGGTCGAGGGGCTTGGAGCGCCCGGAGAACCGGCGCCCGTCGACGGCCTTGAGGAGGGCGGAAAGATCATCGGCGACGAGGTCGATGACGCCGAGATTCAAGGCCTCGCCGGCCGTGACGGAAGTGCTTTGAGCGACCACGAAGCGCGCCCATCGGGCGTTGCGCCCCCTCTTCGCCGCGATCGCCCGCAGATAGGCCATGGCGTCGTTGGTGATTTTTTCCTCGAGGACGTCGGGCTTCCCTTTTTTCTCGGCGGTCTTTAGGAGAGCGCCGCTTTCCGGAGCGATCTCGACGGGATGGGCGGCGCCGATATTGGTTCCAGGAGTCATCGCGGCGACGTCGGCCGCCATCGTGATGAAGACTCCCGCGGAGGCGGCGCGGGCCCCCGCGGGGTGCACGTAGACGACGACGGGGACGGTCGAGGAGAGCTCCCGCCGCACGATCTCCCGCATGGAAGCGTCAAGGCCTCCGGGGGTGTCGAGCTCGATGACGAGAGCCGCGGCGCCTCGCCGCTCCGCCGTCTCCATGGCGTCGACCAAGTATTCGCGCGAGGCGGGGCTGATGATTCCGGAATAGGGCGCGACGAGAACGAGGGGCCTGGGCGCCGCCGCGGCCGCGGCGGCCGACGAGAGAAGAGCGAGCGCCGCGAACAGGAGCCAGGGCGGCTGCCGGGGGAAGGAACGGCCGGAGTTCACGTCAGCGGGCGAGGCCCGCCCGTCCCAGCGGCCAGTAGATAAACCAAGCCTTGCCCTCGATGTCCTTGAGAGGGACGGGCCCCCAGTAGCGCGAGTCGCAAGAACGGTCGCGATTGTCTCCCATGAGGAAATAGGCGCCGGGAGGGACCTTCACGGGGCCGAAGTAGTCGCGCTCGGAGTTCCCCAGCCTTTGGTCGAGGGTGTGGTTCTCCCACATCTGCTGATAAAGAGCCGGCGGCGGAGGGGTCTCCGGCTTTGGAAAGCGCATGGGCGCTGAATAGACGGCATAAGGCTCCGGCGCCAGGAGCGTGCCGTCGATGTAGACCCGCCCTTCCCGCACTTCGACCGTCTCCCCGGGAAGGCCGATCACTCTCTTGATGAAGTCCCGGCCTGTCTGGACGGCGCCGCAATGGATGGCCTTGGGATTGTGGTCGGGGAACTGAAAGACGGCGATGTCTCCTCTCGATACGGGCCTCAGGGGCATGATTCTTCGACCGCTCCCGGGAACGCGCAGGCCGTAGAGGAACTTGTTGACGAAAAGATGGTCGCCGATCAGGAGAGTCTTTTCCATGGAGCTCGATGGGATCTTGAAGGCCTGAAGAAAAAAGATCATGAGAACCGAGGCCATGAGTCCGGCCGAGAAAATCGTCTCGGCCCATTCCGCGTCGTCATCGAGGAAGTCTCCCAGATGCGAGGGGCTCTGACGGCGCATCCGCCGGGCCTTCCAGAAGCCGACGGCTCCCGAGACGAGAGCCGCGGCCATGCCGATGATCAATTCCCGCGCGGACCACGCTCCCGGCAGGGCGGAAGCCTGGGAATTGTTCTCGATCCACTTAAGGCCGATGAAGGCCGCCGCGAAACCCGCCAAAGCGCTGAAGACGGCATGCCAGAGAGGCAGGCGCGCCGGATCGCTCCACGCTCCGCGGGCGTTCAAGGCTCTCCCAGCCCAGACGTAAGCTCCGAAAAGGACGGCGAGGAAAAGAATGGTGTATTCGATACTCATCTTTGGGTCGAGCTCCTTTTAAACTCCTTCAAGCTTCAGCATGGCCAGGAAAGCCTCCTGGGGGACTTCGACCGCCCCCAGGAATTTGGCTTTTTTCTTGCCTTCCTTTTGGCGCTCCAAAAGCTTGCGCTTGCGGGTGATGTCGCCGCCGTAGCACTTCGCGAGCACATCCTTGCGCTTGGCGGAGATGGTCTCCCGCGCGATGATGCGCCCCTCGACGCGGGCCTGCACCGCCACCTCGAAGTTCTGCCGGGAAATCAGCTCTTTGAGCTTGGCGCAGAGGGCCCTCGAGACGAAGGGGGCCCGTGAGCGATGGGCGATGTGGCTCAATGCGTCCACGGGTTTCCCGTGGACCAGGATCTCGAGCTTGACCAGGTCCGACGTCTGAAATCCAGCGGGGATATAGTCAAGGGAAGCGTAGCCGCGCGACGCAGATTTAAGCCTATCATAGAAATTTACGATCATTTCCGATAGCGGAAGACGGTAGCGCGCGATAAGCCTGGCGCCGCCGGGGAGGTACTCTAGGCTTTGATATTCGCCCCGCTTTTCCTTGAGGAGATCCAGGACGGGCTCCTGGTAGGAGACGGGCGTCATGATGGTGGCCAGGACGACGGGCTCATCGATGGATTCGATCTCCCCGTGGGGGGGAAATCTCGCCGGGTTGTCGAGCTCGGCGACGGAGCCGTCGCGGCGCTTGACGCGGTAGGAGACTTGGGGGCTCGTGGCGATCAGGTCGAGGCCGAACTCCCGCTCGAGCCGTTCCCGAATAATCTCGAGATGGAGGAGGCCCAAAAAGCCCAGGCGGTACCCCAGTCCCAGGGCTTCCGATGTCTCGGGCTGGAAGCGGAAGGAGCTGTCCTCGAGCCGCAGCTTATCGAGCGCGACGCCCAGGGCGGTATAGTCGGAGGTGTTGACGGGGAACATCCCCGCGAAAACGACGGGCTTGATCTCCCGGTATCCGGGAAGCGGCGCCGGCAGCGGCCGGGCGGACTCCATCAGAGTGTCCCCGACGCGGACTTGGCTTGGGTCCTTGAGGCCGAGGACGACGTAGCCCACCTCTCCGGCGCCGAGCCCGTCGGGAGACGGGACCAGCTCGGGCGTGAGGGCGCCGACCTCCTCGGCGACGAAGGAGAGCCCGTTGGAGAAGAAGCGGTAGGGAGTTTTCGGCTTGAGCGCGCCCTCGAAGACGCGGACCAGCGCGATCACGCCGCGATACGGGTTGAAAAGGGAGTCGAAGACGAGCGCCGCGCAGGGATTGTCCGGGCGGCCCGATGGCGGCGGAATATCGCGCAGGATGCGCTCCAGGATTTCCCCCACGCCGCGCCCGTCTTTGGCTGACGCCAGCACCGGTTGAGTCTCGATCTTGAGCAGGTCGCGGATCTGGCCCGACGTCGCCTCGACGTCCGCCGTCGGGAGGTCGACCTTGTTGATGACGGGAATAAGGGCCAGGCCCAGTTCCTGGGCGAGGGAGGCGTGCGCGAGCGTCTGGGCTTCGACTCCCTGAGAGGCGTCGACGACGAGAAGAGCCCCATCGCATGCCGCGAGCGCGCGAGAAACCTCGTAGGAGAAGTCCACATGGCCCGGCGTGTCGATGAGGTTGAGGGCGTAGCGGGAACCTTGGTGTTCGAAGGGCATGCGCAGCGCTTTCGCCTTGATCGTGATGCCGCGCTCGCGCTCGAGCTCCATCGAGTCGACCGCCTCGTGGGCCTGGCGGGACATCTTGGCTCCGGCCGCTTCAAGGAGCTTCGCGGCGAGGGTCGACTTGCCGTGGTCGATGTGGGCGACGATCGAGAAGTTGCGGATCAGGTCGGGCTTAGTCACTGACGTGGGGAGCCAAGCGGCGCACTTCCTCGGGGCTTGAGCACTTGAGCGCCGCCTCGACGAGGCGCTTGGCGTTGTCATGACGGATCGCCCGCACCGTCTTCTTGACCCGCAGGAACATGCGCGCGGGGACGGAAAGGCTGTCGAAGCCCAGTCCGACGAGGAAGGGGACGGCCTGCGGATCGGCCGTCATCTCGCCGCAAATCCCGACGGGCTTTTTTTGCGCGTGGGCCGCCGAGATGATGCGAGCCAGGAGCTGGAGGACGGCCGGGTGGAAGGGGTCGTAGAGGTGGCTGACGCTCTCGTTGATCCGGTCGACGGCCAGGGTGTATTGGATGAGATCGTTTGTCCCGACGGAAAGGAAATCCACCAGCGGCAGGAAGCTCTCGATCGTGAGCGCCGCCGATGGGACCTCCACCATCATGCCCAGCTCCACGGCCGTGGTTTTCTCTCTCTTGAGGCCCTCCGCCTCGAGCTCGGCGCAGGCCTTGAGGAAAACCTGCCGGGCCATGGACATCTCGCCGGGGCTCGATATCATGGGGACCATGATCCGCAGCGGCCCGACGGAAGAGGCCCTCAGAATCGCGCGCATCTGCGCCTTGAAGAGATCGAAATGCTTGAGGCTCAGACGAATCCCCCGCAGGCCCAGGAAGGGGTTCGGCTCGTTGGCGGGAGGCTCGAGCCCCCATCGCACGAGGCGGTCCGCGCCCAGATCCGCCGTGCGGATGGTCACCGACTTCGGCGATAGGGACTTGACGATCGAGGAATAGATGAGAGCCTGCTTGTCCTCCGCCGGAGGGTTCGGGACGTTGAGGTAGAGGGATTCGGTCCGGAAAAGACCGATCCCATCGGGGCGCAGGGCCGCCACGCCCTTTAAGTCATCGGGGGAGTCAAGGTTCGCCTCGAGCCGCAGGCGCTTTCCGTCCTGCGTCGCGGCGGGGAGGTCCTTGAGGGCGGCGAGCGACGTCTCCTCTTCGATAAACTTCGCGCGCGCCTGCGCGTATTTGAGCAAGGTCTCGGGGCCGGGGTGGATGATGAGCAGGCCCTCGGCGCCGTCGAGGATGATCTGGTCTCCCGTCTTGACGCGGCGGCTGACGTCGGAAAGGCCGACGACGGCGGGAATGTTGAGGCTTTGGGCCAGAATCGCGGTGTGGCTGGATTTGCCGCCGAGGTCCGTCGCGAAGCCCAGGACCTTGGCCTTGGGAAGCGCCAACGTCTCCGACGGAAGGAGGTTCCTGGCGAGAACGATCGACGGATCGTCGATCATGGAGACGTCACGACGCGGCCTGCGCGTCAAGTGCGTCAAAAGACGCTTGCCCACGTCGTTGAGATCGTGCCTTCTCTCGCGGAAGAACTCGTCCTTCATTTTCTCGAATTGCGAGCTGATCTCGGCCAAGGCCTGGCTCAGGGCGTACTCGGCGTTGACCCCTTCCTTGATGATGCGCTGGGGAACTTCCTGCGTGATCAAGGGGTCGTCTAAAATAAGCCTGTGGGCGTCGATGAGGCGCGCATGCTGCTTTCCCAGGACGCGCAGGATCTTGGACTCCGTCTGGTCGAGGTCCTTTAGGGTGGACTTGAGCGCCGCCTTGAACCGCCGCGTCTCGGGCTTGAGGAGCTCGGGAGGCAGACGGACGCGCTCGACGGCGATGTCCTCGTCGTCGAGAAGGAAGGCCTTTCCCATGGCGATCCCCGGGGAGGCGGCGATCCCTTTAATGACGATCACTAATCCTCCCCAAAGCCGCCCGCAACGAGCTTGCCCAGGGAGTGGAGGACCGCCTCCTCGTCCGGGCCGTCGGCGCGCACGACGATCTTGGAGCCCCTTTCGGCCGCCAGAAGCATCAGCCCCATGACGCTTTTCCCGTTGACCTCGAGGCCCTCCTTGACGACGGCGATGCGGCTCTTGAAGCGCCCCGCCTCGCGCACGAAGAGCGCCGCCGGCCGCGCGTGGAGACCGAGGCGATTGGAGATCGTGAACTCTCGCTCGGTCATCGGTGGATGTCCCGGTGGAATTCGCGCACGGTGTAGCCTTTCTCGGCGAGCTTGAGGCCCAAGTAGTGCGCGACGAAAACGCTTCGATGGCGGCCTCCGGTGCAGCCCATGGCGATCGTCAGGTAGGACTTTCCCTCGCGGATATAGGGAGGAAGCAGGTCCGTCAGGAATTTGAGGTAATTCTTGAGGAAACGCCGGGCGATCGGCTGGCGCAGAATATGCCGGCCCACGCGAGCGTCAAGGCCCGTGAGCCTTTTGAGCCGGGGGATGTAGTTGGGATTCGGCAGAAAGCGAACGTCCATGACGATGTCCGCGTCCATGGGGATGCCGTGCTTGTATCCGAAAGAGACCAGCGATAGCATCATCTCGCGCGTTCGCTTGAGCTGAAGCGCTCCCGCGAGAGTCTCCTTGAGTTCGTTGAGAGTCAGTTCCGAGGTGTCGATGACTTTGTCGGCTATTTCCTTGAGCGGGAGGAGGCGGGCGCGCTCCTCGCGGATGGCTTGCGGCACCTTGAAGCCCAGTGGATGGCGATGACGCGTCTCGGAATAGCGCTGAACGATGATGGGGTCGGCGGCTTCGAGGAAAAGGACCCGGGCGACGATCCCCATGGCCTCCAGGCGCTTGAGCACGCGCGGGAGGCCGGCGATCTCCCGGCCCCCCCGGATGTCGAGGCCAAGGGCGACATGGTGCGGGGAATGGGTTTGGAGGAGGCTGCGGGCGAAATCTTCGAGGAGCGCGATGGGGAGGTTGTCGACGCAGGAAAATCCGAAGTCCTCGAATACCTTGAGAGCCTGGCTCTTGCCGGCGCCGGAGACGCCCGTGATGACGAAGAGCAGGCGCTTCTTCACGCCGTTTTCGCCGGTTTCGCGGCCATGCGCTTGATTAAATCCTTGTTGAAGACGCGGGAGGCCCAGTAACCGCGTCCTTTGAGCCTCTGGTTGAGCGCCGCGACCTCGATGAGAATGGCGAGGTTGCGGCCCGGGGACACCGGGATGCGGATGAGCGGCACCTTCACGCCGAGGAGGTCCAGGTGCTCTTGGTCGATTCCCGTGCGTTCCACGACGCGGGCTTGCGACCAGGGTTCCAGGACCGCGGCAAGCTCGATGCGGGTGCGGTCGAGGATGGCGCCGATGCCGAAGAGGAGGGTCACGTCAATGATGCCCAGGCCACGGACTTCCATGTAGTTCTGGAGGGGCTCGGGGCAAGAGCCGCGCAGGATCCCTCCGCCGAGCTTGCGGATATCGATGGCGTCGTCGGCGATGAGAATATGGCCGCGCTTCAAAAGCTCGAGGGCGCATTCCGATTTGCCGATGCCGGGCTCGCCCTGAATGAGGACGCCCAGGCCGTAGACGTCCACGAGAACGCCGTGAACCGTCGCTCGGGGCGCGAGGCGGGCATCCAGGACACCCGACAACTCCTGCGTGAGTTCGGCGGTGGAAAGCCCGGAGAGGAGGAGGGGCACGCCCGCTCGGCGGCACGCGTCAATGACGATCCGAGGCGGGCGCGTCGCCCGGCTCGTGATGAGGCAGGGAAGCTCCGGGAATTTAAGGATGCGGGTCAAGGCTCCGCGCAAGCGTTCCGGGTCCGCATGGCGCAGGTAGGACTGTTCGCCCAGGCCCAGGATCTGGATGCGTTCGGGCCTGAAATGGTCCAGGAACCCGACCAGGGCGAGGCCCGGACGGTTGAGTTCGCGCACGGTAATCGGCCTGTTGAGAAAGCGGGCGCCCGCGACGATGTTGAGTTTGAGCCTTTCGCCCTGGTCGCCGATCAGGTCGCGGACTGTTAGGACTTGAGGCACATTACCGCGGTACGGTCGGTTAGGGCTTGCCCTTCCGGACGGCCTCGAGAATGCCGTAGGAATCTCCGTCGCGCCGGTAAACGAGGCAGATATGCCCGGAAACCTTGTTCTCGAAGAGGCGGAAATTCTGGCCGAGGCGCTCCATCTCCACCGCTGCTTCCTCGGGCGCGACGGGGTAGACGGGCTGCTTGAAGACGGTGAACCGAGTCGATGGCGGCGCGGCCGCCTCCGCCTCGGCGGCGAGCAGCGCCGGAAGATGGGGCTTGTGGTGGTTCTTGAGCCGGTCTTTATATTTCTTGAGTTGAATGTCGATCTTGTCGGAGGAGAGATCGACGGCGGAATAAAGATCCGCGGCCTTGGCCAGGGCCCGGAAAGTCTGGTGCGCGGCGTGAATGAGGATCTCGGCTGAATGAGCGTTCTTGTCGACGGCCAGGAAGGCCTGCCCCCAGATCACGTGGTCGAAATAGCGCTCCGCTTTTTTCATTTTTTCGCGGACATAACTTTCAATGGCCGGCGTGACTTTCACGCGACGACCGGTGATCTGGATATCCATGATAATTTAGCGCATTCAAGCACTTCTAAGACGACGGCGTCAATTTTGACGCTCGGGCGGAAGCAGCTGGGGGTAGCGCCGCCGGGGTTGGCGCAGGGCCGGGGAGCGGCGCCGCGCCATCGCGAAGATGCCGGGCGTTACGGCTTTGGCCGCGAGCGACTGTCCCAGGGCGCCAAGATAAGGCTTTCGAGGGTCTATCAAGAGGACCGAGGCGGCGTGGTGCCTGAAGGCGAGGGCGACGTTGACGAAAGGCAGGCCAAGTTTTCGCGCATCCTTTTGATACCGCTTCTCGATGGGGGAGGGGGATTCCCAGGTTTCGCCTTTGGAGAGGTCCGGGAAGTAGGCGAGCATCATCGGGAGGCGGCAGCTTTTCTTGAAATCAGCCAGATACCGCAGAACCGTTCCCGGCGGCGCGGGTTTCCCGGAGTTCATTGACAACGCGGCGCGGCGCGTGAAGAGCTGTTCGGTCGCCCATCGGTAGAAGTGGCTGTGTTCGCGCAGGAAGTTCTTGAGGCGGGGCTGGTTGAGCCATGGGGAGGGATGGCGGCCAAAATCATCCGGGCCGACCTGAAGAACCA
Organism: bacterium; assembly: GCA_021799485.1. Taxonomy (GTDB): domain Bacteria; phylum Elusimicrobiota; class Elusimicrobia; order UBA1565; family UBA9628; genus JAJZAK01. The sequence continues at coordinate 26,507 of JAJZAK010000014.1, read as the reverse complement.
CGGCGTCGGCGTCCAGGGGGAGCGCCCGGCGCTTGAACGCCTCCAATTTCTGAATGATGTTATAGTTGTACATCGAAAGGTTGACCACCGTGAAGGTGGCGTTCTTGGGCCACTGGAAATAGCGGCTTATCTGCTGGACGTAGCCGACGTCCTCGGGCAAGCCCAGGGCAAAGCTCGGGTGGTCGCCGACGACCAGCAGCCGGAACTCATGGGGCCCCTTGACGGGCGCAAGCTCCGGTTGGCGAAGACCGAGGGAATTGATCCGGACCCAGCTTCCCGATTTATACCCTTGCGCGCCGGGCCTGAGCTCGAAGCGGAGACGCGGATCGGCGCTGTCCTGGTAGACGAGCGCCTCCTGCCAGATGAGGATTCTCGTCCCGATCTCGAGCAGCGCGGCGGCGGCGAGGAAGGCCAGGGCGAGGATCGCCAGGGGGCGTCCGAAGCCCGGGCGTGAAGAAGGTTTTTTGCGACGAGACGGCATAGACGGGGATAATCATATCAGAAAACCGAAAATGATGCGCAAAGGCCGAAACGGCGGCGAAGTGCGTCAATGGTTTCTTAACGAGCCTGGCGCGCCGCCGCTGTTTTCCAAAAGCAGCTTTCGCGCTTCCTTAAGATCGTCGGCGTATTCCGCGGGATCGGCGGGGTTTTTCTCTTGGATGATGCTTTCGAGTTCGACGCGGGCTTGCGCGCGCATGCCTCGCCGCCGATAAGCTTGGGCCAGTGCCAGCCGCGCTGAGGAGTCTCGCGGAGAGAGTTTCGCGGCCTTCTGAAATTCGCGAAGGGCCTTGCCGTGCCCGCCGCCAAGCATCCGGGGCAGCGATTCGTAAAGCTCTCCCAGGACGCGGTGCGGCCTTCCGTCTCGTGGATCAAGCCGGATGGCTTCTTTCATTTGCCGTTTGAGAGGAGATACAAGGAAAGCGCTTTTGATCAGGCCGTCCTCCCGGCCGAGAAGTCCCAGGGCGAGGCCGAGCCAATAATGCGCTTGCGGACACCGGGGCGCGCCGCGAACGGAAGCCGAGAGGACGGCGCGCGCCCGGGAAAAATCCGCGCGCCGTTCCTTCGCGGAGAGGCGCTCTTCCCCTTGGCGCACGAGGGCCCGTCCCTCCCGCCATAGGAGAGCGGGATTCTCCGGACTATGATGGAGGGCTCTCGCGATCAGACGAAGGTCGCTGTCGAGGCGGCCTGGGACGTCGCGGTGGAGGTAGAGGGAGTCGATTGTCGCATAGGGGGAACTGTCGGAGCCGTCGCAGGGGTTATGAGCGGCCGTGGCCACGGCCGCAAAAGCGGCTACGGAGAGCAATGGGGTCAATCGCGAAACCTGTATCCCGCCCGGGTGATCGTCTCGATGCGGTCGGCGAACTCGCCGAACTTCCTTCGTAAACGCACGATGTGTTGCGCGATCGCCTGGGATTTTTCCTGCCGGATGCGGGTCTTCCAGCCGTGGGCGAGGAGGTCGCGGAGCGAAATGGTCTGGTTGGGCCTGCGCATCATGGCGCCCAGGATCTGGCGTTCGGCGGGCGACAAAGCGATGTCTCGCGGGCCTGCGGCGGCTTGGAGCCAGCATGTTCCGTTTTTGGCGTCCAAAACGATCTTTCCGTCGCGGCTTGTCAAGGCCCCGGAGGCCTTCACGAGGGGGCGGGTCAGCTGGAAATGACGGATGGCGCCGAGGAAATGGCGCATGCGGAGAAGAGAGAGATCCCCTGCTTCCGCTTTCGGCAGGGCGTCCGTCCGCGTTTCGCGCAGTACGGCCAGCAGGTCCCTGGGCGGCTCCGTTCCCGTCCATAAAAAGAGAATGGGGCAATCCCTGGAGGCAGGGCTTTTTCGCAACGTCGAGAAGATGTCCATGGCGAGGCCTCCCTGGTTTTCCAGGTCGACAATGAGGAAGTCGGGGGGCGCCTTGCCTTTGGCTTCCGCGACGGCCTCGGGCTTCGGAGACCAAAGAAGCTCATGCCCTTTTGAATGAAATGGCGCCGCCAAGCGCTCGGATGGCGCGGGGTCGGTGCCGATCCAATAAACCGTCGCAGCAGCATCCGGCCCCGGGGCGATATCGGCTCGCGCCATAATTTGAATATCAAGAACATTATATCAAAATCATAAAAAAATCATAATTAAATCCCCATCTTTCGTAACTTCGAAATGAAAATAGGAAATGCCGTTTCTAGACTAGCACCACGTTGATATTTATAGAGGCCTGTTCCGCCGGGCGCGCCGATAAATCCATGAGGAATTCCCGCTTTTCTCTTAGGGTCCTTCTCTGCGCGGTCGGGCTTTGCCTCGCGGTCTCGACGCCCGCCGTTGCGCAAATTCTCACTTCGACCGGCAACTTCTCGATGTCGAGCTATGCCTTGGACGACGGCGGCGGGGTTTCCACCGGCACCAGCTTTTCGAACGTATCCGCGCTCTCGGACATCGCCCAAACCACGGTTTCCGCCGGAGGCTTCGTGGCCCGGGTGGGCTTGATGGGCATCTATTTCTATCCGGGCCGCGTCAATACATTCACCGTCTCCCCGGTCAACGCCCAAGGCCAAGTGACGTTCACCCTAACGGCCGTGGGCAACGACGCCTACGCCCCCGGCACCTCGGCCCGCAGCTACCTGATCAAGTACTCGACGACCGCCGCCGACGCGCCCTCGCTCTCGACGGCGGCCTTCGCCGCCGCGGCGACCTTGTCGGGGCCGTTCCCGTCGCCCGCCGTCGAGGGATCGAGCCAGTCCTTCGTGGCGAGCGTCCCCATCAAAGGCGACGCCTACTTTTTCGCGATCGAGGCGCAGGAGGCTGACGGCATGTACGGTCCGTTCTCCGGCGGCGCGGCGACCGCGGCCGCGCCCCTCCAGCCGATCGAGGTCGCGATCTCGACGGCGGCCGGCCCTCCGATCTCGGTCGCGCTCTCCTGGGGTCCGGTCGAATACTTCGCCGACGGCACGCCTTTCACCAATCCCTCGAACCCGACCGTGACCGAGTTGACCGGCTATAAAGTGTACCGGGCGACCATCCCCGCCGGCGGCCAATGGGACGACATCACGAGCACCTGCACCGCGGGGGCCTCGACGTACATTTCGACCGTATCCGCTCTTGAGTGCGTCGACCCGATCGCGGGGAACACCAATTCTTATTACGAGGTTGTCGCCCTCAACCAGAACGGGTCTTCCGTCCCCTCCATTATCCGCGCCGCCGCGACCGGCGACGGCTGGATCGTCGGCGTGGACGGGGTGAGCACGATGGACATCCCCGCCTCGGCCATGACGGCCGTCATGGACTACGCCTTCTCGACCCTGGAGAACATCTCCCAGGTCAGCGCGAGCGCCGGGGTCTACAAGGCCGTGGAGTTCGACGCGGATCACGTCACAGTCCCCGCGGTGACGGACGGCATCGCGCTCAACTCCCGCCTGACGCTGACCACGGCCGCGAACATGAATCTCTACTACGCGATCACGACTTCGACAACCGGCGCCGTCGTGCCATCGAGCCTTTCGCCCCTCGACTCTCCGGACAACCTGGCCGCCTTCTGGAACAATGGAGGCGCCGTCAACGGCGGCTGGGTGCCGGTCTATGGGACGGTCGTCTCCGCCGCCAATTACGTCAACATCCAGACCATGGCGTTCGGCCAGTACCAGCTTCGCGGGATCACGAGGCCCACGAGCGTCTCCTTCGATCCCGGTTCGGACATCTCCAACAAGGAAATCACCCCGTTCGGCAACAACGACCAATATGTCTGCTTCCGAGTGACCGTCCCCAACGGAAGCACGTCCCTGTCGGGCAAGATCTTCGACATCCGGGGCGCCTTCGTCTCGAACATGTCGGTCAATCAGAACGCCGGCTCGGACTTCACCGACGGCGGCCCCGTCTGCAATTTGCCCGCCTCATCGACCTTGCAGCTCTTGAGATGGGACGCCAAGTCCCATGGACGCGTGGTCTCGAGCGGCGTCTACATCTATGAAATCAGCGCCGGAGGCCAGACCTGGACCGGCACGGTGGTGGTCATCCGATGAGAGCGATCCTCTGGGCGCTTCTCCTCCTCGCTTCCCCCGCGCAAGCGGCGTTCCAGGACTTGGGGGCGGGCGCGCGCGCGCCGGGCATGGGCAACGCCTTCACGGGCCTCGCGGACGACGTTTACGCCATCTACTATAATCCCGCGGGCCTGCCTCAACTCGAGGGCCCCGAGGCCTCTGTCGCCTACTCGGCCCTCTACATGGGCCTCTCCGACGGCTCCAATCTCGGCGTCCAGCAGGCGGCCTATGCCCAGCCTCTGGGCAAAGACGGCCGCTACGGCTCGGGCGGCTTCATGTACCAGCGCTTCGGTCTCAACAGCCTCTACGATGAGCAGGAGATTTTTTTCTCCTACGGCAAGAGCGTCTTCAAGAGCGAAACGAAGGGGCAGCTCTACTTGGGCCTCAACGCCAAATATCTTGACCGCTCATTCTCTCAGGACGCGCAAAGCGCGACGGGATGCAGCGGGTTCCAATGCGGCGAAGGCGCCAACACCGTGCTTTCCGGCAAGAGCAACGCGACGGCGCCGTCGGCCGATCTCGCGGCCCTCTACCGCTTCCCCGACAAAAAGATTCAGACGGGGCTCGACCTTCAGAACGTGAACAGCCCCAACGTGGCCTTCAGCGGCGCCGACAAGGTCTCGCCCAGCGCCCATTGGGGCCTGGCCTACAAGACCACGTGGATGAACATCGACGGGGAACTCGACGAGGACCCCGACCCCGTCGGCGGCTATGATACCGACGCGATCGCGGCGGCCGAGCGCTATTTTCCGACGCTTGAGTTCGGCACCTTCGGGCTCCGAGGCTCCATGGGCTACGGCAGCCGCCAGTGGGAGCAGATCACGCTGGGATTGAGCTACCGCTTGGACAAGTTCCAGGTCGACTATGGCTTCATGATGCCGGTGTCGGGCATCCCGGGAACCTCCGGCACTCAGCGCGTGGACTTGACCTTCAACTTTGGCGCGACGACCGTCGAGGATCAGATCTCGCGCGGCCTCCTGCGAAAGGCCAAGGATCTTCTCAACCCGCCGCCCGCCAAGGTGAAGATCGGGGAGCTCGAGAAAAACGACATGAGGGACCCGCATGATCTCAGGGATCCGGCCCTTGCCACGGTGCGCGCCTTCGTGGACGCCGGGCTCTATCTCAAGGCCGCCGACGCGATGGACGCCTATATCCAAAGCCAGAAGCAGAAGACCCCGCCGCTTGACATGTCCTACACGAGGCTGCTCCGGAGGCTCAAGGTCAACGCCGACGCCTACCCCGAGTATACCCATCCCGTCGAGAAGTGGGAGGTCCTGCTTTCCTCGGGCCTGGGCCATTTCGCTTACGGCGATGACCGGCACGCGATCCTGGAGGACGCCTACGCTTTAAGCCTGACGCCCGAGGACGAGACGGTGGGGGTCTATCTTAAGGATGTCGAGAAGGGCACGGGACTCAAGGCCGTGACGGTGAGCCCCGACAACCCCGAGGGCTTCCTCGGCGAACTCGTCCATCGGGCGAAAATCGCCAGCACCAGGGGCGACTACGAGCGGGCGCGGCGCATCCTCGAGGATGCTCTTTATCTCAACGGGGATGATCCGACGGCGCTTGAGCGGATGGGTTCCTTGGACTGGGCCCAGGGCCGCTACGAGGATGCGGCGCTCGCGTGGGAGAAGGCCCTGCGCTTCGAGAAGCGGCCGGGCGAGATCGAGGCCATCAACACCTACTTGCCGCTCGCCCGCTCGCGGCTCGGCAAGCAGGGACAGCCTGGCTTGGCGCTCCCGGGCCAGACCGCCCCGAAGGCCGCGGTCGGCGCCGCGCCCAAGAAGGCGGTCGCCGACCCCCGCTTTGTCGAGAGGCTCTACAACCGGGCGATCGAGCATTACGCCCGCGGCGAGTATCTGCAGGCGGAGGCGATGTTCCTTTGGATCCTCCAGATCGACCCGCAGAACCTCCCGGCGCAGAAGGCGCTTGAACGCATCAAGCTGATGAACCAACACCCATGAGCATCAGGACGAAATTCGGCCTGGCGGTGACGGCCGTCGCGATCGCGACGATTTTGGTCTCGGGCGGCGTGTTCCTGGCGATCGAGACGCAGGGCTTGAAAAGATCCCAGGCGGAGCGCGCCCGCCTTTTGCTCGAGAACGTCCGCAACATGGCCCGGGAGTCCCAGCTCGCCAAGGATCCCTTGATGCTCTTTGACTACCTGTGGTATTTGCAGCGGGATAGGAGGGAAGTGGCCGGATGCCGGGTCTATCTCAACGGGGAATGGCGGGGCATCCACGGCTGGAGGGGACCCGGTCCCGCCGCCCCGAGCTCGTCGACCAAGATCGTCGACGTGCCGCCGATCGAGCCCGGCCAAGCAGGCATGCGCGTCGCGGTCACCTTCTCGCCCAGGGCGCTCGACCGCGATCTAGGGGCCGCCCGGAAGCTTCTTCTCGCGGATTTGGGGCGCGTCGCCGTCGGGGTCGTGCCTTTGGCGATCCTGGCGTCCTTTATCGTCGGCTGGCGCATGACGCGGCGCTTCCTTCGCATTCGCGCGGCATTGTCCGAGATCGGGCGAGGTCATCTGAAGGTGCGCGCCCATCTCGACGGGGCCGACGAGTTCGCCGCGCTCGCGGGAGACGTCAACGAGATGGCGGTCAAGCTGGGCGAGCTGGAAGAGATGAAAAAGACCTTCGTCGCCGCGGTGACGCACGAGTTGCGCTCGCCCTTGGCGCTTATCGAGACCTATCTTAAAAAGCTTTTGTCGTTGGAGCGGCCGCGGCCCCCGGACGAGAAGGAGGCGCTGGAGCGCATCCGCAGGAACGCTTCGCGCCTGGGGCACTTCGTGGGGAATCTTCTCGACTTCTCCCGCGTCGAGAAGGGCAAGTTCGACTGCCGTCCGAGACCGGCGGAGATGCGCTCTCTCGTCGAGGACGCGGTGCTCTTTTTCAAGCCGAAGGCCGAGGAGGCGGGGCTTAAGCTTTCGGTCGATCTTCCGGAGGGCGCGGTTCCTGCCGTGGTCGACCCGGACCTCATCACGCAGGTCGTCACGAACCTGATCTCCAATGCCGTCAAGTTCACGCCGCAAGGCGGGGGCGTCCGCGTGCGTCTGGAGCGCCTGCCTGCCGGCGGGCAGGGCCCGGACGCGGCCGTCCGGGTCTCGGTCGAGGACACGGGAGTGGGGATTCCCCAGGAGGACATGGGGCGCGTGTTCGGCGCCTTTGAACGCATCCGCAATCCCTTGAGGGCGACCGGGACGGGGCTGGGGCTCGCCATCTCGAAAGCGATCGTGGAGATGCACGGCGGCTTGATCGGGGTCTCAAGCGAGGTCGGGCGCGGAAGCCGATTCACCTTCGAGATTCCAGCCCCCGTCGTCCTTCCGGAATCCGCCCCGGCGGCCCCCCTGGCGCGGCGTATTTAAAGGAGGTAATATTTTGGCCACAGATTGTCCGGTAACATTCGTGCGTCCATGATGAAGAAACGGCGGAATCCGCAGACACGGCGGTCTTTGCCGTCGCCCCGGCGAAGGTGGGGGGCCGCGCTTGCCGCTTTTGCCGCCGTCGCCGTTGCGACGATGGGGGTTTCCACGATCCACGCGGCCAGCGAGACGGAGATCGCCTCCAAGATCCGGGCCGAGGCGGAAGATTTCCTGACGGCCCTCCTTGGCCAGGGGAGGGCCAAGGTTATCGTGAGCGTGGACGGCGAACAAACACAGTCCAATACCGCGAGCGAACGCATGACCCCGGTCTCCTCCGACCAGGCTAATCCGCCCTCTGAGCTGCCGGGATACGCTCCAGACGTCATCGTCCAGCAGCAGAAGCTTGATTTCTACAACAAGAACCAGCAGAACCTCGTGATCAGCGGCTACACGATCAAGCGTATCCTGGTATCGGTGGTCCTTGACTCGAGCGTCGGCGAGAAGCAACTCGCCGCTATCCAGAAGCTCCTGGGCAGTCTCCTCCATCTCAATTTCGGCCGCGGCGACGAGCTCAACATCGTGCGGGCCCAGCTCCTGCCCCCCTGGAAGGCCGCGCTCGAGAACGAATCGGGCATTCGGATGGTGGCGTTCTTCGGGGGCGCCGCGGGCCTGGCGGTCTTCATGGGACTATTCGCCTACTGGGCCGGCATGCGGATGATCCGCGCCTTTGCCGGCGAGGTGACGGGGCGCATCATGGCGACCATCACCGCCGGAGGAGCCAAGAGCGGCGCCCCCATCCCGGCCCAGCTCTCGGGCGGCTTGGGCGGGGATTTCCTGCCGGGAGAAATGCCGGATCTCCTGGGCGAGGAGGGCGGGGAGCGGCCCGGCCTTGGCCGCCGATTCGACTTTCTCTCGGCTCGCAAGCCCGACGAGTTGGCGCGCATCCTCGCGACCGAGACTCCCGAGGATATCGCGCTCCTCTCGGCCTATCTCGCCAACACGAATCCCGACTTGGCCGGAGCCATCTTCGCGGCCCTGCCCTCCGCGACGCAGACGGGCGTCTCGCATGCGCTCGCGGCGCTTCAGATGGCGGATCCGGAGAGGCTTGCGATGCTGGAGAGCCGGCTTAAAACCGCCGTCGAATATTCCCTCCAGGGGAGCGAAAAGCTCGGCCGCATCCTCAGCCACCTCTCTCAGGAGCAGAGGGAGACCGTCATCGGGGACCTCTCCGCCGCGCAGCCCGAGCGCGCGGCGGAGGTTGAGAAGGCCCTTTTCCCCTTCGAGGACATCATCAAGCTCTCGCCTCCCGACCTGCGTCGGCTCATCATGGCCGTCCATTACGAGGAGTGGGGCATCGCCCTGCGCGGAGCTCCCGACGAGGTCGTCTCCGCGGTCCTCAATCAGCTTCTCGCGGGGTCGCGCTCCGTCGTGCGCGAGGCGATGGAGATGCCGCAGACCCGCCAGAAGGTGGCGGAGGCCCGGTCCAAGATCGTGGTCCAGGCGCATGCGATGGCGGCCCGCGGCCAGATCATGCTCAGAGCCGAGGAAGCGGCCTGACGGCAGGGAAGGGGATGGGAGATGGACGAAACCGAACCTGAAGCCGTGCATGGGCAGGACGCGCCCTCCCACCACCAACCTAGCCCCCCGGACCCTTCTCTTCTACTTCTAGAGGATCTGGAGTCCCTTTGCGCCGACGTCCGGCGCTCGAAGCGTCCCGAATCCTCCGCGCTCTGGCAGGACCTCGGCCGCAGCGTCGGCCGCGAGCTCGACGACGCCGTGGCGGATATCGAGGCTTACGAGGAGAGCTTGGCCCAGATGAACGCCGAGATCGCCGCGTCCGAGGCGGCCAAAGAAGCGGCGATTGAGCGCATGAAAACATCGGCGCAGCCTCCGGCGCCGGAGCCGCCGACCCGGGCTTCCCCCGACAAGGCGGCGCTTGAGCCGGAGCCCGCGAAGCGTCTCGCGGAGCCGCAGGCCGTCCTTGGAATGGCATGGGGGAAGATTTTGGACGCGGTCGAGATTCCTCTCGCCGAGACTCAAAAGCGGTTAAGGATCATCATCCCGTCCCTCGACCTGCAGCGGCGCCGCCAAGCGATCCAGGCTTTTTTCGCGGCGAGCGAGGCGCTGGAATCCATCCGGCTGCTGCGGATGCATGTTAATGTCCCGGCGGCGGAGTTGATGGGCCAGTTCGTCGGAGCGGCTCTGGACGGGGTCTTGTCGGCCTGGGCCAAGACGATGCGCCGCAAACGGGCGAGCCTGGTGAGGGCGTCGGGAACGGAGTTCGCCGCCACCCTCGACCCGAAGCTTCTCAAGCTGGCGGCGCATCAAGTCCTCAAAAACGCCTATGAGGCCGTCGCTCCCGGCGGCTGCGTCACCGTCAAGAGCGCCCTCTCGGAAGGAGGCGATGAGATTCGCCTCGCTATTTTCGACACGGGGCCGGGCTTTCCCAAGGAGGTTTTGGAGAAGCCCTTCGCCGCCTTCCAATCCGCCAAAACGGGACACATGGGGCTGGGCCTGAGCCTCGCGCGGCGTCTCCTTCAAAAAATGGGCGGGGACATCGAGCTCGCCAACGGCCCCCAGCGCGGCGCGATCGTCGTGATCAAGCTCCGGAAGTAGACGCGGCTTCGTCGCCGCCTCATTTTGCTTTGACAATCAAGGAAGAGGCTGTTATACTCGCCAAGATCCCATCATTGGTTCCAAAGGGCAAACCGATGGCAAAAGAAAGCCATTCCATCGCGGCGGGGAGGGAGCGCCTCCGTCTCGTTCTGAACGAAAATCAATTCAAGGTCATCAAGGACAAGTACCTTCAGGACGCGCCGGACGTCGAGACGTGGCTCAGGGGCGTCGCGCACAATATCGCTCTTTCCGAGCTCCTCTTCGCCGCCGAGTCAGGACGCTGGGACCTTTTCGAGGGCGTCTCCGTCAAGGTGGCGCAGGCTTCCTCCGCGGAGGGGGCGCCCGCCGCGAAGTTTCTCCTTTTTCAAGACGGCTTGACCGATCTCGAACGCCGGGAGGCCAACTCGAGGGCGCTCCTGCGGAACCTCGAGAGAGCTTGCGAGCGTCATCCGGAGGCGAAGCGTCTCGTTGACGCCTGGAGCTCCCGCTTCTATGAGATGATGGCCTCCTGGGACTTCCTGCCCAATTCGCCCACCCTGGTCAACGCGGGTCGCGAGCTTCAGCAGCTCTCCGCCTGCTACGTCCTTCCCGTCCAGGACTCCATCGAGGGAGTCGCGCGCGCCATGGAGGCGCAGTCGATCATCCAGAAGTCCGGCGGCGGCACTGGATTTTCCTTCAGCCGTCTGCGTCCCAAGGGGGACGCCGTCAAAAAGACCCACGGCGTCGCCTCGGGCGTGGTCTCCTTCATGCAGCTCTTCGACAAGATGACGGAAGTCATCAAGCAGGGCGGGGTGCGCCGGGGAGCCAATATGGGGGTTCTTCATTACACCCATCCGGAGATACGGGAGTTCATCGCTTTGAAGACCCAGCCGGGGCTCATGTCCAATTTCAATCTTTCCGTCGCGATCGACGAGGCCTTTATGAAGGCCGTCGACGACGACCTGGACATCGAGCTGCGAAACCCCCGGAATGGAGAGTCCGCGGGGCGGGCCAAGGCGCGCGACCTGTTCGAGCTCATGGTCGATTGCGCCTGGAAGACGGGGGACCCCGGCTTGATCGTTCTCGACCGGATCAACGCCTCGGCGTCGAATCCCACCCCCGGGCTCGGCGCGATCGAGGCGGTCAATCCTTGCGGGGAGCAGCCGCTGCTCCCTTGGGAGCCGTGCAATCTGGGCTCTCTCAACCTCTCGCGCTTCGTCTCGGGCCCCGTGGGCCGCGGCGCGTTCGATTTCGAGCGCCTGGCGGCCGCCGTTCGCCTGGCGACGCGCTTCTTGGATGACGTGATCGAGGTCAACAACTACCCGCTTCCCCAGATCGAGCGCCTCGCGAAGGGGAATCGCCGCATCGGCCTGGGCGTGATGGGCTACGCCGAGGCGCTGGTCAAGATGGGGATCTCCTACGATTCCGACGAGGCCCTCCGCTTCGCCGAGCGCCTCATGGGCTTCGTCCAGGAGGAGGCCCTCGCCGCCTCGGAGGAATTGGCCCGGGAGCGAGGGGTCTTCCCCAATTGGGGAGGCTCGATCTATGACCCCCAAAGCCCGCATTTCCGGGGGGAGGCGCGCGCGCCGCGGCATGCGGCCTTGACGACGATCGCTCCCACCGGAACGATCGCCCTCGCGGCGGGCCTGCAGGGAAGCGGGATCGAGCCGTTTTTCTCGATCGCCTACACGCGCTACAACGCCCGAGCCCTCGACGCCTTGAAGCGCGGCCAGACGCCTTCCTCCGCCGACACTTTGATCGAGGCGAATTCGCTTTTTAAGGAGATGGCCGCCGAGCGCGGCTATTTCGGGCTCTCCGAACGGGAGCTCTGGGCCAAGGTGAACGCCAATAAGGGCCGGGTGCGGGGTCTTTCGTTCGTCCCCGAGGAGTTGCAGAAGCTATTCGCGACCTCTCATGACGTGTCGCCGGAGTTTCACGTCAAGACCCAGGCGGCCTTTCAGAAGCACGTCGACAACGGCGTCTCGAAGACCGTGAACTTGGCCAACGCCGCCACCCGCGAGGAGGTGCGCCGCGTCTTCCTGATGTCCTACCGTCTGGGGCTCAAGGGAATCACCGTCTACCGGGACGGCTCGAAGGCCCAGCAAGTGCTGAGCCTTCCCTCGTCTCCGAGCCGCATGAAGCGGTCCGAGCCGACGCAGGCCCATGGCGCCTCCTCGGCCTACTATCAGGTCCAGACGGGCTACGGCCCCCTCCACGTCCATATCAACTACGATGAGCGCGGGCCTTATCAGGTCTTCGCCAACATCCCGCCGTTGGGAACCGAGATATCGGCCCTGACCTCCGTGGTGGGCATCCTCCTCTCCAAATATCTAGCCCAGGGAGGGGATCCGATCCGCATCCTCAAGCACCTCAATTCCGTGAAGGGGGACCGGCCGCTGGGGATGGGTGAAAAGCGCATCGACTCCATTGCGCACGCGATCTCGGTCGCTTTGCGCGAGCATCTGGAGAAGACGGGCTGGTTCGTGAAGAAGAACGGGCCTGTTGAGGGCGGGGACGCCTTGCTGCAAGGCGTCCCCAGAGAATACTGCCCGTCTTGCTATTCTCCTCGAGTGGCGCATGTTTCGGGTTGTGGGGGAATCACCTGTCTCGACTGCGGCTACAGCGAGTGCTCCTAGTAGGAAGGGGTGTCATACTTTGACTTTTTGACTTTTCGTGACATGCCCATCTGGGGAAATGGAAAAGTCAAAAAGTCAAAGTATGACACCGGAGGGCAGACCCTCCCCGAGATCGTCGCCGCCTTGGCGATCATTTCGATAGGCGCCCTGGGCTTCATGAAGGCTTTCGGGAGCATGAGCCAAGCGCTCTATCGTTCCCGGTACGGCACGATCGCCGTCAATCTGGCGCAGGAAAAAATCGAGGCGCTCAAGAATCTTTCCTACTATGATCTTCTCGTGACGACCGCGTCCGCGACGCAGCCGCAGCTGAATTTCACGTATGACACCGTCGACTACGCTCCGGAAAGCTTCAGCTACTGGGGCGGCGAGACGATGACGCGCGCCGTCTACGTGAGCTACGCGGCGCCTGAAAACGGGAAGCTCGTCCCGGAGCCCTACACCGCCTCCGATCCGGGGCTCAAGATGATCACCGTCACGGTCTATTGGAGCGACAACAAGGGCTGGCACGACGTGGTCATGACGAATCTCAAGGAGAATCCGAGCATCGCCGCCTTGAACGCGACGATCACGGGGACCGTGTCCGACGCCGCGGGCGGCTATGTCGAGGGGGCCGTCGTGAGCGTTCTCGGCAGCCCCCAGTGGTACGCCCAGGCAAACTCGAACGGCCTTTACTTGCTTTCGGTCGCGGCGGGCTCCTACACGGTCACGGCGTCCTCCTTGGGCTTCACCGCCGCGAGCTCGGGGCTGCTGTCGGTGCCCGCCGGGCAGAGCGTCGCACAGAACTACGTGCTCTCGCCGATCTCGTCCGGGGCCGTAGCGGCCACGAGCGTCTTTTTCAGCAGCCACATCGTGATCAGCCAGGTCGTGGCCGACACGCAGACGGTCGTCGCCGATGGAACGACCCAGGGCGTCGAGTACGTCGAGCTTTTCAACGGGACGACCTATCCCATCGACCTGGCCTCCACGCCGACCCCGGCCTGCCCGGATACCGGCCAACACTACAATCTCAACTATATCTGCGGGGGCCATGGCTCGACGGGCTGCAGTCCCGCGACTCCGACGGGAGGTCTGAATCCGAATCTATGCTTCATAAGCACCTATGTCCCCGCCGGGTCTTTTTTTCTCATCGCCAACACGAGCATGAGCTTTACCGTCGCCGGGACGACCGCGGCGGCTCCGGACGCCTATTTCGGGCCGAACTACACCTACTTGCCCGGGAGCAATCCGAGCCCCACGCCGTTCTTGCAGGCGTCGCATGGGGGCTCCATTCAATTGCTCGACGCGAACAATAGCGTCGTCGACGAAGTCGGCTGGGTGAATAAGGCGACCGGGAATCTGCCCTACGATTATTTGGGGAACATCATTGTGCTCGCGGGAGGCCTTCAGGCCGGCGACCAAATCGTCAGGATGTCGAGCCCCTGCGCGGAGGTCGTCGGCTATGGCCGGGCCTACGACACGCAGGATAACGCCGATAATTTTCTGTACGACTACACAGGGAGCGGGTTTTTTCAATATCCCGCCTACGGAATCTCCGCGGGAACCTTCACGAGCCAAGGCGGCTTCCCGGCGCTCGGAGGCTTCGCCTCCTCGGACGACGGTTTATCCTCGCCCGTCGAAATCGCGTCGGCGGCCTCGTTTAACTTCTTGGGTCCGGGAGAAACCCAGGGCTGCTACTTCGGCTATTTCAACATCCCGAACGTCGCGACGGGGACATGGACCGTCGTGGTCGCGAGCGGGAACCTGGAAATGTCGGTCTCAAGCGTGAGCCTGCCGTCGGAAGGCGCGACGACGCTCATCATGAGCACGGCGACAAGCCCCGCGATCGCTATCTCCTCCGGGATCGTCCCGTTGACGGAAAGCGCCTTGGGAGGATATGTCGCGGGGATCGTGAGCGACGCCTTGGGCCAACCCTTGAGCGGGATCGCGGTGACGGGGCAGGGGGCGGTGCAAAACGCCATCTCGGGGCCCTCGGGGTTGTATTTTCTAGCGGTCTCGACAGGCATCAATATCGCCATCACCGCCAACCCGGACCAATTGAATCCCATCTACGTCAGCCAGGCCGTCAACCTCGATATTTCTTTAGGCGCGCTCACGACCTATGATTTCGAACTGTCCGAGGGAGGGGGAATCAAAGGCTATGCGACCACGGGGACCTCTCCATTGCCGGGCGTCGTTTTCGTCGCCTCGAATACGGCGGGGAGTTCCGGCACGGGGGTGACCGACAATACGGGGACGTTTTACATCCAAAACCTGGCGACGGGGACGTATACGGTGACGCCCGAACTCAGCAACACCCAAAACGCAGCCCCCGCTCAGGTTTTTGATTTGACGATCAACAGCCCCGGAGCGACGGTCTCGGCGGGGACCTTCACCATCTCGGGCGTCCTGGGCACGTTCACGGGGACCGTCTCGGGCGCGGGAGGACAGACGATTACAACGGGGGTCCTCATCATCGCCAGCACCGAACCCTTCAGTTCCCCTCCGATCATCTACGGCGCGAGCGTCACGGGGCAGGCCTTTTATTACACGACGGCCAGCAGGCCGGACGGAACGTATGTCCTGCCCGTGCGCGGATCGAGCCCGTCGAACGCGTATTCCTACAATATCATGGCCGTCTATTCGACGGTGAACACCGTCACGGGCGCGGCCATGACCGGCGCTCCCCAGCTCATGACGGGATCGGTCGACGAGGGCGCGACGACGACGGTCAATTTCACGGGGCTCTGACGATGGCAAGGGATAGGAGAGGCTATACCCTCACCGAGGTCATGTTGGTGGTGGCGATGGTCGGCGCCGTCGTCGCCCTCTCGGGGCCGCTCATGGTGAGACTCTCGAATTTTTGGCGCCAGTCGCAGGCGCGCTCGGACATCCAGGCCGACGTGAGGATCGCCATGGACCTCATGAACAGGCTCCTGAGGCAGGGGAAGGCGGCGACGATCACGATCGACAACGTCTCGGGCCAGCCGCCGTACTCTCGACTGAGCTTCACGGACATCTCGGGCCGGAGCATCTCCTTTTACCAGCAGGGGAACGCCTTGACGGTCTCGATTAACGGCGCCAACGACGTCGTCACCCGCAATCTGGAGTTCGTCTGCTTCGGGTTCCCGGATAGCTCGGACACCTCCATTATGTCGATCGCCATGACGACGCAGAAAAGCACCTATTTGGGCGGCGCCTTGGCCCTTCAGCTGTCGATCGAGAAGGTCAGGGTCATGAACTAATGAACGTCCGCCTTTGCTCCCAATCCGGCCAAGGCGTCATCGCGGGGGCGGTCGCGGTGTTCGTCGCGCTGGCGATCCTCGTGCCGACGATCGCCTTTTTCGTCCAGAAGGAATCCAGGGAAACCGAGAAGGAACGCAAGATGACGGCGGCGTTTCAGCTGGCGGAGGCGGCGACCGAGCGCGGCTACTGGGAGATCAGCCAGCTCTCAAGCCCCACGGCCGCGATCCCCATTCCGGGATACAATTTCGACCAGGCCTACACCGACATCGCCAACGGCAGCTACGCCGTTTCGATCGGATCCGACGCGGCCATGGACATCGTCATCACCGGCGTCGGCCGGGACACGCTGAACAAGGAGCTTCGCGAGATTCAGGTGGTCTACGCGCTTCCCGCGGCGACGAACAGCTCGATGTTCAGCGCCGGGGCGAACACATTCGGGGGCAGCGAAGACGTTGAATGGGGGCCCATTTACAGCCAAACGGGCATTACGTCGAGCGCGGACCATCCGAGGCTCTACACGAACGGCGTCATCTCGGGTTACGGCCCCTCGAATTGTTCTCAAGCGCCGCCGTGCACGGATAACATCCATTACTGGTCCTGCAGCTGCACGCCCTACATCGCGATGCCGTCGATCGATTTTAATTACTATAAGCAGCTCGCTCAGGCGGCAGGGAATACGGCGCCCTCGAACTGCTGCGGCGGCAGCTACTACAGCACCGCTTCCTGCGAGTTCCAGGGCTGCACCGACACGTCCGGGAATGTTTATTATTTAGACAACAATGCCAGCGTCTCGTTTAAGCCCTCGAACTTTATCGTGGGCACCATCATCGTCTCGGGGAGCGGGAGCATGAGCTTGAGCGGCCATGACGGCTCGGGCGGTTATGCCGCCGTGATCCCCCCCTATGCGTGGCGGGAGTACTGCACGAACACGACGGTTTACTCGAATTTTGCCGCCACGTTCGCTTCCGGATCGCCGCCAAGCTACGCTTCAGGCTGCGGGATGGGGATCAACACGAACGTCCAAGATGTGGGCGGCACGGCGAACCTCTCCGATGTCCTTGTCCACGGCTTCGTCTATGTGGGCTCCGGCGGCATGGCCGTGGGTGGGTCGGGCAATACGGTGATTCATGGAGCGCTTTATAGCTCCGGTTCCATCACGGGGGGGGCCCACCTCACCATCTACTACGATAACGCGGTGACGGCCGGCATCCGCACCACGTCGAGCCAGGCGTACACGCGGCTGTCCTGGAAGGAGCTTGTCGCCAGCTGGCCGCCGGGGCTTCCGTAAAAAGCCTTGACCGGGCTAAAACGCCCCGCCGCTGGTCCGGCTTAAGAGCCAGGCGCCCGCGCCGCCAAAGAGCATGTTGGGAAGCCAGGCCGCGAGCATCGCGGGGGCGAGGCCCGAGTTGCCGAGCGCCCGGCTGATCTCGATCACGAAAAGGTAGACAAAGGAGGTCGCGACGGCGATCGAGAAGCTCGCGGCCTTGGGGGCGCGGCGCAGCCGGAGCGCCAGCGGCACTCCCAGGGCGCAAAGGACGACGTTCGTGAAGGGATAGGCGATCTTCGACTGGAGAGCGACCGCGAACTCCCGCGTCGAGGCGCCCAGGTGCGAGAGGCGCCTGGCGTAGCGCCGGAGCTCCCAGAGGCTCATCTCGTCCGGCTCTCGCGTGTTGGGGATGAGAAGCGCCGGAGGGACGGCGAGATCGGAGACCTTGTCCTGGAAGAAAGCCGCGGCGAAACCCTGGGGGCCCTTGATCCGCTCGACGCCCTGATGGAAGACCCAGCGCGATTTCGCGGAATCCCAAAGGGCTTCCTGGGCGTCGATTTCCTTCGACACGCCTTCGGGGCCGATGATCTCGAGCGTCGGGCGCTCGAGCCGGCCTTCCTTGGGCAAAAAGGATTCCGCCTCGATCATTTCGCCGGGGCCGCCCAGCAAGGCGACGTTCCGGTAGCGGCCGGCTTGCCATTCGGGATGGATGGTCTCCTGCCAAAGCCTCTGGCGGCGGGAGTACGACATGGGGAGGATCGTCTCCTGGGCGAGCAGTCCTCCCAGGGCGACGAGGCCCGAGCAGGCGAGGATGGGGAGCCAGAGGTCCTTGTTCTCGTAGCCTCCCGCGAGCACCCCGATCCATTCGCCGCTTTGGACGAAGCCCGAGACCGTGAGCAGGGTCGCGAGCAAGGTCGCCATCGGAATCGTGCGGATCATCCAATAAGGGACGCCGAGCCAGAGGTATTCGAGGATTTGGCCGATCGAGGCGCGGCTTGCGGAGAGCATATTCATGCGGTCGAAGACGTCGCCGAGAAAGATAAGCACCGCGAAGAGTCCCAGGCTGAAAAAAAACGGCCGGAAAAACTTTCCCGCGATGTATCTAGAGAGGAGCCTCATGCCGTCAATAACTACTCAAAACTGGTGACACCATACCTATTTCTTTCCGGCCACAATGCGGAGAAATCCGTATGGTGTCACCAGTTTTCCCAGGCGATCTCATTACCGTTTAAGCGCTTCGCGGACCATGAAGAAGCCCGCGATGAGTCCCAGGGCGTCCGCTACCCAGGGGGCGGGATAAGCGAGGGCCGCGTCCCGGCGCCCGAGGTTGATGCCCAGCGTGATGAGCCCGTAGTAGGCGAGCAAAATGACGAGGCTCATGCCGAAGGCGGCCCCGCGGCCGTGCCGGCCGATCCCCAGCAGCCCGAGCGGGGTCCCCAGCCAGAAAAAAACGAGCGGGGAGAGCGCGACGGCCGAGCGGAGGGAAATCTCCACGGCGGCCTCCGCGCGGCGGTAGGCCGCGGCCTTGGGGTCGTGGACGCGCTCCAAGAGCCGCGTCGTCGCGAGCTCTTGGAGATCGGGATCTCTCTTGTCGTCTCCGGAGAGGGTGAGCGGCAGGGAGAGGCGGTAGCCGTCGAAGGCTCCGGCGGTGAAGCGCTTCGGATCGCGATTGGGAAAGATGATCTCGCCTTTTTCGAGATCGAGATCGAGCTCCCGTCCGGCCGCCACGCGGATGCGGCCGACCGGCGCCGTGATCTGGAGCGCTTCGCCCTCGGGCCCCTGGCTGCGCAACAGGGTCGCCTGCTTGAGATTCCCGGTCTTCCCCGAAGCCTCGCCCGCGTAGAGCCTGAAGGGGCCCAGATGCATGAAGGTCCCGGGCTCGAGATCGATGCGCGATATCTTTTGGGAGGCCTGGGCGAATTGTTCCCGGAAGGCGTGGAAGGCCTCGGGGCTCGCTTTGTGGTTGAGGTAAAGAAGGAGCGCCGCGAGGACGGCCGCGCTCGCCAGGAAGGGGCTCGTGATCTGGAAGAACGAGAAGCCGGAGCTGCGGAGCGCCAGCATTTCGCCCGATTCCGCGCATTGCCCGATCGTGAGGAGCAGGGCCACCAGGTAGGCCATCGGGATCGAGAGGCTCAAAAGAAAGGGAAGCAGCCGCGTAAAGCAGCCGAACACCCAGGCGGGGGAGATGCCCTTCATGACGGCCAGGCTGAAGATCCTCAGGAACTGGTTCATCCAGAGGATTCCGGAAAAAAGCGCGAGAGTCAACGCGAAGGCGGGCAGGAACATCCGCAGCAGATAGCGCGATAGCAGCATGATAAAACCGGGAGCTGAAGGCCAAGGCCCATTTTAATATAATCGCCGCATGCAAAAAGCGATCGATTGGGCCGGTCAAAACGAGCGGCGCGCCGTCGACGATCTCTCGGCCCTCATCCGGATGCCGAGCGTGAGCTTCCCTGGGTTCCCCGAAAGGCCGCTCGACGAATCCGCGGAGGCCGTGGCGGCGCTTCTCAAATCCCGCGGGCTTGAGAACGTCGAAATCCTCCGCCTGGACGGAGCCTTCCCCTACGTCTACGGCGATTGGCTCCATCAGGCCGGGAAGCCCACGCTTCTTCTCTACGCCCACCACGATGTCCAGCCTCCGGGCCGAGAGCCGCTTTGGAAGTCGGCTCCCTTCGATCCCCAAGAGAGGGAAGGAAGGCTCTACGGCCGGGGCTCGGCGGACGACAAGGGCGGCGTCGTCATCCACGCCTCCGCGATCGCCGCCTGCCTCGAAGCCCTGGGCGAGCTCCCGCTCAACGTGAAGGTCTTGATCGAGGGGGAGGAGGAGATCGGCTCCCCGCACCTCGAGGCTTTCCTCAAGAGCCAGGCGGCGCGCCTCGCGGCCGACGCCATGGTGCTCGCGGACACCTCCAATTTCGACACGGGAGTCCCCTCGATCACGACGGCCCTGCGGGGCTTGGTTTCCTTCGACGTGACGGTCCGGTCGCTGACCACCTCGATCCATTCGGGGATGTGGGGGGGGCCCGCGCCCGATCCGGTCCAGGCCTTAAGCCGCATGATCGCCTCGGTCTGCGACAAGGACGGCGGCATCGCCGTTCCAGGCCTGCCGCGCGGGCGCAAGCTCTCGGCCGCCGAGGAGAAGAGCCTCAAGGCCCTGACATACGGCAAGGCCGCGCTGCGCCGCCAGTCGGGGTTCCTTCCCAAGACCCAGGTGCTGGCGAAGGACGGGGCGATCCTGAGGAAGCTTTGGTATGAGCCCGCGTTTTCCGTCAACGCCTTTGAGGCCTCCTCGCGCAAGGACTGCGCGAACATCGTCAACGACCAGGCTTGGTGCCACATGGGGATGCGGACGGTGGACGGGATGGACCCGCGCCGGACGCTGAAGGCGATGCAGAATCATCTCAAGCGCCGCGCGCCGTGGGGAGTCTCAGTCGAGTTCTCGAACGTCACGGCGAGCCCCGCCTGGAAGGCCCCCTCAAGCCCCGTCGTCGAGGCCGCCGCCCGGGCCTTCTCGAGGGGCTACGGCCGTCCCGCCGCGTTCATCGGCTGCGGAGGCTCGATTCCTTTCGCGGGGCCGTTCTCGAAGGTCTTGGGGGCGCCGGTCGTCCTCGAGGGAGTGGGCGATCCCTACGCGAGAATTCACAGCGAGAACGAGAGCATGCATCTTGGGGATCTGCGGAAGGCGATTCGCGGGGAGATTTATCTCTTCGACGAGTTGGCCCGCCTGGGCCGCTGGCCGAAAGCCTGACCTATCGGAGCGTCGCGACGGTTTTCGAGATGTTTCCTTCCAGGCGCGGTGATTGGTCGAGGTTTTGGAGAGCCGCGGCCTTCTTGACCCGCGGGCCCAGGTAGCCGTAGAGCCATTCGGCCTTCACCGAAGGCATCTTATCCGAGACGGCCGACTCCAACCCTCGGAGGAAGTAGTAGGTGAAGATCCCGTGCCCTTGCTCGGGAAGGCTTCCCGAGATGCCGCGCGCGCCCGTCGCGGTGAAGACGACCGCGGGGCCCTTGGGAAGAATCGGCGTGGCGACGTTCACGATGAGCGGCCTCGCCCCCTGGGGCAGCACCGAGCGGCTTCCCGCTCCCGAAAAGCAGCTGTCGAGCGCGGCCGTGACCTCGGCCGCCTTGATCTTGGCCAAATGGGAGTAAAGCCTTTGAAGCGGGAAAGCCGTGCGGTTTAGAAAATTAGGGCTTCCGTCCCACGGCACGAGATAAGCGTCTCCGGAAATCGAGGGAGCGCCGTGCCCCGCGAAATAAAAGAAGATCCGGCTGTCGGTCGAGGCGTTTTTGGGCAGCCAATCCTCGACATAGGCCGAAATCCGGGCCAAAGTCGCCTGGTTGTCTATCAGGGAAATGACGTTTTGCTGGGGCCAGCCTAGGGCGACGAGGTTGGCGCGCACGGCCTCGGCGTCGCGCCGGGCAAAGAGCGCCGCGGGGAGAGGCTGGGGATAATTCTCGATCCCGACGACCAAGGCGAAATCATTGGGTCGGGGCTTCAAGCTGAAGGCGGGGGCGTCGACGATGGAGGAGTGGATTCCCGAGGGCGCCGTTCCCGCCTCGCCGCGTTGATGGCGCGCCTCCTTCGCGACCTGCCGGACCAGCGCGTCGAAGGCGGCCTGCTTGGCCGCCTGCTCGCTGTAGGGAGGCTCGTGATGCCAGGTCTGAGCCGGGGTGTTCGGAATGGTGATATTGTAGTTATAGCTCGGCGGCTGCATTTGGAGGGGGCTGTTCCATGGATTGTCCCAGGGGTTCCCATAATTCCAGCCTCCGCCTCCTCCGTATGGCCCGGATTGATCCCAGGGGGACTGCGGAGCCGTCATCTGCCAAGAATAGGCCTGGGCGAGGGCCGATGGGGAGGTTGGGGACGGCATGGGAGCCGCTTCGGCGTTTCTTCCGCGTTCCTGTTGGGATGGGGGGGGGGCGTGGTCGCCGGAGTTCCCTTGCGCGTTGTTATCCGCCTGGGCGATGAGCGGCGACAGGAAGGCGCAGAGGATGGGTGTCAAAAGTTGCTGGCGCATGTCGCGAACTCTTGGCGAAGTGTAACAGAGAAAAGCGAGAGAGACAATACCCCAATATACCCCAATATAGGAGGCCGGGCTTTCGGTTTTCCCGAAATTCTGATATGTCAGGCCGCTGTTATGGCGAAAATCGAAAAACCGAAAGCCCGCCCCCGTTCCCCCTTTTTTTTGGTAACGTATCATGGATGTTTGCTTGGTTGCCTTTTCTCGCGATCTCGTCCTGGGCGGCGAGCCCGGCGGACTCCTTGGCCGTCCGGCCTTTCATCAAGGCGAACCAAGAGTTTAAGGTCGGACGATCGAGCGCGGCCTTCTCTCTCCTCGCGCGCGCCGCCGAAGACGGGGATGTCGACGCGGAATATCAATTGGGCGTTTTCTACGAGCATGGAATCGGAAGGCCCCGTCCCGACTTGGCCGAGGCCCTGCGCTGGTACCGGAAGGCCGCCGCGGACGGCAATCGCGCCGCCCAGAATAATCTCGGTTATCTTTACGCCTTCGGCCGGGGGGTCGGCCGGGATTACGCCGCGGCTTTCAAGTGGTACCAGCTCGCCGCCTCCAGCGGCGACGCGGCGGCCCAAAGCAATCTTGCCGGGCTCTATTATCGCGGGCGCGGCGTCCCCAAGAATCCGGCGCTGGCCTTCCGCTGGTACCGCGCGGCCGCGCTCAGCGGCAATGCCGGGGCCCAAAGCGCCTTGGGATTTTTGTATCAGAAGGGCGTCGGCGTCAAGAGCGACGACAAAAAGGCGTTTAAGTGGTATCTCGCGGCGGCGGAGAGCGGGCATGCCTTCGCCCAGGTGAAGCTGGGCGACATGTACGAGCAGGGGCGCGGGATGCCCCGGAAGAATTATCCGAAGGCTTTCGAGTGGTTCCATCGGGCCTCGGTCAACGGCCGCGCGGTCGCCCAGGGCAAGGTCGGCCGCTTCTATGAGCTGGGGATGGGCGTTAAAAAGGATCTGATCGAGGCGTATGCCTGGTACGTCCTGGCGGCATCCGCGGGCGATCCGATCGCCCGGTCAAACGTTAAGCGGCTCAAATTGGTCTTGAATTCCGATCAGTTGGCGTCGGCCCATGAGCGGGCGAGACGGCTTCGAAAAGAGCTCGGCATTCGCCCGAAGGGAGGCAAGGACTGGTGGGTGGGCGATTTGTGGCCATGGTAGAGCGTCGGAGCTCTTCGTGGCTTTCCTTGGCCTTTTGCTGCTTCCCGTTCCTCTCCGTCGCTCTGATGAGCGGCTGCGCGAGCACCTCCGCCAACGTCTTTTTGAGCCCGGCCTATAATCCGGCCAAGGTTCAAAGGGTCGCCGTGATCGACTTCGCCGATTTCCCCGGCTCGCCGGGTTCGGGGGCGCTTATATCGAGCATTTTCCAGACCTACATCCTTGGGTTGGGATATAATTTCGTCGAGAGGGGCCAAGTCGAGCAGATCTTGCAGGAGCAGAATTTCCAGGCCTCGGGCGTCGTTGATCCCGCGACGGAAGTCCGGCTGGGACAACTCCTGGGCGCCACGGACCTCATCGTCGGAAGCCTTACGGAATACGCGGACGCGAGCGAGCAGACGGTGATGGAGGATGTCTCTCAGGAGCAGACCAACCCGATCATCGGCCCCATGGCCAACGGCCAACTAGGTATCGTGGGCTACAACTCGAACTATGTGCCCCAAAGCATGCCGGTCACGGTGACGACCCCCGCGCGAGTGGGAATGGCCGTGCGTTTGACGAGCGTTCAGGGCGGCTCCGTCCTCTGGAGCGCCTCGGCCGACGCCTCCGCCTCGGATATCTCCACGGCCGCGCAGAACGCCTCTTCCAAGATTGTCCGCCTGCTTGATCGCAAGCTCGCCTTAGTAAAGTAGTTGCCGTCCGCGGCGTCTATTTTGTCATAAAATCGTCACGAAACAAGCATCATTATCTCTATTAGTTTCGTAAGTCCGAAATAAAAATAGGACATCGCGTCCCTATAATCGCCCGCGCGGCACGAGGATCCCGCCCCCGGGGACCCTGGTTCCAAACCCATGGAAAGCCACCGCCTTTTCTCCTCTGTGGCCTTCTTCGGCCTTTTGTTGCTGGCGCCGACTGACGCCTACTCCCAGCCTCCGCAGGTTCTTAACTTCCAGGGCAAGCTCGCCGACGCTTCGGGGAACCCTCTGACGGGGACCTACAGCTTCCAATTCTGCCTGGATAGCACCCAGACGCCCGGGACGGGGGTCGCGTACTTTTGCGAGACGGACCCCGGGGTGGTCGTGACGAACGGCATCTACACCGTCGTCATCGGCCAGGCTTCCGGCGGCATCTCCACGGCGACGTTCCAGAACCAAGTCTACCTCGAGATCTCGGTCCAGCAGGGCAACGTCAAGCCCCTGACGACTCCCACCGTGCTTTCGCCGAGGATCCAGCTTGCGGCCTCGGGTTATTCCTTCCACGCGATCAACGCCGACACGCTGACTCAAAGCCTCTCCACGAGCCTCGGCGGCACCGGGCAGAATTTTTCGGCCGCCCCGGCTGGCGCGATTCCGTATTTCAACGCGCCGGGCGCCATGGGGCTCATATCGTCGACGACGAACGCCGGGTGGATCCTGACGACGGTCGGCGGCGTGCCATCCTGGCAGCCTCCGGGGGGGACGCTGCTGTATTCGACGAATACCTGGTATGCGTGGCAGTATTTCCAAAACGAGGTTTTCGTCGACACGAGCGCCTCCGTCGCCGGGAACTTGATGGTGGGCGGCAGCGTCACAGCTTCGGGCTTCTTCGGTTCCGGCGCGGGCTTAAGCGGCCTGGGGAGCTCGAATTTCGCCCCGAATTTCATCCTTCCGCCGGATATGGGCGGGACGGGAGCCAATCTTGCCGCCGCGGGCCCCGGAGCCATCCCCTACTTCACGGGGAGCGGAGTCCAGAACTTTCTCGGCGCGGGGCCCTCCGGATATGTTCTTCAAGCCAATGGGTCCGCGGCCCCGGCGTGGGTCAATCCCACGGCGATCCTGGTCGACGTCTACAATACCACGGGAACTTGGACGGCGCAGCAGACCTTCAAAAACGAGATCTTCGTATCGAGCGCTCTCGCCGTCTCGGGCGGCGGGTATGTGGCGATCGGGAACATCTCTCCCACCAATCCCTTGAGCGTCGCCGGGAACGCCAATTTCTCGGGGAACGTCTATGCGGACATCGTCTACGCGAGCTCCTTCACGGGGCTGGTTCCATGGTCGGATCTCGCGAGCTTCCCCGTGGCCTGTTCGACGGGGGAGTTCGTCAACACCCTCGCTGGGGTGCCCGCCTGCTACTCTCCCACCCCCTACGTCATCGCTTCGACCAGCACCTGGAGCGCCCAGCAGACTTTCGCGCAGGAGCTTTTCATCTCGTCCGGAATCTCCGCGCAAAACGCCGGCATCAGCCTGGCCGGCCCCGACGGAACGATCGTGTCGCAATCGTCGGTGACGGCCTCCGAGTTTTTCGGGAACGCCGGGGGCTTAAGCGGCGTCGCGCCGATCAGCGTGACCGGCAACGCCAACACCGCGACGAGCATGGCGGGCGGCGGCACGAATGAGATCGTTTATCAGACCAATACCAGCCAGACCGGCTTCATCGCCGCTCCCACGGCCGCCAACCAGATTCTCAGTTGGACCGGGAGCGGCATCGCGTGGCAGGCCTCCTTCGTGTCGACCGCCGCGTCCGCGGAAAACCTCGTAGGAGGCCAGACGGGAGAGATTCCTTATCAGTTCGCGGCGGGCTCGACGACGTTTTTGCCCTCGATGGCCGTCGGAGGCCTTGTCATCGGAGAGGGAGCGGGGGTGGCCCCGGCGACGGCGACGCTCTCCGGGGCGGCGATGATCAACGCCCAGGGCGTCATGACGCTGTCTTCTCTCCAGAACGAGGCCATCACCTGGAGCGAGCAGCAGGAGCTGGTCGGCGGCGCCACATTCAGCGGGTCGAGCGTCACCCTGACCGGCCCGTCGGGCGTCATCATCTCCCAATCCTCGATGACCGCCGCGGCGTTTTTCGGGAACGGCACGAGTCTCTCGGCTCTTAACGCGACGAACGTCAGCACGGGGACGCTTGCCCTTAACTACGGCGGCACGGGGGCGGACCTCGCGGGACAGGCGGCGGGGGCGATCCCCTATTTCGCGAGCGGCTCCTCGATGACGGCGCTCGCGCCGGCCGGGCAGAACGGCTACATTCTGACTTGGGACGCCAACACGAGCGCCCCTTATTGGAACGGCGCGGCCATATCGACGGCGGTGTCCGCGGGGAATCTGCTGGGCGGCGGGACGGGGGAGATTCCTTATCAATTCATGGCGGGCTCGACGACGTTTTTGCCCTCGATGGCCGTCGGAGGCCTTGTCATCGGAGAGGGAACGGGAGTCGCGCCCGCGACGGCGACGCTCTCCGGGGCGGCGTTCATCAACGCGCAGGGGGC
>JAJZAK010000013.1 GCA_021799485.1 bacterium | reverse complement strand
CGTCCATGGTCACAGTCATGCCTCGAAGTTACCACGGCCCTGTCGCGCCTTAATGACGTCATTTCAGGCTCATTTGTGTTAGAAACTGCCCCAGCTTCAGGCTCATCTTGTGTTAGACAAGACTCCCGATCGGCCGTGGCCCCGCCGAATGTGTAGAATATCGAGAGCTCCTCGATCCTATGCGTCTTTGGGCGATCTTTCTTTTCTTGCTCCTGCGCGCCGCCGCCGCGCGAAACCCGCCGCCGCGCCCTCTCAACGTCATCATCATCTCCTTCGACGCCCTGCGCGCGGACCGGCTGGGGGCCCTGGGCCAGAAGCGCCCCTTGACCCCGAACTTGGACCGTCTGGCCGGACGGTCCTATCTTTTTTCGAACGCCGTCACGCAGGCGCCCTGGACGCTGCCTTCGATGGCCTCTTTTTTCACCTCCACCTACCCGCGCCAGCACCAGCTCACGAATAAATTCTCCGTCTTCACCGAGGACCGCCGGGAACTGGCGACTCTCCCGCGCCGGATGGAGACCATGGCCGAGGCCTTCCGCGACAACGGCTACCGCACCGCGGCCTTCACGGGAGGCGGCGGTCTTGAGGGGAGCTTCGGCTTCTCCCGCGGCTTCGACATTTATTTCGACTCGGACACCTTCGACGGCTTCCGGCTGACATTCCCTTTGTCCCTCGACTGGATTCGGCGCCCGGACAAACGCCCGTTTTTTCTTTTCGCCCACGGCTACGACGTCCACGGCCAATATATCGAGACGGATAAGATCAAAAGCCGCTTCGCCGATCCTCATTATCACGGCCCCTTCACCGGGTCCTTAAAAGAATTCCTTGCGCTGCGCATGAAGACGATCAAGGGAGAGCCCATCCGCATCACTCAGGCCGACGCGAGTTTCTGGCGCGCGCTCTACGACGAGAAGGTTTTGCGGGCTGACGAAAAATTCGGGAAATTCTTGAACGCCCTCCAACGCATCCCCGGCCTGCTCGATCGCACCGTGATCGTCGTCATCGCGGACCACGGCGACCAATATTATGAACACGGCGGCTTCGACCACGGCATGACGCTTTATGAGGAACTCGTCCACGTGCCGCTCATCATCCATGTCCCGGGCCTTCCGGGGAGGATGATCAAGTCCCAGGTGCGCCTCGTGGACGTCATGCCGACCTTGCTCGATCTCTGCCGTTTGCGGATCACGCCTCGACTGAAGGCCCAGATCAAGGGGCAAGACCTCGTCCCCCTCATGAAGGGCCAGGCATCCACGCGAGAGGCCGTCTCCGAGACGGACTTTCTTCTCCAGAGCTTCAAGCGCTCCCTAAGAACGGCCGAGGGGCTCAAGCTGATCTACGACCTCGAAAATCTTCGCGGCGAACTGTACGACCTAAAATCGGACCCCGGAGAGCGCCACGACCTTCGCAAGGAAAAGCCGGGGCTCGCCCGAGAACTCACCAGACGGCTTTTCAAATCTCTTGGCATGAAGTCGCCGGTTTAATGCGCCCTGCTGCCGCCGCCATCCCCTTTTTCCTCGCCCTCGCTGCGTCCGCCGCGTCCCATCCGGCCGGCAACCTTGCCGAGGCACTGGCGGCGCGGAGATTCGAATGGACTCCCTACGCCTTGGCCGCCATCGAATCCGTCCGCTCCCTCGACGAGGACGGCTCGGGGACACCCCAGCTCTGGCGAATTGCCGCGTCCTCCGGCGCCGTCCAGATTCGCCTGCGCATCCAAGAAGGCCTCGACGACACGCAAGCGCGTCGCAAGACGGAATCGGAAATCACTCGCGTCAACATGCTCTATGAGGGCCCGGCGGCCTACCCCGGCATGATCACGGAAAGAAACGCCGTGCCCCGTTCGCTTCGCCCTCGTAAAATCACGGCTCCTGCGGGCGCATCCCCTGTCTGGCTCATCCCCGCGACATCCCGGCTGAGCTACGGAGCGGCCGACGAAAAAGACATCGCCTACGAAAGCCTTCTTGTGTTCAAGCGCTGTCCTTCCTCCCGGAGGTGGGCGCGCCTGGAGGTTTTTTGGCCCGCGCGCCAATTCAACGAAGCGGCCGCCCTCCGGAAGGCTGCGGCCTTTCGATGCCTTTAAATAGGGGGAACGCCATGAGGCGCGGCCGGAGGGTTCCCCCCAAAAACATCTTGCGGCGCCGGCCGTCAGTCCTTCTCTTCGGGGTGGCTGTCCTGGCGGTCCTTGCCGCTTGGGTCGCCGATCCGACTTGGCATGCGTGGTTCTTCAAGCCCACGCCGTGGCCCCAGCTTATGTCCCAAGCCGAGACGCTGGCGCAACATGAACGCTTCGAAGATGCCGCGGCCAAAGCTACCGCGGCCCTGGCGCAGGTCCAGTCGGAAAAAGGCCGCGATACCGAGGAGGCGCTTGGCGTGATGGACCGGCTCTCTTGGTTTTACCATGAATCCGGCCAATGGGCCGCTCTTGACCGCTTGGCGCGATCAATCCGCCGCCTCCCGCTCAATGGCTTCGATGAGCTCCGCCAGCAAGGCCGCATCCTTGCGCTCGACGAAGACTTCCCCGGCGCGGAGAAAAGCCTTCGATCGGCCGCGCGGCTGAGGCCCCAAGACGGATCGATCCTCGCCGATTTAGGCCGACTGTACGAGGCCGAGGGCCGCTATGCCGACGCCGCCGCGGCGTTTCGGCGGACGCTCCTTGACGATCCCAAGAGCACTTGGGTGTGGCTATCCTTGGCTCATGCCTATCAAATGATAGGACGCTACAACGAGGCCCTCATGGCTTATGCCCGGGCCAAGAAAGCAAATCCAAAAGAAGAGGATATTTATATCGCCGAGGGCTATGCCAAGCTGGCCCATGGAAACAGCGCTGGAACTCAAAAAGACTTTGAGAAAGTTTCCCGGCTTCCCAACGGATATTTGAGCGCCCATCACCTTGGTTCGCTTGCCAACTCGCTGGGCCAAACCGACAAGGCCATCTCCCTTTACGAAGATGCCATTAAGCGCAACATCGGCGCGGCCATTCACAAGGACCGTTCGAGAGATGACCTGCGCCACTCGTTCCTAAACTTAGGGGATCTCTACTCCCAGCAAGGCCGACGGGCGCTTGTTGAAGCCGCTTTCCGCAAGGCGCGACGTCTCTGCGTCATGGGAGACCCTCGTTGGTTTCAAGCCTCCGCGCACCTCGTTTCCTTTTACGAAGACATGGGCCGCTGGGCAGCGGCGGAGGAGATATGTTCGCAAAGCGAGGACTTCTGCCGCGCCAATAACGGCCATCCTCGATCCCCTTGCTTCGGCGCCTCAGCCTTGCATGCTTTGCTGGCCATCAAAGAAGGCCGCCGGGCGGCGGCGGAGAAGTTTTACGGTGAGGCTTTGCGGTGGCGTCCCTCCGCCGTCGAAGGAAGTCCTGGAGTCTACATGTTTTACAGCGATACCCTTGATCTTGCTGAAGCGGCGGCCGCCCTGGGACATCGTCGGCAATCAGAACGTCTCCTCAAGAGCGTCTCGGCCATCAAACGCGCCGCACGCGCCGATTATCACCTTCATTACACTATTCTAGAAGCTCTGCGGCGCCTCGCGAAGCTCTATGATGAAGACGGGCGCAAAAAGGCGGCGGGCCGCCTGCGGCGAGAAGCGGACAAAATCGAGGGGAAGGCTTCTAACAAATGACCGCGCGCACGAAGCCGCCGCCGCCGATCAGGGAACCATCCACCAGGACGAAGCGGCTTGCGGAGGGGTTCTCCGCGGCCAGGTCGAAAACCGCCGGTTTTTCAAGGCGCAGCACGCATTCCGCGGCCTCGTTGGGGCGCACGTCCCGGCGCCCCGCTCCACCCCGGAGCGTCGCGGCCTCGACGACACGAACCACCCGCTCAAGCCGGGCCGGGATTTTCGACGTTCCCAGGCGGAAAAAATAGCGCCCGCCGGCCTTCAGGACCGAGGGTCCCAGCCACAAAAGGCTTGCCAGCAGCTTTCGCCCCGTCTCCGGAGCCTTTTCTCGAGCTCGGGCCGCCGTCTCTCCCCTGCGAGGCTTGAGCAGGCGATCCAGCGTCAGCCCGATCGCCATGCCCCGCTCGGCCCTTTTAAGACCGATTCGGGGATAGGTCTCGATCGATCGGACCTCGGCGAACTTTCGCGAGGGATAGAAAACGATTTCGTCTCCGACGCCGACCGAACCTGATTCGACCGTACCAACGATGACGGGACGGCCCGCGTCGCGGCGGACGCCCGGATAGATGTCCTGAACCGGCATGCGGAAGGCGCGGATCGAATCGGGAGGTTCCGGATCGAATTCGTCGATGGCGTTCAGGACGGTGGGGCCGCGATACCACGGCATGCGGAGGCCCGGCTGAACGACGTTTTCACCCTCGAAGGCCGCCATGGGCACGCAACGCGCCTTGGAAACGCCGGATGACTTGAGCAGGTTCAAACAGCCGCGCGCGAGCCGCTCGAAGGCCCCGCGATCATAGCCCGCCGCGTCCATCTTGTTGACAAGGACGACCGCCTGCCTGATTCCAAACAGGGAGAGAAGGCGGCCATGCCGTCTCGAATTTTCACCCAATCCCTCGACGGCGCTCACGACCCAGACGGCGGCCTCGGCGTGGGACGCGCCCGTCGCCATGTTCCGGAGCAACTCGAAATGGCCCGGAGCGTCAAGCAGGAGATAGTCGCGGCGCGCGCCCTTTAAGAAGACCCTGGCGACGTCAAGCGTCATGTTATCCGCCTGTTCCTGGCGCAGAGCGTCGATAAGATAGGCGTACTCGAAGCGCCGGGCCTCTTTCGCGCAAAGATCCCTGGCACGTTCAAGCCGCCCCCGAGGCAGCGTGCCGCTGTCGAGAAGCAGTCGCCCGACGACCGTGCTTTTGCCGCAATCGACGTCCCCCGCCACGACGACGCTCAAGCGTTCCCTCATGGAGGACATCACATATACCCCTCTCGCCGCAGCCCCTCGAGCGTGCCTCGGTCCTCGTCATCCTGGGCCCGCCCCGAGCGCTCGGCCACGTCCTTGAGCCGCCCCGTCTTAAGCTCCGAAACGATCTCCGCGGGCGTCCTCGATCCCGACTCGATGGGCAAAGTGCATGGGCCGCAGCCTAAGGAGCGGTAGCGCGTCCCATCACCCCGGTCGTAGTAGAGTCCGACGAGGGGGATTCTCTCCCGGGCGACATACTCCCAGACTTCCGCCTCCCTCCATTCAAGAAGAGGGTGCACCCGCACCTGCGTTCCGGGCTTGAAATCGACGTTATAGAGATTCCAAAATTCGGGCGGCTGCTTGGCGGGGTCCCAATACCGTCCGCCGCCGCGGGGGGAAAAATACCGCTCCTTGGAACGGCTGCCCTCCTCATCCGCGCGTATGGCGGCGATGACGGCATGGAAGGCGCGGCGAGAGCGCCACCGCTTCCAAGCGCCCGAGCGAGGGTCGAGCTTTTTTCGAGGGCCGCTCCCGTTGAGCGTATCCCTCAAGGCTTCCGTCTTCAAAAGGCGGCAGCACGCAAGGCGGCTCACGGCCCCGTCGGGGAAAGTGCGCCGCCCCGCCAAGGCGGACTCGTTTTGCCCCACGATGAGGTCGAGTCCCCACTCCCGCGCCATCCGGTCGCGGTAGGCGATCATGTCCGGGATCTTAAAGCTCGTGTCGATGTGAATGAGCGGAAAGGGGATTCGCCCCAAAAACGCCTTGCGCGCCATCCAGACAAGCGCGGTGCTGTCTTTCCCCATCGACCAGAGCATCGCGAGATCGCCTCGGAAGGCGGCATAGGCCTCCCTCAATATGTGGATGCTGCGGTTTTCAAGACGGTCGAGGAAGGTCATGGCGCCCTCCTGTCGGCCGCCGGACGGCCGAGGAAATCCCATATCATCATCGCGGCGCGCGAGGCGGAAAGCTTGGCGGCGTCGATGGAGATCTCGGGGCTTCCGGGCGCCTCGTAAGGAGCTCCGACCCCCGTGAAATCCGGGAGCTTCCCGGCGCGCGCCCGGGCGTAGTGGCCCTTGGGATCGCGCCTTTCGCAAACGTCCGCCGGCGTCGAGACGTGAACCTCGACGAATCGCCGGCAAAGCCTCCGCGCGAAAGCGCGGGAGCGGCGATACGGGGAGACAAGAGAGACGACGACGAAGACCCCGTTTCTCTCAAGGAGGCTGGCGATATGCCCCACACGGCGCGCATGCGCGTCCCTCTCCGCCGGGGAAAACCCGGTCCCGGGGAAAAGCCGCCTTAACTCGTCGCCGTCCAAGATCTCGACGGGGACCCCCCGGCCTTTGAGAAGCCGCGCCAGCCGCTTCCCGATCGTCGTCTTGCCGGCGCCCGGCAGACCCGTAAGCCATACGACCGCCCCCCGCCCTAACGCCGGCTTCCGGCATCGAATGCTCATCGGACCCATCGCAGCCTCGCCAGGCACAGCTTTTTCCTGACCATTAAAAGGGCGTTCCTGTCCGTCCACAACGCCGAGAGCCCCACCGAGAATTGGCGAAGCTTTTCTGAGACGAAAAAGCCGGCCCGCTCCGGCAGGGCAATCCCTCTCTCACGGGCGGCCTCGAGGGCGTTTCGGTCGTTCTCCAAAGGATAGCCGAATCGTTCCAGTTCCTCGAAAGCGTTGCGCTCGAAAGCCCACACCTCCCCGGGCGACAGCCGGGTTTTGTATTGGCCTCGATTGTTGCGCAGGACGGGAGACGAGCAATTTTCCCACGACGCGGACATCGCCGCCTGCCGACGGGCCTCCGCTCCGGCGAAATATTCCAGCATGCGCGGCTCGAAGGTCTCCCCGAGAAAGGACGTCACGCGACGCAGCGAGGCGTCCGGAGCGGAGATCAGATCCTCGTAGAGGAGGGTCATGAGCTGGGACTTGGGAAGACGCTCGCCTAAGGCCGCCGCGAGACGCTGCTCCCGGCTCCAAAGAAGCGAGACGTAGTGCGGGTGGAACCGGTTGAAGACGGAGTTTTTGGCCGAGACGGCCACGTCGCGCCCGTCGCGCACGAGATGAATGAACTGCGCGCCCGGCTCCTCGCGCAGGATCTCCCCCGCGAAATGGATGAGGTGCGTGCTCTTCGATCCCCACCGGACCTTGCCGCGCGAGCGCATGTATTCGCGATAGGCGGCGGCCTTGGCTCCGAAGAGGGATCTCGCGCGGGCGTCCCGGAAGACTCTTTCGCGGTCGAGCGCGACGCCCCATGGGAAAAAATGGAGATCGACGAGGCGCACGACGTCGCCCACCAGCCGCGCGAAATTCCCGTCGTCCGAGAGATCGCCGTAGCGGCCCGCGAGCGGGGAGAGATCCCGCATGAGATGCGGCGGGTGGGGAACGGCGAGGCGGGAGTGGGCGTCGAGCATCAAGCGCAGGAGGTTGCTCCCCGACCGCTCGGTGCCGACGATGAAAAACGGCGGCCGTTCCTCCCTCAAGCCTCCCTCCAAAGGATCCCGGTCGCGCAGGCAAGCCCCCCGCCCCCCTTGAGAAGCTCCCCGGCGGAAACCTCCGCCGCGACCTCAAGGCCAGACGCCACGTATAGCCGCTTCAAAGCCGGGCAGCCGCGCGGCATCACGAGACGCCGGGGCGCGACGGCCACCACGTTCATGCCGCCCTTGACGGATGTTTCCTCGGATTCCGGAACGCGGATCAACCGGAAGCCCCGCCGCGCCAGCATCCGCGCCAGGGAACCGGGGGCGACGGAGGAGCGCAGGAGCGCCAGGCGCCGGTCAACGATCTGGAGGAGGCCCAGCAGATGCTGCGTCCCCCTCGGAAGGTTCGCCGCCAGGACCTCGACGCCCTGAGGGATAAGCGCCTCGCGCAGCTGACGCAGGCCCTCGGCGTTCGTTCGCCTCCCGACGCCGCAAAGAACCGTCTTCGAATCGAGCCAAAGGGCGTCCGCGCCTTCGAAGGCGCCGAGCCCCGAAACGCTGCGGTTCAGCGGGACGCCCAGAAGAGCCAGCGCCCGCGACGCGAACTTTTCCTCTCCCGCCCGGGCCAAGCTCGCCATGCGAGAGACCACGGCCCCCTCGCGCGTCGCGAAGAACAGGTCGCGGACATACGTCAAATTCCATCGTTCGGGCGCGGTCTTCCCCGGGAACGGCCGCGATGGGATCCACTCAACGGCGATTCCGAGACGCCGATAGGCGGAGGCTAGCCCCGAGATTTCATGCCGCAATCGCGGGACGTCGATGACTTCGAGATGCTGGGCCGAGTTGGGGTTCCGTATCGAGGCGAGCTCCGGCCCCGGCCGATAAAGGAGAACGGCCTTCAGCCGGCGGTGTTCCGAATCGCATCGAAACGGCGCCGCGACTCCGTTTCCCGCCTCTATCTCCGCCGCGAGGGCCGACGTCCGCGGCCTCCATCCCCGGCCTCCGTAGGCGGCCAAGCGCCGCCAGGGCGCGCTCGTTACGGCCATCGATCCCATGGCTCCCGATAACCCAGCCTTTCCGCCGTCTCTCTTAATTCGGAAGTTTTCAAAAACGGCTCGATCTCCGACCGGCGAGATTTCCATTTGCCGGCCGCCGGAGGCTTGACCGCCATGACGAAAGGCAGCTCGACCGCGTCGCGGGGAAGGCCGTCTCGATCGAGTCCCAAAAATCGCGACAGCCTCTCCAGGGCGGCGGGAAAGCGCGCCTCATCGACCAGTTCCTCGTAACTCACGCGGAGATGGTTGCCCGCGGGAATTCCTTCCAGGGCGTCGAGCGCATGCCGGTGGGCGGAACTCCACTGGTAGGCCGCGATCTCCGGCAAGGAAGACCTTCGAAATCGTTCCCACCCCGGAGGCAGGTCGTATTTCCACCAGATTCTCGTCCACGGCTTTTCGTCGCTTGAGTACCCGCCGATATCAAGGGGCTCGGCGATCCCGACGGGATGGGAATAAAATCCTCCAGAAAGCCAGCCGTCGATGAGCCCGTTGATGGAGGCCGCCGGGTTTCTTGTTAAATGAATGAAGAGAAATCGGGCGTCCGGGAAAAGCGCGCGCAGGAAATCGACGCGGTAGCAATCGGCGGAGGCTTTAAGCAGAAACAGGCGCTCCTCGACGTCGGCCCGTTCCAAGGACATCCGCGGCCGGGGAATGACGAAAGGCGGTTCCTCGACGCACAGATCTCTGAATGGAGGGGCGCGCAGGATCATGCCTTGCGCGAGGCCCGACGCCGCCCAGTCGTAGCGCGCGGCGTCCAAGGAGATCCCCTCGCTCCGCAAGGAAGCCAAGAGCTCGCCCCAAAATGCCTCCGCGCTAAAAGGTTTATTCCGCCCTTCCCCCCCCCATCGTTTTTTCAGCAGCTTAAGCGCCGTGTCCCTTAAGCCCTCGAAGCGGAGAGCCTGCTCCGGCCATTGGAGGAGGAGCCTCTCCGCGCAGTCGCCGGCGTAGAGCTCGGCGGGGAAGGAATCGGGCTCGGACCATGCGCGGCCCGAACGCGAAAGCATGAATTCCGCCAAGCCGCGGAGCCGTTCCGCGACGGCGGCGCCGTGGGGGAGAAGGGCGTCCGATTCCCCCCGATATCCGCTCCACTGGAAGCCCCAGAGCCTGATGAACGGGGTTTCCTCGCCTCCCAGGAAGTAGACTCCGGGATGCCCGGCGAGCATCCGGTACAAAAAACTGGAGCCGCCCCGGGACGACGAAAGGACGACGGCAATGCGCCGCGGCCCTGCCGGCGGCGGCGTCAGCGGGCGCAAGGCCCGCCGCAAGTCCTCCATCGACCGGTTTCTCTTCTTGAAAAATTCCCGCGCCGATGGAACGGCGGCGGTTTTCAAGGAGTCCCGGCCGCGGGCTTTTCTCCCGACAGGATCAGCCATCGCCAGCGATCGCGGATGTCGGCGCCGTCCATCTCGATGCCCCGAAGCCGGACGATCTCGGGGGAGGCGTCCCGGTAGAGGGCGAAGACGCGCTCCGCCATGGGCCTGGCCTCGGGGGAATCCGTCCAGCGGGAAATGGACTCATAAAGATGGTAGTCGACGCTCTCGCGAAGCTCGAAGCCCGCGTCCGCCAAAAGCTTTCTGAGATTTCCCTCGACGAAGGCGTTTTTAAGCAGCGGCTGCTTCGCGGCGTTCACCCGAGCCCACCACGCGGCATCCGCGTCTCCGTAAGGAACTCGATGGCCCAGAAGGATCTGTCCGCCGGGCTTAAGCACACGGGCGATCTCCCCGAGGGCCCGCGCCGGGTCAGGGACGAAATGGAGCGCTTGGCGCATGGTCGCGACGTCGAAGGATGCGTCCTCGAACGGCAGCCTCTCAATGGAGCCTTGACGGCAATCGTCAAGCCTCGCGCGGGCGCGATCAAGCATCGCAGGGCTCAGATCGACGCCGACGCGGCGGGCGACGCGGCCCTTGAAAGCGCCTCCGACCATGCCCGTCCCGCAACAAACGTCCAAAAGTACCGCATCCGCCGGCTTGCGGCAAAGTCTCGTGAAGCAACCTAAAAGCCCCGGATCGGAGATCCAGGCCGAGACGCGGTCATAGATCGGGGAGCGGGCGGCGAACTGCTTCCGCACGAGCCCGGATAACGGCTCGTCGATCCCCTTCTCCCGTTCGGCCTTCAAGCCTTCTTGACTCCCGACAAGAGGACCCATCGCCACCGGTCAACAATGGCGCCGTCCGGCTCGATCCTGATGCCGCGTTCGCGGCGGAGTTCGGGCGCGGCGCCGCGGTAAAGCCCGTAGATTTCCTCGCGAGCGGGCTGGGGAGTCTCCGGCGTGTCCACCCAGCGCTGAATGGACTCCTCAAGGAAATGGTCGTGGACGCCGATGTCCGAGAACCCCGCCCCGCGCAGAAGATCCGCGAGATCGTCGGCGCTGAAGAAATGCCTCGCGAGCGGCTGCTTTTTCAAAAAGACCTTCCGCATCCAGAGGGCGTCGTCGCGTCCATAAGGGACGATGTGGCTGACGATCATCTGCCCGCCCGGACGAAGGACCCGGTGGGCCTCCTGAAGCGCCCGGCCCGGGAATTCAATGAGATGCAGGGCCTCGCGCAGGACGGCGGCATCGTAGCTCGCCGCGGGGAACGGAAGCTCATAAACGGAGGCTCGAACGACCTCGTCGAGCCGGGTCCTCGCGCGAACCAGCATCTCCGGCGTGAGGTCGGCTCCGACCAAGCGACCGAATTTCCCGCGGAAGGAGGCGCCGACGACGCCGGTGCCGCAGCATATCTCCAGAAGACTCCCCCCGGGAACGTCCCGGGCGAGCGCCGCATGGGCCGCCAGGAGCCCCGGATCGGCGATCCATCGGGCGGATCGCTCGAACTCCGGGGCGCGCAGCGTGAACTGGGCCTCTATCTGGTTCTCAAAACTCATTAAAGCGATGGGATCGGTTCGCAATCGGGGCGCGGGACCGTTCCAACGCGGGAGCCGCCGGGCATGACGCGGGGCCGCAGCTTGTCGAGGCGGAAGCGGTCGACTCCCGGCACCGGGGCGGCCGAGGCGGAGCTGAAGCGCGCGCGCCAGGATCTCCCGGGATCCGGATAAAAATAAGAGAAGTGCTTCGGGAAATGCTTGAAGTCCATGACGGGGCCGGGCTGGTAGCTGTCGTACATCCGCTGATAGGCGCGGCGGCTCAAAGCTTCCGGCAGGCCGTTATAGTTGAGAAACTCGTCGTGGACGAGCGCCTGCTCGACGGAGAGCC
Organism: bacterium; assembly: GCA_021799485.1. GTDB lineage: Bacteria > Elusimicrobiota > Elusimicrobia > UBA1565 > UBA9628 > JAJZAK01. Next base: position 39,411 of record JAJZAK010000013.1, on the reverse strand, counting down.
AGCGCAGGTGTTCCGCTTCGCTCGCGATGATGCCGTTTTTGAGCCCGTCGCGGTAGACCGTCGTGCCGGGCATGGCGGAGAGATATTTGACGCGGGTCAGATGGCGGTTCTCCTCCGCCCAGCGACAGGCGTGATCGAGGGATTCCTCGGTCTCTCCCGGAAGCCCCACGATCATGAGTCCTCCGAAGCGCAGTCCGGCCTCGCGGGTCCAGTTGAGCGCGCGAAGAACGACGTGTTCGCTCGATCCCTTGCGGGCTTTCCTCAAAATCTCGGCCCCAAGGGACTCCACCCCATAAAGGATGATGTCGCAGCCGGAAGCCTTCATCGCCGCGAGCACCTCGGGGTCCACGTCGGCGCAGCGGGTCAAACAGGTCCAGCCGATCTTGTAACGCTTGATCACGTCGCAAAGCTCCAAGGTCCGCTTCTTGTTGGAGGTAAAGGTCAAGTCGACGAAGAAGATGAAATTGACATGGTATTTGCCCGTGAGTTCGGCGAGCTCCGCGTCGAACTTTTCGGGGGTCTTCTCCCGCAGTTGGGGCGTCGTACGGTAACAGAAGGAGCAGTCCATCTTGCAGCCGCGGCTGTGAGAGGCGATGATCTGCGGTTGGAGCCCCATGGGGCCGCTTGCCTGCGGCCATAGGGACAGGTTCATCCTAGGCAGACTGTTGAGATGGGGCATCTGGCCCCGGGCGGTATTCGCGTGAATCCCGCCTTTTTCATCCCGCCACCAAATGCCTCGGATCGCCGGGAGCTTCGCGCGCCACGTCCCATCCGTGACCGCCTCCATCAACTCCAAAATGGTGATTTCTCCCTCGCTGATCACCGCGACGTCCGCCTTCGTCTCCTTCAGAAAGACGTTGGGCACGGAGGTGACGAGAGAGCCTCCAAGAACGACCGGGAGATCGGGCCGCGATTCCTTGGCCCTCGCCACGAGCTCCTCGACGAAGGGGTAGCAGTCCTCGTACGTCGCGATGCCGAGCACGTCGCAGTCGCGCAGGACGGCCCTGGCCGCCGTTTCGAGAGGATCGGGATCATAGCGGACGTCGACGATGCGGACGGGATATCCGGCGTTGTGAAGAACCGTCGCGATGTAGCTGACGCCCTCATACGGCGAGGCGAGGAAAAACTCCCAGCCTCGCGGCATCGTGAAGGGCGAGGGTCCTACGACAAGGACGATCTTCGGCTTGGCGGAATCGATGGAAAGCGGGCTTTCCCCCTGCCCGGCCATCACGTCCATGTAGCGCCGATCAAGCGGGGTCAAGGCCTGCTCGTAAAGCTCCGGCGCCAAACTCCACCGCGAAGCTTTGGCCGCGCCGTTCGTCTCCATGGATATAGAGTGGAATATACTCTGTTATTCTCCAGTTTTCAAGATTACAACGCGCGCGATTATGACGCATGTCATAGCGGCCCATCCCAGCGGCGCCGTATGATCAGAACGATGCCCCCTTCCGTCGTCTACTCTTATCGGGACAACCTCTACGTCAACCTGACAAACCGATGCCCGGTGGCATGCTCGTTTTGCATCAAATCGTCCTGGAAGTGGATGTACCGGGGGCATGACCTGCGGCTGCGTCGCGACCCCGGAATTCCCGACGTCATCGAAGCCTTGGGCGATCTCCAAAAATACGAAGAACTCGTCTTCTGCGGCTATGGGGAGTCGACCTACCGGCTGGAAGAACTCAAGGCCGTGGCCCGGGAGGCCAGAGCGCGAGGGATCCGGAGCATTCGGCTCAACACCATCGGGCTCGCCAATCTGATCCATCAGCGCGACGTCGTGCCGGATCTCATGGGCATCGTGGACGCGGTCTCGATCAGCCTCAACACGGCGGATCCCGATCAATGGCGGGAGCTTCATCGCCCCCTCAAAGCCTACGCCCATGAAGGATTTTTGGCCGCCCAGGAATTCATCAGGGACTCGGCGCGCTCGCTCCCCCGGGCCGTCGTCACGGCCGTGAACCTTCCCGGCGTGGACATCCCCCGAGTCGAGGCCCTGGCGAAGACCCTGGGAGCCTCCTTCAGGCTCCGGCCGCTTCTTGACGGCCGCGGGGAGGGCGCTTGAGCGCGGAGGAGGCCCCGGAGAGGGCGCCCATCTACGAGAAATACGCCGCCGGATTGGCGGCCGGGAAGGCTCTGGCCGACGCCGCGAAGGGCCCTTCCGAAAGGCTGATCCTCCTTCGCGAGCTCAGCTCGCGGTATCTCAAGGGCTGGCCGGATCGCATGACCTTGTACACGAAGAGCCTCCCGCCCGGCTGCGGCCCATGCCTCGACGGGAACGGAAGCAATCTCGTCGTGACGGGGCAGTGCAATCGCAACTGCTTTTTCTGCTTCAACCCCCGCCCCCGCGAGGACGGCATGGCCGCGCATGGCCGCGCGATCCGCTCCCCCGAGGAGGCGCCCGCCATCATCGAGAAGCTTGGCATCAAGAGCGTGGGCTTGAGCGGCGGGGAGCCTTTGATGTTCCCCGGCAGGACCGTGATGATCCTGCGCGCGCTAAGGCGCCGGTTCGGGAAAAACTTGCGCATCGACCTCTATACGAACGGCGACTTCATCACCGAGCCCCTCTTGGCCGTGCTGCGCGAGGAAGGTCTCGACGGCCTGCGCATCGACCTCGCGGCGAACGGCTTCAGCGTCGCCCCCGTGCGCGCGGCGCTCAAGTTTTTCCGTGACGTGGCGGTCGAGATGCCCGTGCCGCCGATCCCGGCCAAGGAAGAGCGGATGCGCGCCCTCATTCGCGAGCTCGATGAAGCCGGGGCTCCCCATCTCATTCTCCACGAGCTCTTCTTCTGCGCCCAGAACCAGGAGGAACTGGCCAAATACAAGTTCCGCGCCAAAACCGGGCGGGACGGCGACAAGCTCATGTGGGGGCCGGTCGACGGGAGCGAGGAAATGATCCTCAACCTCCTGCTCTTCGCCCACGAAAAGGCCCGCGATCTCTCCGTGTACTATTGCTCCTGCAAGACGCAGGATTGGATCGCGGAAAAGGTCCTCTCCGGGAGGGGCTAACTAATGCAAATCCTCGAAGAGCGCATCATTCCGGGGATGGCCTCCTTGTTTCTGGGACGCTCCTCCGGTCCGGACAACGAAGCGAGCGCCGTGGAATTCCTGGAAACGAAGGCTCCCGGCTCCACGGGGGCCGTCGACTGGTGGATATCCGTCCAGAAGGGCTGCCCCGTCGGCTGCCGATTCTGCGACGGCGGCTCGCTCCCCTGGGGCAATCTGCGCGCGGAAGATATCCTGGCTCAAATCCGCTGCCTCGCCAGCCGACGGTCCTCGGAAGGCCCCGCGCCGCCGGCCTTCGTGAATTTGCGCCTGAGCCGCGTCGGGGAACCGTCGCTCAATCCCGACACCCTCAAGGTTCTGCGTCTCCTCGCCCGGGAGTTCCCGGGCCCGGACGTCATCCCCTGCCTCTCCACCGCCGCCCCCAAAAGCCCCGTGACGCGGGACTTTTTCGAGGAGCTCCTGGCGATCAAAAATCTCCTCTACCCCAACGGACGCTTCGATCTCCAGTTCTCGGCTCACTCCCTCGATGAAAGACGCCGCCAGGAACTCATCCCCATCAAAAAATGGAGCTTGGACGAAATCTCGGAATACGGCTCCCGATTCGTCGGGCCTTCGGATCGGAAAGTCGCGCTCGCCTTCGCTCTCCCGGAAGGCGCGTCGATCGACCCCCGCAGGCTCTCGGCATTGTTCGATCCGGAACGCTTCAGGATTCTTATCACCCCCGTTTATGCCGCCGAAGCGGCGAAGGCCCTCGGGATTGCGAGACCCTGGCACAGGGTCCCCGCGCCGATTCGCGCCTGCGCCGCAGGCCTGCGCCGCCGCGGCTTCGACGTCGAAATTCGGGCCGACGAGGCGCGGCTCGCCCAGGCCGCCGCGTCCTGCGGCAGGCTTTGGTCGCAAGCTCTCCGGCGGCGCGCCGCGACGGCCCTTAAAAATATCGAGCTTGAGCGCCAAAGCTACGTGACCGCCAGGACGATCTCCAGCAAGGCGCTGACGTGGGCCAAGGAGATCAAGGGCTTCGAGCGGCAGCGGGCGAAGCTCGACGTGTCCCAGTCGGCCCTCCTCGTGATGGATATGCAGGAGCTGTTCCTCGACTCGGGGAGCGAGGCCTACATGCCTTCCAGCCGGGCGATCCTGCGCAACGCGGCGAGGCTTCGACAAGCTTTCGCCAAGTCCGGCCGCCCCGTCTATTTCAGCTTCCACGCGCACGACGATCCCGCGAAAGACGGCGGACTGATGAGCTCCTGGTGGCGGATGCTCTGCCGCGCGGGCTCCCCGGAATCGCGCATCGCCCCCGCCCTCGATCCCGATCTCTGCCGGACCTTCCGCAAATGCCGCTACAGCCCCTTTTCCCACCCCGGGCTTGAAGACGCCCTGCGCCTTGAAAAGATCCGGCAACTTGTCGTCGCGGGCGTCGCGACGCATCTCTGCGTCGACTCGGCGGTCCGCGATGCCTTCGACCTCGGCTTCCAGCCGTTCGTCGTCGGCGACGCCACGGCGTCGCAAACGGAAGAGCTCCATTTGGCCGCGCTCAGGACGCTCTCCCACGGTTTCGCCGGAATTCTTTGGACGGACGCCGTTATGAATATCCTGGGAGGCAAATTCCATGCTCAAGATCCAACCCGAACCCTATAAGATCAAGACCGTCGAGCCGCTTTCGCGGCTGCCCCTCGACGAGAGAAAAGCGGCTCTGCTCCGGGCCGGTCACAACACCTTCCTACTCAGAAGCCGGGAGGTCTATATCGACCTCCTCACGGATTCCGGCACCAACGCCATGAGCCAGGAGCAGTGGTCGGCCCTCATGCGCGGCGATGAGGCCTACGCGGGAGCCGAGAGCTTCTATCGCTTCGTCGAGGCCGTCCAGGAGGTCTACGGCTTCCCCCATGTCGTGCCGACCCACCAGGGCCGCGGAGCCGAGAACATCCTCTCTAAATCCCTCATCCGCCCCGGGGACGTGGTCCCGGGAAACATGTATTTCACGACGACGCGCCTGCATCAGGAGCTTGCCGGCGGCTCTTTCGCCGACGTCATCATCCCGGAAGCCCACGACCCCTCCAGCGAGCTTCCCTTCAAGGGAAACGTCGACCTCGCCAAGCTCGCGGCCGTCGTCAAGAAGTTCGGCGCCTCGAAAATCCCCTACGTCGCCGTCGGCGCCCCGGTCAACATGGCGGGCGGCCAGCCGGTCTCCATGGAGAACATCCGGCTTGTCTCGGCGTTCTGCCGGGAGAAAGGCATCCGCGTCGTTCTCGACGCCGCCCGGGCGGTCGAGAACGCCTACTTCATCCAGGAACGCGAGAAAGGCTATGCGGGGAAATCGGTCAAGGCCATACTCCTTGAGATGTGCTCGCACTTCGATGCCTGCGCCATGAGCGCCAAGAAGGACGCCTACGCCAACATCGGCGGATTCCTCGCGATGAGGGATCAGGGCCTCTACGAGCAGGCTCAGAACCTCTGCGTGGTTTACGAAGGCCTGCACACCTACGGGGGCTTGGCGGGACGGGACCTCGAAGCTTTGGCCCAAGGCATCCGGGAATCCGTGGAAAAAGACGACTGGATCGCCCACCGCGTCTCTCAGGTCCGCTATCTATGGAAAGCGCTGGACGAGACGGGCATTCCGCTGATGCGCCCGTGCGGCGGGCACGCCGTCTTCGTCGACGCGAAAGAATTCCTGCCTCATCTCTCCCAGGAGAACCTGCCGGCCCAGGCGCTCGCGGCGGCGATCTACGAGGACTCCGGGACGCGTTCCATGGAGCGAGGCATCGTCTCGGCGGGCCGGGACGCCGCGACCGGAGAAGACCATAAGCCGGCGCTCGAACTCGTGCGCCTGGCTCTTCCCAGGCGCGTCTATACGCAAAGCCATTTGGACTACGTCGCCGAAGGCTTGGGCGAGACGTGGCGGCGCCGGGCCCGGATCCCCGGTCTCCAATTCAGCTACGAGCCCAAATACCTCCGCTTCTTCCAGGCGCGCTTCAAGCCCGTCGCGTCCAAGTGCCCGTCCGCCGCGTTCTCGTAACGGGCCTCGGCCCACTTTGCTCCCTAGGCCAGGATCGCGAGAGCTTTTGGGAAAATATCGCGGCGGGGAGATCCTTCGTGGCGCCCGTCGAGCGCCTCAAAGGCGCGCCCGTCGACATTGGAGCCGAGGTCAAGGAACTGGAGAACGCGCGTCTCCTAAGCCCCAAGGAGCGGCGCCTTGACCGCGCGGCGCAGTTCGCCATCCTGGCCGCCCGCGCGGCGCTTCAGGATGCCGACTGGCGAGGAGACGGCGATTCGGCCGGCGCGGTCGTCGGCTCCTCGCGCGGTCCTTGCGGGCTTCTGGAATATTTTCACGGCTCCTTTTTGGAGAATCCTCGCCGCATCAGCCCCGCGGCATCCCCCCGGACGACGCCCGGAAATCTCGCCGGTTCGGTTTCCATTCACTGCGGCCTTCGCGGCCCATCGATGGTCGTCTCGGCCGCCTGCGCCTCCGGCTCGCAGGCCATCGGGCTCGCCTTCCAGATGATCCGCGCCGGGATGGCCGACATGATGGTGGCCGGAGGGACCGAGGCCGCCTTGACGCCCTTCACGATCGCGATGCTGGCCGCGGCCGGGATCCTCTCCCCGTCCGCGCCCGCTCCCAGGCCCTTCGATCGCGAACGGAATGGAACCGTCATCGGAGAGGGCGCCGGCATGCTCGTCCTCGAGTCCGAGCGCCATTGGAGGGCCCGTCGCGGGCGCGGCCGGCGCCCCTATTGCGAGCTCGCTGGCTTTGGGGCGAGTTCGGACGCCTTGAGCCTCGCGGCCGTTGCGCCGGACGGGGAGGGGCTTGCCCGGGCGATCGCGAGCGCCCTCGAGGGCGCTCGCCTCGCGCCTCGGAAGATCGGCTACGTCAACGCCCACGGCACGGGAACGCCCGCCGGCGACGCGGCGGAAACGCGCGCGCTCAAAGCCGCCTTGGGCAGGCACGCCTTCGGCGCGGCGGTCAGTTCGACCAAATCCATGACCGGACACCTCCTCGGGGCCGCGGGAGGGATCGAGGCGATCGTCTGCGCCCTCGCTCTCGCCCGGGGAGTCGTCCCTCCCACGATCAACCTCGACTGCCCTGGAGACGGCTGCGATCTGGACTATACCCCGGGGAAAGCACGGCGACGCGCCCTCCGGGCGGCTCTTTCCGTTTCGATGGGCTTCGGCGGCGCCAACGCCTGCCTCGCCTTCGCGGCCTGGAGGCCCTAAGTCATTTTGATCATGGCCGATCGCCGCGCCGCATGGAGCGGGCCGGACGGACAATATTGAACATCGAGGAGGCGAGATGACGGGATCCATGGAAAAAATTCAAAGGCTTTATGGGCTTCGCCCGGGGTTGGCTCTCATCGCGATTCCGGCGGGCCTTTTCCTTCTTGCAACGCCGGCATGGGCCTGGCAAAAGCAAACGCCGGAGGACGCTCTCCTATCCGTCAACAATAACCTCGGCCTTTTCTTGGTTCCCGATCAAAACGTCAATTATGTGGAGCCAAACGGAAGCTTGACGGCTTGCACGGGAGGCGGCTCGTGCGCGAATTATTCCGACGAGGAGTCGGGCGGCCTTTTTGGAGATGGATTTTCCATGGATTACATGAGCCGCGAGATGAAGCTTTATGCCCATCTGTCCTATCGCCTGGAGACAGGACATCTCGGTTACAATGGGCAGACCCAGACGGGAACTCCTGTTCAAGGCACCTCCGGAGCCCGCATCGGAGATTGGGATTTCAAGCTCGGCAAGGGCTTCATGCTGAGCAAGGATCAGCGGGTTCTGCTCACCCCCTATCTTGAGTTCGGAACTCATTTTTGGCAGAGAGACGTGGGCCTTGGAACGGCCAGCCAATTCGGCGAAGATTATCAGAACGACTACTGGGACGCCGGAACCATGATCCAATACGCGCCCCCGCTCCATGTCCTGCATCAAAACGACTTGGTTTTTTCTGGAAATGCGGGGATGGGAGAAACGTTGGGCCCCAATATCTCGGTTCCATCCGCCAATCCCCCGATGCCCAATGCCGCGGCCTTGGGCCAGGAGCCGATCCTTCACGCGGGCCTTGAGGCCGATTGGCACGCTATGAGCGCTCTCTGGGCTTTTTTCGGATATGAGTACACCTACTTCAGCTATTTTCCAAGCTCAATTTATTCAAACGCCGCCGGCGCCGTGGAAGAGCCCGCGAGCTTCACGAATTACAACGCCTATAAGATCGGCGTCAAAATTCCGTTCAGCGGGTTCGCGCTCATGGCCCACGAAATCGCGCGGATAGTCGATTCAAAAAATTAGCGGTCCGCGCGGACCGACCGCCGCGCCGTATGACCTGCGTCATGGCGCCCGCGCGCGGGAACCGTTAACATCCTTGCATGGCGACGGGGGCCCCGGGTGGAAACAAGCCGTTGGACGCCCCCCTCCGGCGCGTTTATTGGGAAGTCACGACCGGATGCAACCTGCGCTGTCTTCATTGCAGGAGGACCGAAGCTCTCTTTAAGCCCTCCCCCGAGGAGCTCACGGGCGACGAGGCGCGAAGGCTCGTCGACGATCTCGCCGCGATGGGGAAGCCCGTCCTTATTCTCTCGGGCGGCGAGCCTCTGTTTCGCAAGGACGTTCTCGGGATCGCGGCCTACGCTCAAGACCACGGGCTTGCGCTCGGAATCGCCACGAACGGAACCCTCATCAACGCCGACAAGGCCCGGGCCATCGCCCAGGCGGGGATCCGCTACGCCTCCATTTCCCTCGACGGCTCGATTCCGTCGACCCACGACGCCCTGCGCGGCAAGGGAAATTACAGCCGGGCTCTCCGGGGCTATTTCGCGCTCCGCGACGCCGGCATCAAGGTTCAGATCAATTTCACCGTGACGCGGCGCAATGTCGGGGAGGTGGAGGAGGTCTACGCCCTGGCCCGTGATTTCGGCGCGTCGGCCCTTTATCTTTTTCTTCTTGTCCCGGTCGGCTGCGGGGTGAAGATCGCGGATACCGACATGCTTTCGCCCCGGGACGTCGAGAAGTGGCTGCAATGGACCGTCGGCAAGGACCGGGATCCGATGCTCCCGATCAAAACGATCTGCGCCCCGCATTTCTACCGCGTCAGGGAGGAAATGCGGGGAGATGTCCGGCAGCCGACGGAGCGCCAAGGATGCCTCGCAGGCATCCATATGTGCTTTATCTCCCATAAAGGCGACGTTTATCCCTGCGGCTATCTCCCCGCCTCCTGCGGCAACATCCGCGAAAAGCCGTTGCGGGAGATTTGGGAGAGCTCGGAGATCCTGAAAAGCCTGCGCGATCCGGAGCTTTTGGGCGGGCGCTGCGGCGCCTGCTCCTTCAAGACGATTTGCGGGGGCTGCCGGGCGCGGGCCTACTATGCCGCGAACGATTTTCTGGCCGAAGAGCCCGCCTGCGCCCACGATCCCGCCGCGGCGGCGGCGTGAGGGATTTCGAAGGCGAGCGCGACCGGCTGCTGGCGGAATGCCTGGCGGCGGGAGCGCGGCTTTACGAGGGAGACCGCGCCAAGATCTACTCGAGGGAACTTTCGCCCGGATGCCTCCTCTGCGCCGAGGGAACCTGGTCGTGCCTCTTCGTCAACCACGTCTGCCCCAAAAGCTGTTTTTTCTGCCCCTACGATCAGAGCCGGCCGCGGCTCCTTCCATATACTCCGGCGATCCCCGTCCATTTCGCCGATCCCGCCGACTACGCCCGGGCGCTCAGGGCCTTCGGCTACCGCGGGGTGGGCTTTTCCGGCGGCGATCCTCTCGTGACCCTTGACCGCCTCCTCGACTACGTCCGGCATGTCCGGCGGGCTCTCGGGCCGGACGGTTATCTATGGATGTACACGAACGGCGACCTCCTCAGCGAGGAGAAGGCCCGTCGTCTCGCCGACGCGGGGATCGACGAAATTCGCGTCGACTTGGCGGCGCGCGGCTACGACTTAACGCCGCTGCGCACGGCCGCCAAACGCATCAAGAATATCGTCGTCGAAACTCCGGCGATTCCCGAGGACCTCATGCTCTGGCCGTCGCTCCTGCCGAAGCTGGAAGCGCTCGGCGTCAGGCATCTCAACCTTCACCAACTCATGCAGACGCCCCAAAACGCCGCCGCCTTCGCGGCCAGAGGCTATGCCGCGGCGGGACCCGGCGACGCGGAGCGCCCCGTGGCGGACTCGGAAATCGCGGCGCTCGAGATCCTCCGCCTCGCCCTGGCCGACGGGAGCTCCCTGGCCGTCAATTATTGCTCCCATCTCTACAAACGGCGCTATCAGGAGCGCGGGCACCGGGCGAGAATCAACGGCTTCCTGGCCGGAACCGGCGCTTCAACCGCCGCCATGGCGTCGATCACTCCCGCCGGCGTCCTTCGCCGCCTTCTCGTCTCCGGAGTCTCCGTCTCCCCCTCCCGCCTCGACTCCCCCTCCCTCGACGGACGCCTCGTGCGCGCCGCTTATCAGTCCTGGCGGGGGCTTTCCCCGGAATCCTTCGAGACGGCGGAGGAGATCAGGAAAGCCGAAATCGCTCCCGGCCTCGCCTGCTACTTCCGTCCCGAAGGTCCGGAGCGCCTCATCCCCTTGCGCGGGCGCTCAGAGCGAGCCCGATTCAAGAAGCTCTTCATCGATGCGAAAGGCTCCCGGGCGGCGGCGCCTGCCACGGCCGACGCGGATTGGGCCAAGAAATTCGAGGGGCTCGAGTTCCTGCCTCAAGGACTCCCGCGCCTTACTCCCGGCGGTATTGCGCGTACGCGTAGCGCGCCTTCGGATCGACGGGAGAGCCATCCGACGGCTTGTCCGGGCTCACCGTCACGGTCCGAAGGCCCGAGCCTAGGCTGACCCAAACGGGCGTCTTGCAGTTCCTTCCTCTCCCGCAACTCCTCCATTCGATCTCCTTCATCTCCGGGCCTCGCGGCGCCCCGACCATCATCAGCGCGTTGCCGAAGCCGAAGCCCCTCACATTCCAAAATTCGATCGTGCCGTCCTTCGGAAAGCGGAAGACGAAGGTCCCGAGGGCATCCAGGAGATGCCACCGCCCCGCCTCGAACTCGGCCTGGTCGCAATCCATGCGCTCCCGCCGTTGCATCGCCATCAAGGGGCTGAGACGGCCGCACTGGTAAACTCCCTTGTACTCCCCTTGGGCGAGCTTTTTGAATCGCTCCAGAACCGCGGCTCTCTCGGCGCCGCCCCCGACGGAGGCGGCGGGGGCGGCGGTTGAGGTCGACGCCGCCAGCGTCATTTCAAGGACCCTGTCGCGAAGTTCCTGGTCACGGGGATTTTGCCGCAGCTCGTCGACGCACTGGGCGAGGGTCGCGCAGGAAGAGGGCTTTGCCCACGCGGCGGACGGCAGCGCGGGCCCTAGGCAGACCAGGGCCAGAACGGCCGCGGCAAGACGGGGCTGCGTCACGGTAGACGCCTTCAGTCTACCTAATTGGCGCGACCATGTTGTCGGACCGGGTCAGGCTTCCTCGATCTCCCAGATCGTCAGCATAGGAAGGACGCGGGCAAAAAGAAAAAATACGAGGAAAAAGCCGGCCACCCACGCGGCGAAGATGGCCCACTCGACCATGGAAAGAGCGTAATGGCCTATTCCCCAAGGCAAAAAGGGCCGGGAACCGCTCGGAACGATGATCGTATAGCGCTCAAGCCACATGCCGATATTTCCAATGAATCCGGCCCATAGAAGGTTGCGCTCTATGTTTTTCCTGCCGGTCACCAGCAGATAGAACGGGATGAAAAAACATCCCGCGATCATGGCCCAGAAAGAGACGCTGTATTGTCCGAACCATTTGGCGTTGAAGACGGCCATCTCGGCCGTGTGCTGGCCGTAAAACGTCGTCAACAGCTCCGCGCCGGTAAAATATCCCCAGAAGCAGGTCAAGGCGAGGAAAAACTTGCGCAATTGCTGGAGTCCTTCTTCCGGGATAATCCATTCGAGATGGAACGCCCGCCGGACAAGGACGATGAAGAAAGAAAGAGCGCCCAAGCCCTGGAATGCCGCGCCGATGACGAAGTAAGGCCCGATGACCGCCGTGTGCCAGCCGGGCTTGGAAGTCATGCCGAAGACGAAGCCGACGTTGGTATGGACGGAGACGACCAGGGCGAGCAGAACGATGGAAAGGGCCGTCATGAAGCCGCGATGCACCCGCACCTCGGCCTCCGTCCCCTTCCAGCCGAAGGCGCCCCATCGATAGAGTTTTTCTTTCCAACCGGAAACCTTGCCCGCGAGCCTGTCGCGGCAGGTGGCGAAATCGGGGATCAAGGCGATGTAGAAGTATAGGCACGAGGTGATAAAGTAGGCGGTGATGCAGCAGACATCCCAGAGAAGAGGCGATGTCATGTGCGGGTACAGCAGGACGTTGAGAAGCCTGTCCGGCCGTCCGAGGTCCACGATGACGCAGGTCACGGCAAAGGGAAGGCTTGCGATCGTGATCGTTTCCGCGATCCGCGTAAACGGCCGACGCCACGCGGCGTCGGTGATGCGCAGGATCGCCGAGATAAGGGTCCCGGCATGCGAGATTCCGATGAACCACACGAAATTGATGATATAGGTCCCCCAAAAAATCGGCACGCCAAGGCCCGTCACGCCCAGACACTTGTGAATCTGCCAAGCCCACGCGGCAAGGCCCGTCGCGAAAACGGCCGCGAGCAGCCATGCGAAAGCCGCGAATCGCCAGCCGGCCGGATTGACAAGAGGCTTGAGAACGGCCTCCTCGACGCGCTCCATGTCGATGGCCTGGGAATGCCCAACGGCTGTCAAATCGGCGGCGATCGATTGGCTCATGAAACCTCCTGCAGGTAGATGACCTTGGGTTCGGCCCCCAGCTCCTCAAGAAGCCTGCGAGCCCGAGGGCTCGCGGCGAGCTTGGCGACATCGCTCTTGGGATCGTTAAGATCCCCGAAAGCGATCGCCTGGGTGGGACAGACGGTCTGGCAGGCGACCGTGTAGTCGCCCTCGCGCAGCTCTCTATTTTCCTCCCGCGCCTTGTCCTTGGCCCGTTGGAGCCGGTGATGGCAGAATAGGCATTTCTCGACGATTCCTTTATAGCGAACCGACACATCCGGATTGAACGGCATCCGCACATCCTGCGGCCATTGCGGCTCGTCCCAGTTGAAAAACTTGCAGGTATAGGGACAGGCGTTAACGCAGTAGCGGCAGCCGATGCAGCGTGCGTAGACCTGCCCGACGATCCCCTCCGGAGAAAGAAATGTCGCCGAAACGGGGCAGACGTGGACGCATGGGGGGTCGTCGCATTGCTGGCAGAGCATGGGCTTTAAGCTTTGGCGGACGCGCCCGTCCCGAATCGTGGTCTCGGGAAGGATCTTGAGCCAGCGTATCACGCGGCCCAAGGAGGCTTCCTCGGGCGTTCCCAGCATCATGTTGCACTCGACCGAGCAGGCGACGCCGCAGGCTTGGCAGCCCGTGCAACGGTCCAGGTCGATGACCATGCCCCATCGATGCCCCCTCCTCTCGGGGGCGCTTTTGGCCGGAGACGACGCCGTCTTCTTGCCGGGGGAAATCTTCGCCCACGCGGCCGCGGCGGCCGCCACGGCGGCGGCCGCGCCCACAATAAATTCCTTGCGCGTCTTAGACGGCTTTTCAGACGGCATAGACTTTCACCCCCTGGGCTCGCCACAAGGCTCGCCCCGCGAAGCTGAACTCCCTAGGGATAATATCGGCGGGATTGGAACCGACGCCTTTGGCGTAGCGACCCATCGCCGTATGCCCCAAACCGACGGGCATCGAAATCGTATCCTCGCGCACTCCCTCGCAGACCCGGGCCCTGGCTTGGATGCGTCCGGCGTCGGATTCGACCCACACGGCGCTTCCATCTTCGATTTGGAGTCTCCTCGCCGTTTCAGGATGGAGATCGACCGTCGTCTCCCAGCCGTCCCCCAGCTTGGCTCCGCGGATGCCGTTAAGCCCGTGCAGGTAAGGAAGTTGAGCTCCCTCGGCCTGAAAGAAGGCCAGCGGAAATTGCACATGGAGGTCGAGACCGCGTCCAGGTTCCTCGATCGCGACGTCGGGGCGCGCCAATTCCTCGTGCGACATCCTGCATTTTTTCCTCCCGAGAGCCAACACGGGGCTCGGAGCCGAACTCCAGCCCCCGCCGACGAGCATCCCCTGTTTCCATCCGCGCTTGGCGGCGTGGTCGCCCAAAGCCTCGCCGTAATTTTTCCAGGGCAGCCCCCGTGAAACCCGCCCCCCGATATCTCTCGCGAGTTCGAGGACGAAATCGCCCAAATCCGCCGTGTCGTAGAGAGACGGCATCACGGCCGGAACGAAGGAGTCGACGCGGCGCCCTTCAGCGTCCACAAGAGAGGCATCCTGTGGCGCCTCGAGGGCTTCGTGCGTCGGAAGGACCAGATCGGCGAACTCCGAGGTCTCGCTCATGATGGGAGAAAAGCTGACGATGAAGGGAATCCGCTCCAGAGCGGCCCGCCATTGAGACGGCTGCGGGCTGGAAAACGCCGGGTTCACTCCATCGACCCACAAGACCCCGATCGGGCTTTCGCGCCCCGACAAGGCGGCCTCGGGGATCTGCTCCCAGCTGACGATGGATGCCGCCCCCTTCCCTCCCGCCCCTCTCGAGAGGAAGGATGCCGGCGGGGCAGACGAAGGATCTTGGACGGCGAGAACACCGCCCGGAACTCCGATCGAACCGGTCAAGACGTTCAAGGAGTGGACCGCGATCTGATCGAAAACGGTCGTCCTCGACGTCACCGCAAGCGAGGGCTTCGATCCAGCCATCTCCCGCGCCAACGCGACGATCCTTTCCTCGGGAATCCCGGCGAGCCTCGCGGACCTGGCGGGAGAATATTCGTCCACGATTTTCCGGTATGCCTCGAAACCTTCCGTCCGTCCTCCGACGAAGTCGCGGTCGTAAAGACCCTCGCGGATCATCACATGGGCCACGGCCAGCGCGACCGCCCCCTCGCTGCCTCCTCTCGCGCCGATCCATTCGTCGGACTTCGCGGCGCTAATCGAGAGGCGAGGCTCGATCTGGATGATCCTTGAGCGGCGGCCGCCTCGCAGGCGGCCGAAGGCGCGCTGGGCCTCCACGGGCGAAGGGAACGCCTGGAGCCAATCCCATCCAAAGGAAACAAGCAGCCCGGCGTTCGATAGGTCGTAAAAAATACCCTTGGAAAATCCATGCATGCGCTTGAAGGCGTCCTTGGGCGGCTGGGCGGGTGTCCAGTCCCATTTCCAAAAATGCGGCGTGCCAAAATTCTCGGCGAAGCGCTGGAGGATGCCGCGGCGCAAATCTTTCCTAGGGCCCGCGAGGACGGCCAGGGCCTCGGGACGACGGCGCTCAAGGAGCGTCTCCAGCTTGAAGCGAAGGAGATTCCTTGCCTCCCCCCATGAAATGCGCTCCCATCCCGCCGAGCCGCGGCTTTTGCGCGCGAGGGGATAGCGGAGCCGGTCGGGATGGAACACTTCCTGGAGGACGGCGCAGCCCTGAGGGCATAGGGCGCCGCGGCCGATCGGATGATCGGCATGGCCACCGAGACCTACCGGCTTGCCGTCGACAAGCCGGATGTCCAGCATGCAGCTGGCGGGACAGAACCCGCAGATGGAGGGCTTATATTGCTCCGATCGCAGATTAGGAAGGGGACGGTCCTGGGGCGAGAGCACGCGGGCCCCCACGCCCTTGGGAAGCAGCACCCCCCCTGAAATCAGGCCGGTCCATCGCAGGAATCCACGCCGGGATATTTCGTATTTTTTCATGGTCGTTCACCGATGGCACGACAGGCAATCCGTCGACACCTTCTCTTTCCAATGGCAGGATAAGCATCTCGTCATCTTCAGCGGAACGGGCTGGTCCGAGAGCGGCTCTTCCATCCGGGCCATATCCCCGTGACAGGAGCGGCAGCCAAGTCCTCCGACGGCGACATGCCGCATGTGGGAAAAATGGACATGCCCCGGAAGACGATAAACCGTCTTCCAAGGGATCGGCTTATTTTCCTTTATGTACGCCGCCAACTTCGGCGGCGTCTTAGGGCCATCCTTGCCTCGCCCGTGGCAGAGGGCGCATACCTGCGTCTCCGGAATCGTCGCCCGATCCTGGCTCGTGACGCCGATATGGCACGACTCGCAGGCGATCCCCATGCCGACGTGTTTCTTGTGGCTGAAAGGCAATGGCTGATCCCTGAGCGAGAAAGCCGCTTTCAGCGCCGCTCCTCCTCCGAGGATGATGAGCGCGGCGACCGCCAAGGCCACGGCCTTTCTCGTGTTCATGGGCGTTGGACGACATGCTCCTTCGGCAGAGTCCCGAGATAGCTGATGATATCGTCGAGCTTTTGATCGGAAAGCAGCCGCTCCCAGCCGGGCATCGCGATGGGAGGATCCGGCTTCTTGTCGTCGAGGGGCACCGGGTGGGAACCGTTTCGTATCCTATACTTGAGGTCATCCGGGGTGTAAGCAGACGCGACGCCGCGCAAGGCGGGGATCATCCCGCCGGGATCCGCGTTGGCGTTGGAAACGCCCCCCCGTCCTTGGGGTCCGTGGCAAAGGACGCAGCGCATCTCCAGATAAGCCCTGCGTCCCCTTTCCTGAGAAGGCGTCAAGGAGGCGATAGGGGGATCCGGCAAGTCCGCCGTGGTTGGATGGATGACCCACAAAGGGCTCCAGAGGTAGGAACGATAGCCCAGAAAGCAGTAGAAGCCCAAGAGGACCGCGCCGACCGAGCCGACCAAGGCGACGAGCCTTCGCGCCCCTCTATCCATGGGCATGGCTCTTCTAGTCCGCCTTTTCCCCGGAGCCGGCCGGTCCCGCCGCCTGGGCCGTCCGGCCCTTCTTGGCCTCGCCGTCCTTTTTCGCGATCTTTTTCTTTCTGGCGGCATAGTTGAAGCTCAGGAAGTCGATGATCTTTTGCGCCGCCTTGCCGTTGATGCCGGAGCCGGGTTTTCGCTGCATCTTTTTGACGTAGGCGGCCATTTCCGAGGGCGTAAACGGCGCGTTGATCGGCCGGGCGAGCGTGTGGCATCGGGCGCAGCGCGCCGAGAAGAGCTTATAGTTGTCCTGTTGCTCGGGAGGATAGGACGAAACATCGATGGTGGAAGGCCCCTTGTCCCAGGCCGCCCATGGAGGGGCCTTCGCATCGCCGGCCCAAAGGCTCCCGGCGCCCAACGGCCCCGCAAGCAGCATCATGGCCACAAGACTTTTTTCAACTCTCATGAGACACCCCCTTTTCTTTTTCTCTATCGACGCGGCCGCATCGCATGGGACGGCGCTGGGGGCATGGGTGATGGCCGTCGCACCGTCCCATGCGAAATCCTTCCCACTGCACCGCTGGGCAGACGGCGGCGAGTCCCGACATGAGATCAAATATCGTCACGACGCCGCGGAGCTTCTTTCCCCGCGGGCCGTCGACGACGAAGACGCGGTGGATGCGTTTGACGAGCATCTGGCGGAGGACCTCCCAGAGAGGCGTTCCACGGCGCACGGACACCACGTAAGGGGTCATCCAATCGCCGACGCGTTCAAAATCCTCTCCGCCGTCCCCGGGCGACCCGGCCTCCAAGCGCTCCGCCTCGAAGCGCGCGAGATCCGACCTTGTCAGCACGCCCACCGGCTGGCCGTCACCGTCCACCACGACGCCCCCTCCGGCGTTATGCTCCAACATGAGCCCCGCCGCATTCGACACGGGATCCTGCTTCTTAAAAATAAGCGGCGAAGAAGCGATGTCCTCGGCGACCGGAAGCTTGCGGGTCCAGGGGCAATCCCCGCGCCATGCCCTTGAACCGTTGCGCGGCGCCGTGGTTGCCATTGCCACGCATCGTAGCGCCGACGCTATCATAAGTTCAAATTAATTATGTTAAATACAACTATTAGCTATTCTAATGAAAGGCGCCCGGCTCCATCTCGACCTTTTCGCGGTTTTCCAGGATCTTGTCGACACGGGGAGCTTCTCCAAAGCCGCCGCGCGGAATCACTTGACCCAGTCGGCCGTCAGCCAGCAGCTCGGCTTCCTTGAAAGACGCCTCGGCGCGAAACTCATCGAACGCGGGAAAGACCGCTTTGCCCTGACGGAGGCGGGGCGCGAGTTCCTCCGCGCCTCCTGGAAAATCCTGCAAGCCTACGGCGAGGCGGAGAGCGCCATCCGACATCCGGGAGCTATCGGGGGGCCCTTGCGGGTCGAAGCCATTTACTCGATCGGCCTTCATGCCCTGCCGCCTTACATCAAGAGTTTCCTGACCCGCTTCCCCCAGGTGAGACTGCGCACCAGCTACATCACGGCCGAACAGGTCTACGAAGACCTGATCCACGGCCATGGCGACGTGGGCCTTGTGGCCTACCCCCGTTCCCATCCCCAGCTGAGGGTCCTGCCTTTTCAACGGGAGCGCCTGGCGATCGCATGCGCCCCGGGAGACCCCCTTGCCTCCCGAAAGACCGCTTCTCTTAAGGATCTCCTGAGCCGGCCCTTCGTGGCTTTCGAGCGCGGCCTGCCGACCCAAAAGGCTATCGAGGACCTTGTTTTCCGCCGTCTGGGAACCTTTCCACGAGTGGCCGCGGAATTCGACAATGTGGAAACACTCAAGAGAGGGGTTGAAGTCGGCCTCGGGATCACCATACTCCCGGAGCCCACCGTCGTCGCGGAGGTCCAGGCAGGAAGCCTTGCCTGCGTGCCTTTCGCGACTCCGGCTTACCACAGGCCGACCGGCATCCTCATCCGCAAGGATCAGCCTCTATCACGCGCCGGCAAAGAGTTCGTCCGCTGGCTTCTGCCGCAGCCTCGGACGATTAAAACAACTAAACGGGGCCAAATATGACTCATGTCATAAAGACACGGAATCCTAAACGTTATGATTCTATGATGGAAGCCCTTCACGATCTCCCCATCGACGTCCCCGCCCCGCCTTCTCCCGCAAACCGCAAGCCCAAAGTGCTTCTCACCAGCGTCTGCCGCCCTTTAGGACCCCGCCATGGAGACGCCCCGAGCGTGGGTTATGAGCTTCTCTTCAACCAAGTCACCCGGGCTCAGGGGATTTTCAGCCCTCGAGCGCTTCACCTCCATTTCTCGCTCGAATACATCGCCAACAACCTCGACGCCCCCGCCGTCGTCCTGCAATATCCCTCCCGACGCGAGCTGATCCGCGAGCTTAAGAAAGGATACGACTACGTCGGCGTTTCCTTCCTCCTCGCGGTCTTCCACAAGATGAAAGAGACCGTGGCTCTTATCCGTCGCTATTCTCCGCGCTCCAAGATCGTCCTCGGCGGCTACGGCACCGTGCTCAACGACGAGACGCTCAAGCCCTACGCGGATCACATCTGCCGCGATGAGGGCGTCGCTTTCTTCCGCCGGCTCCTGGGCGAGCCTGAAAAGCCCATCCCCTATGACCATCCCCTGATCATCAGCCGCCTTAAAATCCTGTCCGTTCCCGTCTCCCGCACCGGAATGATCTTCGCGGGCTTGGGCTGCGCCAACGGCTGCGACTTCTGCTGCACCTCGCATTTCTTCAAACGGCGCCATATCAAGCTTCTCCCCGACGGCAAGGACATCTACGCCGTCATCGAGCGCTACCTCAAGATCGACCCCCACATGTCCTTCGTCATCCTCGACGAGGATTTTCTGTTGAATCGGCGGCGGGCCATGGAGTTTCGCGACTGCGTCTTAAAGGGCGGGAAAGCGCTCTCCATCTTCGTCTTCTCCAGCATCAGGGCCATTTCCCGCTATACGACGCAGGAAATCCTCGAGATGGGCATCGACGGCTTTTGGATCGGCTATGAAGGGACCCGATCCAACTTTCCCAAGCAGCAGGGACGCCCCCCCTCGGAGCTTTTCCCGGAGTTCAAGAGACACGGGATCAACGTTCTCGCGTCCATGATCGTGGGCTTCGATTACCAAGACCGCGAGGTCGTGGCGAAGGAGTTAAACGGCCTTCTCGATCTGGAGCCCGGCCTCACTCAAATCCTGATCTATGGCCCGACGCCGGGCACGCCCTTTTACGAGCGTATCATGAGCCAGAGGCTCCTCCAGGACGATCTTGCCAAGGACCCCGAACTCTACTACCGACGCTCCGACGGGTTCGCCACCATGATCAAGCACCCCAAGCTCTCCGTGGAGGAAATCCAGGGCATCCAGAGATGGTGCTTCGAGGAGGACTACCGGAGGCTCGGCCCCAGCGTCTTTCGCACCATTGAAACGTGGCTTAACGGCTACGAGCGTCTCCGAAGCTCCGAAAACGGTTTCTTGCGATTAAAGGCTCAGCGCTTTGCCCGGGAAGCCCGCAACGCCTACCCCATCTTTCTGCCAGGCCGGCTCTTCGGCCCTTCCGCCGAGTCGCGACGGCGCATCCGCGCGCTCGAGAAGCGAGCTTACGCGCTGCTGGGCGCGCCGACGTTGAAGGAAAGGCTTTTTTCCCTCGGCGCCGTCTTGGCCGCGGCTTGGACGTGGACGGCGCTTAAACTTCATCTTTTCCAGCATCCACGCCTCGTCCGCACCGCCTACCGAACGCCTCAGCCCGTCCGCGAGGCCGTCCGGCCGCTTCAGCTCGCTCCAGCTCATTCGGTCATTATGTTGCTGGCGGAGCTCTTCAAACCCTTCCGTTCTGGGCTATAATTTCTTTTTCCGAAAGGAGGAAGACTTGCTGCACATCCTGGGAATGGGTTGGTCCCTTCCCGACACCGAAATCACCAACGACTTTTTGCATAAGGAAGTGGGCCTGGAGCGCGGCCCCGCCTGGGTCGCGTCGCGCCTCGGCATCGAGAGGCGCCGATCGATCCTGAGCAGGGACTACATCCTCAAGACCAAGAACCGCGACATCGAGCAGGCGGTTTTCCACGCGAAATCCCGCGGCTGGACCCCGGCGGTCCTCGGAGCCGCGGCGGCCCGGGAGGCCATCCGGAACGCCGGCATCAAAGCTTCCGATGTCGGCTGGGTGATCGCGAACAACGACATCCCCTTCGACCTCGTTCCCAACACGGCGAGCCTTATCGCCAAGGAACTCGGCGCCGACGACGGCCCGCATTGCGACATCAACTCCGCCTGTCCCAGTTTCGCCCTCCACATGAAGGTTCTCGACGACGCGAGGCCCGAGGGGCTTCCGGAGTTCGTGCTTTGCGTCCAGATCAGCGTCTACACGACGCGCACCGATTATTCGCCGTCCTCCATCGACGGCTACATTTTCGGAGACGGGGCGGCCGCCCAGGTCGTCTCCGCCCGCCACGCGGGGCGGCTCCTGGTCGAACCGCTGATCTTCGAGACGAAGGCCTCCGGCGCCGATGAGATTACGATGGAGTCGACGGGGCATTTCAGCCAGAACGGCGCCGCGGTGCGGGAATTCTCCATCCGCAAGACCTGCGAGATCTTCGAGGCCGTCGCCGAAAGAAAAGGGCTCTTCGCCGAGGATTGCTGGACCGTCGCCCATCAGGCCAACCACGTCATGCAGGAGTCGATTCTGGGCCATCTGGGCCTGCCCGCCGCCCGGCACCTGAGGAACGTCCGCGAGCAGGGGAACACCGCCGCCGCCGGATGCCCCTCGGCCCTCGCCCAAGGCCTCGACCTCCTCCATTCCGGGGACGAGATCGTCTACGGAGTGGTCGGGGCGGGCCTCGCGTGGGGCGGCGGTTATATGAAGGTCTTGTAGCCGCGCCGACGTAAGAGGCACAATGCTTTCGTCATGCCCGATCCGGCGATCGACGTCAAGGCATTCCTCTCGAAACTGAAGCCGTTCACGGCGCTTCCCGACGACGACGTCGCAAGGCTGGCATCCTCCGCCCGCGTCAAATCGTACCGGAAGGGGGATACGATTTACAGCGAAAGCGAACGCGCGGACGGCGTCTGGGTGCTGCGCAGCGGGCGCATTCAAATCTTCAAGTTCACGTCCCAAGGAGAGTCCCTCGCCCTTGAAAGCCTGGCGACCGGAGAGCTCTTCGGGACGCTCTGCCGCCTGGGCTCGGGAGACAGAAGCTACCCCTGCACCGCCGTCGCGGCCGCGCCCACGACGGCGATCTGGCTCCCCGAGCGTCTTTTTCTCGACTGCTACGCCAAGCACCCTGGTTTTCTAAGCGGCCTGTGTTCGCTTTGCTCCGAGCGCCTCCGGGACATGCAGGGACTACGCTGCCTCGGCCAGGAGGCGGTTCCGGTCCGGCTGGCGGCCATCCTGTGCCGGCTGCACCAGGTGCACGGGACGGTCGTGCCCTTCACGAAGAAAGAACTGGCCGAGCTCGTCGGCGCCGCCGTCGAGACCGTTTTTCGCGTGATCTCCAAGTTCGAGAAGAACGGCCTTCTCGAATCTTCGCACGGCAAGATCCACATCAAGAACTTCAAGAAACTGCAAGAAGCCGCCGAGAGCAGTGTCAGACTTTGACCTTTTAACTTTTGGGCCGGGGACATAACTCAAAAATTCAAAGTCCGACACCGCTCTCGTCGCCTCCCTCTCCCTATGACTCAAGTCATACCCGCACAGCCCCTCAAGGGGGTACAGTTTCTTCATGATCAACGCGCGGCAGGGGAAAGCCGTGGACGTTCGAGAACTCGGATGGTCCGGGGAAGGCTACCGGATTCTTCCATCTTGGAAGACGCCTCGCGGCAAGAACAGCCACGGCCTCTTCGAGGCGTGGATCCCGGCCCTCGCGCCCAGCATCGCGCTCCGGCAGCGCTACGAGGACGGGATCATCACGTGGGGGGAGTTCAAGAGGTTCTACGCGGTTGAGCTGCGGACCCCCTCCTCCCTCAATATCATCAAGCCCCTCGGCCTTCTCTCCCTGCGCCGTCGGCTTGTCCTCCTATGCGATTGCCCGGACGCCGATCGATGCTCCGTATCGGTCTTAGCGCAGGAGATTGAGCGTTGCCAAAAGCGGCGGGATTTCGTTCTCGACGTGCCCGAGCGCCGCGGGAAGAGCACCGAGGCCCGCGTCATCTCGATCATGGGCCGTCCGCATGAAGCCGGTTTCTAAGAGCGCCTCTTGGCCTCCCGCGCCGGATACCTCGCCAGCCCGGACTATTTAAGAAAGACTCTTATTTCGGCAGCCGAGCGTGCGTTCCATCGCAAAAAGGCTTGTTGATCGAGCGCTTGCAGCCGCACCAAGCCACCTTCTTGGCTTCCTTGATCTCAACACGAATCGGAGCAAGTCCCGTGTCGAGCCTTTTGTGCGAGCCGTCGCAGTAGGGCTGGTTCTGGGACTGCCCGCAGGCGCACCAATAATACTCCCCGGGCTTCTCGTCCTTCACGTACGGCCCTCGCTGAGCGATCTTCGGTTCCATGGCCATGATCATTCCCCCTCTTTTAAGAACGACCAGGCGATTATAGAAAATTAAACTCCGCCCTCCCCTCAGGGGGAAGAGAGGGCGGAGTCAGAATGGCTTACTTCGCGGCGACCGTCGAGGGGAAAAGCTCGTGATAGCGCGCGGGATTCGCCTTCGCGAATTCCTCGAGGAGCTTTTGGCGCGAGCTTTTCCAGGCGACGGCATTGGCGCCGGTTTTGCGGACCTTGGAGTCGTAGACGAGGAACTGCCATATCCTCTTGCCGTCCCGGCCCACCGGGCAGCCAGGCTTGGCCATCATCTTCTTCACGTAGCGGTTCCAGATATGAGCGCCGATCTGCCAGACCGCGGGATCCTTGAACATTTCGGGGGTCGACGTCTTCATCGCCGCCTGCTGGGCATCCGAGAGCTCGACATACTGCGAATTGATCGGACGCGCGATCGTGTGGCATGCCGCGCACTTGAACTGGAAGACCTTGTAGGTTTCCTGGTATTCCTTGGGGTACGACGAAACGTCGATCGAGGTCGGCCCCAAGTCGTTCGGAAATAGCGCCCCCGAAGCGGATTGCGCGACGCCCCGCCTCGCCGCCGCGGCGACGCCCGCGACGATCGCCCCCGCCAGAATTCCCTTCATCCAACCTTCCATCACCCTTTTCATAGAACCCCCTTTGTTGCTTAGCTTCCTTTAGGATACCAGGGGGCACATCCTCGGGCTATGACATGCGTCATATAGGGGTCAAGTCTTCGCAATTCACATTGCCGTTTGTGAATTGCGAAGACTTGACCCCTCCCCTCCCTCCTCTCCGCCCGCCGGGCGTCGCGGGCGGAGAGCGAAGGTCTCTTTCCGTCAGATCAGAAGCCGACCGCCATTTGGCCGACCCAACGATGCTCCTTGGGATCGCCCCCCACGGCCGGGCCGGCGGCGCTCTCGGCCATGGCGTACTCGAGGGTCAGTTTGGCGTTTTGCGTGACGTATTGCGTCAACCCCAGAGTCAGTCCCGCATAATTGGAGCTGGCCGTGGTATTCGAGCCGGATTGCCCCTGGATCCAGTCTTCCCGGACGAGGGGAACAAAGAGCGGACGGATGCCATCCTTGTTCATGAACGTATAGAAGAGTTCGCCGTAAGCGGCTCTCCCGTAGCCCATTTCCGTGGTGCCGATATTCTTGTCGTCCTCGGCCATGAAGACGCCGCGGAAAGTGAAGCCGCCTTGCTCGATCAAGGTTTGGCCGCCGATGCGCTTGGCGGTGAAGTCGTACGTGACGGGAGAACTGAGATCTCCGATCACCCGGTCGTTGTCGGCGAAGGCGCCGACCATCAAACCGTCTCCGCTGTCCAGGTCGAGCTCCGCCGCCACGTCCGAGGGGAGCGCGCCCGGCTGCGCCGTGCTGCCCGAGGCCGCCACGCCGGCGGAATATCCCGCGGAATAATAGAGGAAGGACGGGCTATCCTTGGCGAGAGCCAGCGTCCCGTACTCCGCCAAGGTATCCTTGTTGCCGTCCATGCTGTCTCCCGCCAGGAAGCCCGCGGCCGAAAGAGGGCGCGGCGTGATGGTCAATTCCTCGGCGTTGCTCAGCGTCTGGTAGGGGTCCGTCATCCAGAAGGAGCGGTTCCCCGCCATGATGTTGATGTACCGATCCGGATGGTAGCCCACCTGGATGTCCGTCACCTGGGGCGAATATTGCGTCGACTCGCTCGTATTGCCGTCGTTATTGTCGGCGAAGTCGGTGGCCATGAAATAGGACATGTGATTGGAAACGTCGCCTCCCGCGATGAAGAGCGTCATGTCCTGCAAGGCCCGCATGCGGGCCTCCGATTGCCCGCTTGAGTAATCCCCTTGGCCCGTCGTGCCTTTGTCGTAGGGACGGGAGATGACGACCGCAGCGATGGGGAAATTCTTTTCCGTCCAAAGCCCCCCTCCGTCTTTCGCCTGCATGACGCCGTCGGTCGAGCCCAGCTCCCGCACGTAACCCTGGATCTTGAACCAGCGTCCATAGGCGTTCAAATCCGGCCAGGCCGTATGGCATTGAGAGCAGCTGACTCCGTACTTGCGGGCGAAGGCCGGAACGGCGTAGCTTTCGGCGACGCCGTCGGGCTTCACCGGGCAGAGATGCCGCCAATGATGCACCAGGGGCGGCAGCAGCCAAGCCGAGCCGAAGATCAAAAATAAAATAAGGCCGGCTCGCCACGCCCTTCTCACCTTCTGGAAAATCTCCCGTCCTTGATCAACAACCATTGTCAGAACCCTCCTCTTATTGGCGACTTTTGACGGTTGCGTGACGTTGTCATACGCTCGCAACATTCTTGCCAGGGATCTTCCTTTGGTTCCGCCCCTCCATCACCCAATCATCGAGGCCAGCATACAAGACCCCCGCAAGCCAATCTATGACATCCGTCATAAAGAAACAATGCGCGCAATTTAGCACAATACACCCGTGATTGTCTCCAGGGGGTTTCTCTTGATCTCGCTCTCGCTTATCCCCTCGCGCCTGTCGCTCGCCTGCGGGGGCCCGATCGGCATCGACTGCCGCATCCCTTACGACAACGCGGGCATCTGGTACCGCCCGGCCCAGATAGGCGTCCTCAACGGAATGATCGCCGGAGAGATCATCGGGGGGCTCTGGGAAGGCGGCGATACGAAGCTCGGCAAGACCTTCTGGCAGTCGATCGACGCCTCCGCCGCCAACGGCGTCTCCATGCTGCTGCTCAAGGAATCCTTCCGGCGCGAGCGTCCGCTCGCCACGGACAACCCCGACCTCTTCTTTCAGGGCACCAACGGCTGGTCGTCGAGCTTCCCCAGCTCCGACGTCTCGGCCATCGCGAGCATGGTTTCACCATTCATTTTTGAATATCACGACGAGCACCCCTCGGTCTACTTTCTCGAGGCGCTGCCCGCCTGGGACGCCATGGCCCGGATGAAAACATGGGGGCATTGGCCCTCCGACGTGCTCGCGGGCTGGGCGATCGGCACGGCCTGGGCGTACTGGGCCTATAAAAGGCCCACGCCGCTTCTCTTGAGTTTTTTCCCGGACGGCGTCAGCGTCGGCCTGCGCTACCGATGGTAGCGGAAATGACGCGCTAATTATTCGTTTTGCAGGTCGAGACGCCGAAAAGCGCGTACGCCGGGCACCATTTGACGAGCCCGGTCGCCAAAGGAATCAACCCTAACCACGCCCAGGGGGACTTCGGACCCCAGAAAGCGAGGGAAATAATCACGAGTCCCGCAAGGATTCTCATCCACTGATCCACTGTTCCCACGTTCACCTTGATCATGCCAGCCGTCCTCCTTTCCGTCGCTTTATCAATCCCGTCTTATCACGCATCGTTTCCGCCAGGCCCCGCCCATCCCAACTTTTTAAGCATATCCTCCATGAGACACCAGCGGGTGAAGGCCGATTGGAGGAGATTGGCGCCCACAAAGGCCGTGAACCATAACCAATAGGGGCTCACCCAATGCGCGAGCGCCAGGCTGGCCAGGATCAAAACCCCGGCGATCATCCGTATGCGATTCTCCAAGCTCATGTTTTCGCCTCCTTGAATTTAAATTTTTTCGCGTAGAAATAATAGAGGAGAGGGATCGACACCCATGAGAGCAGCGCCGCGGCGAGTTCCCCCGCGATCAGGGATACGGCAAGCCCCTGGAAGATGGGATCAAACAGGATCACGCCCGCGCCGACAACGACCGCCAGCGCCGTCAGCAGCATGGGCCGGAAGCGCACCTCGCCGGCCGCGATCGAAGCTTCCTTCAAGGGAACGCCCTCGCGAAGCCGCTGCTCGATGAAGTCGCCGATGATGATCGAGTTGCGCACCACGATGCCGGCCCCCGCGATGAAGCCGATCATGGAGGTCGCGGTGAAGAAAGCCCCCATCGCCGCATGGGCCGGCAAGATCCCGATGAGAGTCATCGGGATGGGCGCCATGATGATGAAGGGAACCACGAAATCCTCGAACCACGCGAGGACCAGAAGATAGATGAGGACGAGAACGACCGCGAAGGCGAAGCCCATGTCGCGGAAGACCTCGTAGGTGATCTGCCACTCCCCGTCCCACTTGAGGGCCCATCGCCTGGAATCGGGGGGCTGCTCCGTGAAGTATTCGCGAAGCGCGAGGCCGGAGTCTTGGGCAAGACGCAGGATCGCGCGGCGCAGCTTCAAAATCGCATAGACGGGACTTTCCTCTTTCCCAGCGACGTCCGCGAGCACATAAGAGACCCCTTGGAGGTTCTTGTGATAAATCGACGCGTCAAGCGACCGCGAGGACCTTCGGGTGAGCTTCCCGAGCGACAGCATCGCCCCGCTGCGGGAGGGCAGTCGCACGTCCCGCAGCGCCTCAAGCCCGGTTCGCAACGAGGGAGGCAGCCTCAGGCGTATCTCAACGGGTTCCCTTTCCCGGGCGACATGCGCGAGCCCCTCCGTTTCCCCCGCCAGCGCCAGCCGAGCCGTGTGGACGATTTCCGAGGCGGGAATGCCGTTGAGAGTCGCCAGCTCGCGCTGGACCGCCAGCCGGTCGAGCGCTTGAGTGCCGGAAACGTAGCTTCCGACGTCGGTGACGCCTTCCGACCGCTTCAAAAGCTCCTCAAGCCTCCCCGCAAACCAGTCCCTCTTGGCCGCGTCCGGGCCGTAGATCTCGAAGACGAGCGTGGAGAGCACCGGCGGACCGGGGGGCACCTCGGCCACCTGGAGCCGCGCTCCGTATCGGGAGGCGATGGCGTGCAGGACGGGGCGCAGATCCTTCGCGATATCGTGGCTCTGTCTCTTGCGCTCGCCGCGGGGAAGGAGATTGACGGCGATGTCCGCCTGCGAGGGGCTCGTGCGGAAAAAGTAGTGCCTCACCAATCCGTTGAAATTGTACGGCGCCGCCGTGCCTACGTAGGCGGTCGCTTGGCGGATCTCCGGCACCTCGCGAAGACGCTCCGCGATCTCGGCCGCGGCGGCGCGAGTTCTCTTGAAGTCAGTCCCGTCCGGCATGTCGAGGACGACTTCGATCTCGTCTTTGTTGTCGAAGGGAAGCATCTTGACCCGGACGAGCTTGAGGAAAACCAGGGAAACGGAGCCGAGAAACAGCGCCGCGACGACGGCGAAATAGCCGGCGGCGGCTCCGGGGGTGTCGATGAGAAGATGCATGACCCTTCGATAGAGCCGGCCGAGAAAGCGGTCGACGGCGGACGGTTCTCCTTGTTTGGCCGGCCAGAGATCGAGAAGCGCCCGGAACGCCCACGGCGAGACGACGAAGGCCACGACGAGGGAAAAAAGCATCGCGGCCGATGCGCCGACGGGGATGGGGCGCATGTAGGGGCCCATGAGCCCCCGCACGAAGGCCATCGGCAGGATCGCCGCGATCACGGTCCAGGTCGCGAGGATGGTGGGATTTCCCACCTCGTTGACGGCATCCACCGCGAGATCCTTGAGGGACCGGCCGTCCGCCATCGTTTGATGGCGATGGATGTTCTCCACGACGACGATCGCGTCGTCGACCAAAATGCCGATCGAAAAGATGAGGGCGAAAAGCGTGATGCGGTTCAACGTGTATCCGACGAGATAATAAAAGAGGAGCGTGAGGGCGAGCGTCACGGGAATCGCCGTCAAAATGACCGCTCCCTCGCGCATGCCCAGGACCAAGGCGATGAGCGCCGTCACCGAGAACGTCGCCAACAAGAGGTGGAAGATCAACTCATCCGACTTGTCCTTCGCGGTTCTTCCATAGTCCCGCGTGACCGTCAGCCGCATGTCCGGCGCCAGGAGCTTGTCTCGCGACGCCTCGACCCGCCTCAAGACCTCCCGTGCGACTTCCGTGGCGTTGGCGCCTCGGCGCTTGGAAATCGCGATCGTCACGGCCGGAATCGGCGCGCCCGAGACGCCTTCCCGCGATAGTCCCGGGACGGTAAAAACATCGTTTTCCTCCTCGTCGGGACCGTCCTTGACCGTCGCGACGGAGCTCAGGGGCACGGGCCGCCCTCCGGAGACCCCGAGCACGAGACGTCTGAGATCGTCCGCGGAGCGAATGAAGGCGTCGGCATCCACCTCCACCGCCTTGCCGTCCCGGTCGTAATGGCCGGAGCCCATTCTGGCGTTGGAGGCCCGGATCATGCCGGCGAGGTCCGAGGGCGAAAGACGCCGCGCCGCGATCTTCTTCGGGTCGAAATGGACGAGGAAGCTCCGGCGCCTGCCTCCAATAATGCTTATTTCCGCGACGTCGCCCACGGCCGCGATCTCCTGGCGAAGCTCCGCCGCCGCGCGCCGGAGCTGGAAGCCGTCCCGCTTCCCTCCCCATAGGGTCAGCGTCAGGATGGGCACATCGTCGATGGAACGCGGCTTGATGAGAGGAGGGCCCGCTCCCGGAGGCAGCTGGTCCGCGTTCGAAAAGGTCTTCGTGTAAATGAGCGTCATCGCCCGCTCCGGGCTCGTTCCGACCTTGAAACGCACGATGAAGAGCGCCTGGCCCGGCCGGGCCGTCGAATAGATGTATTCGACGCCGGGAATCTCTCGGAGCCGGCGCTCGCCCACGTTGACCACCCGCTCCTCGACCTCCCGCGCGCTCGCCCCAGGAAAGGGCACGAGAACGTCGAACATCGGCACGTTGATCTGAGGCTCCTCTTCTCGGGGGAGCTTCCAAAGGGCGAGCGCGCCGACAAAAAGCGAGAAAAGCGCCAAAAGCGGCGTCAGCTTCGAGACGACGAAGGCCCGGGCGAGCCTTCCCGCGGGACCGAGTTTCCTGGGTTCGCTCATCGGAGCCTTTTGTCGATCGTCTCGACGGCCTTCGCGTCGAGCCGGCCCTCGATGAGAAGGAGCCGGGCGTAGCCGCCATGAAGCCCCTCGAGGACCTCCATCCACGCCTCCTCCATGCGGGCGCAAGCCTCCTCGGCGCGCAGCACCTCCATCACGCTCTGGCGGCCGTTGCGGTAGAGAGGACGGACCATCTCAAGGGAGCGGGAGGAGGCGGCGACGGACTCCCGGACGGACGGCATTCCCTCGACGAGGCCCCGATAGCTCGCGTAGGCGCCCTCCATCTCGGCGCGAACATCCTGCTCGATTTTGGACCTTGCGGCCCGCGCCGCCTCCTCCGCCGCCCGCGCTCTCGCGAGCCTCGCGCCATAGGTCGGGTCCCCGAAAGGCATGCTCGCCTGGAGACCGACCAGGCGATTGGAGGGGCCCGATTGGAAATTCCAGGTGTCGGTCTCAAAGGTCCCGAATCCCCCCACCCTCGGAAGGAGGCTCATCTGGACGCGCCGCCGGTCAACGCCCGCCGAGGCCTCGGCCAGGGCCGCGCGCCGGGCCTCTCCCCGCTCTCGAACCGCCGCGGCGACCATCTCCCGCATCGGGGGGAGGTCGTAGGCGCCCGAGCCAAGGGCTCCAGCCGCCTTAAATTCCCCTGCCTCCGCTCCGGCTAGGAGCCAGAGCTTGAGCTCCGCCGACGAGAGTTCGCCGTCCACTCTCCTTCCCCAGGCCTTGAGCTCGCCCAGGATGGCGGTCGCGGCGTAATAGTCGGAGCCCAGGACGAGGCCTTTCGCTTTAAGCCTGCGCGCCTCAAGGATCTCCTTCTCGGAACTGGCCTCCCTGGCGCGCAGTTCATCCGAGAGCGCGCGCGCCGCGAGCACGGCGAGGAAACCCCGAATCGCCTGGAGCCGGAGAGACTGGCGCAGAGAATCCTCGGCGGCGCGCGCGCCTTCGAGGGCAAGGCTCCCCATTTTCTCCCGGCTCGATGCCTCGAAAGCCGTGAAGAGGGGCGCCACCATCTTGACCTGCCCCTGGTAGTCGTTCATATACCCCGGACTATTGAGGAAACCGACATTGAAATCGTTGGGAGAAAACCTCCTCTGTTCGAGAAGCGTGCTGAAGACGTAAACGGGATTGTCTCCCCTGGTCGCCGCGGCGTCCGCTTCAAGCCGCGGCAGGCTGGAGAGCCGCGCCTGGCCCAAGGCCGCCTCGGCCTCGCGGGAACGCGATGCGGCTTCGGCGGCGGCGGGATTTTTTTCGAGGACCAAGGCCACCACCTCGCTCAACGTCGCGGGGCGTGGGCTTGTGGCGATATCGACGGACCAAGCTTGCGACGCGGCTAGGATTACGGCCAGAGCCGCCGTCATCGACAGGGAGCGGGCTCCTGCGATGGAAATTCGCCGCGGAGCCACCTCAAGATGTCATCCACGACGACCGGCTTGGGAAACAATTTGTCGACGGGCGCGTCCGTGACGTCGCGTTCGCCGTAGACCGCGCTCACCATCGCGATGCCTAGCGTCGGCCGGATTTTTTTCGCGATCCGGCTTAAAGCCACGCCGTCGATTTCCGCCATGCGCCCATCCGTCACCAGCCAGTCATAGGGCTTGGTTTCCAAAAGGCGCAAAGCCTCCCGCCCGCCTGGGGCGGAATCCACGTCATAACCGGCGCTCCGAAGCTCCAAGGACAACAATGTCCGGCAGGAGATGTCGTCTTCGACAAGCAGCACGGAACCGGTTTTCATGCCAAGCCCTCATCATAGCTCTTAGCAACGAATCGGCCAAGATATGGCTTGGAGAAAAGCCTTCTAGACAGAAGGCTTTTTTGCCGGGGCTAGGCCGAGTTCTTTCAGCTTGCGCCAAAGCGTGTTGCGGGCGATGCCAAGCCTTTTGGCTGCATCCGCCTGATTGTTGCCGCAGTCCCGGAGCACCGCCAAAATATGCTCCCGCTCAATTTCCTCCAAGGTGCGCCCCTTTGAAGGAGCCGCCACCCCCTCGGGCGGCTGTTGGATCTCCGGCGGAAGGTCCCCAGACGCGATTTCCGGCCCCGAGGCGAGAATCATGACCCGCTCCATGGCGTGCTCCAGTTCGCGGACATTCCCGGGCCAGGAATACGCCTTCATGGCCGCGGCTGCCCGTGGCGACAGCCTGACAGGTGGCCGGCCGATCTTCTTCGCCGCTTTCCTAAGAAAATGCTCCGAGAGGGGCAGAATGTCATCGACGCGCTCCCGCAGCGGCGGCAAGTTCACCGGGAAAACCTTGAGACGATAGTAGAGATCCTCGCGGAATTTCCCCTCGCGAGAGAGCTTCGCCAAGTCCTTGTTCGTGGCGGCGACGAGCCGAACCGAAACCTTGATCGGATGGTTGTCGCCGACGCGGCGGATTTCCCCCTCCTGAAGGGCGCGCAGAAGCTTGACCTGCAATGAGGGCGTCGTCTCGCTGATCTCATCCAAAAAGAGCGTCCCGCCGCCCGCCTCCTCGAAAAGACCCCTCTTGTTCCTTTCCGCGCCCGTGAAAGCGCCGCGGACATGCCCGAAAAGCTCGCTTTCAAGGAGACCCTCCGGGAGGGCGCCGCAGTTGATGGCGACGAAGGAGCCCGCGCGCCGCGGGCTTTTCTCGTGGATGGCGCGCGCGATGAGTTCCTTGCCCGTCCCGGACTCTCCCTGGATGAGGACGGTCGCCTCCGTGACCGCGACCTTGCGCACGAGATCGAGGACGCGCGCCATGGCGGGGCCCGTGTAAACGATGCCCTCGAAGCTGAATTTGTCCTTGACCTCCTCGCGCAGGCGGTTCACCTCCCGCACGAGCCCACGGTGCTCCAGGGCCTTCTGGATGACGAGATGGAGCTCGTCGATCTCCACGGGCTTCGTGAGATAGTCGTAGGCTCCCGCCTTGATGGCGGAGACGGCGTTCGTGATGGAGCCGTGCCCCGTGATGACGATGCCGGCGGCCTCGGGCCGGAACTTTCGCGCGGCCGCGAGGACATCGAGCCCGTCCATGTCGCCGAGCCGCAAATCGGTCGCCACGATGTCGAAGGGCTCGGCCGTGAGCTTCGCCAAGGCCTCCGTCCCGGACTTGGCGGATACGACGTCGAGCCCGCGTCGCTTGAGCTCGGCGCTCAAAAGAAGGGAGACGGAGGAGTCGTCCTCGACGAGGAGAAGCTTGGGGAGGTCCATGCCGCTGCCGTTCGCTTGCAAAGCCATGATATCTTTAGGGTAGCATCCTGGGCAAATTCAGGCCGACATCTGGAGCCGGCAGGGCAGGAAAATCGAGAAAGTCGCGCCCGCTCCTTCCCGGCTTGAGACCTCGATGCGTCCTCCATGCGCTTTGACGATGCGGTCGCAAATCGCGAGCCCCAGCCCGGTTCCCTTGGCCTTGGTCGTCATAAAAGGATTAAAGATCGACTTGAGGCGCTCGGGCGCGATGCCGGGGCCGGTGTCCGAGATGACGACAAAGGCCTGCCCTCCATGGCGCCCGACCACCATCTTGAGCTCGCCCTCCCCCCCCATGGCCTGGACGGCGTTGAGAGCGATGTTCCAAAGCACCTGCCTCATTTGATCCGCGTCCATATAAAAAGGAGAGAGAGCCGGGTCCACGGCGACGGCGAATCGAATCCTCCCCACGACGTCCCGGTCCGCCCGCATCAGGTCGGCTATTTCCCCCACTATCGCGTTGAGGTTGGCTCGCGAAAGCTTGATCTCACGGGGCCGGACATAGGTCAGAAAATGGCTCAACGTCTCATTGAGGCGGCCGGATTGGGAAAGGAGCACCTTCAACGCGGCGTCTCGTTCGTCGGCGGGTAGGTCGTCCTCGGCCACGCGCTTGGCGGCCAAAATGATCGAACTTAAGGGATTCCTGATTTCATGGCTGACCATGGCGGCCATTTCCCCGACGGCCGCCAGGGACTGGGCCTGAGCCAGCCGCTCCTGGAGAGCCTTGAACTCGGATATATCCACCGCGTTGGCGACGAAGCCCACGATCTCGCCCGCATCTTTGCGCACCGTCGTGATGCTGAGCATGACCGGTATCTCCCGTCCGTCCTTGGCCTTGTTGATGACCTCTCCCCGCCAATAGCCGCGCGCGGGATCGCGAAGGGCCTCCCACCTCCCGCGGTGAACCTCGGGAGTCGTATGCCGGGAGTGCAGAATATCGGAGGATCGGCCCACCACCTCCTTTCGGGAATAGCCGTAGTGCTTCTCGAAGGCGTCGTTGACCTCCGTGATGATTTCGTTCGGGTCGTAGAAAATCACGACGTCGTTGGAACGTTTGACGGCCTCCTGGAGAAGGGCTCGGGATCGCTCCTCTTTAAGAGTCTCGCCGATATCGCGCGCGATGCAGAAGACGGCTTTCCCGCCGCCATAGGGAATAAGCGAGGACCGGCACTCAAGCCGGATCCTGCGGCCGGATTTCCCGACGATCGTCGCGGCGATGATGGCGGTGCGCCCGGCTTCGATTTCTTTCTGATAGCGGGCGTATGCCTCCGCATCCAGGTCCGCGGTAAAATTCCCCAAATCGTGGCCCACGATCTCCTCTCGGGAACACTGCAGGGCTTTGGTGGTCGCCTCATTGACCTCAAGAACCGTCCCGGTGACGGGGTCGCGCAGCCAGACTAAATCGGCGGCGGCATCCAAGGCCTTTTGAAACACCCGGGCCAACGATGCTTTGGCATCTCTCATGCGTTTCTTGACCATAACAAAATGCGCTCCATATTGGAACGTCTCCCCCCTCATTGCCGCATTGGCTGGAATATTGCTACAGAGCTACCGTAACGTTTCAGCCAAAACCAATAAACCCATGGATACCCACCAAAGACTCGAACCGCGTCTCGAAGCGCGACAGCGCATGGCCATCTTCGGCAGACTCCGGATGGCGGACTTGGTCCATATGCCGGAAAAGGAGTTCGCCCGAGAAATCGAGAAAATCGAGAAAGACCCGCTCTTCCAGAAGCTTTTCTTCGGCAGCGAGCAGTTGCCGGCCGCCATCCGCCGTCACCGCTGGCCTCGGGGGCAGCTGAGCGGGCGATTCTATGAGATGAACGAACGGCTCATCGCCAAAGGAGACCGGGTCCAAGTGGACGCCCTTCTCGAAGGGCGTCAGAGCTTGGTCGAGCTCATCCGCAAGATCGGGAAGGAAAACTTCGAGCGTTATTTCCTGCACGCCGAGGAGCCGCTGACCCTTCCCCAAATCGCGGAGCGAACGGGGACTAATCTCGCCGATGTCCGAATGATCCACGATTTTCTTCTTGAGATGGGAAGCCGCTCCGAGTTCGAGCTTCCCAACCGCGACCCCGGCGCCGTCCAATCCTACGCCTGCCTCGCGAGGATTTCACTCGATGACGACGAACCCGCCTTCGAGTTCCTCTCCCCCTACTGGGCCCGGGGCCTCTACCAACTGCGCTACGAGATGGTCGAGAAATGGAAAGATAAAGGAGAACTGGGGCCGGAAGAGCGCCGGCGCCTGCCGCGCCTTCTTAAAAAAATCGAGGCGGTCAATCTCAGGCAGAACACCCTCTTTCGAATCCTCGAATCGGCGGTGAAAATCCAGGCGATGGCGCTGGGCAGCGGCAAGGAGGAGGACAAAACGGGGATCAGCCTGCGCCAGCTTGCGCGGCGCCTCGACCTCGCGCCCAGCACGATCAGCCGCGCGCTGGCGGGACGCTCCGTGCTCCTCCCGCAAGGCCGGGAAGTCCCGCTCATCACCTTGGTCCCGGGACGCAGGAAGGTCGTGCGCGAGATTCTCACCCGCTGGCTCGCCGCGGATAGGACGCAGACGGACCAGATCCTCGCCGAACGGCTCAAGAATGAACGGGCCATCCGCATTTCGCGCCGCACCGTCAACACGGTCCGCCACGAAGTATCGCGTTCCTGATTTTCGGCCCGCATTCTTGCCGGCCATTTTGCCCGGCAGTTTCGTTGCTTAAGTTCCTGGCGGACACTCCAAGACACCCCATCTCGTGATAATCTTAGGAGGCGTTATGAAAGACCCTCTTCAAGCCCGCGGCAGGCTTTCAGCGTGGGTGTTATCAGTCCTGCTTGCGCTTGGCGCCGTGACAAAAACGGCCCTCGCGGCGCCCCCCCTCGCGCTTGATTCCTCGCGAAGCAAGCTTTGGATCGAGGGAGATTCGACCCTTCACCGCTTCTCGGCGAAGGCCCATCATTTCGAGGCGGCATTCGCATCCAAAGACGTCGCGGACGCTACCCTGGCCGACTTGATCCTTAAGGGATACGTGAGCGGCCTTGACCTGACCGTTCCGGTCGCGGCCCTATCATCGGGCGAGAGCGGCCTCGACAAAAACATGCGGACGGCCCTGAAGGGAAAGGAGGCGCCGATGATCATTTTCAAAATGCGCAGCTATCAGGTGAGCGGCGATCCCAAGGCCTCCGGAGGACAAACTTCCTACGCCATCCATGCGCACGGCATGCTCTCCATCGCGGGGCGGGAGCATGGGGTCGATCTCGAAGCCGTCTGCGTCGTCAACGGCGGCTTGGCCCGGCTCACCGGGAACTATCCCCTTTTAATGAGCGATTACGGCATCAAGCCCCCGACCTTTATGTTGGGGGCTCTCAAGGTCAAGGACCGGGTCGTCGTTCGATACGATCTAGTCCTCAAGTCCGGAGGATGACATGGAAAGCGGCCGGCCGCGAGCCCTGGCCATCGCGCAGGCGGCGGCCCTGTTCGCGGCCTTTTCCTCCCCTAGCCCCGCGGCATGCTCGATCGGCCAGGACATACGGGTCTCGATTCAGCGCGGGAAGGAAGGCTTCATCCTCGAGGGCCGGTTCACGAGCCCCGCGACCCCGGAGCAGGCGTGGCGGGTCCTGACCGATTACGAGGCCATCCCTTCCTTTATTCGCTCCATGAGCGCCAGCCGCGTTCTCAAGCGCTCGGACGGCTTCATCTATCTTTTTCAGAAATCACGCGCGGGGTTCTTCCTGTTCCGCCATACGATCTCGCTTCTCCTCAAGGTCAAGGAGACCGCGCCGAAACAAATCGGCTTCAGCGACGTTTCCGGAAAGAGCTTTAAATCCTACCAAGGATCTTGGGAGATTGCGCCGCTCGCCGACGGCGTGGGCGTCGTCTACCGCGTGCGCGCCGAGGGCGGGCTTGCCGACGGCGATTGGCTTTCCGGCCTCGTCGCCAAATGGACAGCCGAATCGCTGCTTGAGGGCGTTTGCAACGAGATGCGGCTGAAAGCCACTCCGTTCGTCATCCCGGCGGCCCCGTCAGCGCGTCGGGGGGCCGCCTCCCCGCCTTCGCTGGAATGAAGAGAGCGATTGGCCGTTTCGTTTGGCCGGATTGTTGCGCTATGACAAAACGTCAACCGATCGTCATCCAGCGTCAACAAGGAGGCGTTATGAAAGAGCCGCTTGCCGCGATCGCCGCGGTGTTTCTTGGAGGGCTTCTCCCTCATTCGGCGCGCGCCCAGACCGCCGATCCGGGCGTCACCCTCATCAGCAACGACACGGGAAGTTTCAGCGTCGACGGGCGCTTCCAACTTTTCGGCCTGGCCGAGAACGTCCCGGACAGCGTCCGCAACAACGACCGCGTCTATCTCTTCAACAAGGAGACGCGGCTCGGCGTCAAGGGAAGCTACAAGGGCATCAAATACGAAACCCAGGTGTCGCTTGGCGGCGAGGAGCAGACCTCGAGCAACAGCCCGACCCTCTCCCTGCTCGACGCCTATGCCGACATCCCGGTGCCCGTAAGGGGAGCCTCCATCATGGCCGGGCAGTTCCGAATCCCGTACAGCCGCGAGGCGCTGACGGACACCGGATACATGACCTACACCGACCGATCCATCGCGAGCGACGCCTTCAACTGGGGAGGCCCCAGCAACGAGGGGGGCCGCGACGTGGGATTATCCGCCAATGAATATCGGGGCAAGTTCGCCGGCACCGTGGGCGTCTTCGCCGGAGGCGGACGCGACGTCAATGTCAACCCGACCCACGCCCTACCGGAGATTCTCGGCATCCCGATGCTGGTCGCCCGCATGGGCTACGAAAATGGAGCGGACCAGGATATCTATCACGTGACGCAGAACAGCCTCGACGTCACCAAGACGGAGACGGCGGCCTTCGTGAACGCTCTTTTCATGAAGGATTCGACGGTCGGGCATTCGACGGTGCTTAACACCGATCCGACCGGCGACAAACCGCTCCTCATCGATCCCAATTGGAACCCGTATATCGCCGAGGAACCTGGAGACAAGCCGGCGAACTTGGCCGACGGCGATCTCTATATGGTGGGAGGGGATTGGATCGAAAGGAAGCCCGTGGGAGACAATCAGGTCCTGACGGGCGAGACGGAATTCGACTGGGGCGGATACCAAAACGGCTACGGCGGCGTCCATATGACGGCCTGGCGCGCCCAGGGGAGCTACCGCTACCACGCCTGGGAGATGGGACTTCGCTACGCGGGGCTGCTCCCTGGACGGACCATGGGGGTCGGTTCCTACAACAGCACCACCGGCATCCTGGACTCCGTCGATCTTCTCAACAGCCCCGTGATCGACGAGATCACGCCGTCCGTGACTTGGTACATCCACGGGCATAACGTCAAGCTCGTGGGCGAGGCGCCTCTCTACCTCAACATGCCGGTGATGCACCAGACCGGGGTCGGATCGTATGTCCTGGCGGACCTGCCCGACCAAATTTCGGCAGGGACGATCACGCGCGACTTTATCCCCGAGGTCCGCGGGATGCTCCAGTTCATGTTCTAGTCGCGGTCGCGCCACAAAAAAGCCCGGCTCCCAAGGCCGGGCTTTTTTATCAATACAAGGGGTCAGGTCCTCACTTTTCACACGGCGCGAAGCCTTGATATCTTCCCTGTGAGAAAGCCGACGAGTCTTTTTCCTAGCGGCCGGGCGCAGATGTTCTCCCCTTGCCCAGTCCCTGCGAGGCGTCGGCCGAGCCGGGTCCGGACGCGGGAATTGTGAAGACCTGGCCCCGAGGCTCCTCGGGCAGAAGAGGGAAGATGACTCGCTCCTCGTAGGAAAAATGCTGCTTGAGGTCGTCCTGGATGCGCTTCAAGGCGAAATGAATGGCATGAAGATTGCCCGGGTCCTTGAGATAGATAAGGGCCGAGGCGATCCTGAAGACCTCGTCGATTTCCATATGCTGATGGTCGACGGCGTCGTTCAAGGCCGGATCGGCCCTGCTAAAAAGCTCCATCTCCTCGCGCTCATGCCGCTTGAGGATGTCGAGCACGCGCTTCTCAAGTTCCGGTATTTCCCTCCCCACGAGGACCGCCCGCCGTTCGCCGCGGATGTTTCCCGCCTGGGCGAGAAGATCAACCATCTGATCGAGGATTCCAAGCATCTCGCCGTGCTCCTTGACGAGCCGCTCTATGATGCCCATGCCTCCCTCCCTAATCCTCCGTCCCGCTCAGTTCCGCCGGCTCCCGGCGCCGACCACCGCCTTTCTCGACGGATGGAATGGAAAGGACCGGGATGGGAGAATGTCTCAAGATGGTCTCGGCCGTCGATCCCAGGATCACATCCCGCCAAAACCAACGGCGATGAGCGGCCACGACGATAA